>NZ_CP104307.1:4465396-5103310 GCF_025252405.1 Flavobacterium sp. TR2 | reverse complement strand
AAATTCAGATAAATTTTTATTATTGTTATAAAGATTCTCCTAATAAAAAAGGAGCAATTTTATTCCGTATTTCGGGATAACAAATATGTGAACAAAATTCTGTAAAAAAAAATATTTTGGTATCTAATTTTATAAAAAAAAGTCGTAATACGGCTTTTTAAATTCGAATTTTTTTAATATTTTATAAATGAAAAATCATCAGACTCAAGTGCGAGTTCGTTACTCAGAAACAGACCAAATGGGAGTCGTTTATCACGGAAATTATATCCCTTATTTTGAGATTGGACGCGTGGAATGGCTTAGAAATAAAGGGGTTTCGTATAAAAGCATGGAAGAAAGCGGAATTGGTCTTCCAATTGTCAATATGAATATCAATTACAAAAAATCGGCAAGATATGATGAGCTTTTGACAATTCACACCACTTTCAAAAGTCACTCTTCTGTGAAGATCGAATTTGACTGCGCAATCTATAATGAGGCAAATGAGTTATTAACAACTGCGACATTTATTTTAGTATTTGTTGCGTTAAAAACGGGTCGTCCGACAGCTCCTCCAGAATACATTTTGGACATCTTCAAATCGCTTGACGAATTGTGAAAATGAATGCGATTTTGATGTTAATTTATACTAATTTAATATCAATTTCGAACATTAAATCAAAAATGCTGAACACCGTTTCGGCATTTTTTTTTCTCGTTTTTGTCACAATTTTGCCAATTGGCAATCCTGAAATTTCATCCATTTCCATTTCTTGAGAGACGATTTCTAATTTCTTTTCTTTGATAACCCGCATAACTTTATTCATGTTTTTGTAATCAAAAGAAATTAAAAACTCGACATCAATAGTTTTTTCAACAATCTCGCAAATTTCCAAAGTTTGTTGAGCAGTGGTTCTGTAGGCAGAAATTAAACCGCCAACGCCCAATTTGACTCCGCCAAAAATACGAACAACTACAACAAGAACGTTAGTTACTCCAAAAGATTGTATCTGACCGTAAATAGGTGCGCCTGCCGTGTTGCTTGGCTCGCCGTCATCGTTGGCGCGATACGAAATTTTATTTCCGACTCCAATTTGGTACGCATAACAATAGTGCACAGCATGGGGATGCTGTTTTTTGAGGTCTTCAATAATGGGTTTTACCTCGTCTTCATGATCTATTGGGAATGCGTATCCAAAGAACTTGCTGCCTTTTTCTTTAAACAGTATTTCTTCAGATGCAGATGCAATAGTTTGATAAGTATCGTTAATTTCCAAAAGCAGTATTCTAAATTATGTTCTTTTTAAAAAGATCTACAACATCTTCTTTGCCAACTTGAAGATTCCAGACTTTAATTCCAAGAGCCGCAGCACTGTCTGTATTTTCCGTTTTATCGTCAACGAATAAAGTATTTTCAGCGGTCAGGTTATTTTGTTCAAGAACAAACTGATAAATTTTCGGGTCTGGTTTTCTCATTCCGATATCAAACGAAAAATAAACTTTTTCAAAACAGGCGTAAAAATCCTTGTAGAAAGAAACGCCGCTTTTCTTTTCAAAAGTATTGATGTGGATAGAATCGGTATTGCTTAACAGAAACAAACGGTATTTTTTTGATAATTCCTGCAGAAATTCTAAACGATAAAAAGGAAAATCTGCCAAAACAGCATTCCACGCTTTTAAAATTTTTTCTTTTGAAGCATTTGGCAATTGTTTTTGAAAGCCGCCAACGAAATCTTCTGGAGAAATAGCGCCCACTTCAAAAGAAAGATTCAATTGTTCAAATTCACTATTCCATTCCTTCATTCCTAGTTTTTGAAGTCCAGAAATTGTAGCAGGTTTGTCTAAATTGATGAAAATATCTCCGAAATCAAAAATGATAGCATTAATCATGATTTTTAATCTGTATTAGTTCGTCGCTTAAAATATTGGTTTTGATGCTGTTTTTTCTCAAAATATTTGGGGCTACTGTTCCGTTTGAAAAACTTGTTTTCCCGATAAAAATGCGTGCTTCATCCCAAAGATTTTCATCAATAAAAGATTGAAGCGTTTGTCTTCCGCCTTCAATAATTACAGATTGAATTTGATTTTGGTATAAAACATCTAAAATCTGAGGCACAATATTTCTGCTGAAATCGATTGCCTCAAACTGTGTGCTCCCTTTTGATGGTTTTTCGATTTCACCAGAAAAAACAATAGTTTTTACAGTATCATCAAAAATAAAACTGTCAGGATCAATTCTGTTATTTCGATCTATGGCAATTCTCGTAGGGTTATTTCCGTTCCAATCTCTGGCATTTAATTTCGGATTATCATCAACTACAGTTTGTGTTCCGACCAAAATAGCCTGCTCCTCAGTCCGCCATTTATGAACCAATTGTCTTGAATATTGATTGGTAATCCAAACGGGTTTTCGATCTTGATTGCCAGCTTTTTCGGGAGCCAAAAATCCATCCAGACTTTCTGCCCATTTTAAGATAACATAAGGTCTCTTTTTTTGATGAAAAGTAAAAAAGCGCTTGTTCAATTCGTTGCATTCATTTTCTAAAACTCCAACGGTAACATTTGCTCCAGCTTCAATTAATTTCAAAATGCCTTTTCCAGCTACTTTTTCATTAGGATCTACAGTTCCTACAACGACATTCGGAATTTCATTTGCAATAATCAAATCACAGCACGGAGGCGTTTTTCCAAAATGGCTGCAAGGTTCTAAGCTTACATAAATTGTAGCCTTTTTCAGCAGTGATTTATCTTTCACAGAATTTACGGCATTTACCTCTGCATGAGGCTCGCCAGCCTTCTGGTGCCAGCCTTCGCCGATAATTTGGCCATCATAAACAATTACGCTGCCCACCATAGGATTCGGATATGTTGTTCCAAGCCCATTTTGTGCCAGTTCTATGCAGCGTTTTATATATTTTTCATGTATATTCACAGTGCAAAAGTAGTTATTTTTGAGTTTATGATTAAGTTAAGAAACTATAGAATAAGTATATTTACTTTTGCATTTATAATGATATTAGAATAAAAAAATGGTAAATTGGCTTATACGCACAATTAAAAAAGAAGACAATCAAGTAGTTGCGAGTTTGATACGATCTGTTTTTGATGAAATGGAAATTCCAAAAGTAGGAACTGCATACGAAGATCCTTATCTGGATTTGATGTTTGAAGAATACAATAAACCCCAATCTGTATATTTTGTTGTTGAAAATGAAGGAGAAATTGTAGGCTGTGCAGGAATTGCGCCGCTAGAAAACGGAGATCCTGAAATATGCGAATTGCAGAAAATGTATTTTCTTCCTCAAACTAGAGGTTTGGGAATTGGAACGCAAATGATGGAAAAATGTTTGGAGCAAGCTAGAGTTTTTGGTTTCAAGAAATGTTATATCGAAACCATGCCATTTATGAATGCTGCGCAAAAGCTGTACAAAAAATCTGGTTTTGAATATTTAGACGCTCCCATGGGGTGTACCGGCCATAATTCTTGTCCTGTCTGGATGCTGAAAGTTTTGTGATTTTAGTGTAACAAATTAGAACTAGCAAGACTTATTGAAAGATTAAATGTCAGTTATAGGCTGATGCAAAAATGCTCAAAAAATAAAAATGAAAATTAAACAATATCGGACTCAATTTATTAAAGAACTATCTCCTTTTTACGATGCGTACGAAGCAGAGAGCTTTTTTTATTTAATATTAGAAGATAAACACCAGCTTCGTCAGATTGATTTGGCTTTAAATCACGAATTGGCATTTGATGAGAACGATTTTGTAATTTGGAATGAGTTGCTTCAGCAGCTAAAGAAAGAAGTTCCGATTCAGTATTTGCTAGGAAAGACCAATTTTTACGGCTTGGATTTTGAAGTAAATGAAAATGTTTTGATTCCGAGGCCCGAAACAGAAGAATTGGTCGAATGGATTATTAATGAGAATGCGAGTCCTGATAAAAATAAAAAAATAAGAATTCTTGATATTGGTACCGGGACAGGCTGTATTGCTATTTCGTTAGCAAAAAATCTTCCCAATGCAGAAGTTTTCGGAATTGATGTTTCTAAAAAAGCGATAGAAACCGCAAAAAGGAATGCTGTGAGAAATAATGTCGATGTGACTTTTATGTTTCTGAATATATTAGAAACGGAAGAATTTACCTGTCAGTTTGATATTATTGTTTCCAATCCGCCTTATGTGCGAAATCTTGAAAAAGTAGAAATTAAAAAGAATGTATTGGATTACGAACCGCATTTGGCGCTTTTTGTAGAAGACAATGATCCGCTTATTTTTTATAGAAAAATTGCTTCTCTTGCACAAAGCGGACTTCATAAAAACGGAAAACTATATTTTGAAATCAATCAGTATCTTGGGAAAGAAATGATCGATTTGCTTGAGAATATGAATTTTGAAAATGTAGAGCTGCGAAAAGATATTTACGATAACGATCGTATGATTTCTGGCAAGGTTTTAAAAAACTTATAGCTATTTTTTCTTTTAGATTTTAACCTACAAGGTTTTTAAAAGCTTTGAGGCTAAAATTATTCGTAACGTAACGCCTCAATAGGATCTAATTTTGATGCTTTAATGGCTGGATATAAACCAGAAACCAGTGCTACACAAAAACTTGTTGCAAAAGCGGCAAAAATTGCCATCCACGGAATTACAAAAGCAAAACTCATGGCGGTTGCAATAGCAAAACCAAGCAGGATTCCCAAAAAGATTCCAACCAAACCTCCAATTTGTCCAATTAATAAAGTCTCAATAAAAAACTGAAATGCCACGGTCGATCTCTTTGCGCCCAAAGCTTTACGCACGCCAATTTCGCGGGTACGCTCTGTAACAGAAACAATCATAATGTTCATCAAAGCAATAGATGATCCTAAAATTGTGATAATTGAAATAATCCATGATGCCCAGCCCAGATATTTGGTGATTCCGAGAATGCGGTTAATCAAGTCATCGCTTCGAACTACGCCAAAATTATTATCGCGTACAGGACTTAATTTACGAACTCTTCGCATAGTGCTTGTTGCGTTGTCAATGGCTTCATCTAGAACCTCTTTTTTAGAGACCATCACGCTAATTGTATAATTAATGTTTGGAGCTGTAAATAGAGATCTCGCCACTTGAATTGGAATTAAAACTCGCAAGTCCTGACTGTTTCCAAATGTTGAACCTTTTTCTTTCAAAACGCCAATTACTTTAAATCGAGCGCCTCGAATAGAAATTACTTTGTCAATTGGATTGATGTCTTTCAGAAGCCCTTTTTCAAAATCAGAACCTACAATGCAGGAATAGGTGTTGTTGTCAATGTCAAATTGATTAAAACTTCTACCGAGGCTGGTTTCCAGTCCCGAATTGGTAATAAAATGTTCGTCAACCCCAACAATAGTAATTTCAGGATCTGTTTTTTCGCCTAAATATTTTACTTCTGCAGTTGTAGTTGCGGTAAAAGATAAAGAAGTTTCGGTAAAAGGATATTTGTATTTGTTCTTAAAAGCAACCGCTTCTGGATAGGAAATAATTGGATTGATGACTTCTCGCTCGTTGCCGCCGCGGTTTCGAACTTTATTTTCGTATTGATTAATGTTAAAAGTATTGGCTCCCATTGAAGCAAAATCGGTAGAAATTGTATTTTCTAAAGCCGACACCACAGTCAGGATGCCAACCAAAGCCGTAATACCGATAGCAATAATTAAAACGGTAAGAATAGTACGCAGAATTTGTGTTTTGATAGAACCAAAAGCAATTCGGATATTTTCTTTAAATAATTTTAGCATCATGACCAATTTGTCACGAAAATACGGTTTTTGTTACAAGTTTGTTTTCGAAGTGTTATTATTTATTTTAAAAAGTAAGATATTTGCAGACTTAAATTAAGTCGAAAGTTGGAAAGTCATTAAGGCGAAAGTCTCATGCGCCAGCAATCAAAAAAAAAATAGAAATAAATTAATTTTAAAGGTTTTTGAATTTTAAGTTTCAAAAGAAATCTAAAATCTAAAATCAACAATCTAAAATAAAAAAGATGGCTTCAAAACCAAGCATACCAAAAGGGACAAGAGATTTTTCACCAGCCGAGGTGTCAAAACGTCAATATATTATTCAGACTATAAAAGCAAATTTCGAAAAATTTGGTTTTCAGCCAATCGAAACGCCTTCGTTTGAAAATTCAGACACCTTAATGGGGAAATATGGAGAAGAAGGAGATCGTCTGATTTTTAAAATATTAAACTCGGGTAATTTTTTCTATAATAAAAGTAAAATTGAATTGCCGGAATCTATCGAAGAATTACAGCTGAATTCTGCTGAAAAAATAACTTTAGAGCAAAGAATTGAATTAAATAAATTCACAGGAAAAATTTCTGAAAAAGCGTTGCGTTACGACTTGACAGTTCCGTTTGCAAGATACGTGGTGCAGCACCAAAGCGAAATTGAATTTCCGTTTAAAAGATATCAGATTCAGCCCGTTTGGAGAGCAGACAATCCTCAAAAAGGACGTTTTAGAGAATTCTTTCAATGTGACGCCGACGTTGTTGGTTCAAAATCGCTTTGGCAGGAAGTTGAGTTGGTTCAATTATATGATACTGTTTTTACTTCTTTAGGTTTGGAAGGTGTGACAATTAAAATTAATAATAGAAAAATTTTATCTGGAATTGCTGAGGTTATCGGCGCTTCAGATAAATTGATTGATTTTACCGTTGCGCTTGATAAATTGGATAAAATTGGAGAAGACGGCGTTAAAAAAGAAATGATCGAAAAAGGAATTTCTGAAGAAGCTTTAGTAAAAGTACAGCCGCTTTTCAGTTTCTCAGGAACTTTTGCAGACAAAATAGCACAGCTTTCGGACTTATTGTCTTCTTCTGAAGAAGGAATGAAAGGAGTTGAAGAATTGAAGTTTATTTGCGACAATGTGGCCGATTTAGGTTTGTCAACTGCAATTTTAGACCTTGATGTGACTTTGGCACGCGGCTTAAATTATTACACAGGAGCTATTTTTGAAGTTGCAGCGCCAAAAACAGTTGCAATGGGTTCTATCGGAGGAGGAGGAAGATACGACGATTTGACGGGTATTTTTGGATTGAAAAATATGAGCGGTGTCGGGATCTCTTTTGGGCTTGATAGAATTTATCTGGTTTTAGAAGAATTGCAATTATTCCCAGAAACTGTTTCTGCGACATCAAAAGCATTGTTTATCAATTATGGAGATAAAGAAGCTTTGTATGCTTCAAAAGCGATTCAGAAATTGCGACAAGAAAATATAAAAGTAGAATTGTATCCTGATAATGTAAAAGTTGGAAAACAATTTCAATACGCAGACAAGCGTTTGATTCCGTTTGCAGTAATTGCTGGCGATCAGGAAATTGCTTCAAATACTTATGCGCTTAAAAACTTAGTAACAGGAGAACAGGTTTCTGTTGATTTCGAAGGATTGAAAAAAACTTTGTTAGGCTAACTGTCTGGAACAAAAGTTTTTGCTTCAGATTCCGCAGATTCAAAGGGTTTTCTTTTAAAATCTCTGTCTGAAATAGTTGCCAGAGAAGAAAAAAAACTTTTAATTTGCGACCTCAAGTTACGGGCGTAGTTCAAGGGTAGAATAGCGGTCTCCAAAACCGTTGATGGGGGTTCGAATCCCTCCGCCCGTGCAAAAAAAATGACAGCTTTGTCATAAAAAAGCTCAAACATAAAAAAAAGCTTCGTCTCTATAGGCGAAGCTTTTTTTAATATAAGGTAAACTTGAATTAATAATTATTTAGAGGCCGAAGCCAACCCTTAAATTCAATTTTTAGCGGTAAAAATTTATGTTTATGGTCTCAAAGATAAGATAAACTAAAACGTAATAGTCTTAAAATTATAATAAATTTTTTCTGTAGGACAGCGTTTTTTAAATGTCTCATAATTAATAAAGTGACAATTTGACATTTTATTAGATTTGGCAGCACTTTTGCAATCCAACAGAAAGAAATAAAAAATGAAGTTTAAAAATATTTTTAAAAATAAAAGTAATATGACTACGGAAAATACAGAATTCGATCAGGAATTAGACGATGTAACGTTAGAGAACAATGCCAACGGAGAGCAGTTAATTGTTGAAGAATTAAGTGTTGAGGAGCAATTAGCTAAAGACTTGGCTCACGAAAAAGATAAGTTTTTGAGATTATTTGCTGAATTTGAAAATTACAAAAAAAGAACTTCAAAAGAGCGTCTTGAATTATTTAAAACAGCAAACCAAGAAGTTTTGTTGGCTATGCTTCCAGTTTTAGATGATTTTGACAGAGCGACAGTAGAGATCAACAAATCAGACGATGAGAATTTGAAAAAAGGTGTCGAGTTGATTCATGAAAAATTGAAAAGCACTTTAGTTTCTAAAGGTTTAGAGCAAGTTGAAATTCAAGCAGGAGATGCTTTCAATGCTGATATTGCTGAGGCAATTACCCAAATTCCAGCACCGTCTGACAAATTAAAAGGGAAAATTGTTGATGTTATTGAAAAAGGATACAAATTAGGAGACAAAATCATTCGTTACCCTAAAGTTGTAGTTGGAAACTAAAAGCAATTAAGATTCTGATATTCAGTTTTTAAAAACTGGAATTTAGAAATTTTAGATTTGGACTCGAGCGCTAGCGAACTGGCGCAGCAATTTAACCTAAATTATGAAAAAAGATTTTTACGAAATACTTGGCATTTCAAAAAATGCTGATGCTGCCGAAATTAAAAAAGCGTATAGAAAAAGTGCTTTAAAATACCATCCTGATAAAAACCCAGGCGACAAAGAGGCAGAAGAAAACTTCAAATTGGCGGCAGAAGCTTATGAAGTTTTAAGTGATCCGCAGAAAAAAGCGAAATACGATCAGTATGGTCATCAGGCATTTGATGGTTCTGGCGGATTTGGCGGTCACGGAGGTATGAATATGGATGACATTTTCAGCCAGTTTGGTGATATTTTCGGTGGCGGATTTGGCGGTTTCGGAGGCGGAGGCGGAGGTCCTCGCCGCGCGAAAGGAAGCAATCTTCGAATTAAAGTAAAATTGACTTTAGAGGAAATTGCAAATGGAGTTGAGAAAAAAGTAAAAGTAAAACGTAAAGTTCAGGCAAAAGGCGTAACGTATAAAACTTGTACGACTTGTAATGGTCAGGGGCAAGTAATGCGTGTAACCAATACCATTTTAGGAAGAATGCAATCTGCATCAACTTGTCCTACTTGTGGTGGTTCTGGTCAGATTTTAGATAAAAAACCATCTGAGGCAGATGCTCAAGGAATGGTTCAGGAAGACGAAACAGTATCAATCAAAATTCCTGCGGGAGTTGTTGACGGAATGCAGTTGAAAGTTGCCAATAAAGGTAACGATGCTCCAGGAAACAGCATTCCAGGAGATTTAATTGTGGCTATTGAAGAAATTGAGCACGAATTCTTGAAGCGTGAAGGCGAAAACGTTCACTTCGATTTGTACATCAGTTTCCCAGAAGCAGTTTTAGGAGCTTCTAAAGATATTGAAGCAATCAACGGAAAAGTGCGTATTAAACTGGAAGAAGGAATTCAGTCTGGAAAAATCTTAAGATTAAAAGGAAAAGGAATTCCAAGTTTGAATGGTTACGGAAGCGGAGATTTATTGGTTCACGTAAATGTTTGGACTCCAAAAACATTAAATAAAGAGCAAAAACAATTCTTTGAAAATGCTTTAACAGACGAGCACTTTGCTCCAAGTCCAGAGAAATCAGAGAAATCATTTTTTGAGAAAGTAAAAGATATGTTCTCATAACCTGAACTTTTTTAAAATATTACAAATAAGCAAAACCCATTCTAGCATAAAATAGAATGGGTTTTTTGCGTAATATGACACAGAATCGCTAGTAATTATTTACTTTTACAGTCGCTGAACCGTAATTGGAGAAGCAATGCAGTAAATCCTTAAAAATAACATGAGTAACTTACTTGAAGTACATAAAGTCATAAAAAAATATGGCGACTATGTAGCACTTAACGAAGTTTCATTAAATGTGCCTAAAGGCAGTATATATGGACTTTTAGGTCCTAATGGAGCAGGAAAAACTTCCCTTATCAGAATCATAAACCAGATCACAATGCCTGACAGTGGCGAAGTGATTTTGGATGGAGAGAAATTGCAACCAAAACACGTTCAGACTATCGGTTATCTTCCAGAAGAAAGAGGCTTGTACAGTTCTATGAAAGTAGGAGAGCAGTGTCTGTATCTGGCGCAGATGAAAGGACTTTCTAAAGCCGAAGCCAAAAAGCAGCTGGATTATTGGTTTGATCGTTTAGGAATTCAAGGATGGTGGAATAAAAAGATTCAGGAACTTTCTAAAGGAATGGCGCAAAAAATTCAGTTTGTGGTTTGCGTGTTGCATAAACCAAAACTGCTGATTTTAGATGAACCTTTTTCTGGGTTTGATCCCGTAAATGCAAATATTATTAAAGATGAGATTCTGGCTTTAAAAGAGCAAGGTTCTACTATCATTTTCTCAACTCACCGAATGGAAAGCGTAGAAGAGCTTTGCGAAAACATTGCTTTAATCCATAAATCAAATAAATTAATTGAAGGAAAAGTTGTTGATGTAAAACGCCAATTTAGAACCAACAGCTTTGAAGTTGGAATTCTGACCGATAATGTCGAAGGATTGATGTACGATATCACCCAGAAGTTTATAGTTTCTCCAGCGAGTTTTAAATCTCTGAATGATGATTTAAAATTAAATATTCAGATTGGTAACGCAGCTCCAAATGAATTATTGAATGTTTTGACACAACGCGGACAAGTAACGCACTTCGTTGAAAAAATTCCAAGCATACACGATATTTTTATCCAGACAGTTACTGAAAACAAAAAATTAAATTCCAATAATTAAATTCCAAATTCCAAAGTTCGATTAAATTGGAATTTGGAATTTTAGATTTGAAAATTAAAATTATTTATGAGTATCATCTCGTTGATTATAAAAAGAGAATTTATTGCCAAAGTCCGCAATAAATCTTTTGTTGTCATGACTTTCTTGAGTCCGCTTTTGTTTGTGGCTATTGCTGTTTTCATTGGTTATTTGAGCACCATGAAAGCAGAAACAAAAAGAATTGCGATTCATGACGAAACTGGGCTTTTTGCTTCAGATTTTTTAAAGGAAAATAAAAAAGGAGCCGAATTTAAATATCTCAATCTGTCTGAAATTGATGTAAAATCTTTAAAAGACAGTATTACAAAAGAAAATTTCAACGGATTAATTGTTATTCCGAAAACAAAAAACATAAAAGATTTAGAAAGCAAAATTGAATTCATTTCAAATAACAGTCCGAGTATTTCTTTTATTGAAAACACTCAGGACATCATCGGGAATAAAATCACAAAACTAAATCTTGAAGAGGCAAAATTGGATACTCTAGCTATTCAGAAAGCACAGTCTGATGTAAATATACATTTGGTGAAAGCCTCTGGAGAAGAGAGTTTGAAAGGTTTAAACGAAATTAAAATCGGAATCGGCGGCGCATTTGGGTATCTGATCATGATGTTCATTATCATTTACGGAAATATGGTGATGCGAAGCGTGATCGAAGAAAAAACAAACCGCATCATCGAAATTATTATTTCATCTGTAAAACCATTCCAATTGATGATCGGGAAAATTGTCGGAACTTCTTTGGCAGGAATTCTCCAATTTGTAATCTGGGCAATTATCGGTTTAGGATTAATGTTTGCCGCTTCGGCATTCTTTGGCGTAAATGTTGGCCCAACTGCTAGAATTTCGCCAGAAATGATGCAAGCGGCTCAGCATGAATTTTCAGGTTCAGCGCAAATGTACATTGCCGAATTATGGAATCTGCCAATTGCGAGCATTATCATCGGATTTGTGATTTATTTTATTGGAGGATATTTTTTATATAGCTCATTTTATGCAGCAATTGGCGCTGCGGTTGACAATCAGACCGATTCTCAGCAATTTTTATTGCCAATTTTAATGCCCCTGATTTTGAGTGTTTATATCGGTTTTTTTACTGTCGTAAACGATCCGCACGGAAGTGTCGCGGTAATCTTTTCAATGATTCCGTTAACTTCGCCAATTGTAATGTTAATGCGTATTCCGTTTGGCGTTCCGTGGTGGCAAATCGCAATTTCGGTATCATTATTGTTTACATCATTTTTCCTTGTTGTCTGGTTCGCCGCAAAAATCTACCGAATTGGTATTTTAATGTACGGCAAAAAACCGACTTGGAAGGAATTGTATAAGTGGCTCAAGTACTAGTTGTTTAAAGTTGCAAAGGTTCAGAGGGACAAAGGTTCAAAGGTTTTTTGAATTTTTGTAACTTAGAAAAGCGACTTTAAGAAATACACTACAGCCAGAAGAAATATTATATAACAGGTTAAAAAGGTATAATTGTAAATAAAGATTTTAAACTTTGCAACTTTGAACCTTTGCAACTTTGAACCTTAAAAAAATGAGTAAAATACTAATTGTAGAAGACGAAGCGGCAATCAGAAGAGTTTTGGTAAAAATTTTATCAGAAGAAAATGATTCGTATCAGGTTGATGAAGCAGAAGATGGCATTGCGGGACTTGAAAAAATAAAAAATAACGATTACGATTTGGTTTTGTGCGACATCAAAATGCCAAAAATGGATGGCGTTGAGGTTTTAGAAGAAGTGAAAAAGATAAAACCAGAAATTCCGATGGTGATGATTTCGGGGCATGGCGACATGGAAACGGCTATTCAGACTATGCGTTTAGGAGCTTTTGATTATATATCGAAACCGCCAGATTTGAACCGTTTGCTGAATACGGTTCGTAATGCTTTAGACAAAAAACAATTAGTAGTTGAAAATAAAATACTGAAGAAAAAAGTCAGCAAAAATTACGAAATGATTGGTGACAGCGAATCGATTAATCATATCAAAGTGATGATTGATAAAGTGGCGCCAACCGAAGCCAGAGTTTTGATCACTGGTCCAAACGGAACTGGAAAAGAATTAGTGGCGCATCAGCTGCATGAAAAAAGCGAGCGTTCAGGTTTTCCTTTAATCGAAGTGAACTGTGCTGCGATTCCAAGTGAATTGATCGAAAGCGAATTGTTCGGGCACGTAAAAGGAGCTTTTACGTCGGCTGTAAAAGATCGTGCGGGAAAGTTTGAAGCCGCTGACAAAGGAACTATTTTCTTAGATGAAATTGGAGACATGAGCCTTTCGGCGCAAGCCAAGGTGTTGCGTGCGCTTCAGGAAAATATGATTACCCGAGTTGGAGCCGATAAAGACATAAAAGTAGATGTTCGTGTCGTTGCCGCAACCAATAAGGACTTAAAAACAGAAATTGCCGAAGGCCGTTTCCGTGAAGATTTATACCACCGCTTGGCAGTTATTTTAATTAAAGTGCCACCATTGAATGAAAGACGCGATGATATTCCAGCTTTAATTTCTCACTTTACAGAAAAGATAGCTTCAGAACAAGGAAATGCAGTTAAATCATTTTCGGCTCAAGCTGTTAAATTATTGCAGGAATACGATTGGACAGGAAACATTCGCGAGCTTCGAAATGTGGTAGAAAGATTAATCATTTTGGGAGGAAACGAAATTTCTGAAACAGATGTAAAAATGTTCGCAAGCAAGTAAGATGCTTCGCGCAATAAGCTTTAAGCATTAGGCTTTAGGCTTTCAAATTGTATTATTTTAGCTTATAGCTTAATGCTTAAAGCTTAAAGCATAAAAAAAAAATGAAACTAAAAAAGATAAACGAAAAATTACAGGACGGATTAGTTGAAAATGGTTTGACAGAAGCTAATGCTTTGCAGATGGAAACTTTTTCGACCATAAAAAGTGGTGCTGACTGCGTAATTGTTTCGCCAAAAGGAAGCGGAAAAACAACGACAATTGTATTGAATGTAATTCAGCAATTGGCAGGAAAAACAGAAGAATCGCCTCGCGCTTTAATTATTGTTGAGGATAAAGAGAAAATGACTGCAATGGTTGAACTTTTTGAGAAGTTTGGAAAATATACTAATCTTGAAGTTTACGGCGTGCACGACAAAGGCGATATGGATTATGATAAAAACTACGTTTCTACAGGAATTGATGTTTTAATTGGTACGCCAACCAAATTGAACGATATGTTTAGTACAGCGGGTTACAACGTAAATCGGCTTAAAATGTTTATTATAGACGATGCAGATCCAATTTTGAAATTGCGCCATGATCCAAAAATCACTCGCATTTCAAACAGTATTGCCAAAGTGCAGCGAATTATTTTTACAGAAACTCTGACAGAACGAATTGAAATTTTGGCAGACAAAATCATGATCGAACCTTATTTATTTGATATGGATGAAGAAGGTGAGGAGCTTGATGAAGACGAAGAAGATATTGAAGAAGAATAATATATAATCACAGTTTACAGTCCCGCCTTTAAGTATAAGTTACTGAAAAGCGGGATTTTGGATTTTTTTAAAAGTAGAATAACTATAACGATATTATGGGATTAATGAAAGTGTTTTCGGGAAGCGAAGTATTAGCAATTGCTTTGCAAGAAAGATTAGAAGAGGCTGGTGTAGAAACGGTAAAAAAAGATAACATTCAATCGGCTCGTTTGGGAGGTTTTGGACAGACAGATTTGGCAGTTGAAGTTTTTATTCAAGAAACTGATTTTGCAAAAGCAAATCCTGTAATTGAAGAATTTAGAATGAGCTTATAAAAAAGTATTCAGTGTTCAGTATGGAGTGTTTCAGTGATAGTTTTATGCTATAATTGCACATCATGACTGAGCGCTAAAAACTGAACAAAGAAAAAATGCAATATAAAATGTTAGTGCTCGACATGGATGATACCTTGTTGACAGACGATCACAGAATTTCAGATTTAAACAAAAAAGTGCTATTAGAAGCGCAGGCAAGAGGCGTTTATGTGGTTTTGGCTTCGGGAAGGCCAACTACAGCAATGACAGCCTATGCTAAAGAGCTGGAACTCGATTTAAACGATTCGTATATGATTTCGTTTAACGGGGCCATAATCAGCCGTGTTAAAGATGATTTGGTTTTGTTTGAGCAGAAACTAACTGTAGAGCAAATTCATGCGCTATATGATTATAGCGTGAAGAATAATACGCATATCATTACGTATTTGGATGACGAAATTATCAGCGAAACGGATTCTGAATTTATTGAAGTCGAAAAAGAGATTACAGGAATGGCGCATCATAAAGTGTCAAGCTTTAAAGATTATGTAGACAGACCAGCGGTTAAATGTATTTTGCTTCAAGAGCCAGCGTATTTAAAAACTTTAGAAAATGATTTAAAAGATGAAATGTCGCATTTAAGCGTTTCGATGTCAAAGCCATTTTTCTTAGAAGCGGCACAGCAAGGTATTGACAAAGCGGCAAGTATAAAGTTTTTAGCTGATAAATTGGGTATTCACCAAAGTGAAATTATCGCGGTAGGTAATGCAGGAAATGATTTAACGATGATCGAATATGCCGGTTTAGGAGTTTGGGTTGACAATGTAACGCCTGAATTGCGTGACAAAGCAGATTTAATCGTATCTTCAAATAATGATGATGGCGTTGCTGAGGTAGTAACGCGTTATATTTTAAACTAAACTAAAATGAAAAAGCCAATTGAAACAGAACGTCTGATTTTACGTGAACTTGAGCTTTCTGATGCTGAAGGAATGTTCGAATTGGATTCTAACCCAAATGTGCATCTGTTTGTTGGAAACAAACCTGTAAAACATATTGACGAAAGCATTGAATATATCAAGTTTGTCCACAAACAATATAAAGATCTCGGAACAGGAAGATGGGCCGTTGTTTTAAAAGAAACGAATGAATTTATTGGCTGGTCTGGAATAAAGTTTATTACAGACGAAATCAATAACCATAAAAACTTTTACGAGTTAGGATATCGTTTTATCGAAAAACACTGGGGTAAAGGTTATGCAACAGAAGCAGGAAAAGCTTTTATTAACCGTGCTTTTAACGAAATGAAAGTAGATGTGCTGTACGCTTACGCAGATGCAGGAAACGAAAACTCAAGAAAAATTCTGGAGAAATTAGGTTTTCGCTTTGTGAATTCTTTCGTATATGAAGAAGAATTGGAAGTTTGGTACGAACTTAAAAATCCAAACTCAAACTGAGAAATGTGTTCCAAATCTTTACATACTTAAAAGTCAGTAAAGATTTGGAAACAAATCAGAGTTAAATATTATTTTTTAGCTACAGAAACAAAGTATTTATTTCCGTCACCCATAGTTAATTTTACACGCTCGTCGCAAAGATCGATAGCAAAATTTGCGCTTTCGTAACAGCTGCAAGTTGTGTTTTTGTCTTTAGACATTTCAGTTTTACAGTTGTTGTTTTTGAAGCTTGCCAATTGTGGTGTGTACAAGCTAACCAAATCAGTTGAAGCCGTTACTAAAGAAATGATACTTGCAGAATTGTTGTTTGTAATTCTGTATACAATTCTATCCGTATAGTTTACTTCATTAACAGTTACTTTACGAATGTAGGTATAAGCTGTAGATCCTTCACCTGGTTCTTTAACTTCAAACTTAAACCCAACTGCACGAATAGCAACGTCAAATTGCTGTTGTGAGTTAAAGCTTGCCCAAGTCGTCAATGTGCTAATAGTAGGAAATGGATTTGCATTTGCGGCTGGTGCATTAGTTTGCGCTTGCGAACTAAATAGGGTTAAGAACATCAAGCAGATCGTGGGTAAAAATGCTTTCATAAAGCGTGGTATTTGTTATTATAATTTTGCCTACTCTCTTTGGTTTTCGGCTTTCCCATTTCATTTTGTAACACAAAACAACAACATAACGAGTAAAATTCAAAATTGTTATGCCCGAATTATTATTAAATTAATTAAAGCTTACTAAAATTCTTTAATATGAATTTATTGGCAACTTGATTCGTAACAATGGTAAATGTAAGAAATTTTGAATTTAAAACCGAAAAAAACGTATTTAATCGATAAAATTTGCACTTAATCGATGGTTTTTGTCGTTTTATTCTTATCAGAACGCCAAAATCTTAAATTTTTCTGTAAAAACTTTTTTAAAAATAATGCAATTGACTGCAAGTTTTGAATGTCTTAAATTACCATTGGCGCAAATTATTGATTGGATGTGCGTTAATTGCTTTCTTTTGATGAATATTGTTTGTAAATTTGCAGCCTTAAATTTTTTGACAACGATTTCATTAATTTAAGACAAATTATGGAAAATAGAAAGAAAGTTGCCTTTTATACGCTGGGTTGTAAACTGAATTTTTCAGAAACCTCTACAATTGCCAGAAGTTTTAATGACGAAGGTTTTGACCGCGTCGATTTTGAAGATGTTGCAGATATCTATGTGATTAATACCTGCTCTGTAACAGAAAATGCCGATAAACAATTTAAACAGGTTGTCAAGAAAGCAATGAAGCTTAACGAAAAAGCTTTTGTTGCTGCTGTAGGCTGTTATGCACAACTGAAACCAGAAGAATTGGCTGCGGTTGATGGAGTTGATTTGGTTTTAGGCGCTACAGAAAAATTCAAAATCACCGACTATATCCATGATTTAAGCAAAAATGATATGGGCGAAGTTCATTCATGCGAAATTGCCGAAGCAGATTTCTACGTAGGAAGTTATTCTATCGGTGATCGTACAAGAGCATTTTTGAAAGTTCAAGACGGCTGCGATTATAAATGTACCTATTGCACAATTCCGTTAGCGAGAGGAATTTCAAGAAGCGATGCTTTAGAAAATGTATTGAAAAATGCCAAAGAAATTTCGGCTCAAAATATTCGTGAAATTGTTTTAACAGGTGTAAATATTGGAGATTACGGAAAAGGAGAGTTCGGAAATAAAAAACACGAACATACTTTTCTGGATTTAGTTCAGGCTTTAGATAAAGTAGAAGGAATCGAACGTCTGAGAATTTCTTCTATTGAACCCAATTTATTGAAAAACGAAACGATCGAATTTGTTTCTCAAAGCCGAACTTTTGTGCCGCATTTTCATATTCCGCTGCAATCAGGAAGCAATGATATTTTGAAATTAATGAAACGCCGTTATTTGCGTGAAGTGTATATTGATCGCGTTGCTAAAATTCGAGAAGTAATGCCTCATGCGTGTATTGGTGTAGACGTTATTGTCGGTTTTCCAGGAGAAACAGATGAGCATTTCTTAGAAACGTATCATTTTCTGAACGATTTAGATATTTCGTATCTGCACGTTTTTACCTATTCGGAAAGAGACAATACAGAAGCCGCAGACATGGAAGGAGTTGTTCCTTCAAATGTTCGCGCTAAACGCAGTAAAATGCTTCGCGGTTTGTCAGTTAAAAAACGCCGTGCTTTTTATGAAAGCCAATTGGGAACAAACAGAACTGTTCTTTTTGAAAGTGAAAATAAAGAAGGATACATTCACGGATTTACTGAAAACTATGTAAAAGTAAAAACGCCTTGGAATCCAGAATTGGTAAATACGCTGAAAGAAATTAATTTAACTAAAATTGATGAAGACGGAAGTGTTCGCATTGAGTTTTTGAATAAACTGGCAGAAGCTTAATTGATGATTTTAGGAACTTTGTCAAAGTTTCAAACTTTGACAAAGTTTACACATAAAAAAAGCCCTTTTTAAGTAAAAAAGGGCTTTTTCTGTTTTTTAATAATCATTCATTATCCGGAACAACTAATTTCAAAGAATATTTATTTTATCTGTAAAGCCCCAGTGGGGCAAAATATTTATAGAATTACAATAGGACAAATAAAAAAAGCTCCGTAGGAGCGACATTTCTATTAAAAAAATATGTCGCTCCTCTGGAGCTTTATGTTGTAAACATTTATCCTTTGCTAGAAATATTTCGCTTCTCCGAAGCTTGCAAAAAAAAAACAATCCTTTTTCGAATTGGTCACTTTTGCTTTTAATAATCATTCGTTATCCGGAACAACCAATTTCAAAGAATTAATATAATCGGTATCAAATTCAATCACTCGAATTTTTTCGGGATTAAAATCTAATTCTCCGCCAAACTGACCTCTTGTGTCTAAGAAATTAATAGTCAACTCTTCGTCATTCAATGCTATTAATTTTCCTAAATAGGCAGATTTAGAAGATTTTTTAGCGATTTGAAAAATGCCATATTTCTTCGAAACGTAATTTATAATTGAAGCTAAATCTTTGATTGGGATAATATCATCAGAATTAATTTTTAATCCTTTCAGACGAATTACTTTTTCAGTAAAAGCCAAATCATGATCTCGGTTTACAGCTTCAATGTTTTTATTTCTAAGAATGACAAAACCATCCAAAATAAAATCTACAGGATTATTTCGAAGCAAGATCCATTCGTCAGAATAATCGATTAAGAATCCGCTGAAGATTTCTTTCTTATCCTGAAATTCGATTTCGACCAATTGTCTTAAATATTGTTCCATCATGTTTTTTTAATTCCAATAATTTAATTCCAAATTCCAATATTTAAATCCCAAATTCCAATCTCAAAGTAACTGGAATTTGGAATTTCAAAAAATTGGAATTTATTTTTATGGGTTGGTTGACCAAATACTGCTGTTTTTGATAAATACTCTTCGGTTTAATTTTAACTGTGCAATAATTAAATCTGCCATATCTTCAGACTGCATTACTTTATCAGGATTTCCGTCAGTTAAGTTTAGGTCTTTTGCCATATCAGTTGCCACTGTACTTGGCGTGAGTGCTGTAACACGAATATTGTGTTTTCTCATTTCCTGCATGAGAGAATCTGTTAAGCCCAAAACAGCAAATTTAGAAGCGCTGTAAGCACTTGTTAAAGCATTTCCGTTTAATCCTGCAGTTGACGAAATATTAATGATGTCTCCAGTTTGTCTTTCGATCATGTTTGGGATAACGGCACGAGTGGTGTAGTACGTTCCCATTAAATTTACTTGAATAATTCTTTCCCAAGCTTCTGGCTCTAATTCTAAGAATTTTCCAAAAGAAGCAATTCCAGCACTATTGATTAAAATATCAATGTGTTTAAATTCAGCCAAAGCTTTTTCTACAGCTTTATTGATAGAATTAATATCCGAAACATCAGCTGATAGAGCCAAAGCTTTTACGCCCAGATTAGAAGCTTCGTCAGCCAGTTGTTCAATATCTTTTTGAGTTCTTGAAACCAAAATCAGGTTTACGCCTTCTTTTGCCAAAGCAATTGCTACGGCTTTTCCAATTCCTTTTCCAGCACCTGTAATAAGGGCATTTTTATTTTTTAAGTCGGTCATGATTGTGTTTTTAGAAATGCAGAAAGCATCATTTTAAGTCTTACAAAAATAAGCTTTTGAAAACTAAAATGATGCTTTAAAAGGTATTCTTAATCTAAGTTTAACAACTTTTGCTATTCTTTCAGAACCATGTCAATACACATTACCGCTCCTAAGATTAACTGTCTCAACGGACTGTCGGCGGCAACGGTATCTTCAATTTGAAGAACATAATTGTCAGCGCTTGTAAAAAACTCTTTTCCTAATCCTGCCCATTTTTTATTTACCTGAGCCAATTGTTTATTTTCATGAGAGAATTTAAAATCCCAGCCCGTCCATTTTCCTTGCAAAGTGGCTACAGGCTTTTCGTTTTTATCCAAAATGTTAAACTTTCCTCCAATCGAAAAGAATTTTTGTTTGAAAGTTCCAATCAGACGATCTTTTTCGTCCAATACTTCAACCGTAGATCTAAAGATGGCAACACCTCTTCTTACTGTAATTAATTTCTCGCCAGAAGCAGTTGTGATTTCAACATTAAACGGAGTTGCTCTTTTGTAATCTGTAAAACGAAATACTTTTGTGAAGAACCCAAGATTATTCTCTCGGCAGTTCATAATGATTTGATTGGTTTCTGGATGATAGATATCGTAGTTGTTTGCGGCTTTGAACATTCCAATGTGTTCTTTTACTAAAAATAGATTTTGGCTTAAAATAGGATTCATACGTGTGTAAGTGTGTAAAATAAGTTTTGAAAATAAAGCCGCAAATGTAATACAATATTTATTAATTACTAATTGCCCAATCAGACAAAGAACTTCAAGAAAATATTTTTAATTCACCTTTTTTTGCTAATTATGACAATCGCTCCATTCGCTCCTTGGTCTCCATAAATTAATTTAGCTTCATTGGGTTGTAATGCCTTCATAGACTCGATAGTGTCTGGTTTAATTCTGCTAATTTTTTCTTTATCAATAATTTTTCCGTCCAAAACATATAAAATTTGAATGAGTGCGGATCTGTTGGGCCCGCAGATAATAGCTTTATGGGGCTGAAGGTGAATCGTATCTTTTTCTTTGGGAAAACCAGTTTTATCCTGTGCTTTTGCCATATAGCTTAGCAGAAAAAGTAGCGAAACAAGTTTGATTGCTCTCATGTTTGTTAATTATACTGTTTGGAAGTTTCAACCAGACGAATAAACTCAGCTTTGTAACCTTCTCCGTCGTTTGAATTTCCTTGCTTCGCTAGTTTTACAATTTCTTCAGTAGATTTGTCTGCGATTAATTTTGAGTCTCTTAATTTTAATCCGAACCAAGCTACGGCAGAACTAAATTTCATGTCATCACTCGCTTTATCTAAAGCAACTGCTTTATTCTCGATTACTTGAACCATTTCAATACTTTTATCGCCATCTGGCTTTTTGTAACGGAATTTTATAGTTGCCAATTCGCCACTGTAATTGTTTGAACTGGTTTCTGTTTTAGTGTATTTTAAAGGATCTGGCTGTTCGGCTAAATAATCACTTTTTACTCCAGCAGGAATAATTTCGTATAAAGCCGTAACGGTATGATTACTTCCTAATTCGCCTGCATCAATTGCATCATTTTTAAAATCTTCTGGACGAAGTTTTCTGTTTTCGTAACCAATCAAACGATACGCTTGAACTTGTTTCGGATTGAACTCGATCTGAATTTTTACATCTTTCGCGATAGCAAACATCGAACCTTTGAATTCTTTTCCTAAAAAGCGATTTGCTTCCTGTATGTTGTCGATATAAGCATAATTTCCATTTCCTTTATCGGCCAAGATTTCCATTTTACTGTCTTTATAATTGCCCATTCCGTAACCAAGACAAGTCAAGAAAACACCTGTTTTTCTTTTTTCCTCAATTAGTTTTTCCATATCCAAATTTGATGAACTTCCAACGTTAAAATCACCGTCAGTAGCTAGAATCACACGATTGTTTCCGCCTTTAATGAAATTTTCTGTTGCCGTTTTGTACGCCAATTCAATTCCTGCGCCTCCAGCAGTGCTTCCGCCAGATTCTAATTTATCTAGAGCATCGATAATTGTTTTTTTCTCATCGCCAGAAGTTGGCGCTAAAACCATCCCGGCAGCCCCAGCATATACGACAATAGAAACTTTGTCTTTTGATCGTAATTCGTTTACCAAAATTTTCATTGATTGTTTCAATAAAGGCAATTTGTTCATGTCGCCCATTGATCCCGAAACATCAATCAAGAAAACAAGATTGGAAGCTGGCAAATCGTTGGTTGGAATATTTTTTCCTTGCAAACCAATTTTTAAGATTTTGTTGTTTTTATTCCAAGGCGAATCGCTCACTTCTGTATTGATAGAAAACGGATGTTCGTTTTTAGGCTGCGGATAAGTGTATTTAAAGAAATTAACCATTTCTTCCACACGAACGGCATCTTTTGGAACTTGCTGCCCGTTATTTAAAAAACGTCTGATATTGGTGTACGAAGCATTATCTACATCTATAGAAAATGTAGAAAGCGGAGCTGTTTTTGGACTTTCGAAAGCATTTTCAACAAAAGCATCATAATCTTCCTGTGTCGGTTCTGTTGGAATTGGCAGAATGTTGAGTTTTTTATCCAATTCTTTTTCAGAAAGATTTTTATACATTTCATTTTTAGTTGAAATAATCACAACGCCATTCGAAGCTTTACTTCCATAAATAGAAGTTGCGGCTTGATCTTTTAAAACGGAAACATTATTGATGTCATTCGGATTGATTTTTGCCATTTGATTGGCTTTCGCAGGAACTCCGTCAATAATGTACATCGGTTCATTATTTGGAGAAATAGGAGCAGTTCCGCGTATAGCAGCAGTTGGGCTTGGCATGTAAAGGGCATTGCTTGCAACTTGAACGGCTGCGACTTTTCCTTTAAGAGCCTGTGCTGCATCTTTCTTTTCTCTTCTTTTTTCAGCATGCGCATAGCTTCGGTCTTCATATTCAGAAGTGCTTGTGCCGTAGCCAACAACCACAATTTCATTTAAAGTCTGATTCTCCGGAAGCAGTTTTATGTTAATTGTATTTGAATTTTGAACCCTTTGGCTTTGACTTTTGTATCCAACGATGCTGAAAACCAGTAGATCTCCCGTTTTAGCTTGAATGCTGTATTGGCCGTCAAAATTGGTTACAGCATTTGCTTTTGATGTCTTATTGAAAATATTTGCCCCAGGAATAGGCTGTTTGTTTTCGTCTGAAATGATTCCGGAAATCGTTCTTTCTTGTGCCATGCTTACGAAACATATAAGCATAGCAATAGCTGATGAAATAAGTTTTAGACTTTTCATGATAATAAGTTTTAGAATTAATGTTGAGATTTAACTTTGTCAAAGTTTAAAACTTTGACAAAGTTTTGTAGTGTTCTAATTATTTTTTCGGAGCTGGTTTTCCGTTTTTTGTAGTGATTATAACAACTCCTTTTTTGCCTCTTTCGCCATATTTTTCGGTAGCTTCAAGGTCTTGCAAAATAGTTATGGTTTTAATGTCTTGTTTGTCTAAAGGTGCATATGGACTAGTCGGGTTTTTGCCAAACAGATCATTTTCCGAATAGTAAATTCCGTCTATGATGTATAAAGGTTCGTCAAGAACGACAAGCGAATCTAAATTTTCTGGCTGCAGATTCGGAAGTTCGTTTTGAATCATTTTGTCTTTCTTGACATCATCGCTATGCGCTAGTGCGTTTCCGTTAAGAACTACCAGAGGACTGCTTTTTTTAGCTTTTTGTGTTGGCGCAGCTGAATAAGCAACTTTTGCAGACTCTCTTTGAGGATAACTTGAATAACCCATTTCTGGAGTCATTTCAGTTTTTGAAGATATTTTAGCATCTTCTTCGTAATGTTCGCTTCTAAGAGGCTCGTTTGCCGAAACAATCATTTCTGCAGCTATACTTGGCGCTGGAGCAGATTGAACCGGTCCTGCTTGAGGAGCTGTTACTTCTTGAACCGCAACTCGTTCTTTATTTTTTGTTTGATTGTCTAATATTTTAACTGCTTCTTCGCTTGAAACTATTTCAGAAGAAGTGGCATCATTTTGATTTAAAATTGGTTCTTCAGCGTGAGGCTGTTTTATTTCTTTTTCTTCCAGAACTACTTTTGGCGTTTCTATAACAGCTTCTTTACTAGAATATAAAAATTGAAAACCTAGAGAAAGCAATAATAGAAGAGAAGCTGCAACAGCAATTTTTTTCCATAATGCAATTGTTTTTTTGTCTTCTTTTTTGTCCAGTTTTTCTTCTACGCGCGCCCAGACTTTTTCCATTCCTGGAAAGTCTTGAAACTCGGCTTTTTGCGAAGCTTCTTTTATTTTATCGAATAATTTATCTTGATTGTCCATGACTATTTTGCTTTTTGATAATACAGTTTATTAACCAGTTCTTTCAATTTGGTCTTAGCGGCATTCAATTGTGATTTTGAGGTGCCTTCAGAGATCTTTAGCATTTCGGCTATTTCTTTATGCGAGAAACCTTCAATGACAAAAAGGTTAAATACAGTTTTACAGCCGTCTGGAATATGGTTTAATAAATTAAGCAAATCTTCTTCTTCCAATGTATTCAGTTCGTCGACAGAAGGTTGCGAAAGCATTTTCACATCGTCTAAATACATATTAAAGTTGGTTTCTTTTCTAATTGTCGCCAAACAATGGTTTACAGTTATGCGTCTTGCCCAAGCTTCAAAAGCATACGCTTCTTTTAACTGATCTAGTTTGGTAAAAATCGTAAAGAAAGAATCAGCCACAGCTTCTTCGATTTCCTCTTCCTTTTTTAAATATCTTTTGCAAAGGCGGTACAACTTTGGCGCCATGTATTCGTACACCTGACGTTGGGCATCGCGGTGCATTTTTTTACAGTTTGCTATTTGAGTCTCGTTTATCACAATTGTTGTCTTTCTTGTATAGAGAGTAAAAAAGATAAAAAGGTTGGGACGGGGGTGAAAAAAAAATATTTTTTTTAGTTTGAGAGTTACAAAGGCTTAAAGTTACAAAGGTTTTTTTATTTATAGAGACGTACTGCTGTGCTTATGACTGTAATCATTCTCCTAAACAAATGTCATTATAAAATTCTACAATTTCTTTAATGTCTTCGAAAACCCATTTATTATCCTTTAGTTTTTTAACAATAAAATCGCAGTCAGCAAAAACTTTCGAGGTGTTTTTTTTCCACGCATTTACGACGCCGCAATTTAAACAAGTTGGATATTTGTCTTTTTGTTTTTTGATATAATAAAATATAGAAGATTCAATTGGTTGCTGAAAAGAATCGGTTTGAGGGCTGTAAGTGGCAGGTCGATCATCATATGGATTATAAATTTGGTCAAGAAGACTAAAATCGGAACCAAGTTTTTTATATAAAGTCGCTTCTCCTTTAGTAATGATTTCTACCAATTTGGGTTTGTCTAAAGAATTTAGTTTGACATATTCGAAAGTTCTTGAAAAACCAAAATCAACGAATTTAATTCTTTTTACAAATTCTTCATCCCAAGTATCGGGTTTGTCTTCTTGAGCAACTTTAAATTTTATTTTATTGAATTTTAGATAAGCGAATCCCTCAATAGAATCTCCATCTTTAAAGTAAATTATAGCTTCTTGCTTTTGAGAATAAATTTTAAGGCTGATAAAAAATAAAATGAATATAATTCTGTAGAGTTGTTTCATTTATAAGAATATGTTTTTTAAAACTTAGTGAATCTCTATAAATAACATTGCGAATCTTTGTGATAAAATAATAGCACAAAGATTCCCAATGTAGTATTATTTCGCAATTTGGAATTTTGTATTTCCGACTTGCCATAATGCAAAAGCAAACATATCGGCTTCGTCTCCAAATGTAACATCTAAATCATTTGAATGGTGGCCGTTTGCATAGTTAACATGTAACAAAATTGGATTTTCTGAGCTGTTATAGTTTTGTAAAATAGCGGCAAACTTACCCGGTTCCCACGGTGCAACTCTTGGATCATTAATTCCTGTACGAATAAAAACTGCAGGATATTTTTCGCCTTTCTTTACTTTACTCTGCGAATCCATTTCTAGTATATGTTTTACATCTTCTTCATTTTTTAATGAACCAACTTCAGGTATTTGGTTTGGTCCATTGGGAGTCGTTTCCATTCTAATGGTATTTGTACAGCCTACTTCAACAAGTGCCACTTTATAAAGATCAGGACGTTCTGTGATTGCTCTTCCAATTAATACACCACCCATACTAACTCCATTTCCAATAAGTTTCTCTTTAGAGGTATATTTTTCTTTTATTAAATATTCTGAACAGGCATTAAAGTCTTTCCAAGTATTTGGCTTTTTAGCTTTCATTCCGTCTACATGCCATTTATTGCCTTTTTCTCCTCCGCCTCTTGTATGGGCAAAAGCTACGACAGTATGCTGTTCTAATAAAGTCATTAGACTTGGACCAACAAAATAAGGATATTGGCTAATTCCATAGGCTCCATATCCAGCAATATAACAAGGTGTCGAACCATCCATTTTGATATTTTTAGGATAGATTATTGATAAAGGCACCATTACACCGTCATGACTTGGAACCTCTACTTCTTTTACCACGTAATCTTTGCCAAAGTCAGGAAAAGCGCCATTTGAAGTTAATTCCGTGCTTTTTTCTAGTTTGCCTGTTAAGCTATTATAATCATAATCTGTAGAAGGTGTAACCCAACCATTGTTAAATAATAACATATCGTCGTTTTCACGTGGGCTTAATGGATAACCGCCATTAGAGCCTATTGGTAACGGAATAGATTTTGTTTCTAAAGTTTTGGCGTTAACTTGAAAAATTTCCTGATTGATTCCGTCGCTCAAATTATAATAGATGAAGTTTTTAGACCTTCTTAATCTTCGTATTACTTTGTCGTTTTCTGGAACAAGGACTGTGGCTTTATCAAAATTTGGGTTTTTTATACTCGTATAGGCAAGTTTGTAATTTGGCGCATTTTTGTGAGTAAGAAAAAATAGTTTGTCGCCAATAATGTGACTTCCCGTTATTTCGTCCTCATATTTAATTAATGGTTTCCAATTGATTTTTGATTTTCCAAGTTCTGAGAATGGAGCATAAAAAGAGAATTCTTCATTTTTTGTTGATCCAATATTTAAAATTATGTACGCAAAATCATTAGAAAACGTAACATAAGGAAATTGTTCAGACAGAATGCCTAATTCAGGATTGTTTTCTTTTGAAGCTAGTATTTTATCTGTTTTAGAATCAGTGCCAATAACGTGCACGAAAGATGTCATATTCTTCAAAAAATCGTCACTTGTATTATCTCGGGTAACCATTTGCGTATATGTTATGGCTTTACTATCGGGAGTAAATTCAAAAGGGAATTCGCTCCAAACAGGTGTGAGTATATCCGAAAGGAACTTTTTCGATTCAAGATCCATAATTTGGAGATCACAAACTTCTGCACCATCTTGAGATATAGTTACTGCCAATTTTTTATTGTCAGGACTAATAATAAAACTTGTAATAGTTGCCCCTTTTTTGATCGTACTAGGATCTATCAATAAAACGTCGGCTCCGTTTTTGCCTTTGCGAAGGTACAATTTATCGATGTTTTCGTCTTTTTTGTTTTTAGTATAGTAATAAACATCTCCAACCTTCCTAATGAGACCGTATTGATCTCCACCCAAAGCCTGAATTTCTTTCATTCGTTTAAAAAGGTCATCACGTCCAGAAATTTTTTTTACAATGGAATTTGTATAATCCGATTCGTCTTTAAACCATTTTTGAACTTCAGGGCTATTCATATCTTCTAGCCATCGGTAAGAATCTGTAATTTTTGTTCCAAAGTAATCATCCACAACAGGGCGTTCTGGAGTAGCAGGATATTTGTATTGTGCCTGCGTAACTTGACTTGTAATTAAAACTAAAAGAGAGAAAGCAATTTTTCTAGTCATTATTTTAAATGGGCTTATGATTATTACTGTTTTGATTTTGATATAAGAGACGCTCTTTTAAGAAAAACGTTACAATTTTATTTAATCGGCAATGTCAATTTATAAATCTTAGTTTCTAAAAGTTCCGTGTCATTATCCTCACAAAGCAAAAACTCAATTTTATTGTTTTCTTTTTTATAGAAAGTCAGACCTTCAAATTTATTGGTTGAGGTAATCTTTTGGGTAAAATCGATTTTCATGGTTTTTACATCGATTCTTCCGATGAAGCTTCCCAGAATTTCTCCGTCATCATAAGTTGATTTGGTGTCTTCTGCAGTTGAAAGGAAATAGATTTTGTCATCGACCAAAATGGCATCTGTAAAACTGGAACGAACGCCTTTTATTTTTGGGAGTTTATAATTGACAGAAATCAAGGCAAATTCTTCTCCTAAATTTTTGGCATGAATTGTAAAAATGGTGTTTTTGTTTGAGACGCCATTTCCGCGATTGAACAAATACCAGTTTTCACCATCAAAAATAGCACCTTCTAGATTGAAATCTTCTGGTTTAATGTCGCCGAAATTCTGCATTACAGCATATAGATCGACTAAATTATTCTTTTGTAAAATGGTTTTCGATTTCAAATCAAATTCAATCATTTTATTTCGGTTTTCGGTCGAACCAGAACCAAAAACATACAGCGTGTCATTATGATGTGTGAGCGATTCAAAATCGGGTTTTAAGTTTTTCGGGATATTCTGTGTCGGATTATCAATTAAAGCGTGCTGATTTAGCTGCTGATTCTGCATATTGTATTCGTAAAGAAATCCGCTATTGTCGCCAATTACGTAAAGAGCGTCATTGTTGTAAAATAATCCAGATGCCGAACCGATTCCGATAATTTGAAATAATATTTCTAATGTGAATTTTTCCATGAAAATGTTGTTTTGAATAGTTATGAGTTCCCAGTCTTCGGAAAGACATACATCGTAAAATTAGACTATTTATTAAGATAAAGAATGAAAATAGAGATTAAAGAAAGAAGAGTTGTATAAAAAAAACAGGTAATTGAGATAATTCATCAATTAGATAATTTTAAACCCTGACAGTCTCGAACCTTAGGGACAGTCAGGGTTATTTTATACTCCTTTGTAAAATCCATTGGTCAAAGTAAAAATGCAGTTCGTCAAATTAATTTTAATAGTGGTTGCGGTTTATGCTCCTTTGTTATTTGTTTAAAAAATATAGGATTACTTTTGAAGTTAAATTTTGTCAACAAATTATTTATAGATGATTGCAATCAATAAAAATAGGCATTGGATATTTTTAGTCTTTTTTTGGAGCTTATTAGGCATCACGATTTGGGCGCAGATGATCGAAGATTACGATTTTTTGACCGCTACGATTCAGGCTGTTTTGGTTTTGTTTTGCTCTGCTGTTTTAGCTCATGTGTTAAGTGACGTTATACTGCCCAAAGCACTAAAACAAAATAAAATGAACTGGTTTGCGGTACAAAGCGTTATTGTGGTACTGCTTTTGGCATTTTGCCTGTCATTGATTTATATTGTTTTTTCTGATTCGGTTATGAGAAGAAGAGCATATCCTGAAGCAGCAGATGTAGATTCTCTTCATTTTTTATGGGCGCGATTTTACGGCAACATTCCGTCGGCGATTTTAATTTGCGGTACTGCGTGCGGACTTCGATTTTATCAAGAACACAGCATTATCGAAAAAAATCATGCTCAATTGCAGCAAGTTCATTTAGAAGCGCAAATCAAGATTTTGCAAGATCAGATAAATCCGCATTTAATGTTTAATGTGTTAAATCATATTCATATTCTGATGCAAAGCGATGTAAAGTTAGCCTCCGACTTATTAGTTCGGTTTTCAGATATTTTGAGGTATCAATTGTACGAATGCAATAAAGAATATGTGCCTTTGCATCTTGAAATTAAATACTTAAAAGATTTGATTGCTGTTGAAGAAACCAGATGGGGAAATGAACTCGATGTTAAAAGCAAATGGAAGATTGAAGATGGCCAGCTCCAAATTGTACCTCTGCTTTTAGTTCCGTTAATTGAAAATGCTTTTAAACACGTTTCTAGGCTTCCAGACCAAAAAAGATATGTGAAATTGTCCTGTAAACAATTCAATGACCAATTAAATTTTAAAATTGAAAATTCTTACACGGAGCAATACAAAATACCTTCAAAAAATCAGGGGTTAGGTTTAGAGAACGTAAAGAAAAGACTGGAAATACAATATCCCAAAAAATACAAATTTGAAATCCATAAAACCGATTCTGATTTTACTGCGGAAGTGATTTTAGATTTAAAATAAATTTTTAGCCACGAATTGCACGAATTAGCAAAAATTTTAAATCAGTTTCTTTGCGATCTTTAGTCTTACTTTTAAAATTAAAAATTAAAACTTTGCGAACTTAGGTATCCCGATAGCTATCGGGATTGTGCTCTTTGCGTTTAAAATTTTTGCCACAGTTTATAAAGGTTAAAGGATTTCGAAAAAAAATCTGCTAAATCTGCGTGAAACAAAAAAACACCAAACCTGAAACAAGAAAACTATGAAAATGAAATGTCTCATTATCGATGATGAACCCATAGCAAGAAACGGAATAGCAGATTTTGTTTCTAAAATTGATTTTCTCGAAACGGTAGGCACTTGCGCTTCGGCTCTTGAAGCCACTTCATATCTCCAGGAAAAACAGATAGATTTATTGTTTTTGGATATAAATATGCCTTATTTGTCTGGATTAGAATTCTTAGAATCGCTAGAAAATCCGCCATTGGTGATTTTTACAACTGCTTATTCAGAATATGCTTTAGATGGGTACCGACTTCAGGTAGTAGATTATTTAGTAAAGCCAATTACTTTTCAGCGCTTTTATCAGGCTGCGCTAAAAGCAAAACAATGGTATCAAATGCTGAGTTCTCCAAAACAAAGTCAGTTAGATCCCTTTTTATATGTGCGTCAGGAAGAAGGATTTCAAAAAATTTCTTGGATGGATATTTTGTATATCGAAGGAATGCAAAATTACGCTAAACTTCATTTTAAGGATAAAGTGCTGATTATCCATCAAACGATGATTTCATTAGAAGAAACACTTCCGACAGAAATTTTCTTTCGAATCCATAAATCTTTTTTAGTAAATGTTACACATATCGATTCTATTGCTGGCGGACGTTTATTTATAAAAGGACAAGAACTACCTATTTCAAGAACTCGCAGAGAAGTATTATTGAAAGAGGTAGTCTATAAAAACTTATTGAGCAGATAACTCTAGAATTTCCATTTTAGAGCTATTGCTCCATAAAAAGTGGTGGTGAATTTTGGATCTGCAATATCCTTCTCCTTAAAAATTTCTTTTATTTTTCGGTTTGTCGTCGAAAAACTTCGTACAAGAGTAGTTCCTCCAGTTGGTTCTAAAATCCAATGCTTTCCAAATTTTACCTGAGGCCGTAAGCCTGCAATTATCTGCTGATATCCAAGTAGTGTAGATTTATTTCCAACTTTGGTTTCAGCAGTCATACCGCTTAATTCGGCTACTGCTTTTAAGTCAAAACGATCAGACATTCGATAGCCTATTTCTACACCTTCCGGAAAAGCAACTTTAAAGTGTAAAGCTCCAGTAGATTCCCAGTTAAAATAAATTCCGGGAAGAACCATTGGAACACCAAAACTGTTTGTCAAAACAGGACCTGCACCCAAGGCGAGTTTAGGGTTAAATTGTTTGATAAAAAGAATTCCGCCTTGAATTAAGACATCATCCTTATTAATTTCCACCATGTCTGTGTAAACACCTACAGAAGCCATTATTAATAAAGACCAAGAAGAAGAAATAGATCGCAAGTGCTTGACTCCAATTTGCGTATTGAGCAATTCATCTGGAAATCCGCCTTGAAATGCCACTGGAAGATCTTGAATATTGTAATTTCTGTTTTCCATTTTGGCATAGCTGCTAGTAAAAAACACTGACCAAAGTTTGGGATGATCGTATTGATCCATTTTTAAAGATAACGGCACTTCAAATGCCAATTGCGCTCTTTTAAAATTGCTTTCGGCATTTGTTTTGGTGCTGTCCATTGGTCTTACATATTTAGAAAAAGGGACATAATCGAGTTTAAATTCGCCTGAAATTCCCGACTGTGAGTGTGCGGCAGCTGTAGCCAGTAAAAAAAGTAAAAGCTGCGAGAGATAAAAGATTGTTTTGTTCATGTTTTGATTAATTTTTCTGCGAATTACAGCGTTCTAAATCAATCCCAAAAAATCATTTGACTACCAGCACTTTTCTTTTGACCAACGGCATAAAATAAAAAACCCGACAGACTTCTCAGACTGTCGGGTTTTTACCAAAAACAAAATAATAAATTAAACCTATTTTTTATAGTTTAAAACCATAAGCAACACGCAATGCTACTTGATTGGTTCTAAAGTCATGATAATCTTCGTAACGAACACTTAAATCGATGTACTTGTTGGCATAACCAATTCCCGGAGCCCATAAAAAGGTTGTTTTGTCGTAACCATTTGTTACTGCAAAACCAGCACCAAGTTCTCCTAACACATAAAACTGATCTTTTAAGACAAAAGCTTTAAAACCTGCTTTGGCCGGAATAAATCCAAGATCTTTTACGTTATTTCCAAGTTCATCTTTTCCCATAAATAAATTTGTAAATCCCGTTGTTAAGGTTAATGATGTTTTTTTAGAAAGATCGTACTGTAAACGTACATCTCCACCCAGAGACCAGTCATAATCGTTGTCGGTTGGAAGCCCTCCATTTAATCCGAAACCTAATCTAAAACCCTGATCGTAATTTTGTACTTCGCTCTCTTGAGCAAAAGTTGTGTTGGCAAATAAAAACGTGAACGCAGCTAGGCATAACATCTGTAATTTTTTCATGGCTTATATTTTTGAAATTTCTATGATGTAAAATTATAGGCAAGGCATTTGGAGTTTGTTATACAATTTTTAAAAATCGTTACATAATATTGAGCTCGTCTTATTTTTGTCTTAAAATTGGGATATATTTTTATTGATAGGACAGAATTCGAAGCTTCTGACTATCTTTGCGCACAAAATTGAATACAAGTGAATTTAAAGCAGTACACCAAAGAGTTTTCGTATAATTTAAGACTGGCATATCCTGTTATTTTAGGAATGGTCGGACATACCTTAATCGGTATTGTCGATAATATAATGGTTGGAAAAATTGGAAGCACAGAACTGGCGGCGGTTTCGCTTGGAAATAGTATGATTTTTATCGCAATGTCTTTAGGAATTGGCTTTTCTACAGCCATAACGCCAATTGTTGCTGAAGGTGATGCAGAAAAAAATGATACCAAAATTCGATCTGCTTTTCATCATGGTTTATTTCTATGCACCATTTTGGGACTCGTCCTTTTTACTGTAATCATGTTCGCCAAGCCAATTATGGAATTGCTGCAACAGCCGGCAGATGTTATTGTGCTTGCAAAACCATATTTAGGATGGGTAGCTTTTTCTCTAATTCCGCTGGTAATGTATCAAGGCTATAAACAGTTTGCAGACGGAATGTCGCTGACCAAATATTCGATGTATGCGATGGTCATGGCCAATGTACTTCACGTGGCTATAAACTATGTTTTAATCTATGGTATTTGGATTTTTCCAAAAATGGGAATTATAGGCGCCGCTCTAGGAACTGTGATTTCAAGAATATTTTTGGTAATGTTCATGCATATCATGCTTTCGCGAAGAGACGATTTAAAGCGCTTTTTTAAAGGCTTTAGTTTTAATGAAATAAAAAAGGCAACCATAAAAAAGATTATCAGCATCGGGTTTCCTTCTGCCATGCAGATGCTTTTTGAGGTAGTTTTATTTACGGCTTCAATTTGGCTTTGCGGTAATATCGGCAAAACGAGTCAGGCAGCAAATCAGATTGCTTTGAGTTTGGCGTCGATGACTTTTATGTTTGCAATGGGACTTAGCGTGACTTCGATGGTGCGTGTAAGCAATCAAAGAGGCCTGATGGATTATAAAAAACTAATTGTTGTAGCACGTTCAATCTTTTTGCTTGCCATAATTTTAGAAACCGTTTTTGCTATTTTCTTTATCGTTTTCCACGATTATCTGCCTTATATTTTCTTGAATATGGAAAATACAGGACAGATTTTGGATAATGAAGAAGTAATTGCCATTGCATCAAAACTGCTTTTAATTGCTGCCATTTTCCAGATTTCTGACGGAATTCAGGTTGTGGTTCTAGGAGCATTACGCGGATTGCAGGATGTAAAAATTCCAATGTACATTACTTTTGTAGCCTATTGGGTAATTGGTTTTCCTATTTCGTATTATTTAGGAGAACATACCGAATTGAAGGCTCAGGGGGTTTGGGTTGGACTTTTGGCAGGATTAACTGCGGCAGCGATCTGTTTGTATGTGCGCTTTCATTACTTAACAAAGAGATTAGTTAAAAATTCAGATACAGAATAATTAAATTTGAAAAATATAAACTGCTGATTTTAAATGATAAATCAGTGGCAAACAATTAATAACCAATTACTAAAAAAATAATATATGGAATTACCTAAATTTTTACTTGGAGATAATACTGACTTTCCAGACGATATTTTTATCATTCACCTGGATTATCCAAGATTCATTATCAATTTAAAAGATGATGAGGTTGAGTTTTTAGAAGAAGCTGAAGATCTTGACGAAGCAGAATTAAACGCCGAAATGGAAGGTTTAATTGAGAAGGCCAATGAGTTTTATGATAGAGAAATAAACCGTTACGAAGAGTAATCGTGTTTTTTGAAAATCACTTTTACGTTCTTAATACTTTTTATTGATGAAGAAATTATCTTTTTTAAGGCCGATCTTAAATTTTATAGCAATCGGATTGTTGATAACAACGCTAAGCCGAATTTTTTTATTTTTTCTTTTTAAAGAAAGAGTAGAGCAGACGCCAGACTTCTGGTATATTTTTCCAATCGGTCTCCGAATGGATTTGATATTGCTTTGCTACTTATCTTTTCTGCCGGCGGTTTTGATTACTTTTCTGCCGAATAAATGGTTAAAATTTACCAATAGATTTCTGGTAATCTATAGTTTTCTATTTCTGTTTTTGATTCTTTTTGTAGAATTGGCGTCGCCAGATTTTGTAAAACAATATGACACTCGTCCGAATAAGATTTTCTTAGACTATCTTATCTATCCAAAAGAAGTGGTTGGAATGCTTTTAAAAAGTTATCTGACTTCTATCATCGTGACATTTTTGATTTTGGGAGTTGTGATTTATTTTGCTTTCAAAAAAGGGAAAAAATATTTCCATACAACAAGCACAGAATACAAATTCAAATTGATGGTATTTCCATTAGTAGCTTTTTTACTGTTTTTTGGAGCACGTTCGAGTCTGACTTCAAAACGTCCTATTAATGCGAGTAATGCCGTTTTCTCAACAGATCAACTGACGAATACTTTGGGGTTAAATTCATTTTATACCGTTGCATTTGCGGCGTATTCCATCAAAAATGAAGGAAATACCAAAATGTATGGTAAAATGGATGAAGCCGAAGCAATTGCTCGCGTAAAAAAATACATGATCGCTGGACCAAATGATTTTACCGATAAGGATATTCCGTTTTTGCATATCCAGCAGCCAGATTCTGTTGTACAGAAACCGTACAATCTAGTTATCTTTTTGCAGGAAAGTCTAGGTGCAGAATATGTTGGAATTTTAGGGGGAAAACCATTGACTCCAGAATTTGATAAATTGTCTAAAGAAGGAACACTATTTACCAATTTATATTGTACAGGAACAAGAAGTGTCCGCGGAATTGAAGCTGTTGTTACCGGGTTTTTGCCTTCGCCATCAGAAAGCGTTGTAAAGCTTGGAAACTCGCAGCAAGGATTTTTTACTTTGGCAGATGCTTTAAAACAGAAAGGTTACGACACGAGTTTTATATATGGAGGAATGGCCAATTTTGATAATATGGCATCGTTTTTCAACGGAAATGGTTTTACAGACATTGTAGACCAAACCGATTTTGAGTCTGATGGAAACAAATATGCTTTCAAAGGAACTTGGGGCTATTCTGATGAAGATTTGGTAACCAAAGCCAATCAGTATTTCAAATCAAAAGGAGACAAACCGTTTTTCTCTTTAATGTTCTCGACTTCAAATCATGAGCCTTTCGAATATCCTGCTGGAAGAATTAAACCTTATGACAAAAAGCCTAATACGGTAAATAATGCAATGAAATATGCCGATTTCTCTATTGGTAAGTTCTTTGAAATGGCTAAAAAAGAACCTTATTTTAAAAATACGATTTTCATTGTAATTGCAGATCATAATACAAGAACGTACGGTAAAAATTTAGTGCCGATTAATAAATTCCATATTCCCGCATTCATCATGGGGCCAGGAGTTCAAAAAGGGGCTGTTTATGATAGATTGGCAAGCCAGATTGATATTCCGCCAACATTGTTGGGTTATTTGGGTATGCCTTTCGAAACGCCAATGGTAGGACGAAATCTGACTAAACTAGATCCGAAAGTGCAAGGAAGATCTATTATGCAGTTTAACGACATCAACGCATTTAGAGTAGAAAATCAAGTGGTGATTATGCAGCCAAATTTGAAACCGCTTCAATTTGAAATTAAAAATGATACCACTTTAATTCCTGTAAAACTGAACGAAGATTTAGCAAAAGATGCTCTAGCACACGTTATCACAGCAGGGAATTTGTATAAAGAAAGCAAGTATAAGCTTAGACCTAAGAAATAAAGGTGGTAAGATGCTAAGCTTATAAGTTTTGTCACATTGAGCGGAGTCGAAATGCTTTGCGGGTTCTCGACTCCGCTCGAACTGATAAAGAAGCCTTAAGAAATAAAGGTGCTAAGATGCTAAGCTTCTAAGTTTTGTCACATTGAGCGGAGTCGAAATGCTACGCAGGTTTTCGACTCCGCTCGAACTGACAAGAAGCCTTAAGAAATAAAGGTGCTAAGCTGCTAAGCTTCTAGGTTTTGTCACATTTCGCTCGAACTGACAAAGAAGTCTTAAGAAATAAAGGTGCTAAGATGCTAAGCTTCTAAGTTTTGTCACATTGAGCGGAGTCGAAATGCTACGTAGGTTCTCCACTCCGCCCGAACTGACAAAGAAGCCTTAAGAAATAAAGGTGCTAAGATGCTAAGCTTCTAAGTTTCTAAGTTTTGTCACATTGAGCGGAGTCGAAATGCTATGCAGGTTCTCGACTCCACTCGAACTGACAAGATTGTGTATCGAGATTATTGAGCAATTAAAAGGAGCAAAGCGACTTTTTTCTACTTTGCACTTTTGCACCTTTGTCACTTTGAGCCTTTGCACCTTTTTTCAAAATACAATTTTAATAACTCAGAAGCAGCTGCAAAAGATGAAACTTCATTGTTTTGCACTGCTTTTTTTCTTTCTTCCAATAATGAAATAATTTCTGGCTGATTATAGAAATTTTGTTTCAATTGCTCGTTGATGGTTTCCATCATCCAGAAATTGTTTTGTTCATTTCTTTTTTCTTGGAAAAAACCTGTTTCTTTCATCATTTCGAAATATTCAGAAATAGTTTCCCAAACTTCAGAAATTCCTTCTTTTGTCATCGAGCTGCAGGTGGTTACTTTGGGCTGCCAATTTGATCTTTTGGGAGGAAATAAATGCAAAGCGCGGTTAAATTCTACTTTCGCCTGATTTGCTTTTTTTACATTATCGCCGTCTGCTTTATTAATGGCGATGGCATCTGCCATTTCCATAATTCCGCGTTTAATGCCCTGAAGTTCGTCGCCAGCGCCAGAAATCTTTAAAAGCAAAAAGAAATCGACCATGCTGTGAACAGCAGTCTCACTTTGGCCTACGCCAACTGTTTCAATGATAATAGTGTCAAAACCTGCGGCTTCGCAAAGGATAATTGTCTCTCTGGTTTTTCGTGCCACACCGCCTAAAGTTTCTCCAGAAGCGCTTGGACGTATAAAAGCGTTTTCATCTTTAACCAATTCTTCCATTCGCGTTTTATCTCCCAAAATACTTCCATGCGAAAGCGAACTGCTCGGATCAACTGCCAAAACTGCCACTTTTTTCCCTAATTGGGTCAGATGTTTTCCAAAAGCCTCGATAAAAGTACTTTTCCCAACTCCTGGAACACCTGTAATTCCAATTCGAATTGATTTATTGGCATGAGTCAAACAGCCTTGAATCACTTCGCCAGCTTTTTCAAAATGGTCTGAATTGGTGCTTTCGATTAACGTAATGGCGCGGCTGAGAGAAGTTCTGTTTCCTGCTAAAATACCGTCAATTAGTTCTTGAGAAGTAGGTTGATGCCTGCGTTTGTTTTTAATTTGATTGATAGCCGAAACATTGGTGATTTCGGGAGGTGAAATTCCAGCTTTTTCAGATAGGCTGCTTTTTTTTTTATTTGAATCTGACAAAACGCACTTTTTAGAAATGTAAAAGTACAGAAAACAAAAACAGTTTCAAAAAGTTAGTTTGCCACGAATTACATGAATTTGTTATGCTCAAAGGGAGTTAAAAAAAGTTTGCCACGAATTCACGAATTTTATTTTTAAAATCTTTATCCAATATTATTCGAATTAATTCGAAAAAATAACATCAAAAATTTTAAAAAGAAAATTCGTGAATTCGTGGCAAAAAAAAACTTAAAATATTGTTAGTAACCTGCTGTAAATCTCACCTGATGATGTTTTGGAGTTTCTACTTCGTCAGCAATAACAACGGCCAAATCTTCTACAGACAAAATGCTTCTCTGTTCGTCATTAAAAACTGGATTTTCTAAACCTAAACGATATTTTCCTGTTCTTCCTGTTTTAGTGCCAGCGTGCATTTCGAAAGCGGGACTAAAGAATGCCCAATCCAAATCTTTTTCTTCTTTGATGATATTTAAATAATGTCTTGCAGCATTGGCGCCTGGAAAAATCTCTTTTGGAAAATCTGGCGTGTCAACTGCTTGCAAATCTGGTGCAACGTACAAACTTCCCGCGCCGCCGATAGTGATAAAACGTTTAACGCCCGATTTTTTAACCGCTTCCTGAATAGCTTTAGAGCCTGCTAAAAAGTCATCGTAAATATTAGGATTTGTCCAACCTGGATTGTAAGCATTGATTACAGCATCGTGGCCTTTTAAGATTTCTGCCAATGCATCAACATTAAAAATATCTGCCGCAACCCACGTTGCATTTGCTGTGTCTTTTGGAGTTCTTGCAATAGCAGTGATTTCATGTTTTCTGTCTGCTAATTCGTTTAAAATTGCTGAGCCAACAAATCCTGTAGCTCCGATAAGTGCGATTTTCATAATATATAAATTTATTTAGTAATAAAAAATGTTACAGTTTTGGATAAAAAAATAGTTTTAAAATTGATTCGAAAAATCTTCCAATGAAATTCCCTCCAGCTGTGCGCTGACTTTTTGATTCATTTCGCTGTATAAAGCTTCCAAATGCTGATTGATGTTTTTTCCGACAGGGCAATCAGGATTTGGCTGATTTTTTGCAAAACCTAAACCAATGGTTTCAAAGGTCATTTCGAATATTTGTTTTAAAGTCAGTTCAGCAGCATTAACCGCCAATTTTGTACCGCCATTTTTTCCTTCTTTACTTTCTACAATATGATGCGATTTTAAGTTGGCAATTTCTTTTCGAACCAAAACAGGGTTCAAATTAATACTTCCCGCAATAAACTCCGATGACAAATAATCATTTGGGAATTTATGGAGCAGAGTAAGAATGTGAATCGTTATGGCAAATTTACCTGAAATCATACTGTAATAAAATATGTTACAAATTTACATCTTTTTGTAACACAAACTACTAATTTAACTAAAAATTAATTAAGGCAATCAAAAACATAAAAATAAAACGAAAGGAAAATGCAAATTATTACTAGGAACAATCGGCATTTTCCGTATTGGCTATTTGATTTTTGATTGATTGCTGAGAGTAGAAAAATATACCCAAGCTATAAAAAGAAGCTGCATCGGCACCCTAATCCATAAGTAAGAAGTGCCCTTGCCAGTATAGTCGGCAGTCTGCAAATTGATATTATGGCTTGCCGCATAAATGTTAGCAGGAAGCAGTAGGATAAAAAATAAAATCAGCAGTTTTCCTGTGAGAGCTTTGGTTTTTGGCACTAATAGTCCAATGGCAGCAATTAATTCTATAATTCCTGTAATAAATACAATAACATTTGCGTGAGGCAAAAAAGAGATCATCATCGCCATTCCTTTGCTAAAAACAAAATGTCCTACAGAAGTAAAGACCAGCATAACTGCCATGGCCATTCTGCCTGAAAATGCAAGTTCAAATCTTTTTGTTATAAGCCAATTAATTAGTATCGTTGCGATAAAAACTCCAAAAAGAACAATTAAGGTTTCCATATCTTTTTTTTATTGTGCAAAGATGCATAGTAAAGAAACCTAAAACAATGAACCTGGGTTAATAAATGCGTTTTCTGATTCGGCTTAAAGCTTGTGGAGTAATGCCAATATAAGAGGCAAGATATTTTTGCGGAATTTTTTGTATCAGATGAGGTTTTTCGATAAATAGATTACGATATCGCTGTTCTGCAGAGTCATTAAGCAAAGACAGCTCTCTCTTTGATTTTTTAAGAAATAATCCTTCACTTGCCAATCGGCCAATGGTATTGCCAATTTTGGTTTTGGCGTAAATATCCTGAAGATCGTTATGAGAAATGCTCCAAAGTATGGTATCTGAAAGAGCTTCGATAATATAGCTAGCAGGCAGTCTTGTAATAAATGAATCGTAACCGCTTGTAAACTCGCCATCAAATACAAAAGCAAATGTTAGGTCTTTATTCTCAGAAGGAACATAATACCTAAGGATTCCTTTTTCTATAAAAGAAAGATAATTTTCTACATGACCGGTTTGGAGTATTGTCGTTTTCTTTGGGAATTCCTGACGAATGAGTTTTGACGAAAAGGTATTCCAGTCTTCATCAGAAAGTTTAGCCATTAGTTCAAAATTATCCCTTATTTGCTGCATAGGTTTTTAGAATTACATATTAAAAGTAACAAAAAACTTAAAGAGAGACTATAATTTGTTCAAGCCATCAATATATAATTCGCTATTTTTGTGTCTACGCCATGATATGAACAATTTTATATTAATATTTCTCTTTCTTTCGCTAGGTTTAGTTTTACAGCGCGTAAAACAATTTCCTACCCATATCTATAAGACGCTCAATAAAATTGTTATTTATTTTTGTCTTCCCGCCATTACTTTATATCATATTCCAAAAATAAAATGGAGTAGCGAATTGCTGTTTCCAATAGGAGCGGGGTGGATTACGTATATTTTGGCTTTTATATTTTTTCATTTTTTAGGAAGAAGAAATGGCTGGTCCAACAAATTGATCGGCTGTTTGATTTTGACAGCTGGATTGAGCAATAGTTCTTTTTTAGGATATCCGATTATTGAAGCTTTATTTGGAAAGAAAGGATTAGAAACAGCTGTATTGGTCGATCAGCCGGGAACTTTCGTGGTGGTTTCGACCCTTGGGGTCTTTACTGCGGCATTTTATTCTAAAGGCAGTCCGAATGCATTGGGGATTTTCAAAAAAATCATTTTGTTTCCGCCGTTTTTAATGTTCGTTTTGGCCTGTCTAATGAATGTTTTCGACTATCATTTAAATGAAAATTTGCAATCTGTATTACTGAAAATTGGAAGTCTGGTAACGCCTTTGGCCTTGCTTTCTGTCGGTTTGCAATTGACTTTTGATAGAAAAAGCCAGCATTGGAAATTTTTGCGTCTTGGCCTTTTCTTTAAATTGCTTTTGATTCCTTTCGTAATTTTTGTGCTGTATGTCTTCATTTTTAACCAGCATTCTGAAGCGATAAAAATTACTATAATGGAAACTGCCATGGCGCCCATGATAACGGGCGCAATTTTGGCTTCAACTTACGGTCTAAAACCAAAATTGAGCAGCATGATGATTGGTTTCGGGATTCCAATTTCCTTTGTTACGCTTGCTTTCTGGTATTTGGTTCTGAGTTTTATTTAATAGTAAAATACTAATTATATCGACAAAGTAGAATTTTAACGTTTTTTAAGAAATTCAATGTTTTCGATATGCTTTTTTTGGTTAATTTTAGATGAACTAAAAAAATGAAATTATGTCAACATTAAGATTAGGCGATATAGCTCCCGATTTTCACGCAGAAACCACGCAAGGACCAATTAATTTTCACGAATGGCTAGGAGATTCGTGGGGTGTTTTGTTTTCGCATCCAGCAGATTTTACGCCAGTTTGTACTACTGAATTGGGAACTGTCGCGAACTATGTGCCAGAATTCAAAAAAAGAAATACTAAAGTTATTGCGCTGAGTGTAGACGGTTTAGACTCGCACAAAGAGTGGATTAAAGATATCAACGAAACTCAAAATACTGAAGTAAATTTTCCGATTATTGCAGATGAGGATAAAAAAGTAGCTAATCTATACGATATGCTTCATCCAAATGCAAGCGATAAATTTACAGTGCGTTCTGTTTTTGTTATCGGACCAGATAAAAAAATAAAATTGACTCTGACTTATCCGGCTTCAACAGGAAGAAATTTTGACGAATTGCTCCGCGTTATTGACAGTTTGCAATTGACAGCAAATTACAGCGTTGCAACTCCTGCAAACTGGAAAGATGGAGAAGATGTGGTAATCGCACCGGCAATTCCAGACAGCGATATTCCAGCAAAATTCCCAAAAGGGCATACGCCAATAAAACCTTATTTGAGATTGACACCGCAACCGAATAAGTAACTTTAAGGGACAAAGGTTCAAAGGGACAAAGGGACAAAGTTTAAATGCTGGTATTTTTCCAAATGAAAAAATACCAGCCTTTTTATTTTCTACGAGATCTTTGAACCTCTGTCCCTTTGAACCTTTGCACCTTCAAAAGCCATCAAAGCACTCATTCTTTTTTTATCTCCTACAACCCACAGAATGTCATTTTTTTCTAATATTAAACTAGATTCTGGATTTAGGATACGGTTTCCGTTTCGTTCTATTCCTACGACCATTCCATCAGTTTTGGCTCTAAATTGGCCAATGCTTTTTTTAATGAATTCGTCTTGAGAAACTTCAAGCTGTCGCAGCACAATATCGGTTTCTTCTACTTTTGTAGGCGGTTCGGTTTCGTTTTGAGTTAAAAATTTCGTGAATTCGGCAATTTGGGCATCAGTTCCAATTACGCAAATTTCATCGCCTGGAAATAAGCGTTCAGTTTTGGTAGGAATCGGTATTGTGACTTCTCCTCGTTTTATGTAGGCAATATTGATTCCTAATTGCTCACGAATTTTGAGTTCCTGTAAAGTCTGCCCCACTAAATTGGATTCTTTTTTAATTTCAAAGAATGACATATGTCCATCCCAAGGCATTAAATTGGCATATCTTCTGTCAATCTTTTTGTTTTCGCGATCGTTTAGATTTTTTAGAAAGTGATTTTCGATTTTATGATATTGCTCATTCAGTTTTTTAGGGAAAATTTGATAAGCTCCGATTGCAATAATCAGCGCTACAAAAGCTACTAAAGGAGAGAAGAAAATGTTCAATAAAAATCCAACGAAGAACAAGCCAAGACTCATTCTGATCAAGATAAGCATTAAAAGCGCCCCGCGGTATTTACGTTCTTCCCAAAGAATTTCAACTTCATCTACTTTTACACGACGCAGCGAAAGCGCCCATAAAAACGGCGCGATTACGACAAGGGTCAATAAAGCGGCCAATGTATTTCCGAATCTTGTATCGGCTACCAATGGCGCTACAAATTTAGAGGACAATAATATAATGGCTGTAATAATGATAGTATGGAGGATAATTTGCGTAATCGAAGAACGAAGAACAATCTGCCAAGTGCTGACAGACTTAATCGCTTGCGCATTCACACTATAACGGTTGATGTTTTTAACCCATCTTTTAGGCATTTTAGATTCTAGTATCAGAGCAAATCTCTCCGAATATTTTATTAAAAAAGGAGTTGTAAATGTGGTAATGGCAGAGACGGCAACAATAATTGGGTACAAGAAATCGCTTGTAACTTTTAAGGACATTCCGAGAGTGGCAATAATAAACGAGAACTCCCCAATTTGCGCCAAACTCATTCCGGTTTGAACTGATTGTTTTAGCGGCTGGCCAGAAATTAAGGCTCCAATAGAAGAGCTGAAAGCTTTTCCAAAGATGGTCAGTAAAGTAATTATAGCAACAGGAAGCGCATAATTTACCAATGTTACAGGGTTGATTAACATTCCGACTGACACAAAGAATACAGCACCAAAAAAATCTTTTACGGGCTGAATTAAATGCTCAATTTTTTCTGCCATTGTAGTTTCAGCAATAATAGATCCCATGATGAAAGCGCCTAGCGCAGGAGAAAAACCAACATTGGAAGCAAAAATAACCATCATTAAACATAATGCCAATGAAATAATCAGCAGCATTTCGTCTGTTAAGAGGTGTTTTGCTTTTTTGAAAATAGTTGGAATAATAAAAATTCCTCCTAAAAACCAGATGATTAAAAAGAAAATAAGTTTTAAAACAGATTGCAGTAATGCTGTCCCCGAAACCTGATCGCTCACGGCAATGGTTGATAATAAAACCAGCATCAAAATGGCAACAATATCTTCAACAATTAAAGCGCCAAAAACAATTCCGACGAATTTTTTTCCTTTTACGCCCAATTCATCAAAAGCCCTGATGATAATCGTGGTGGACGAAATTGAAAGTGTTGCTCCCAAGAATATGCTGTCCATTTTTCCCCAGCCCATCCATTGCCCGACTGCATAGCCAATGACGGTCATAAACAGAATCTGGGTTATGGCGGTGACAGACGAAGTCCCACCAACCTTCATTAGTTTCTTAAAGCTGAATTCGAGTCCTAAGCTAAAAAGTAAAAATATAACTCCAATTTCTGCCCAGACTTCGACACTTTTCATGTCGGTAATAGACGGGAAGAAATCAAAATGGTTTCCAGCTAAAAATCCTGCGATGAGGTAGCCTAAAACCAAAGGCTGTTTCATTTTTCTAAAGAGCAGAACGGCGATTCCGGCAGTCATCAGGATTAATCCTAAATCACTAATTAAAGGTTGTAAATGGTGTGAAGTTTCCGCAGCGGCATTTAATGCAATCATATAAAAATATGGTGTTTTTTTAAGCGGCTGATCCAGCTTATTATTTCAAATGAAATGCATGAGCTCCAATTAAAATAAAAAGGAGCGGAATCTGGATTTGCCTCTGGATTTAATAAAAAAAAGCTATCTCGATAAAGATAGCTTTTTTTGGTAAAATATTTGGTGTTTTTCTTAAATTCCTTGCGTAATTACTCGGTTTTTTAGATTGTGCTCCTTATTCTATTTTGACTGTACCCACATTAACATCCCTGTAATAAAGACTAAATGTAGAAACTTTTAATGTCAGCGGAATAATGAAAAATAACTCAGCTTTAAAGTTTTTGTAAGCAGTTTGTCCAAAATATACAATACTGGAATCTGGATTTTTTTTAGTCCCAAACTCGACTGGAATTTCATAGTTAGTATAACCTGCTATATTAAATTTGTCAAATTGATCTATTTCAGTGCTTTTATATTGAGGCAAGTTACTACTGTAATCTTTATTTTCAGATTTTGTTTTTCTGAAATAATTTCTTTCAGGATTTCCTACCATAGCTCCGTACCCTAAATAATCTCCAAGACGATATCTAATTTTATTAACAGTATCTAGTAATGCAAAAGCACTTATTCTGGCATGATTTTCTTCTATTGACTTGACTTTACATTTGACCATAATGTACTTATACTGCGATTGGTCAAATTTTATGCCTCTCAACATTAGAGTAGAAAATTCTGAAGGTTCTTTTGCCTTTAGAATTTCTATTTCAATTCCGTTAACTACTTTTTTTTGCGCATAAATAGATATGCTGAATGCAAGTAATAAAAAGAGTGAAAAGCGATATTTCATCGAATTAAATTCCTGTGTAATTACTAGGAGTTATAGCCAATAATTCGGCTCTAACAGCATCTGAAACTTCAAGAGTTGCAATGAAATTATGAATCGCATTTTTGTCGATTGCTTCATTAGTTCTTGTCAGACCTTTTAAAGCTTCGTACGGATTTGGATATGCTTCACGACGCAAAATAGTCTGAATTGCTTCAGCTACTACAGCCCAGTTTTTCTCTAAATCTTCAGTAAATTTACTTTCATTCAAAAGCAATTTGTTCAAACCTTTTAAAGTTGCTTCAAAAGCAATAATCGTATGTCCAAAAGGAACTCCAACGTTACGTAAAACAGTACTGTCAGTTAGATCGCGCTGTAATCTTGAAATTGGAAGTTTTGCAGCTAAATGTTCAAAAATAGCATTTGCAATTCCTAAGTTTCCTTCAGAGTTTTCAAAATCAATTGGGTTTACTTTGTGTGGCATTGCAGACGAACCAATTTCTCCCGCTTTGATTTTTTGTTTAAAGTAATCCATTGAAACATACGTCCAGATATCACGGTCTAAATCGATGATAATAGTATTGATTCTTTTCAATGCATCAAAGAAAGCGGCAAAATGATCGTAGTGCTCAATTTGAGTGGTTGGGAAAGAATGTTTTAAACCAAGATCTGTTTCAACAAATTTATTTCCGAATTGTTTCCAGTCAATCTGCGGGTATGCTACGTGATGCGCATTGAAATTTCCTGTTGCTCCTCCAAATTTAGCGGCAAACGGAATATTGAACAGTAAACGCATTTGCTCTTCTAGACGCTCTACGAAAACCAAAATCTCTTTTCCTAAACGAGTAGGAGAAGCAGGCTGTCCGTGCGTGCGTGCCAGCATCGGAATGTCTTTCCACTCAACGCTTAATTCTTTTAATTTTGCAATTACTGCAATTAAAGTTGGCATATAAACTTGCTCAAACGCTTCTTTTGTAGAAAGCGGAATAGCTGTATTATTAATATCTTGAGACGTTAATCCGAAGTGAATGAACTCTTTGTATTGAGACAAACCTAATTTTTCAAACGCATCTTTAATAAAGTATTCAACCGCTTTTACGTCGTGGTTGGTTACTTTTTCTGTTTCTTTAATCCAAAGAGCATCTTCAGTTGAGAAATTTTTATAAATGTTTCTCAAACTTTCAAATAAACTAGAGTCAATGCCTTGCAGTTGAGGTAATGGAATCTGGCATAAAGCAATAAAGTATTCCACTTCAACCAAAACGCGGTATTTTATTAAAGCTTCTTCAGAGAAGAAAGGCGCTAAATTTTGAGTTTTATTTCTATATCTTCCGTCAATTGGCGATATAGCATTCAATTCGTTTAGAGTAGTCATTGTTATGTTGTTTTTCGAAAGGTGCAAATATAAGGTATTGTTAAAACTTCTGAAAGTTATATTGGAGCTTAAATTATGGTTTTGAAAATTTTATCCCAAATTGTAAAGTAAAAGCCGTAATTGTGAGACTCATTTTTATGATGGTCATTATGGAATTTAGTCGTCGAAATCCATTTTGTAAAGTAATTGCTGTACCAAAAAGAAGGGAATATGTCTTTTTTTAAATGTCCAAATATTCCATAAGACAGATTTAGAATCAAATAAATAATGATGCTCAAATAATTAAATTCCAAAACCGTAATTAAAAACAGCCATATAAAGCCAAAACCTAAAGTTTCTATTGGGTGAAGGACATACAAACTGTAGACATTGGTTTCGATATGCGTGTGATGCAGTTTATGGATTGGGTAAAGCCATTTTAATTGATGGACCAGAAAATGAAAAATAAACATGAAAAGATCCATTAGCAGAATCAGTAAAAGCGTATCAAAAATGATGTTTTTAGCGGAAGCTGAAAAATCTATTTTTAGAATTCCGCAGCGATACAATTCAAAGCCGATTAAAGTGATGACTGTATTGCAAAGCAGCGTAGAAAACACCCATTTTTGATCTGTATTCTTCAAAAAAGTGTTTTCAGGTTCCATTATTTTTCCAACCAAAACTGATAATCCGACTAGGACTGAATTTTCGATCAAAAAGAAAATAAAGAGCCAGAAGAGATTGAACTGGGTTAACTGCTGCAGCCAGCTTTCAAAAATCATGTTATTTTTCTAAGTTGGTTAATTTCTCTCTTAAATCTGCAACGCCTTCAGAAGCAAATTTGGCAATGGTTTCGACTTTATTTCTAAGATTCGGAATCGAAATAGGTTTCGGATCAATATAAAAAACTGGAGTCGTGCTTGGTGTGTAGGCAATTAATCCAGCAGCGGGATAAACTTGCAGAGAAGTCCCGATTACAGCAAAATAATCTGCGGTTTCTGTAATGTCAATGGCTTCTTCGAGTGCAGGAACTTCTTCGCCAAACCAGACAATGTGCGGGCGCAATTGATGTCCGTTTGCATCCAAATCTCCGGTAAGCAAATCTTCTGTCCAATCTAAAATGAGGTTTTTATTCTGCGTGCTTCGCACTTTTAGCAATTCGCCATGCAAATGCAAAACGTTTGTGCTGCCTGCGCGCTCATGAAGATCGTCAACATTTTGAGTGATGATGTGTACGTCGAAGTCCTTTTCTAATTCAGCCAAAATCGTGTGGCCAAGATTCGGATTTACTTCTTTTAGCTGCTGGCGTCTTTTGTTGTAGAAATCCAGAACCAATTCCTGATTTTTATGCCAGCCTTCTGGAGTTGCAACCTCCATTACATCATGGCCTTCCCACAAACCATCGCTATCGCGAAAAGTTTTAATGCCGCTTTCAGCACTGATTCCCGCTCCTGTCAGAACAACAAGTTTCTTTTTCATTTTTAGTTTTATTAAAAGATAAAAATAGTGATTTCTTTATTCAAATGTTGGAGAAATAGTTAGGTTTAGCAATGCTTTTTTTGAGAAAATAAAGGGTATTTATACTCTTTGACTCTCTTTCTAAATTATTTAGTTTTAATGTTCTGTTTATTAAAAGTGATTTTAAATGATTTTAATTCAATTTACAGGGTTGTCTGGTTCAGGAAAAACCACATTGGCAGAAAATGTCAGGCATCTGCTGCTTCAAAATAATTATGAAGCTGAGATAGTAGATGGCGACGTTTACCGACAGACAATTTGTAAAGATTTAGGATTTTCTAAAGAAGACCGTTGCGAAAATGTACGGCGTCTTTTTAATGTTGGCCGGAGTTTGATTGAGGAAAATAAAATCGTTCTGATGTCAGTTATAAATCCCTATGAAAATGTTAGAAATGAATTACGGGCTTTTGAATTCGTAAAAACAGTATTTCTAGATTGTTCCATTGCCAATCTCATTGAAAGAGATCCGAAAGGATTGTACAAAAGAGCATTATTGCCAGACCATGATCAAAATAAAATTAGGAGTTTTACCGGTATAAGCGATGTTTTTGAAATCCCAGAAAAAGCAGATTTAGTATTAAAAACAGATTCTGAAACGGTTTCGGTTTCTGCCAATAAACTGTACAATTTTATAATTAGCAATTTAAATTTTTAGGCTTATGAATCCTTCTTCCTGCCAGCTTCCCATTTCTTTTTCAATTGAAAAATTGCAAACCGATTTGGCAACTTGCGAGACTAATTTATGGACGCCGCATTTTAATACGAATCGCTACGAAGGAAAATGGACAAGCGTTTCTCTGCGATCGCAATCTGGTTTAGAAACCGATATCCTTTCTTTTGCAGATAAAGAATATAAAAATACGCCTTTGCTTGACAGCTGTCCTTATTTTGAAGAAATAATGGATTGGTTTGAATGTGAAAAAGAGGCGGTGAGATTATTAAGGCTTGGTCCTAACAGCGAGATTAAAGAGCATATGGATAATGATACTTCGTATGAAGATGGTTTTTTTAGGATTCATGTTCCTATTGTCACCAATTCTGAAGTTTATTTTTATGTAGACAAAAAGCTGGTTCCGATGAAAATGGGAGAGTGCTGGTATGCCAATTTTCAATTGCCGCATAGTGTTGAGAATAAAAGCTCAGAACCTAGAATTCACTTGACTTTGGATTGTATCAGAAATAAATGGTCTGATGAATTGTTTTCTAAAATGGGTTTTGATGTTGAGCATACGTCCAAAAGTCAATATTCAGATGAGGTGAAACAGCAGATTATTGCTGAGCTTTCTAGAAATCCATCTGAAATTAACGCTAAGATTATTGCCGAACTTTAGGTGTAAATGAACTCATAAAAATGGAAAGTATACAAGAGCTTATTTTAAATTGGATTCCGATTAAATTGATCGAAAAAGAGAAAGAGAAAGAGGTCTATTTTGAGTGGATTTATTTTTCGGATATTCCTTTTGCAGAACCTTTTTTTGAAGAGACAATCGTGAAATGCTACAGCCACATCTATAATTCAAAACCTTTTAAATTAGTAAGTACAGCACAAAATCTGATTGACTGGTCTAAAGAACTGGATTTTGTAGCATTAAAAGGATTGGTTTTTCATGTCTCAAGATGCGGATCTACCATGCTGAGTCAGTCTCTAGCAACGTGCTCTGAAAATATTATGGTTTCTGAGGCTCCTATTATCGATCAGATTTTAAGAAGCGATGCTTTTGATACAGAGGTTAAAGCGGTTTTGCTGAAATCGGTCATCAGGTTGCTTGGGCAGAAGAGATTTGCCGAACAAAAGAATCTTATTATAAAACTGGATGCGTGGAGTATTTTTAAGGCTCCTTATTTAAGATCGGTTTTTCCTGAAGTTCCTTTTGCTTTGCTGTATCGAAATCCGGGAGAGGTTTTAAGGTCTCATCAAAATAAGGCAGGAATGCATATGATTCCAAATTTAATTCCGTCAAAGGTGTTTGGAATTACTCCTAAAGAAATTCAAGGTATGAGTTTTCGGCAGTATCAAGCTGTGGTTTTAGAAAAGTATTTTCGCGGTTTTCTTGATTTTTATAAAACAGACCGCAATGTTGTAATGCTCAATTATAATGACGGCATGAAAAATGTCATAGAGCGCTTTATATCTTTTATTGCTGTCGATTTTTCTGAAAGCGAATTAAATGTCATGCTGGAACGCTTGAAAAATCATTCTAAAAATGAAAATAATGTTTTTGCCGGTGACTCTTATCAAGATGATATTTTGTCTGCAAATTTGGATGAAGTGAACGTTCTGCACGAAAAACTTAATGCTAATTTCGTTGAAGATTTAGCCCGTTGAAAATTTTAGCGGAGCCTTCTTTCTCTTTTATTTATGTATTTTTGCGCCAAACTTAAATAAAATGATTGATTTAGATTATCTCGCATTCTTAGAAAACATATTAACTGAAAATAGAAAAGCTAATTTTTTAAAAGTACTAGAAAATAGAACAAAACATTTTACAGTTGCAGTAGAAGATGTTTATCAGATGCATAATACAAGCGCAGTAATGCGAAGCTGTGAAGTTTTTGGAATTCAGGAACTGAATGTAATCGAACAGCGTTTTGGAAAAAGAATCGATAAAGAAATTGCTTTAGGTGCGCAAAAATGGGTTGATATCAATCGATTTGATTCAGTTTCAGGATGTCTTTCTGATTTGAGAAGTAAAGGTTACCAGATTATTGCCACAACTCCGCACGAGAAGGATTGTATGCTGGAAGATTTTGATATTTCAAAGCCGAGCGCCTTATTCTTCGGAACAGAAAAAGAAGGATTATCAAAAGAAATTATGGAAAACGCCGATGGTTTTCTAAAAATACCAATGGTAGGTTTTACAGAGAGTCTAAATATTTCAGTTTCTGCAGCGATTATTATTCAAAGCTTGACAAACAGACTTAGAAGATCTGATATCGATTGGAAATTGACTGATGAAGAAATTTTAGCAAAACGTTTGGATTGGGCTAAAAACTCAATACGGGATATAAAACGAATTGAAGAACGTTATTACCAAGATAACCCGAGATAAATTTTTTTAAGGTTCTAAGATGCTAAGATTCTGAGATGCTAAGTTTTTTTTCTTAGAACCTCAGAATCTTAGTTGCTCAGGACCTTTTATTTACTTTTTCAGAAAAAGGATAAAACCTAAAATACTCACAATTAAAATGGATAGCGCTGCCAAAACGGTCGCTAAATCCCGAATATTTTTTCCTGCCCAGTCCATAAATAGAAATTTATGAAGAATGGCAAAAGAATAGCCCTCAACTCGATCTGAATTATTGACAACTGCCGCCAATCTTGATGTTGAAGTTTCTATAAAATAAGTGGTTTTCTGAGGTGTGTCATAAGCCAGTTTTACTACAGGGAGCCTTTTGTTGACAAAACCATATTCTCTGCTATCAAAATCGGTCAAAACTTTAGATTCAAGCAATTTTATATTTTCAAAAGAAGGCTGAGAATCATCTTTAGAAGTTTCGATCATTTCGCAACAAGAAGCTTTTGGCGCTCCATCCGTAAAATAATACGCTAAAAATTCGGCATATTCTAAATCGAGATTCGGAGTGACTTTATTTGTTGCTGCATTAATGTAAATCGATTCAGATTTTTGATCCTCTTTTTTGGTCCATTTCGAATCTGATTTTGGTATTTTAAATCGTTTTGTGTTTTTTTCAAGCAATTGGCATCTGTAATATGTAGAGTCATTTAGCATAATCAAACTGATGTTTTGAAAACGACTCCAATCCAAATTTAGATTATTATTTGCTTCAGGAATTTCTTTGGTGACAAAAGTTGGTTCGTAAACCATTTGCGATAAAGTATAAGGATTCCATTTTGTAGTCGCATGATACGCGCCGCTGAAAGCAAAAGTCAATGTAAAAAGCGAAATCCAAATTCCAATTTGGCGGTGGTATTTTCTTAAACCTTTTTTCGGAGCCAAACTATCTGTTTTTTTGAATTGTTTCCAAAGCAAACCATAAATTAAAATACCGCTCAAGGCAGAAAAACCAATTATTGACAATAGTAAAATCATTGTAATAATTCGGACGCTATTGTTGCTTATGGCATCAATAAAAGACCAATTATGAAAAGTGTCAAAAAACCAGATGAAAGCTTGCCGAGAAATCGGATTATAGGTTGCCAATTTGCTCGAAGAAGTTTCTACATATACCTGCATGGCATCTGGACGGTCAAAACTTAATTTGTAAACGGGCAAATAACGGTTGACATATTTATATTGCGAAGTAAATTCGGTTACAACTTCGCTATTTTTCACCGCACTTTTTTGATCGTCTAAGAAATAACGAGAAAGCCATTCGGCATATTTGTGATCTCCATTTTCCAACTTTTTGGCCGTGTTCGCATCATAATACCAAAGTTCGCCTAGAATTGTTTTTACCTGATAATAAGTAGCGTTATTGAAAGCAACAATCCTGAAATTTTTGAATTGCGATATTTCATTTTTCAGTAAAACCTCTTGAATAGAATAATGCAATTGGCTTTTATCGATTATGGGTTGTTCAATTTTATCATGAGCAATTTCAGGTTTAAAAAAGTGTGCCATAAAAGGATGCATCAAACCAGAAAATGTCCAGAAAATTACAGGAACAACCGTAATCAAACCAATAACACGATGCCATTTGTACATATTTTGTTTGACTTTTTTAATGACTTTAGAATCCTTTTTCTTTGGAGACTTTTTGTTTGTTTCTTTACTCATGTTTATTTTTTTAATGAAAAATTATATTGAATTCCGAATACAAAAGTTCTCGGTGCAGCGGCAGTATATGTGGGTTGGGCATTGGCAGCATTCGTTCTTGTAACATTATACGCATATAGTTTGTCCGTAAGATTTAATACATTTCCATAAACCTCAATTTTTTTCCATTGATAGCCAATTCTAGCGTTGAAAATATTGTAGCCATCATATTTTACTGTATTAATTTGATCTTGATAGTAACTGCCTACAAGTTGCCATTCTAAAGATGTTCTTAAATTAGGAAGCCAGTTGGGATAATAGCTCACTTCTGAATTTCCTGACCATTTTGGAGCAGAAGGCATTTCTTTTCCGTTTAAATCCTGAATCGGATCTGATGGTTTGTCTGAAAGTTTAAAATCAATGTAAGTATGCTGCGCGTAAGTTCCGCCAAGACGAATATTAAATTGTTTTGAAGGTCTGTAAGAAGCGCCAAACTCGATTCCTTTATGGCGCGTTTCTCCTGCTGAGCGATAATCGGTTGAATTGTCTGGAAGTTTGATGTTCAGTAATTCATTTTTACCTTCCATATAGTAAAAAGCATAATCAATGTTTAATTTGTTTTCTAAAAACGAAAACCATCCGCCAACTTCATAATTGTCAAAATCTGCTGGTTTTAAGTTGTAATAAAATTCTGCAGGAACGCCAGAAGTACCGCCGGTTCCTGGTTTGGCTCTAAAAATAGAAGTAATGCCAGGAGGAGCAAATCCTTGAGAATAATTACCATAAAAGCCTGCAAATTCTGTGGGGTTATAATTGGCTCCAATCTTGAAAGTAAATTTGTCATACATTTTGCTTCCTGTAGAAAGGTCAATAGCATTATCATAATTCACTTTCATGTTGTCATAACGGCCGCCGACTGTAATAACTAATTTTTCGATTGGATTAAAGCTGATTTGCGCGTAACCAGCTGTATTGAAAATATCAGCTGTATAATCAGAAAGTTTAGAATCTGGATGTTCAGCAACGATCTCATACGAATCTACTGTTTGTTTTCCTGGCTGTCCTGGATTCAAATTGGCTTTTAAATCAATTACATACGACCAATAAGTCACAGGAGAATAATCGTATAAAGCTCCAGCCACAATTTTGGTATTCAAGAAATCAAATTTTTGCGTGTGCTGTCCAATTGCGCCATAACTTTTAAAGTTGTTTGAATTTACTTCACCTTTGGCTGTTGTTGGATTTACTGTCGGACTCCATTTAATTCCATAAGACGGATTTTGCCCTAATTTATTATCACGCAAATAGGCTGTAATGTAACTGTTAGAATTAGCATTCCAGTCATGTTCTAACGTTACACGAGTTCTCAAAGCATCCGATTTTCTATAGGTAAAATCAGAAGTGCTTTTGTAAGTTCTATTGTTAAAAGCTTCTTCATTGACTGTTCCGCTCATGTCAGAATAATACTTTCCGTACATCGTATTGCTGATCAGTCGCGTAGAAGGCGAAATGTTGTAATCAATTCTGGCGTTCAAATTATCCTTATTATAATCAGAATACGTCATCCAGCCATTTTCCTGCAAACTTGAAATTCCAGCAATATGAAAACCAACTTTTCCGATTGTTGCTCCTCCAGCAGCTTGAAATCTTCTGTATCCATAATTGTCGGCCTGAACTCCAAATTTAAATTCAGGATCTACAGGTGGTTTTAAGGAAATCAGATTGATGGTTCCGCCAACGGCTTCTGGCCCGTACAAAGAAGAAACAGGTCCTTTTACAATTTCAATGCTTTGCAGATTGTATTGGTTTATTTCTAATAAGGCATTATGATTAAAAATTCCCATTGGACGAATTGGCAATCCATCTTCAAGGTATAAATAATAAGCATTTGTAGTCATAGGCTGGCGAATTGACATCATATGCTGTTCGTTGCCTAAATTCACCATTAGCACGCCAGGCGTTTTATTAATGATTTCGTAAACTGCAGTTGCTTTTGTTTCGTTAATTGTTTTGGCGGTTAATTTGCTTATAGCAACTGGCGTTTCTTTTCTTAAAGTTGCTGTACGATTGGCCGTTACAAAAACATTTTCAAGTTCTTGCTTTGTTGTGTCTTGTGCGGTTTTGTTTTGTGCAAAGACACATTGCCCTATGATCAATAGGGTAAAATATATTTTTTTCATTTTGGATTATATAAATTAAAGCTGTAAGCTATAGGCTTTAGGCCGTAAGCGAACTGCAAGTCTTAAAATTTTGACTTTTTAAAATTTATATAAAATAGGATGGAGGGTGAAAAATTGAATTTGCGATTGCAATAGGCTTTTTATCAAATGAAGCGAAAATTTTTGCTTTTGATTCGATAAGTCCTGTTAATTTAAAATTGTTTAAGATTGAAGTCTGAATGTAAACGACCTCTGCTTTTTCTTTCAGATTGTTTTGCATTCTTTTTTCATTGTCTGCGTATTTTTTTAAGCTTTTTTGAAGTTCACAACGGCCATTACAGCTATTGAAAACCATTTTGCGCTGTACGCAAATTGTTTTAGAAATTTCTTCTTGATTTAGTTTGAATGAGGTATAAACAAAGAAACTGCCAAAAGAAGGAACTAATAGCATGCAGGAAAGAAATATGACCAAAAGCCGTTTCAAAGCGTGTTTCGTTGTTTTTGAAGGCAAAAATACATTATATTATTTTTAATTGTAATGATTTTTGTTGTTTAATTTAGTTTCTGTTTACAATTAGAATGCAGAAACTGGAAATTTAAAAAAAAAAGAAACCCGACAGAATCTAAAAATCTGTCGGGTTGAATATGTAATTTAAATAGTCTGCAAAATGTGATTGCGACCAACTGCTTAGAATTTATTCATTAACCAAAACCCAAGTTCCAGCTGCTAATAAGCCTTCAGCCTTTTTGTACTTCATCGTTTCTGTTTTGCCAGTAGCAATTTCTTGAACGACAACAGTATCATTTCTGTTGATTTTTGGCATATCTCTAACGATAGTTTCAGTAACCTGACGTTGTTGAGTTTCTCCAGCCTCACGGTTCATACTTTCGCTATTTGGAATTTCGTCTTTACTTAACTGTAAGTTTTCTTTTGGACGAACTACTTCTCTTGCTTCGTGAATTTCAGGAACGTTTTGAGCAGGTAAGTCACCTTTGAATAAGAATGAAATAACTTCTTTGTTAACGTTGTCCAACATTCCTCTAAACAAATTGAAAGCTTCTAATTTGTAAATAAGCAATGGATCTTTTTGCTCGTGAACAGCCAATTGAACAGATTGTTTCAATTCGTCCATTTTGCGTAAGTGTTTTTTCCAAGCCTCATCAACAATTGAAAGCGTGATGTTTTTCTCAAAATCAGCAACCAATTGAGCACCTTCGCTGTCGTAAGCTTTTTTCAAGTCAGTAACCACATTCAAAGTTTTGATTCCGTCTGTAAAAGGAACGACAATTCTTTCGAAATGGTTGTTTGGCTCTTCGTAAACTCCTTTAATGATTGGGAAAGCTTCTCTAGCGCTTCTTTCTGTTTTTTCAGTGTAGAAAGCTAAAGCTTCTTTGTATACTTTTCCAGTAACTTCAATATCTGATAATTTAGCGAAATCAGCTTCTGAAAGAGGAGATGTGATTCCGAAATAACGAATTAAATCAAATTCAAATCCTTTGAAATCATTAGCTACTTTATTGTTGCTTACGATTAATTCGCAAGTGTCATAAAGCATATTCGCAATATCTAGTTTCAAACGCTCTCCGAACAATGCGTGACGACGACGTTTGTAAACCACTTCACGTTGTGAGTTCATTACGTCATCATACTCTAATAAACGTTTACGAACACCAAAGTTGTTTTCTTCTACTTTTTTCTGAGCACGTTCGATAGATTTAGTCATCATAGAATGCTGGATAACTTCACCTTCTTTAAGTCCCATTCTGTCCATTACTTTCGCAACTCTTTCAGAACCGAACAAACGCATTAAGTTATCTTCAAGAGAAACGTAGAATTGAGAACTTCCTGGATCTCCCTGACGGCCAGAACGACCGCGTAACTGTCTGTCTACACGACGAGAATCGTGACGTTCGGTACCTACGATTGCTAAACCTCCCGCAGCTTTTACTTCTGGAGATAATTTAATATCGGTACCACGACCAGCCATATTTGTTGCAATAGTTACAACTCCCGCTTTACCAGCTTCTTCAACGATTTGTGCTTCTTGCTTATGCATTTTAGCATTCAATACGTTGTGTGTGATTCCTCTCATTTTAAGCATACGGCTTAATAATTCAGAAATTTCTACAGAAGTTGTTCCAATCAATACTGGCCTTCCAGCTTGCGATAATTCAGTTACGTCTTCGATTACAGCGTTGAATTTTTCACGTGTAGTTTTGTAGATGTAATCTTCTTTGTCTTGTCTTGCAATTGGACGGTTGGTTGGAATTTCAACAACATCCAATTTATAGATTTGCCATAACTCGCCGGCCTCGGTAACAGCAGTACCAGTCATACCAGCCAATTTGCTGTACATTCTGAAATAGTTCTGTAATGTAACTGTTGCAAAAGTTTGAGTTGCAGCTTCGATTTTTACGTTTTCTTTTGCTTCGATCGCTTGGTGAAGACCATCAGAATAACGGCGTCCGTCCATGATACGACCTGTCTGCTCATCGACAATCATAATTTTGTTGTCCATGATAACGTACTCTACGTCTTTTTCGAATAAAGCGTAAGCTTTTAAAAGCTGGGTAAGAGTATGGATACGTTCGCTTTTTACACCAAAATCTTGGAATAATCTTTCTTTAGCTTCGGCTTCAGCGTCTTTGTCTAGTTTTTGTTTTTCAATCGCAGCGATTTCTGTTCCAATGTCTGGTAACACGAAGAAATCTGCATCTGTATCTCCAGAAAGGTATTTGATACCATTGTCTGTCAATTCAACTTGATTGTTTTTTTCTTCAATCACAAAATACAAAGCTTCATCAACTTTGTGCATTTCGCGATTGTTGTCTTGCATATATTGATTTTCAGTTTTTTGAAGCAATTGTTTAATTCCTTCTTCACTTAAAAATTTAATTAATGCTTTATTTTTAGGTAAAGATCTGTAAGCTCTTAACAATAAGAAACCTCCATCTTTAGTATTTCCTTCTTTGATTAATTTTTTAGCTTCAGCCAAGAAACCATTTGCTAACTGACGTTGTTGAGAAACTAAGTTTTCAATTTTTGGTTTCAATTCGTTGAACTCATGACGGTCTCCCTGAGGAACTGGTCCTGAAATAATAAGAGGTGTTCTGGCGTCATCAATTAATACAGAGTCAACCTCGTCGACGATTGCAAAATTGTGTTTTCTTTGCACTAAGTCGCTAGGCGAGTGTGCCATGTTATCTCTTAGGTAGTCAAAACCAAACTCATTGTTAGTTCCGTAAGTGATGTCAGCGTCGTAAGCTTTTTTTCTAGCTTCTGTACTTGGCTGGTGATTGTCAATACAGTCAACAGATAAACCGTGGAACTCGAATAAAGGCGCTTTCCAAGTGCTATCACGTTTTGCTAAGTAGTCGTTCACTGTTACTAAGTGAACTCCGTTTCCTGTCAAAGCGTTTAAGTAAAGCGGAAGGGTAGCAACCAAAGTTTTTCCTTCTCCCGTTTGCATTTCGGCAACTTTACCTTCGTGCAATACCATACCGCCAATTAACTGAACATCATAGTGAATCATGTCCCAAGTGATGTCTTTTCCGGCAGCATTCCATTTGTTAGCCCAAATAGCTTTATCGCCATCAATAGTGATGTATGATTTTGTTGCTGAGAATTCGCGGTCTTTTGGAGTTGCTGTAACTTCGATATGTGAGTTTTCTTTAAAACGGCGAGCCGTTTCTTTTACAACAGAAAATGCTTCTGGAAGAATTTCCAATAAAGTTTTTTCAGAGATTTCATAAGCTTCTTTTTCAAGAGCATCTATTGCGTCATAAATGTCTTCTCTTTTATCGATGTCTTCGATGTTTTCTACTTCAGCTTTAAGCGAAGCGATTTTAGCATCTTTATCAGCTCTAGCTTCTTTGATTCTGTCTTTAAAATATACGGTTCTTCCTCTTAATTCGTCGTTTGTAAGACTCATTAATGGAGCTTCGAATGTTTTAATTTTATTTAAGTAAGGTTGTAAAGCTTTGACATCTTTTTGCGACTTATCGCCGACAAAGACTTTAATAATACTGTTTATGAAACTCATGATTTATTGTATTTCTTTATTATATAATATGTATTTGAACCAAAAAAAAAGTCTCTGTGATGAGACTTTTTCCTTTGGTTTATTTTTTAATATTCATCCTCATTCCAAAGATAATCTTCGTCTGTTGGATAATCAGGCCAAATTTCTTCCATTGATTCATATATCTCCCCTTCATCTTCGATTGACTGAAGGTTTTCTACCACCTCTAATGGAGCACCAGCTCTAATGGCGTAGTCAATAAGTTCATCTTTGTTAGCAGGCCATGGCGCATCACTTAAATAAGATGCTAATTCTAATGTCCAATACATCTGTTATCTGTTTAGTTTGTGCAAAAATAAATTTTTTACTGAAAAAGACAAGTAAATTTTGATTTATTTTAATAAAATTTAAGAACGTCAATTGCTAAATTCCAATTTTTAAATTCCAAACTCCAAAAAAGGCAATTATAGCGCCCAGTTTCGGAATTTTATTCTGTAATTTAAACTCCTAGATTTTTACTTTTCCCTCGGAATTTAAAATTTGGAATTTCCAGAAAATTTATTTTCTGGGTATCCATTTCACTTCCTCCGCTTTTAAGTCTGAGGACAACTTTCGTGCCAAGACAAAAAGGTAGTCAGAAAGTCGGTTTAAGTACTGTATTGCTATTTCAGGAACGTGTTCGTTATGGCTTAAATGCACTGCTAAACGTTCTGCGCGACGGCAAATACAGCGTGCTATATGACAATGTGACACAGTTGGATGTCCTCCAGGCAAAACAAAATGAGTCATTGGCGGAAGGCTTCCGTCCATTTTATCTATTTCGTTTTCTAATAATTCAATATCCGAATCGATTATGCCTAGATTTTCTAAGCGTAGTTTTCCATTTTTTAAAACTTCTTTTTCTTGCGGAGTTGCCAAAATGGCACCAACAGTAAAAAGACGGTCTTGAATTTCGATTAAAATGGTTTTATAATGCGAGTCCATTTCCTGATCACGGATTAATCCAATATAAGAGTTCAGCTCGTCAACAGTTCCATAACTGTCAATTCTGATGTGGTCTTTTGGGACGCGGTCTCCGCCAAATAGAGCTGTCGTTCCTTTATCGCCTGTTTTGGTATATACTTTCATTTTTATTGTAGATTGTAGATTTTTGATTTTAGATTGTGATATGCTGTTGTCTACAATTTTAGATTTAGAGAATAATCTAAAATCTAAAATCAGAAATCTAAAATTATTTTGTGGTGTCGCTTTCAATTAAGCCATCTCGCAAACGAATAATTCTGTGAGCGTAAGCGGCAATGTCTTCTTCGTGAGTTACTAGAATTACAGTATTTCCTTGCGCATGAATATCTCCAAAAAGTTTCATGATTTCTACAGAAGTTTTACTATCTAGGTTTCCTGTTGGTTCGTCGGCCAAAATAATAGAAGGCTTGTTGACCAAAGCGCGAGCAACTGCAACACGCTGGCGCTGCCCTCCAGAAAGCTGATTGGGCTGGTGATCCATTCTATCGGCAAGGTTTACTTGTTTTAAAACTTCGGTTGCGCGGGCAATTCTTTCAGATTTTCCGTAACCGGCATAAATCATAGGTAATGCAACATTGTCTAAAGCAGTTGTTCTTGGTAAAAGATTGAAAGTCTGAAAAACGAAACCAATTTCTTTGTTTCGAATTTCGGCCAATTCATCATCTTTCATTTTGCTGACATCTTTTCCATTTAAAATATAACGACCAGAAGTTGGTGTATCTAAACAGCCTAACAAATTCATTAATGTAGATTTTCCTGATCCGGAAGGTCCCATTAAAGCAACATATTCGCCTTTTTGTATTTCTAGATCAATTCCTTTTAAAACATAAACAATTTCGTTTCCTAAAGTAAAATTTCGTTTAATGTCGGTTATTTTAATTAATGGTTCAGCCATTTTATTTTACAATTTTGGATTTAAAAGTACAAAACACTTTTGAATAAGTAGTTGATAATTGGTTTTTGTTACAAAAATCGCTTTCCTTAAATTATATGTATTACAACAATCAATAGAATACATTTTTTAAGTCTAAATGTGTTATATGATTTTTGATGATTTTTGTGTAATTCTCAGTATTTGCTGTGTTTTATAGTTTTAATATGTTTTTAATTTTTAAGATGTGAGAATAATGTAATTTTTTTAAATAGGCATTAGGTAAATTTGTTTATATAATTAATTAATAACTATAGATTATGAAAAATATAAAAATAGCCACAGGAATTGCATTATTAGTATTTGGACTTACATCGTGTAAAGATGAAAAACAAGAAAGAGCGCAAAAAACAGTAGAGAACTACGTTGTGTATGTTGACTCTGTTAAAAATGTTGCCGCCGCTGATTTGAAAGATAATTGGAAGAGCGTAGAAGCTGAATACGACAGAAGATCTCAAGAAGCTCAAGCCGCTTTGGCAGATATTAAAGATAATGCTGCTGCGACTGAAAAAATAAATGCAAGTAAAATTAAATACGAAGAATTTAAAAATGAAATGACCGCCCAATTTGCCCCTCCAGCTCCTAGTCCTAAACAGCAATTAAGAGATGCTTTGTTTGGCGCAGGAAAAATTGGTGATGATATGAATTTTAACTGGGTTAATGCTCAAAATATTCATAGCGTTTATCAGCAGTTTGTCCATACTGTAGAAAATAATAAGGACAAATATTCTAGAGAAGACTGGGATGAAGTTAAATTAATGTATGAAGCCCTTGACAGCCGTAAAAATACAGTTGAAAAAGAAGGATTGACTGCTGAGGATAACAGAAAAATTGCTGGTTTGAAAATTAAGTTCGCACCAATGTACACTGTAAACAGAATGGGTGCTAAGTCTGAAGAAAACAAAGATGCAAAGAAATAGATTTTAAAATTTTGAATTAGAAACGAAAAAGACGATCAGAAATGATCGTCTTTTTTTATTTTTTACTTGCTAGTTCTTTTTTCATTTGTTCTAGCTGCTTATTTTGTTCTTCCATTTTTTTATTTAAATCTATGATATATAATGTCAGCTCTTCAATTTTTTGGAGAAGTTTAGCATCCATTTCACCTAAATTTATACCATTTTTGATCACTTCTTTTTCACTCGGTATATTTTCTAAGTGCCCTTTTTCATTAATGTGTTTTTCAACTTCAATTAGAGTTGGAAGATTGTAATTTTCTTTAAAAACGAAATCTGACCACCCATCCATATCAACTTTTACTTCTTTTGAATGGACTGTGCCATTAACGTCTAACTTATTTTGAGGATTCTTTATTCCTATCCCAACATTGCCAGAGTTAATAAAAGAATTACCTGATGCTGAAAAATGTATACGTGTTTCATAATTATCTATTCCATGTGCGACATCAATATCAAATGTATTATCAAGAAAACCACCTGCAGCACCACCAGGTCTCAATACTAGACCATTATGAGTAAAGGCTCCTTTTGGTGATCCCATAATTAATGAATGGCCTTGCCAATAAATATGTGAAATACCCCATCCATTTAAACTTTCATTACTGTAGATGGCTAGTTCTTTTGCTGTTAGAAGTTTAGCGTAAAAGTCTGTTTCATTATTGTTGAGATTGCCTGAATGGTAGATTTTATTCCATGCTGACCACGAAGTTCCTCCATTATTTGTAGATTGTCTGAAATAAAAATCATTTTTAGTATCAAATACTAATTGACTTCTCCAGTCTGATACTCCTCCATCCCAGTATCTAAGTGCCAAAATAGTTCCATAATCAGAAAAAGGAGGTTTGTTAGCTGTCATTGTGGTATACGGACCTAGATCGTTAGCAAATGAATTTAAATCGCTAAGAGGTAGTCTTTGGGTGAAAAATTGAGCTTTTCCGGCAATCACTGAAAACAATAAAATTGTGGTAAAGCATTTTTTTATTAATAACCTGTATGCCATAGATTTTTAAAAATTAGAGTAGTTATAAAAACACAAATGTAGTTTTTTTCGTCTTTTTTTTATGCTCGTATTATAAAATGTTCTTTCGGCTGTTCTCTTCTGAAAAATACGAAACCCCATTGAAAAGTATCAATTGTGACTTTTACTTGAGGATGATTTTTAATCATTTCCCAAGCCCTTTCCATGTCTTTTGACCAATGAATATCATCAAAAATCCAAACAGAATCATTGTTGATTGTGGGCAATAAAAGTTCAAAATATTCTAAAGTTGCTTTTTTAGAATGATTTCCGTCAAAGTATATCAGATCGTAATTTGCTGCTTGAATGTTTTCTGAAATTAAAAAAGATTCAAACTCAGAAATTACATTTTCAACATTATTACAATCAAATTCAGCCAATTGATTTTGGGCTGCTTTTGCTGTATTTGGACAGCCTTCAATAGTAACGACTTTTGCTTTCGGATTTCCTAATGCTAATGCAGAAGTTGCCAAGCCTAAAGAAGTTCCTATTTCTAAAACATTTTCTGGTAGAAAGTAATTGGTAACACGAAATAATAGTTCGGCACGTTTTGGCGAAATTCCAGCTGTTTGCGCAATTTTAGAAATCTGCCTTCGATTGGATTTGAAAACTCGGGAGCCTGCTCCAAAATCGGTTACTTCTATAAAGTTTTTATTCTCTAAAAGCGTTTTTCTGTACTTTTTAAGAATGGCATATTCTGGTTTGGATTTCTTATCGTAGAGGCATTTGGTAAGCAGGCTAAAAACGAACGGCGAATGAACCGCGTGCTCGTTTTTAGAATGCCAAAGAAATTTTAAATAAGATTGTATTTGAAATAGCATTTTTACTTTTCAGATTCCAACAATTAGTTTACTGAAATTAGTTCAATGTCAAAAATGAGTACAGAACCCGCAGGAACACCTCTTGGGTCATCATAACTTCCGTAACCTAAATGCGATGGTATAAGCAAAACTCCAGTTCCTCCTTCTTTAAAAAATGGAATTCCTTCTTTCCAGCCTTGAATTACTTTACTTAATGGGAAAGTAGCTCCAGCAGCATCTTTGCTTTGGTCAAATATTTTTCCAGATGTATAGTATCCTTTGTATTTAACAGTTACAGTAGATAGTACGCTTGGCTGTTTTCCCGTTCCTTCTGTTTTGATTATGTAATACAATCCTGTGCTTGTTCTTGTTGCTGTTAAATTGTTTTTAGCAAGATAATCAGTAATTTCTTTTTCATTTTGTGCTGTGTAGTCCTTTGGCGGTGGCAGAATATCGTCAGGAGTAGAACTAGAGCATGAAACGAAAAGTGTCAATGTAAATAATGCGATTAATAATTTTTTCATGAGGTATTTATTTTAAAAGCCGTAAATATATAAATTAGTTTTTGAGTCGCTGTGATGGTTTATGGATATTAACATTAATTGCTGAAACTCAAAACATAATTATCCTTCAAGTTTGGCAGAAAGTTCAAACCAGCGTTCTTCTTTAGCGTCTATTTTATTGATTATATTTTGAAGTTCGTTCGCTTTTTTCTCGATATCGGCATCGGCAACTTTTCCATCTGAGAATAATTGTTCAATTTTGGCTTTTTCAGCTTCCAGATCTTTAATCTCTCGTTCGATTTTCTGATATTCTTTCTGTTCGTTGAAAGTCAGATTGCCTGCTGTATTGTTTTGTTTCCAGTCTTTTTTCTCTGTTTTAGTTTCTTCTTTTGCAGCAGAAACATCGGCACTGTCTTCGTAAGCTCTAAAATCTGAATAGTTTCCTGGGAAATTTTCAATTTCTCCTTGTCCTCTAAAGACAAACAAGTGATCGACAATTTTGTCCATAAAATAGCGGTCGTGAGAAACTACCAATAAGCAGCCAGGATAATCTAAAAGGAAGCTTTCCAAAACGTTAAGCGTTACAATATCCAAATCGTTTGTTGGCTCATCCAGAATCAAAAAGTTCGGATTCTGAATCAAAACCGTACACAGATATAAACGTTTTAATTCGCCTCCACTCAGCTTTTCTACATAGTCATATTGTTTTTTAGCATCAAAAAGAAAACGCTCTAACAGCTGAGAAGCCGAAATAATTTTCCCTTTTGCAAGAGGAATATATTCTCCGTATTCTTTTATGACATCAATAACACGCTGTCCAGGCTTTGGATTAATTCCAGATTGCGTATAATAGCCAACTTTTATAGTATCGCCTTTTACCACGCGCCCGCTGTCTGGAGGAATTGTTCCTGTCAGCAAATTTAAAAAAGTCGATTTTCCAGTTCCGTTCTTACCAATAATTCCGATTCTTTCGCCACGCTGAAAGTCAAAGCTGAAATTATCCAGAATGACTCTGTCTTTGAATTTTTTAGAAAGTTTATGAAGCTCAATAATTTTGCTTCCCATTCTTTCCATATTAATTTCAAGTTCAACTTTATTCTCTTTTCGTCGGCTTTGGGCTTTTTCTTTAATAATGTAAAAGTCATCCTGACGCGATTTAGATTTTGTTGTTCTCGCTTTTGGCTGGCGGCGCATCCATTCTAATTCTTTTACAAAAAGGTTTTTAGCCTTATCGATACTGGCGTTTTCAGAAGTGATTCTTTCTTCCTTTTTCTGCAAGTAATAAGAATAATTTCCTTTGTATTGATATAATTTTCCGTTGTCTAATTCGATAATTTCGTTGCAGACGCGTTCCAGAAAGAAACGGTCGTGCGTTACCATAAACAGCGTAATGTTTTCTTTGGCAAAATAGCTTTCAAGCCATTCGATCATTTCTAAATCCAAATGGTTGGTTGGCTCATCCAGAATCAATAAATCTGGACGGTTGATTAGGATTATAGCCAGTGAAAGACGTTTTTTCTGTCCCCCAGAAAGGCTTTTAACCTTAAGTTTAAAATCTTCTAGTTTTAATTTAAAAAGAATCTGTTTGTATTGCGTTTCAAAATCCCAAGCATTGTGCTGATCCATAGCATCAAAAGCCTTTTGATATGCTTCTTCGTCTGACGGATTTTCCAAAGCTTTTTCGTAGGCCTCGATAACTTTCAATGTTTCGTTATCAGAAGCGAAAATGCTTTCTTCAATTGTAAGCTCATCTTGCAGATTATTGTCTTGAGAAAGAAACGCCATTCTAATTCCTTTTCTTAAAACAACTTGCCCTGTATCTGGTTCTTCCAACCCGTTAATGATACTCATGATGGTTGTTTTTCCAGAACCATTTTTTGCAATAAAAGCGATTTTTTGATCTTTGTTGATTCCAAAAGAAATGTTGTCAAAAAGGACTCTTTCGCCAAACGACTTTGATATATTTTCTACAGATAAGTAATTCATGAAGATTTTTAACTGAAATATCAGTTTCTATTAATTAAAATTCTAAATAATGTTGCGCAAAGATAGGTTTTTGAATTAGAGAAAAAAAACGGGTCTTAAAGCCGGTTTTTGTGCTTTTGTAAAACTAGAAAACAAGCTAATCGTAAAAATGGATTGTAACATTTTAAAACTACAGTCGTCATATTTGAAATTTAATTTCCTAAACATGAGCGAGAAACAGATAAATTCTAGTGGTTACGAAGATTTTAAGATTAATGCCAAAATCAAACTTGCAGCATTGTGGACTTCAGTAATGTTTTGTTATGTGTACGGAGATTATTTCTCGCTTTATGTGCCAAAGAAAGTAGAGGACTTTATAAGCGGAGAAACACTTTTAGATACTCCAATAAAATTATTTCTTGCCGCGATTTTAATGGCAATTCCCGCATTGATGATTTTTGCATCGGTTGTTTTAAAACCCAATTTTAACCGTCTCCTCAATATGATTTTTGGAATTGTTTACACGCTAATCATGCTTTTAATCGCCTTCACGACTATTGCGCCTTGGTGGAGCTTTTATGTTTTTTTTGCATTAATAGAAAGCGTTCTGACAGCGATAATATTTTGGACGGCCTTGAAATGGCCAAAACAGTTTTAAATTTTAAAAAATATAAAGCATGAATCAAGAATCAAAACTATCGTTTAGAAATACTGGGAGAATTGCCGGTTTGCTGTATTTAGTAGTGGTGCTGACAGGAATTTTTAGTTTAGGATACGTTCCTTCAAAATTAATTGTTTGGGATAATGCTCCCGTGACTTTTAACAATATTGTCCAGTCTGAGTTTCTTTTTAGATTAGGAATCGTAAGCGGTTTAATCTGCTACACCTTTTTTATATTTCTGCCTTTGGTTTTATACAAATTATTAAAACCAGTCCACAGGACTTATGCCGCTTATATGGTTATTTTGGCAGTGGTTAGCGTGCCGATTTCTTTTGTGAATATGCAAAATAAATTTGCTGTGCTTTCTATCATCGGTTCTCATCAGAAAGATGCGGAACAGGTTATGTTTTATCTAAACCAATATGATTACGGAAATCTGATTGTTCAGATATTTTGGGGACTTTGGCTATTGCCGCTTGGCTGTTTAATTTTTAAATCTGGAATAATTCCTAAATTTTTTGGGATATTGTTAATGCTTGGCTGTCTGGGCTATGTGATAAATTTCTTTGGAAACGCATTGTCTCCTAATTATTCTGAACTCGGAATATCATCTTATGTGAGGCTTCCTGCAAGTCTTGGAGAAATCGGAACCTGTTTGTGGCTTTTGATAATGGGGGCGAAAAACAATTCAGATGTATTTTCTGCAGAGTAAGGCAAACTTAATTGTTTAGATTTGTGATCAAAATTGTTTTATGTATTCAATATTTAATGCAATAATTTGTGGTGCAGCATTTTTACTGGCCTTTATAATTTTTATAAATCAAAATAAGATAAACATAAGAGCCAATCGATGGTTTGGATCTTTTATAGCCTGCATTTTTTTAATCTTATTGCAAAATGTTATTGTAGACTGCAAAATACTCGGCGAAGATGATATTTTGAATCAATTGATAAATATCTCCAGTTTTGTTGTTGCTCCAGTATTTTATCTCAGTGTTTGCTATTATATTGAACCAGTTAGAAAATGGAAAGCAATTGATTGCTTGCATTTTAGTTTCGCTTTTCTAATTTTTATTCTCCTTGTTTGTTCTTGGCTGATAGATAATAAGTCTGAACCCGAAGATATTAGTCCTGAAATTGTACAGAAAACCATAGCGATATTTAATTTTATTTTCAGTCTATACGTTTTTATTTATTGTTTTCTGGCTTACAGAAAAATTGCCAAACATCAGAAAACGATTAAACTTTTAAATTCTACTTCTGAAAATCTGGATTTAAAATGGCTGAAAAATATTATTGTAGGCGTAATTTTTATCACGTTTTTCTGGATTCTGGATATTGTCTTTCAAATATCCGAAGGGAATAAAACTTTTGACACCCTAACCAGTCTGATTTACTTTTTAAGTATCCTCTACATAACGTATTATTGGCAGAAACAAAAAGAAATCTTTCCGTACAGTTTAAAGGAGAAAGAAGAAATTGAAACTATTATCGTTGAAAATACTTTGCCGGAAGGCAGACGGAAACAATTGCTGACCCATGATGAATTGCAGGAACAAAAAAACAGATTGTTGCAATTGATGGAACTCGAAAAGCCTTTTTTGGACTTTGATTTAAGTCTGGTAAAATTGGCCGGTTCGATGAAAATTTCTACGCATATACTTTCATACGTAATCAATAATGGGTTTGATGAAAATTTCTATCAGTTTATAAATAGATATCGAATCGAAGAAGCCAAAAAATTAATGGCTGATGCTGAAACGGATCGATTAAGTTTATTAGGAATTGGATTTGCTGTTGGTTTTAATTCAAAAACGGTTTTTAATACCACATTTAAAAAAGTCACAGGACAAACGCCGTCAGAATATAAGAAACAAATAGGTTCTACTTTATAAATCAGAACGACTAGCCTTTGTTTTTAAGGGATTTTTGCTGAAAATTTTAATCTTAAAGAAATGAAATCAGCAAAAAGCATCATTGCAAAAATTGGCCTAAGTTTATTTTTTACATTCGTTTCGTGCGACAAAGACAGTGATAATAACACTGAAACTTTAAAAGAAACCAAAGTAAATGTCGGAACTCATAAACTGGCTGTTTATTCCATCATTCATAATTCAAAATATTTGGTGGTTTTTGAATCCGGGCTCGGAGATGGACATTCCGTTTGGGACGAAAAAAAAATACCAATAAAACTAAATGCCAAATTAGATGTCTTAACATACGATAGGGCAGGTTATGAAAAATCTGAAAAAGATTCAAAACCGCGAAATATAAATCAATTAAGAAGCGAACTCGAAACTGTAATCAGTAATTTTTCAAATGGCAGAAAAGTTATTCTTATCGGGCATTCGCTTGGCGGAATGATTATTAGAGATTATGCCGTTAAAAATCCTTCTAAAGTTGCGGGATTATTGTTTATAGATCCTTCGCACGAGTATTACAATCAGCCTTCGCAAGAAGACGAAGATATGCTTTATACTCTTTGCAAGACCAATTATGGAGCAGATTTTGGAGGAACGCTCGAAGCTAGAGAATTAATAGAAGATTCTCAATATATGGCGACACTTCCGCATTTGCCAAATATTCCGGTAATTGTAATTTCGAGCTTAAAAGTCGATGCCTCTACTTCTGAATCAGATAAGCAAAAATGGTTTAAGGCACATGAATTATTAAAAGACGGAGTTTCTGATTTTACGCATATCACAACGACAAAATCTGGGCATTATATTATGAACGATGAACCAAGTTTGGTAGTCGATAATTTTAATCTGCTTTTATCTAAACTGCCATAAAAAGCAATTATTAGTTTTTTTGCGAGATTTGGGCAGAAGAATATTTTTGTGCTTTTCTCGCAAAAAAAAAAGCTATGATTCGCAATTATTTATGGAGATACAAGCCTAGTACAGAACTTAAATCTAAATAATGAATTTGCTGCGGATTGTTTAAAATAGGTTTTCGTACCAAAGACTCGTTTGTCATGAAATAATGAAGACCGTCTTTTGTTGCAATTCCTTCTATTTGATGAAAACGAAGTTTTAAATCGATTCGCCTTTTATTTCCAGACAAAAAATCGTGATTTTTAAAATCGTAAAGCAGATACAAAAATGGTTTTCCTACTTTGGTATAGCCGCACAAAGCAATGAGTTTTTTATCTTCCAAATAAGTGGCGCCAGTAACCAAACCTTTGGTGTTGAGTGTTGCTTTAAATTTGGCCGTTTGTATTCCTCCTTGCTTCGGCAAAGCATAAATATTGGTTTTAGCCGATTTCCATTGTTTGGTAAACAAATAAATGCTGTCTTTAGAAACAATAAAAGCTTCGCAGTCAAAATCGGTTTTGTTGGGTTTTGAAGAAGAAAAATCAGTTTGGTCAGCATAAGAAAATGAAATCGTTTCAATAGTTGGACTGCATTCAAGAAAAGATTTTTTTTCGATTTTAAGAATTTTCAAATCCGATCGGTTTCCAGAATAGTTGTTTCCAAAATCTCCTATATATATGTGCGTGCTGTCTTGCGAGATTTCTTCCCAGTCATGATTTACCGCCTGTTCCAGAACAATTTTCTTTTTAATTTTTCCTAAAGAATCCAATCCGTAAATTGTTTTGTCGTGATCGTCATTGTGCGTCCAAAGCAGATTTTCAAAGTCAACTAACCCAGAAGTTTCCTTTAGCGAATCGCTTAGCCGAAAAGAATATTCAGGTCTTAGTTTTAGATTTTTATAGCTGCAGCTTCCGTTATTTTGCCCAGCTTTAGCATTGTAATTTTCTGCCAGCGGATCTGTACAGCCAGAAATTTGAGAATAAACCGAAGCGGTAATGGTAAGGAAGAAAAATAGAATTTTTAGCATGGGAGCAATGTTAAGTCTGCATAAGATAAAAGTAAAGTTTTAAATAATAGAATGAAATAAGTATTTAAAAAATATAATTTAAGTGTTATTTTGCATCACTTTAAGTGTAAACATTTTTTTATTCTTTTGGATAAAACGAAGCCCCCGCGATGAAAATTTTACAAAAATTATCACACTACCGAATTTCACGTTATTATAAACTTTTGTTTGTAGTAGTTGATGTTGTATTATTGAATCTTGCGACCATTCTTTCTGCACTGGCTAGATTTGGCAATTTAGATAAACTATTGTCTAAAGACGAAAGAACAATTTCTCTTTTAGCCATTTTAATATGGGTTGCTTTGCTGCTCCAAAAAGATTCTAATCGAAGCGTGAGGGTCGAACCCATAGAATCGATATTATGGAGAACAATCAAAAAGATTTCAATTCATGCCGCCTTAGTGTCAATATTTGTCGTTTACTTAAAATATACCGACATTTCAAGACTTCGCTTGGTTTATTTTTATCTCATATTTTTTGGGCTGTTGATGGTTTCTCGATATTTCTCGATGAAACTTTTAAAATATGTTCGCGCAAAAGGATATAATTTTAAGACTTTTATAATTGTAGGCGCAAATAAATCTAGCGAAAAAATCCGTAAAGTGCTTGCAAAAGACTTAACGTTCGGCTATCGCTTTTTAGGTTTTTTTGATGAAATAAATAGCAGTCAAGATGTTGATTCTGATTTGATTGTTGGAAAATTTGAGGATATTGAAAAGTTTGCGGTCGATAAAAAAATTGACGAAATGTATGTGGCGCTGCATATAGACAATATCGAAATTATTAATGAATTGACTAGAATTTGCGAACAGAATATGATTCGCATCAAATTCATTCCCGATTTTCAGCTTTATACAAAAGCAAGCAAAGTAGAAGTTGCTTTTTACGAAAATACGCCTGTCTTGATGTTTCGTCCAGAACCTTTAGAATTTGCTTCCAACAGGCTTTTAAAGAAAGCTTTCGATATTTGTTTTTCGAGTCTGGTTATCTTACTCGTTTTTCCGTGGCTATTCCCTATAATTATGCTTATCATAAAACTAGAATCGCCGGGCCCTGTTTTTTTTAAACAAGAAAGATCAGGAAGAGACAACAGATCTTTTATGTGCATAAAATTCAGGAGTATGTACGTAAATGGGCTTGCGCATAACAAACAAGCAGAAAAGGGAGACAGCCGAATTACGAAATTTGGGGCTTTTATCCGTAAGACCAGTATAGATGAACTGCCACAGTTTTTTAATGTTTTTCTAGGAGATATGTCAGTCGTTGGGCCTAGACCGCACATGGTTAATTTGGCAAAAGAGTACAGCGATCTTATTAATAATTATCTAGTGCGTCAATATGCTAAGCCTGGAATTACCGGTTGGGCGCAGGTAAACGGTTTTAGGGGAGAAACAAAAGTGTTAAGCGATATGGAAAACAGAGTGGAATACGATATCTGGTATATCGAAAACTGGAGTTTCTTGCTTGACATGAAAATTATCGTAAAGACGATTATTAATATCTTTAAAGGCGAAGAAAACGCGTATTAAGCTTCTTTAGAATTTAAAAAACTGATTATTGGCTATGACTTCTTTTAAAGGGTCAATATTTTTAATTTTTATTTTACCGTCAAAAGCTTCGATGTGTTTTTTATGATGAACATCGGTTCCGCAAAAAGTATACATTCCTTTCGCCAAAAGCTCATCGGCAATCTTAGCAATTGGAGAACCATAATATTCTACTGCAGAGAGAAGGTTCAGCTGAAAAAGGCAGCCTGTATTCTTCAGCTTTTCATATTCCGAAAATTTATTGTGGTAAAAAACATATCGTTCAGGATGAGCCAAAACAGGAACGTAACCCGCTACTTGTATTTCAAAAATCGTTTTGTAAATATTTAGCGGAGCACTTAAATAGGACATTTCCACCAAAACATAATTGTCTTTTAAAGTCAGAAGCTTTTCTTCTTTGAAATGATTTTCAAACCAGCTGTCAATAAAATATTCGGCGGCGGCATGAACAGGCATCTTAATTTTATTCTCTTGTAATGCTTTTTGGGTCTCGTGAAGCTTAGATTGAATAATCTCAGGAGAATTATTCCAAACATGATGTTTGATATGGGGTGTTGTCACAATTTGAGAAACTCCAAAGTTTTGCAGAGACGAAACCAGTTCAATTGATTTTGCTATATTTTTTGCTCCGTCATCAATGCCGGGTAAGATATGAGAATGAATATCTACAAAACTGCCGTCAAGCAGTTCTTTTAATGCAGGTTTTGATTTGAGGAATGATAGCATCTAACAAAAATGTATAAATCAGTTTTATAACGCGCAAAATTAATCTAGAATTTGTAACAGCACATTTTAGAATTATACTATATTTGATTTTTAGTAAAAAAGTAAAAAATTATGAAAATAAAAGAGAATTTGTTTAATCAACGTATTGTTTCAATTGATGCTTTGCGTGGAATTACCATTTTTGTAATGATTTTTGTAAATGAACTTGCGAGCATTCAAAATGTACCGCAATGGATGAAGCATATGCCCGCAGATGCAGATGCAATGACTTTTGTTGATTTGGTTTTCCCTGCTTTTTTATTTATTGTCGGAATGTCCATTCCGTTCGCCTTCAATGCCCGATTAATAAAAGGGGACAGCCCAAAAACAATTTGGACACATACCCTAAAAAGAGCTATTGCACTTATCGTAATTGGCGTCTTTATGGTCAATGCCGACTATGGTTATGATGCAGCTAAAATGCTTATCACGCCTGCATTTTGGGGACTTTTGGCTTACGCAATGCCAATTCCGATTTGGAATAAATATCCAAAAGGCTTTCCAGTTTGGTTAAAAAACGTCTTGCAATACGGAGGAATTTTGGTTCTAATTGCGCTTTACTTTATATATGTTCAAGATACAGGAGATCGAGGAATGACACCAAAATGGTGGGGAATTCTAGGGCTGATAGGTTGGGCGTACCTTTTTACAGTCATTTATTATTGGCTGGTTTCGGGAAACTTATGGGCAATGATTGCTTTTTTAGTTTTTGCTGTTGCCATGAATTCCTTTAATTTAATCGAAAATTCTTTTGTTCAAAGCACTCCTTGGTTGAGTTTTATAGCGGGGCATCTTACACACGTTTCGCTGACTTCGGCTGGAATTATAATTTCGCTATTGTTTTTTGATCGAAAAATAAGTGCCAAAATCAACTGGCCGGTAATTGGTTTTATCGCCTTATTTACAATTACAGCAATTTTGCTTCGCCCGTATTTTGGAATATCAAAAATAAAAGGAACGCCATCTTGGACAATGTTTTCGGCAGCAATTTGTACAACTTTATTCTATTTCCTGTATTGGCTGATGGAAGTTAAAAAACAAACCAAATGGAGCGAGTTTTTCATGCCCGCCGCCGCAAACCCTTTATTGATTTATATTTTGCCAGGCGTTATTTATTATTTCTGTAAAGCTTTTAACTTTCATATTATACCGGGCTATTTCAGAGTAGGAGTTCCAGGAATTTTATGGTCTCTGCTGTTTTCAATAATTATGCTTTTTGTAATGAAGATTTTGAATAAGTATAAAATTCAGCTGCATCTTTAAGGTTTTTTTTAGTTTCAAGTTTCAGGTTTCAGGTTTCAGGTTTCAAGTTTCAAGTTTCAAGTTGTTGGACTTAACCGCAAAATTCGCAAAGACATACGCAATTTTTCGGGTTTCGCATAAAACCTGAAACTTGAAACCTAAAACCTAAAACCTGAAACCTGAAACCTGAAACCTGAAACTTGAAACAAAAAAACTATAAAATACGAACAGATTTTATTTTTAGAACCGCACCAGAAATTGGGTTATAATTGACAAAATTGAATTTACATACATTATTGATATTCAAAAGTTTTCCATTTGGAAGCTCGTCTTGTCTGAAACTTGACCACGGAATTTTTATGGTAGAAAAATGTTTTGGCGAAGCAGGAATTGCAACTCTTGGATGCGAGCCTCCATGTACGCAACCCGTTCCTTCAGCATTTCCCTCTCTTGCCTGTAATTTTATAATTTGGGTCGATTCGTAGCTGATTTCTACTGCTTTAGAATCCTCTGAAAGATGCGTTGGAATCCCGTCATTGGTTTCAGAAGGTGTAATCATGACATTCAGTTCTATTTCTCCCCTTGGATTGTCTTGCGCTGTAACTGCAACAATTCCTTTTTCTAATCGAATTTGGTTTATTTTTTCTTCATTCTCTATTGTGGGGCCGGCAATAAACCATTTATTTGATTTTACGAGGTTTACTTCATTTTTCTGATGCATTTCAGAAAAACCAAAAAGAAGCATTAGGGGTAAAAAATATAAAAGATGTAGTGTTTGCAAGTTTTTCAAAATCATAAATTTAGCATTTCAAATGTAACTTTTTTGATTCATCTGAAATTCATTTTTTGCGCAAAAAAAAGGATTGTTATTCTTAAGAAAATTTTAAATTTGTAAGAGGTGGTTTTTAAAATATTGTGCGTGAATAATTTAAAGATTAAATACGTCTTAGTTTTATTGATGGTAGGATCGTTTTGTCAGGCTCAAAATGATAGTACAGCTGTGGAAACTAGAGATATCTTAGACGTAATCCATAAAATTTTTGATAAGCAGGATACAATTCGCCCAGATAGAAAAAGAAAACTGACTTTTTCGCTGTTGCCCGTTCCGGTAGGTGTTAATTCCAGCAATGGTTTAGTCGTTTCTTTTTTGACTACTTTTTATTTGGGAGATGCCGAAAGAACCAAAATGTCACAGATAACCTTTTCGCCTTACTTTAGTTTCAGCAATCAATTTGTATTTCCGATCCAATCTTATATTTATACAAAAGATAATAAATGGAATCTTATGGGAGATTATCGTTATATGATTTATCCTCAGGATACTTACGGATTGGGTGAAGATAATACAAAAAAGGAAATCTCTACGCTCGATTATCAGCAGTGGCGCTTTTACCAATTTATTACAAGGCAGATTGTTGGCAATTATCGTTTGGGAGTTGGTTTTCTTCTGGATAATTATAAAAACATTTCTGAAGAATCTTATATCGATGGAGAAACCGATTACTACAAATATATGAATGGCGATTATTCTGATGAGACTTCGTTCGGATTTGCAATTCAAGGCTTGTACGACTCCAGAGAAAATATTATTAATCCCGAACAAGGCTTGTATGTCGAAGCCGATTTGCGACTCAATACCAGCGGAGTAGAAGGAGACAAGTGGCAGTCATTGTATTTTGATGCCCGAAAATATCATTCTTTTAGCAAAACCAAACATCGGGTTTGGGCTTCAAGGGCCTTTTATTGGTCTACATTTGGCGGAAAACCGCATTATTTGGATTTGCCAAGTATTGGTTGGGATCGTGAAGGAAAAACGGGCCGCGGATTTACCAAAAACAGGTATCGAAGCAATGCGTTAATTTATTTTGAAACCGAATACAGAACCGACATAAGCCGTAACGGATTTTTTGGCGCTGTTTTTTTTACCAATGTTTCATCGGTTTCCAAACTAGATACCTATCAGTTTAAAAAATGGAATCCCGCAGTAGGAACCGGAATTCGTATAAAATGGAACAAACGTAATGGAAGCAATTTGGCTTTGGACTACGGAATCAGTAAAAACGATTGGTCACTGCGTTTGGGGTTATCAGAAAATTTCTAACTTCGGCCAAAATCTACAGACCCAATTATTCATGCAGTTATCGGTTGTTATTTTAAATTACAATGTGCGCTACTTCCTCGAACTATGCCTCTTAAGCGTGCAGGAAGCAATTGCGACAGTCGATGCAGAAATTATTGTGGTCGACAACAATTCATCTGACGAAAGTGTTTTGATGATGAATGAAAAATTTCCAGACATAAAACTCATTGAAAACAAAGAGAATTTTGGTTTTCCCAAAGGCAATAACATTGGCGTTCGTCAAGCGAAAGGGAAGTATGTTTGTATTTTGAATCCTGATACTGTTGTTGCAGAAGATACTTTTATAAAAATTATGGCTTTCGCCGAAAGGCAAAACAATCTCGGAATTATGGGCTGTAAACTAATTGACGGAACTGGAGAGTTTCTGCCAGAAAGCAAAAGAGGAATTCCAACGCCTTGGGTTGCCTTCACAAAAATATTCGGATTGTATAAAATTTTTCCCCAAACCAGACTTTTTAATCAATATTACGCCCAGCATTTAAACGAAAATGAAACAGGGAGAGTAGATATTCTCGTTGGCGCTTTTATGTTTTTAGAAAGAAAACTGTATGAAGATTTAAACGGTTTTGATGAAAACTGTTTCATGTATGCCGATGATATTGATTTGTCTTATCGCGCTTTGCAAATGCAAAAAGAGAATTTTTATTTTCATGAAACTGCCGTTCTGCATTATAAAGGAGAAAGTACGGTAAAAGATGAAAAATATATGATGCGTTTTCAGGAGGCAATGAATTTCTTTTATCAAAAGCATTTTAAACAATCTTGGTTCTTTAGTTTTTTTATTCAAATTGGCGCCTTTTTGTTTTCAAGTGCTAAAAAGTTTCAGGGAAAACCAAAAGAAAATCCATTGCCAGAAAGTTATTTTTTGTATTCCGAAAATGAGAATTTCGCTAAAAAACTGGCCTCGATTTTGGAAAATAAAGTTGCTTTTTTAGATTTCAAAGGAGAAAAAATGGTAAATTCGTACCTAATTTTCAAGGGTAAAACGGCAGAGATCATTTTGGATAATCACTATATTTCATTCAAAAAATGTATCGAAATCATAGAAACTCTTAAAGATAAGCAGGTTACTTTTAAAATTTTTCCCAAAAATACAGGTTTTATTATTGGAAGTAATTCAAGGAATGACAGAGGGCAAATCATGAAAATTGAGTAAAAAATTATATTAAGTGTAATTTATGTTTAAAATTTTCGTTAAATTCGCAATCTGAAAATCAAAAACATCTTTTAGATTAACAATATGGCAAGATTTGAATTAAAGCTTCCTAAAATGGGAGAAAGTGTCGCTGAAGCAACCATTACAAACTGGTTGAAAGAAGTTGGAGACAAAATTGAGGCTGATGAAGCCGTACTCGAAATTGCAACCGATAAAGTTGACAGCGAAGTGCCTAGCGAAGTATCAGGAATTTTAGTTGAGCAATTGTTTGGTAAAGATGATTTAGTGCAAGTGGGGCAGACCATTGCCATTATTGAAACTGAAGGAGGAGAAACAGCGGCTCCAGAAGCTGTAAACGCAGTTCCAGAAACTGCCGCTCCTACAGAAGCTGTCGAAATCGAAAAAACAATCGAATCGGTTAAAGAAACTGTGGCTTCTCATGATTTTTCAGGATCAGATAAATTCTTTTCTCCTTTGGTGAAAAATATTGCAAAAGAAGAAGGGGTTTCTTTAAATGAGCTTGAAAATCTTGCAGGTTCTGGAAAAGACGGAAGAGTTACAAAAGAAGATATTCTGAAATACGTTGAAAATCGTAAATCAGGTTCTGTTCAGGCGCCTCAGGCAGTTGAAGCAGCTCCAAAAGCAGTTGTTGAGACTCCAAAAGCTGAAGCTCCAAAAGCAGTTGAGCCAGTTGTTCAAAAAAGCCAGCAAGCAGTTCCGGTTTCTGTAAACGGTGCTGATGAAATTGTTGAAATGGACAGAATGCGTAAACTGATTTCTGGTTACATGGTAGCTTCGGTTCAGACTTCGGCTCACGTACAGTCTTTTATCGAAGTAGATGTGACAAACATTGTGAAATGGAGAGACAAAGTAAAAGCTGCTTTTGAGAAACGAGAAGGCGAGAAATTGACTTTTACTCCAATTATGATGGAAGCTGTTGCAAAAGCTTTAAAAGATTTCCCTGGAATGAATATTTCTGTTGACGGAGATTACATCATTAAAAAGAAAAATATCAATTTAGGAATGGCGGCAGCATTGCCAAACGGAAATTTAATTGTTCCTGTAATTAAAAATGCAGATCAGTTAAACCTTGTTGGAATGGCAAAAGCGGTTAACGATTTAGGAAACCGTGCAAAAGCAGGAAAACTAAAACCAGATGATACGCAAGGCGGAACTTATACGGTGACAAACGTGGGTACTTTTGGAAGTGTTTTCGGAACGCCAATTATCAATCAGCCTCAAGTGGGAATTCTAGCGCTAGGAGCAATTCGTAAAGTTCCTGCAGTAATCGAAACTCCAGAAGGAGATTTCATCGGAATCCGTCAGAAAATGTTCTTGTCGCACTCTTATGATCATAGAGTTGTTGATGGAGCTTTAGGAGGAAGTTTCGTGAAAAGAGTAGCAGAATACTTGGAAGCTTTTGATGTAGATAGAGATTTCTAAAATCATTTAAAAAATAAAATCAGATCCGATAGGTTTAAAACTTGTCGGATTTTTTCTTTTGTAAGAAAAGAATTAAGTGGAAATGCGTAATGAGGCTGTGGGCTTATTTTGGAAAAAGTTAAAATCGCTAATTGAAAGCTTTTTTTCGGCAAAAAAACTCAGAATAAAGGAAGATATTCCGCTTTAAAAATTACATTTGTAAACTTATAAAAAATAGAAATGGAATTAAAACTTAACAAACCAATTTGCTTTTTTGATCTCGAAACAACGGGAATTGATATCGGTAAAGATAGAATCGTAGAAATTTCAATATTCAAAGTTTTTCCTAACGGAAACAAAGAAAGTAAAACCTGGCTGGTTAATCCAACAATTCCAATTCCTCCACAGACAACTGCGGTTCATGGCATCACCGATGAAAAAGTGGCTAATGAACCAACTTTTGCAGAACTTGCGCCACACATTCACAATATGATCAAAGATAGTGATTTGGGCGGTTTCAACTCAGATCGTTTTGATATTCCGCTTTTAGCAGAAGAATTGCTTCGCGCAGGGGTCGATTTTGATATGAAAAACAAAGTTTCTGTAGATGTGCAGACTATTTTCCATAAAATGGAAGAGCGTACTTTAAGTGCGGCTTTAAAGTTTTATTGCGGAAAAAGTCTAGACAATGCCCATTCGGCAGAAGCAGATACTATGGCAACTTACGAAATTTTGAAAGCGCAGTTAGATCGTTATCCAGAACTGGAAAATGATATCAAATCGCTGTCTGAATTTACAACCCGTAAAAAAATTGCCGATTTTGCAGGAATGATTGCTTTTGATAAAGATGACGAAGAAATTTTTACTTTTGGAAAGCACAAAGGCGCAAAAGTGGAAAAAGTTTTAGAAACAGAGCCTGGGTATTTCAGCTGGATTCAAAATGCTGATTTTCCGCTGTACACTAAAAAAGTTTTGACAGCAATTAAATTAAGAAAGTTAAATACGAAATAAGGTGCTAAGTTACTAAGGTTCTAAGATGCTAAGTTTTTTGCTTCCTTAGAACCTTAGCACTTTAGCGTCTTAGAACCTATAAAAAAATGAAGATTATCTGTGTCGGCAGAAATTATGCCAATCATATAGAAGAATTAAAAAACGAACGCCCGAGTGAGCCTGTCGTTTTTATGAAGCCAGATTCTGCGGTTTTGCTGAAACAGCATCCGTTTGTCATTCCCGAATTTTCTGAAGATGTTCATCATGAAGTAGAAATAATCGTGAAGATTGCTAAAGTCGGAAAATATATTGAGCCAAAATTTGCTCATAAATATTATGACGAAATAAGTGTGGGAATCGATTTTACGGCTCGAGACTTACAGAGCAAATTGAAAGAAAAAGGGCTTCCTTGGGAAAAAGCCAAAGCATTTGACGGCTCAGCAGTTATTGGAGATTTTTTGCCAAAAACTGACTTTGTTTCTATGGAAAATCTTAATTTTGAATTAAGAAGCAATTCTGAAACAGTTCAAAAAGGAAACTCAAGCATGATGCTTTGGAAGATTGATGAATTAATTGCTCATGTGTCTCAGTTTTTTACTTTAAAAATTGGAGATATTATTTTTACAGGAACGCCTGCAGGTGTTGCGGCTGTAAAACCAAATGATGTTTTAGAAGGCTTTTTAGAAGATAAAAAATTATTCAGAATACAAGTAAAATAATGGCTTTAAAGTACAACCTTTCGAAAGTATATGCGCTTTCAGATAACGATCCTGAATTTGTAAATCAAATTTTAACTTTATTTGTTACAGAAGTTCCGGAAGATTTAAAACAAATTAAAGAAGGAATTAAAAAGAAGGATCATAAATATGCCTATTCGTATGCGCACAAAATAAAGCCGACGTTAGATTTAATGGGGCTGAATGTAGCTTTTGAAGAGATCTTGCAAGTAGAAGCATGGACAAAAGCTGAAGGCAAGAAAAAAGATATTATCGAAACTTTTAAAAGCATTAAAGTGCAGGTGAAAGAAGCGATTAAAGAAATAAAAAAAGACTTTGATCTTTAATATAAATTTGACTTATTCCTAATCTGTTTGAATTAAGGAATAAGTCAAAATCATTTTTTAAATTTTGTAAACGGCTTATAGTCTGTAAAAGCTGTCAATAACTTCCTTTAAAACAAAATTTAAATTTTCTACTTATAAATTATAGTCTTGCTTAACGTAAGAAACAAAAATATTTCACTGATATGAAAGCAGCAATTATTACTATTGGAGATGAAATCTTAATTGGCCAAATCGTAGATACAAATTCAGCTTTTATTGCTAAATCACTCGACAGAATTGGAGTTGAGGTGGCAGAAATGCTGTCAATTAGCGATGATAAAAAACACATTTTAGACACTTTTGCGCAATTGCAAAATAGGGTAGATGTTGTAATTGTGACAGGTGGGTTAGGGCCGACAAAGGATGATGTTACCAAGAAAACTTTCTGTGAGTATTTTGATGACGAACTAGTAGTGGATCAAAAAGTTTTAGCACACGTTACAGAGCTGATTGAAGGTTTTTACAAAAGGCCAATCTCTCAATTGAATAAAGATCAAGCTCTGGTTCCTTCAACTTGTACGGTGTTGCATAATAAAGTTGGTACTGCGCCGGGAATGTGGATGAAGAAGGAAAATACAGTTTTTATTTCGCTTCCAGGAGTTCCGTACGAAATGAAATATTTGGTTGAAGAGGAGATAATTCCAAAAATCGTCCGCGAATATAAACGTCCTTATATTATCCATAAAACGATTTTGACTTATGGTCAGGGCGAAAGTTTAGTCGCAGAGCGTATTGAGCAATGGGAAAATAATCTTCCGGAATTTATAAAACTGGCTTATCTGCCAAATCCAGGACGAGTTCGTTTGCGTTTGACTGCCCGCGGAACCGATAAAGAAGAATTAGAAGAGGCTATAGAGCGTAATGTACAATCGTTGGATGCCATAATTCATGATATAATTGTAGGTTACGAAGAAAATGAAACCATTGAAACCGTAATTGGCAAATTACTTTCTAAGCAAAATAAAACAATCTCAACAGCAGAAAGTTGCACGGGAGGAAGAATTGCTTCGCTGCTGTCATCTGTTCCGGGTTCATCAAATTATTTTAAAGGGAGTGTTGTTTCTTATGCGACAGAAGCGAAAGTAAATGTTTTAGGAATTTCTCAGGATTTGATAAACCAGTTTTCGGTCGTTAGCGCTGAGGTCGCATCAGCTATGGCTTTGAGTGCTAAAGAATTGCTGAAAACTGACTATGCGCTCGCAACGACGGGTAATGCAGGACCTTCAAAAGGCGATTCTGATGCCGAAATTGGCACTGTTTTTATTGCTTTAGCAACGCCAGAGGGAGTGATTACAGAAGAATTTAACTTCGGACAACCGCGTGAAAAAGTGATAGATAGGGCATCTGTTAAGAGTTTAGAAATATTACAGAAAGAAATTTTAAAATTTGTGCAATAATTTTTTGCTACAATGGTTTATTTTTCTTTTCTTTGCACCCTGATTTTGAATAACGATAAAAGATAAGTATAATGTCAAGAGTTTGTGACCTTACAGGTAAAAGAGCGATGGTAGGAAATAACGTTTCTCACGCTATGAACAAAACTAAGAGAAAGTTTTCTGTAAACTTAGTTAAAAAGCGTTTTTATCTTCCAGAAGAAGATAGATGGATTACTCTTAGAGTAGCAGCATCTACGATAAAAACAATTAATAAAAATGGAATCACTGCAGTTTTGAAAAAAGCGCAGTCAGAAGGATTTATCAAATAATCTTTTCCTAAATAAATATATAGCAAGATGGCAAAGAAAGGTAATAGAATCCAAGTAATTTTAGAATGTACTGAGCACAAAACTTCTGGTGTTCCAGGAACTTCTAGATATATTACAACTAAGAACAAAAAAAATACTCCAGATAGATTAGAGATTAAAAAATTTAATCCAATCTTAAAAAGAGTAACTGTTCACAAAGAAATTAAGTAATAATTAGAGATTTTGATACAATCTCAAATGGTTTTTCATTTGAAGATTTATTGAATTCCAAAACATTTGAATCATGGCAAAGAAAACCGTAGCATCGTTACAAACATCTTCTAAGAGATTATCAAAAGCCATCAAAATGGTAAAATCTCCTAAAACTGGTGCATATACATTCGTAGAATCTATTATGGCTCCTGAAGAAGTTGATGAATTCTTGAAAAAGAAATAATTACAATTACATTATATAGAAAAGCTACTTTCTTTCGGAAGTAGCTTTTTTATTGCCTATATTTGTCTAAAAATTTAAAGAATCGTAACAATTGGCCTTTTTTTGAAGCACAATTGCGCTTTCTTTAAAGATTTGGGTTTCTGGTCTGAAAATCGAGAAATCTAGTAAATCTAAATAATCTACAAAAAAATGAGTTTTTTTAAAAAATTATTCTCTACCGAAAAAAAAGAGACTTTAGACAAAGGTCTTGAAAAAACGAAAACTACTTTTTTCTCGAAGTTAAGCAAGGCCGTTGCAGGGAAATCTAAAGTTGATGATGATGTTTTAGATAATCTGGAGGAAGTTCTTGTAGCTTCGGATGTTGGGGTAAATACTACTTTGAAAATCATTGAAAGAATTGAAAAACGTGTTGCTGAGGATAAATATCTTGGAACAGAGGAGTTAAATCAAATTCTTCGCGATGAAATAGGGGCTTTATTGTCTGAAACCAATACAGGTGAAGCGACAGAATTTGAAATTCCAAAAGATAAAAAGCCTTATGTCTTAATGGTTGTTGGAGTAAATGGAGTTGGAAAAACTACAACAATCGGTAAATTGGCTTATCAATTTAAAAAAGCAGGTCATAAAGTGGTTTTAGGTGCGGCAGATACATTTCGTGCTGCAGCGATCGACCAATTGCAAGTTTGGGCTGATCGTGTAAATGTGCCTATTGTAAGACAGCAAATGGGAAGCGATCCTGCTTCTGTAGCTTTTGATACTTTGCAGTCGGCGGTTGCGCAAGATGCTGATGTTGTTATTATTGATACGGCAGGTCGTCTTCATAATAAAATCAACTTGATGAATGAGCTTACAAAAGTTAAACGCGTCATGCAGAAAGTGGTTGCCGATGCGCCTCACGATGTGCTTTTGGTTTTGGACGGATCAACTGGGCAGAATGCTTTTGAACAGGCAAAACAATTTACGGCTGCGACAGAAGTTACTTCATTGGCTGTGACTAAATTGGATGGAACTGCAAAAGGAGGAGTTGTAATTGGTATTTCAGATCAGTTTCAAATTCCGGTGAAATACATTGGTGTTGGTGAAGGAATCGAAGATTTGCAGGTCTTTAATAAATACGAGTTTGTTGATAGCTTCTTTAAATAAAATGTAATGAAAAATATATCAGCTCTAACGTTCTATTTTGCTAGTGTAATATCTTTTGTATTGGCAAATGTTTTAAAGGATAAGAATATCTCAATATATTATATTCTATTGGTACTGGGAATTGTTTTATTCTTTTTAGGGGTTCTTAAAAGAATAAAAACAAACCGATAGTTTTATCTAGTTATTGTTCTAAAAATATTTGAGCTTTTAAATAAAAGTGTTTTTAACGACTTTTATTTAAAAGCTCTTTTTTTACTGGTATAATGCATTGATTTTCTCCCATAGCGTTTTATCAAAATCGGATAAAGCCAGATTTACGTTGTCTGCAGCATCTCCCATTCTGATGACGACCATTTTTTTGCTTGGAATTACATATATTTTCTGATCATTTTTTCCTAAAGCCATAAACATATCAGTTGGTCCAGTTGGGATAACGCTTCCCTGAAAGGTTAGTTGAGATTGCGGCAAATGATAACTTGATTTTCCGTTTAGCCACCACAAATACCCATAACCTAAATTAATGTTTTGAGAAGTTGAGGTTGCTTCATTAAAGAAGGCTTCATTCAGAATGATGTTATTTTCCCATTTTCCTTTATTCAGCATTAATAATCCGAAACGTGCCATGCTTCTTGTTGTGCTCGTGTAAACGCTATTTACGCCAAGTTGAACCCAAGTGCCATTCATGCCGATTTTGTCTCTTAATTTGGTATTGAAATAATTCTCCCAAGTTTGGTTGCTTGCTTTTGCTACAACATCCTGAAGTTTTACGTATACATTATGATAAGCCCATCTTGTTCCTGCATCGGCTTTATAGATTAAATCTTCTGGATCAACTTCGTCTGAGGTATCGTCAAGTCCAGAGGTCATGGTTAAAAGTTGCTTGCAGGTAATCAAGTTTTCTTTTGCAAGGGGTTCGCTTGTCCAGCCAGTTCCAATATAATCAGAGACTTTATTGTTGATGTTTAAGAGTCCTTCTTGCTGAGCAATTCCTGTCATGGTTGAGGTTAATGTTTTTCCTGCGCTTGCCCAATACCAGTTTGTTGTGGCTGTATGGTTATTGAAATAGTTTTCTAAAACAATTCGTCCGTTTATTAAAATCATGAATGATTTAGAGTTTTTGAGTTCTAAATAATCTAGAAGCGGCTGTACTGCATTTTGATTCCATTTTAGATCGGCGATAGATTTTGTTTCCCAAGCTGTTCCTGTTAATGGAGGAAAATACATTTTTTCTTCGGGAGCCGGAAGAGGGTCTTGTTCTGCTGAATCTTTACTGCATGAGGTTAATGATAAGAATGTCAGGATGGTGCAAATTATTCGGTTCATGTTTTTAGTTTTTGGTTTTGGGGTTTGACCAAAAATATGCAAAATAGTTTAATGTGTTTTTTGATTTTTTATTTCTTTTGATGATTATAAGAGTATCTTTGTAGTCCAAGAAATTTCTTTTGAAAACGGAAGCCCTAGCCCTGATGAGAGTGGCATCTCCCGATTTAGAAAAACAAGGCTTTTTAGCCGTAGTTTTGGTTTATCGGGAATACAGCGGACAGCAGGATTAGCTCCTAAATCTTCGACTTCATTTAAAGAAAAAAGAATAAATTTTAATATTTTTATTTATGAAAAATGCTTTCATTGTGTTGTTTTGTTCGCTTTTGTTTGTGAGCTGCAGACAGGAAATAAAACCGGCAGATATTGCTAAATTGAATGGCTATTGGGAAATTGAAAAAGTGGTTTTTGAGAAAGGTGAAGAGAAGGAGTATAAAATGAATGAGACTTTTGATTTTTTTCAGATTAAGGATAATAAAGGTGTGCGAACGAAAGTGATGCCGCAATTTGACGGCACATTTTTGACAACAGATACTTTTGAGAATGTTTCGGTGCGTTTTGCAGGGGAACAGGTTTTCTTGGATTATAAAACGAAATATGCCAAATGGAGCGAAGAAATTATTTCACTTTCGGATGACAAATTAGTGGTTAAAAACCCTCAAAAAATAGAATATCATTATAAAAAAGCAGGACCAGTAAATCTTTTGAACGATGGCGAAAAGACTAAATAGCGAAACCACTATTGGCGCTGTTTTACAGCAAATTATTCAGGTGAATAAATTACAGCCTGGAATGGATCAAATCGATGTTCGTGAGGCTTGGAGGCAGCTTATGGGGAATGGCGTGAATACGTATACTCGAAATGTTGTTCTAAAAGGCAGTACGCTTTATGTTGAATTGGGTTCTTCTGTTCTGCGCGAAGAATTAACGCATGGAAAATATAAAATTGTGAAAATGATCAATGAAGAATTGGGACGTGAGGTGGTGAAAGACGTTATATTGCGGTAATATTTTTTAGTAAGATAAATTTGAAAAATAATTAACACTTCTATTGCGGAGTGTTTTTTTTTACGATACATTTGGGCAGTTATTTCTTTAAAATAACATCTTTTTATAAACCCAAAATAATAAAAATCAATGAAAAAAATTTTGCTAATTTTAGCCGTATTATGTACGTTAACAGGTTATTCACAAAAGAAAAAAGTTGCTGTTGTTGCTTTTTACACTGACAAAACAATTGATCTTTCAGAGCTTGGTTTAAGTGCCGTTGCTGCAGTAACAGATTTAGGGAACAATCCAAATTTTAACCTGCAACCAATTTTGGAAAAGTATCATAATGCTTTTTTTAATGATTATTCTAAAAAGTTTCCATTTGATTTACTTCCTGAAACAGATATAACTCAAAAACAAGAGTATATTGATTATATTCCTCATTTTGATAGAGAGGGAGAAAAGGGAAAATATATTATCAATTACCCTGGATATAAATATATATATGAAGGAATAAATGGTTCTGCAAATGAAGTAGCAACCGCTACGATGTTTAAAGATAATGCTGATGGTGTCTTGTTTACAGAAATTCATTTTGCTGTAGTAAAAGGGTTTGCAGTTGGAGGAACTGGAACTATTAAGATGAGAGCTTATGCAAGAATCGCTTTGTATGATAAAAATGGGAAAAAAGTTTTTGCTTTTAACGAAGGGGCAAATTCAAAGAAAACGGGAACAATAGTAGGAGGAATTCCTGTTTTATCTTTTGATAAAGTATTGCCAATGTGTGAAAGTGCATTAGACGAACTTTTAAAAGATTTGGATGGCAGAGTTGAGAAAATGGTAAAGAAGACTTCTGAAAGTCTTTAATTATTTTAAATCATAAAAAAACCGCTTCAGTTATGGAGCGGTTTTTTTTATGATTTAAGAAGTCTTAGAACTGCTCTCTTCCTGCAAAGTGGAATGCGCTTTCGATAGCAGCGTTTTCGTCACTGTCAGATCCGTGAACTGCATTTTCTCCGATTGAAGTAGCGTATGCTTTACGAATAGTTCCTTCAGCAGCTTCAGCTGGGTTTGTAGCACCAATTAAAGTTCTGAAATCTTCTACTGCGTTTTCTTTTTCTAAAATAGCAGCAACAATTGGTCCGCGAGACATGAATTCAACTAACTCTCCGTAGAAAGGTCTTTCTGCGTGTACTGCGTAAAATGCTTTAGCATCAGCTACAGTTAATTGAGTTAATTTTAATGAAACGATTTTGAAACCGCCATTAGTAATCATTGCTAAGATATTCCCGATGTGTCCGTTTGCAACAGCATCTGGTTTAATCATTGTAAAAGTTCTATTTGTTGCCATTTTTTATTTTATTAAATTTTGTGCAAAAGTATACTTTTTTTATGAATTGATTTTAATAAAATCATAATTAAAACGCTTTAGAGTGATGTTTTGATTAGAAAACCTTTTTTGAACCATATAAGTTATATAAGTTCATTTAAATTGTAGCGTTGTGGTAGTTATCGCATAGTTGATATGCAATTAAAAAAAAGACGCACTGCTGTGCGTCTCTACTTCTATCGTTCAAAATTATACTTTGAATATTAATTTGTTTCTATAGAAAATCCATAAAATAAAAGTCCAAATTCCAACGTAAGTTAAAGCGCCGGCTAGAGAAGCATTCATAGGATTGCTGAACCAAGGCGCAATTCCGAAACGGTATAAATAATCTAAAAGATTGGTTTGTTCGCCAGCAAGTGACGGATGCTGAAAACGAATCATGACTAAAGCCTGCGGGATAATCTGTGAAGCAAAGAAAACAATCATTGGGTTTACTCCCCAAATGACAAATAGCTTAAATCCTTTTTTGAATTCTTTTATGTCAATGATATAATACAAAACTGTCAGACAAACTGTTGCTAATCCCGTGGTGTATAAAACATAGCTGCTTGTCCAAATCGATTTGTTAATTGGAAAAACTAAATCCCAGATTAATCCGAAAAAGATAAGCGAGGTGCCGATCATTCCCATTCTTTGAGCTTTTTGGATTTTAGTTACGCTAAGCAGTAAAATTTGACCAATAAATAAACCGATAATTCCGTTTACAATTGGCGGAAACGTACTTAAGATTCCTTCAGGATCCCAAGTATTGGTTTCGTGATACATATGTCCTTTCAATAAGACGCTGTCAACCCAAGCGGCTAAATTGGTTCCTTTTTCTAAATTTGCTTCTCCAATTCCAGGGACAGGAATTAAAGTCATAACGGCCCAATAGCCAAAAAGCAAAATGATTCCTGTTATCAGCTGCGTTTTTCGGGAGGTTTTTAAATACAATAGCGAAACAACAAAATAAACTACTGCAATACGCTGTAGAACCCCAGGCAGTCTCACATCTGCATAGTTTTCAAAGCCTCCGTAAGCTAAAATCAGATATAATGCTAATATGCTAAAGGCAAAAATGTTTTTTAGTCGGTTGCTGAGATTTCCCATCAGCGCATAACCAACTGCGAAAGTAATGATTAATCTGCCCAGGAGAAGCGGGATTCCTTCTAAACCGAAAAGCTGAATTTTGCCAAAGAAATTAAAGAAAATTCCTAAACAGAACATTCTTAAAGAACGAATCAGAATTTTGTTAAATGTGGTCTCATCATATTTTTTTTCTGGCATTGCAAGCGGTACAGCGACTCCCATTATAAAAATAAAAAAAGGAAACACAAGGTCGGTTGGCGTGCAGCCGTTCCAGTTTGCGTGCAAAAGCGGGGGGTAAACATTTCCCCAATCGCCAGGATTGTTTACAATAGTCATCAATAGAATAGTCAGTCCGCGAAAGACATCAAGCGAAATTAGGCGTTCTCTTACCATTTGGTTAGGTCGTTAAATAGGTTATAAAAAATAATTCTATTTGGTTTGAGAGAGCGATAATGTCGGAAGTGAGCTGGTTATTTGTCCCTAAATTATCGCTTTTGAATTTCTAAAGATACTTATTTTAGATTATTATGATGTCAAAATTATGTTCTAAAGGTTTTAATTTTTGAATTAAAAGCGGAATCAACTGTTCTCCTTTTTCTAAATAAAATTCAGAAAAATTGGCTTGACGCTCTTGAAGGCTGTTGTTCGGGAACAATTCGCATTGCAAATCAGTAACTCGCTGCAGCTGATCCTGAAGTTTTCTTTTTTGGGCTTTTAATAATCTCTTTTCCAGATTTTCTAGACCTTTCTTTTGTTTTACTTCTTGCGCTTTTACGGCTCCAGAAAAAGATTTATCGGTCTTTTCGGCCAATTCAAAAAGATAGGCAAACTGCTTTTCAAGTGTTTCTTTCTGAGGAGTTAAATCAATTGGAAAAGGAGAAAGTTTATGTGTGATTTCATTAGTTAAATTCTCCGATTTGCTGAATAAATCTTTCCAAGTCAAACCTAGATTATCTGCTTTTTTAACTTGCTTTTCTGTTGCCAAAAGAACAGAATTACGAATTAACAATATTGGAAATGTTATGTTTACAGCCTCAAAAAAAGCTTTAAGTTCTAGCCAATAAGCGATTTCTCCGCCTCCGCCAATATAGCAGAGATTAGGAAGGATAATTTCTTGGTATAACGGACGCATAATCACATTTGGACTGAATTTTTCAGGATTGCTTTCTAACAGTTTGAAAATTTCATCTTTTGAAAACGAGATTTTAGTATTGTTAACCAGATATTTATCTTGTTCCAGAATGATTCTTTCGCGTATCTTATCTTCAATATAGAATAAGTTAATCTCACGCGGATTTACCTGGACAGCATATTCCTTAAGTTCTTCAATAGATTTTTGAACTGCTTTAAACGAAGTTTGATTTTCCAATTCTTCTTTTGCGAACGGTATAAAAGCGCGTTTTAAATCGGCGTCATCTGCATCGATAATAACCAAACCGTAGGAAGAAAAAAGAGCATTGGCCAAATAACGAGTGGCATCGGCTAGATTTTCGTGTTTTAAGTAAGCGTCTTCAAAAAGCTTTTTCAAGGCATTGGCGTTGGTGCTTGAACCTAATTCTTTAGAATAGATTTCAAATAAATCTTCTAAACCTTCAGTTGAAAGCCTTCCTACAGGGCCGGTGCTTTCAGCGTTCCAGCGGATTTTCTTTCCTTTAAAATTAAAATAATTGATTTCTTCAAAATCGTGGTCTTCTGTCGCCATCCAATAAACGGGAACAAAATTGTATGAAGGGTATTTCGACTTTAATTCTTTGGTTAAATTAATTGCAGAAATAATTTTATATAAAAAATACAGCGGTCCGCTAAAAAGATTTAACTGATGTCCTGTTGTAATTGTAAAAGTATTTTCGAGTGCTAAAAGCGAAATATTCTGTCTGGTTAAATCAGAGATTTCAATGTTTTGGTATTGCTTATGCAAAGCATAAGTCAAAACAGCTCGGTTGTTATGATCAAAATTGGCTGATTTTTCAGCAATTTGTTTTTCAAAATTTTCTAAGGTTGGAAAATTATTGTACAGCGGTTTTAATTCTGGCTTTTGATCTAAATAATCCTGCATTAGTTTAGAGAAATATCCAGAAGATTGAAAGCTGATACAGTCGGTAGGCATAATTTTAAGTTTATTTTTGATAGCTGTAAATTTAATGAAAATATACAGTTAAAAACGCTATTAACAATTGCTTAAGAATTGATTTTTTTTCTGATGCTTTTAAAAACGTTGTAATCAGGATTTTAAATTTTTATTTTGGGAGGTTGGTTAAAATTGATAATTTATCTAATTTGTTAAAAATGTAATGTAGTTGTAAAAGTAATTTGTGTAATTGTGAATTATTAATAATGAAACTCTATTTTTGCAAGTAAAAAAGATATCAGTTTTCATGGAAAATAACCCCAATAAAAAGAACTCGTTAAAGCACGTTCTTTTTGGAAGCCTTATAGGCACGACAATCGAATTTTTTGATTTTTATATTTATGCTAATGCTGCGGTATTGGTTTTTCCACAATTATTTTTTCCAGGTTCAGATCCAACGATGGCCACTCTAGAATCGTTAGCAACTTTCTCGATTGCCTTTTTATCTCGTCCGTTAGGTTCTGCTTTTTTTGGACATTACGGGGATAAGATCGGACGTAAATTTACTCTTGTTGCGGCTTTACTAACAATGGGGATTTCGACAGTGACTATTGGATTTTTGCCTAGCTATGCTAGTATTGGTGTTGCCGCTCCGCTATTATTAATGCTTTGCCGATTTGGGCAAGGAGTTGGTTTAGGAGGTGAGTGGGGCGGAGCTGTTTTGCTTGCAATCGAGAACGCGCCGCCAAATAAGCGTGCGTGGTACGGAATGTTTCCGCAATTGGGAGCTCCAATCGGGTTGCTGCTTTCGGGCGGAACTTTTTTATTGCTTACCGATTCGATGAGTAATGAAGATTTTATGAATTATGGCTGGAGAATTCCGTTTATTGCCAGTGCGCTTTTGGTAATAGTCGGATTTTACATTAGAACAAAAATTACAGAAACGCCTTCGTTTGAAAATGCTAAAAAACATGAAGAAGAGGTAAAGGTTCCTTTTTTAGAAATAGTGAAGTCATATAAAAATCAGTTGATTTTTGGAACTCTTGCAGCAATTACAACGTTTTTGGTTTTTTATCTGATGACCGTTTTTACATTAAGCTGGGCCACTTCAGATTTGGGGATTGCTAAAAGAGACGGATTACTGATTCAATTATTCTCGGTATTATTTTTTGCGCTTTTTATTCCGGTTTCAGCTGTTGTGGCAGATAAGATTGGCCGTCGCAAAATGCTAATTGCAGCGACAGCGGCAATTGCAGTTTTCGGATTTTTCTTTTCTTACTTTTTGAGTGCAGGAAATATTGCTTTGGTTACTATTTTTGCTTGTATCGGAATGTCTTTGATGGGCTTTACGTACGGGCCTTTGGGGACTTTTTTGTCTGAATTGTTTCCAACGAATGTTCGTTATTCGGGAGCATCTTTGACTTTTAATATGGCTGGAATTCTAGGAGCTGCTTTTGCGCCGATGATTGCAATTTATTTGGCTAAGACCTACGATGTGAGCTATGTCGGCTATTATTTAATTGGGGCAGCAATTATATCTTTAGTTTCATTTTTGGTCATAAGCAAAGACGAGCATAAATTCTAAAAACAGTTTATTTAAAATATTCCTAAAGCAGTAATGTAAAAAATTACTGCTTTTTTTTAGACCCAATTATTTTGTCGGAATTAAGACACCGCGGACTTTAGAAAATCAAGAAGTCTGGAAAACGACACACCTATTTGCTGGCAAACTTTGGTTTATTGCCGGGCTGATCATTATTTTGGGAGGCTTAATTTTTGACAGTGCTATTTTCGCTAAAGTGTTTTTGGCCATTGTTTTTACTATAGCCATTGTGCCTATTGCTTACTCTTATCTGAAATTTAGGATTCTGAAAAAGAAAGAACAACTGTAAATCTAGAAGTCATGATAAAAATAATAATTATTCTAGTAGAATTGGTAATGCATTGTATTATAAAATTTTAAATAAGAAAGGTTCGTTTTCCAACGAACCTTTTTTGCTATAACTGATTATCTTTTTAAAGAAAAATGCCCTCTATATTCTGTTCCGTTTATCCTGGTAACGGTAAACCAATAGTCTGAGGCTGGTTGTTGATTTCCGAGGTAAGTTCCGTTCCATGAAGAGTTTAATGTCAATTCCTTGATTAATTTTCCGTAACGATCAAATATTCTAATAGATGAATTAGGGGCTAAATAATCTGGGTCTATTGTCCAAGTGTCATTAAAGCCGTCTCCATTTGGCGTGAAGATCTTTGGATACGGAATATCATTAACCAAATGAATGCAATCGCCAGCTGTGGCCTCAAGAATATTTATTGTGACAGGAATTCTGTCGCTTTCGCAATTGCTAAGTGTTTGAGAAGCATAATAGGTAATTCCATTTTCAAGAGAAGTCGATTCTGATAAATTATTTGTAGCGGAAGAACTTTCATACCATTTAATATTTTGACCATTAATTTCAATATCACTAATTTTTGCATTTTTTTGGATGCAGAATTGCTGCGGAGAATCGGCAATTGGAATTTGCGTGTCTTGTATTTTTACAGTAATTGCTAATCTTTCGCTTTCGCAGTTGTTTAGGGTTTGACTCACATAGTATTTTCCATTTTGTAACAAATCTGTTTTTTGTAAAGCATTCCCATTCGTTGCAGCATCATACCATTTTAGAGAAGTTCCAGCAATTTTAAGAGCTGCAATTGTTGAAAGTTCATCGATGCAAAATTGCTGGTTATTATTTCCTGTTGGCATTGGAGTATCGTAAACATGAATCAAAATAGGTATTCTGTCACTATCGCATCCAATAGTTTGAGAAACGTAATAGGTTCTGTTGTTTTCCAATAGAGTTGTAGCTGGTAAAACAGAGGCAGAAAAACTGGTGTCAAACCATTTTATATTTTGTCCCGTTATTTGAATATCGTTGAGCGTTTTATTTTCCCTTTTGCAAAACGATTGTTCTGAGTTTCCAGTTGGCGCATTAGGAGTGCTTACAAATGAAACTGTAATTCCAAATCTAGGGCTTTCGCAACTATTTAAAGTTTGAGAAGCATAATAGGTTTTGCCATTAGCAAGATTAGTCGTTTCTGCTAATAAAGATCCGTTTCTTGGAGCATCGTACCATTTTATTGAAGCGCCTGTAATTTCGATATTTGAAAGGGTTGCATTCTGTCCTATGCAAAAGTATTGATTCGCATTTCCTGTTGGAGCTAACGTATTCTGAATATTAATGGTTACAGGAGTTCTTTCGCTTTCGCAACCATTTACAGTTTGTGATGCAAAATAAGTCACTCCATTTTGAAGTGCAGTTGTATTAGACAAAAGTGCTCCAGCTGTTTGTGCATTGTACCATTTTATACTTTGTCCTGTAATTTGAATTTCATTTAAAGTTGCGTTTTGCTGTATACAGAAAGTTTGTGTAGTATTAGCAATAGGATTTTGCGGTTTACTAATGATAATTAGCTTAAAATCTTTCTCTACAAAACAAGAAGGATTTGTTTTGAAATAACTTTTTGCAGTTATAATTTCTTCATTTTTTACAGTATTGGTGTAAGGATTTGGCAGCGGACTTGGTAAAGAGATTCCATTTTGATTCCTATATTCTACAATTAAATCTGATTGATTTCCTATTACGGTTGCGTGTATGCCAGAGGTGTCAAAAGAATTTGAAATGCCAGATCCAGCATTTGCTTCGCAAGAATAAATAGAATTTAGCGTAAAGTCATTGGGACTATTGGTAATTTTGACTTCTTTAGTTATGGTTTGGGTCTCACTTCCGCATTTTATTGTCGCAGTAACATTGTATGTTCCTACAGCAGTAAATTGATGCTGGGGATTGTTTATTGCTGCAGTATTGTTTGTTGTTGAACTTGGATCATCGAAATTCCAAAGTATTGAATCAAATGTTCCTTTAACATTAAAATTAACAGCTTTATTAAAACAAGTGTTTTCTGCCAGTATTTCACCTTTATTAGCCGGAGATGTACTGGCCTTAAGCTTATAAAGCAATCCATTTGCTTCATTGTTTCCGCTATTGCCATAAATAACCGAATTATTAATTATTAAGGGCTCGCTTTGAAAATTTGCGGTTAAAAACAAATCATCTTTGTCAAATCTAATTGGTCCTGCCGCATCTAGAGATAGGCTATTGGTATAATGGTTTGTACCAGTAGATTTTAAAACATACTCTGGTTCAAAAGTATCTAAATTCATTTTAAAGAGTACGAGATCTTCGCCTAAATTCCTTGATGTAATAGTTGCATTGGGAAAAATCATGGTATTGGAAAAACTGGTAAAAACAAACAATTCATTGCCTTTTCCAGCCATATATGCTTTATTTAAACTGCTTGGTCGAAGATTGGCTTCTCCAGGATATTCAAGCATTGTGTTGTTGTTAATTTGTTTAAATCGTTCCAAATTTCCGTTAGAAGGATTAAATTCTGTCAAAATAGATTGTGTGACATCATTTCTTGGGGAATTTGTATTAAAGACATTTCCCAGAACATTTACATCTCGATCAAAACAGCCCCATAAATATAGTTTGTCATTTATTGGGTTATAATGCAATATAGTTGGTCTATAAACGGTTTTGTTGAGGATATTGCCATTGTTGGAAATTTCTTTACTCCACACCATCTCTAAGTTTGAATTGACTTTGAAAATAGTGGAAGAAGTATAGTTCTGGCCAATTTTGCCGAAATAGATATTTCCATTTTTATCGATTTCAGAAGTTTTAAGAACCTCCAAGCCAGATCCATATTTTTTAGCATCAATTAAATTTCCTCCAACATCAAATTTTGCAACAAATGCTCGTCCATAATAAGAATTATCACTTAATAAAATTTGATTATTGATATTGATAGAATTATTAAATGATCCGGTGACATAAATGTAGCCATTATGGTAGTAAACGTTTTTTGCTAAGTTGTTTATAATGCCAATTTTACGATTCCATACAACATTTCCGCTTGGAGACAATTTATAAAGCGTAACGCCAAAATAAAAGTCTAGACCATCAAGAACAAATGGCTCTCTCCCGGAGTTGTAATTTCCTCCTAAAAGTTCTTTTACCAAAACGTACGAATTTCCCTGATCATCAGCACAGAAATAATCGGCAATTGTAGAATCGGGAAATTCTTTTTTCCAAAGAAGATTACAATTTAAATCATATTTGTAAAGTCCTGATCTATCGGTTCTATTGGCGCCAGAAAGATTTGTTCCTATAGTTACAAACACGGCATTGTCTGTTTTTTCTAAATCAAAAACCGCACCTCCAATCCAGCCAGCATAGACTTTTGCGCAATCAAAACATTGGCTTTGCATTAAAAAGGAATAAAAAAGAAAAAGGAAAAGTAATTTTTGTTTCATAAAAAAAAAAATTAAGCCATTTCAAATGTAATTAAATATCTACAAATCCAAATTAAAAAGTCAGAAGCCAGACGAATAAAATCTTTTCAGTAAAAAAATCCACAATATCCCGTATTTTTGCAAAAAAATAAATCCTTTTGAAAACGAAACTTTTTGTAATTACGCCGCCATTTACCCAACTGAATACCCCGTATCCGGCAACGGCGTATATAAAAGGTTTTCTGAATACCAAAAATATCGAATCGGTCCAGGCTGATTTAGGCATTGATGTGATTTTGGAATTGTTTTCAAAAAAAGGGCTTTCTGACTTGTTCCGATCCATCAGCCAACAGCCAACAAGCGACAACTGTAAAAGAATTTTTGCCTTACAAGATGAATACATCAAAACAATCGATTCTGTAATTCAGTTTCTTCAAGGAAAAAATCCAACTTTAGCATTGCAGATTTGTCAAGAAGATTTTCTGCCAGAAGCTTCTCGCTTTGCACAATTAGAAGAATTGGATTGGGCATTTGGTTCGATGGGAACTCAAGACAAAGCAAAGCATTTGGCGACTTTATATCTGGAAGATATTTCAGATTTTATTGTCGAATGTGTAGACGAAAACTTTGGTTTCAGCCGATACGCAGAACGTTTAGGTCGAAGTGCCAATTCTTTTGATGAATTGTACGAAGCCTTACAGCAAGAGCCAACTTATATCGATTCGATTTTAATTTCGCTTTTAAAAGCTAAAATTGAAGCCGTAAAACCAACCTTATTTTTAATTTCTGTTCCTTTTCCAGGAAATTTGTATAGTGCGTTTCGTTGCGCGCAATGGGTAAAACAAAATCATCCTGAAATTAAAATTTCGATGGGTGGAGGTTTTCCTAATACCGAATTGCGTTCGCTTTCTGATAAACGTGTTTTTGAATTTTTTGATTTTATCACTTTAGATGATGGCGAAGTTCCAATTGAAGAACTTGTTGATAATCTGTCATCCCGAGCGGAGTCTAAGGAGGATAAGCGTTATAAAAGAACTTTTTTATTAGAAAACGAAGAAGTTGTCTATAAAAATGATTCGCTAAAGCACGATTATAAACAATCTCAAGTAGGAACGCCCGATTATTCAGATCTGCCTTTGGATAAATATATTTCGGTGATGGAAATTGTAAATCCGATGCACAGAATGTGGAGCGATGGGCGCTGGAACAAACTTACAATGGCGCATGGCTGCTATTGGGGAAAATGTACTTTCTGCGATATTTCTTTGGATTACATCAAAGTGTACGAGCCTGTCGCGGCAAGTCTGCTTTGTGATCGAATAGAAGAATTAATAGAACAGACAGGCCAAAACGGATTTCATTTTGTGGATGAAGCCGCTCCGCCTGCTTTAATGCGTGCTTTGGCGCTTGAAATTCTAAAAAGAAAGCTTGCAGTAACTTGGTGGACAAATATTCGTTTTGAAAAAAGCTTTTCAAAAGATTTATGTCTCCTCTTAAAAGCTTCTGGATGTATTGCCGTTTCAGGTGGTCTTGAAGTAGCTTCAGATCGATTGCTGAAATTAATTGACAAAGGCGTAACTGTTGAACAAGTCGCAAAAGTCACACGAAATTTTACCGAAGCTGGAATTATGGTTCACGCGTATCTGATGTACGGATACCCAACGCAAACTATTCAGGAGACGGTTGACAGCCTCGAAATGGTGCGCCAGTTATTTGAAGCAGGAGTTTTGCAGTCAGGATTTTGGCATCAGTTTGCTCTGACGGCTCATAGCCCAGTTGGATTGTATCCTGAACAGTTTGGCGTAACCAAAAAAACGGAAGCGATTGGAACCTTTGCGAATAACGATATTGAATACACAGACGCAACGGGAATTAATCATGACAAATTCAGTTTCGGATTAAAGAAATCGCTTTTTAATTTTATGCACGGAATTTGTTTTGATTACGAATTGCAAGAATGGTTCGATTTTAAAATTCCGAAAACCAAAATTCATCCCGATTTTATTTTTAATGCATTAGAGGAGCAAAACGATTTCAATACAAAACCAAATGCAAAAGTGGTTTGGCTTGGAGGAAAACCTGCTGCAGAAATCTTTACAAAATCAAAAAAAGGAAGAAGCTGGGAAATGATGTCCTTGACTTTTCATGATAAAAAAGAAAGTTTCAATATTCAAACCGGTAAAGAAGAAGGCGAGTGGCTGGCTTCAATTTTATCAAAAATCGCAGTTTCTGGTTCTAAAAGTTATACTTTTCAGGAGGTTAAAAATGATTTTGAAACTGAATTGGAAGATTTCGAATTATTCTGGTATTCTAAACCTGTAAACACTTTGCGCGAATTTGGATTATTGGTGCTTTAATACTCAATGCATTCTCCGTCTTTTGGAATAGAAGTTTTGCCTAAAAGACCATGATCTGAAAGGGCAGTTCTTAATTCTAGTCTCGTGGTCGGACAATGGTTTAAAGCTTCTAAATGATTGGCGAGAACTTTGCCGGGTGCAAGAGTTGCAAATTTCAAAATATCATCCATTCGCATTAACAAGGGCTGGCCAAAATCTAACCTTGCAGTGCCGCAGGCTACAATCGAAATGTCAGGTTTAAATTGCGTTAGCACTTTTTCTACGTGTTCTGTAAAAATAGTGTCAGAGCTGACATAAATGGATTTTTGATCTGCCAGCTCAATAAGAAAACCCATTACATTTCCCATCAATTTTGCAACAAATCCGTAGCCGTGAATGGCTGGAATTCCAGTTATTTTTCCGTCTAGAAATTTTTGCGGTTCCCAATATTCCAAGGTTTGAATCACGCTTAATCCTCTTTGCACAAGCGCTTTTTCGTCCTTAGAACTGCAGATTACAGGAATGCTTTTTCGTCTCAAAAAAACTTCGCCTGCTTTGTCTATATGATCTGGGTGTAAATGTGTTATCAAACAGTGCGTTACGCGACTTAAAATATCACGGCTGTTTTTAGGCAGTGCCACCAGAGGATTTCGTTTTGGCTTGTATCTGAAAATAGTAAAAGGCGGAATTGTTTTTCTTTTACCTAACATTGGGTCAACTAAAATGACATGCTTTTCTGTTTCAATTACCAAAGTGGCATTTCGCAAATGATGTAATTTCATATCCAAGAAAATTAGATATTAAAAATACAAAGTTTTTCGAAAAATAATTTACAGATTTTTCTTTATTTTTAGCAGAATTGTTATTATTTACATTTATGCATTTACAAGAAGGTTTTCATACCTATTTCATTTATATTTTGACAAATAAAGCGAAATCTGTTTTTTATGTTGGAGTTACTAATAATTTGAAAAACAGATTAATAAAGCATAAAGAGAATCTTCTGGCTGGAAATAAAACCTTTGCTTCAAAATATAATGTGGAGTTTTTATTATACTTTGAAAAATTTACTTGGATCCAAGAAGCGATTGCTAGAGAAAAGGAAATAAAAGGCTGGAGAAGGGAGAAGAAAATTGCTTTAATTAAAACTATGAATCCTGAATTGGAATTTTTGAATTATTAATTGAAATCAAAGTATTTCAAGTCTAGTATGCCATTCCGAGGAACGAGGGCACGAGCGATAGCGAACTCGCGAAGCAATCTCCGCAAGCAGCTCGCCAAAGATTGGAAAAACTTTGTGGAATATTGCCGCGGAGATTCCTCCTCCGTCGGAATGACAAACTGTACGTGTATAAAACTCAGGAATGCTTTACCCAATAGAAAACCTAAACCCAATTCCGTGCAGGTTTTCTATCGAAATGCCTTGCTCGTTTGCTAAGATTTTGCGAAGACGCGAAATAAAAACGTCTAAACTTCTACCCATAAAATAGTCGTCTGTTCCCCATAGCGAGGTTAAAATTTGTTCTCTCTTCAAAACAGAATTTTTATGGTCTAGAAAAAGTTTTAACAATTCGGCTTCACGCTGCGTTAAACCGACTTTTTCCTCATCATTAAAAAGAATGAAGTTTTTAGTGTCGAATTGATATTTGCCAACTTCATAAATCGTTTTGGCAGCTGGAATATTTTTTTGCGAACGTTTTAAGAAAATTTCAATTTTCAAAAGCAATTCCTCAATGCTGAAAGGCTTTACCAAATAATCATCGGCACCTAAGCGCAGTCCCTTAATGCGGTCTTCTTTTAATGTTTTGGCCGAAAGGAAAATAATCGGAACATCAAGGTCTATTTTTCGAACGGCTTCGGCAAGTTCAAAACCATCCATTTTGGGCATCATAATATCAAAAATGCAAATGTCAAATTCTTCTTCCTCAAAAATTTTCAGAGCCGATTTTCCATCAGGACAATGAATCACTTCATAATTGTTCTGCTCCAAATTATCTTTGGTTAAAAACGCTAAGGTTTCATCGTCTTCGGCATATAGTATTTTGAAGTTTCTCATTTTTTGTAAGGAATTGATAAAGTTATAGTAATGCCTTTTTCTTGATTGTTTTCGGCTTTGATTTTCCAGTTTTGCAGACTGCAGATTTCTTTTACATAATATAAACCAAGTCCAAACCCGTTGACTTCGTTACTTTTTTCGTTCTGCACTCGGTAAAACTTATCAAAGATAAAAGATATTTTTTTAGGATTAATTCCAATTCCATTATCAATAAATTCCAGTTTTAAACAGTTATTATTTTCGATGATTTTTATCGTAACTTCTGGCTTTTCATTGCAGTATTTCATTGCATTATCCAACAGATTGTACACTAGATTAGCAAAATGAAAAGTATCTGTTTCGAGTAAATATTCTCTAGAAACTGTTTCAATTGCAATAGAAGCTTCAGGATATTTTAATTTAATGTTTTCAATTGCTTCTTCAATAATCGGAACAATTAAAATGTTTTCTTTTTTAAGTTCTAAAGGAGCATAATCGGCCTTTGCGACATTCAGAATCTTTTCGATATGGCCATTCAATTTATTGCCCTGATTGATAATAATATCGGTATACGTATACAATTTTTTGTCTTCTTTAATTGGCTTTTGCTCAATAAGATATTTTGAAGCAATCAGAATAGAGGCCAGCGGCGTTTTAAATTCGTGCGTCATATTATTGATAAAATCGCGCTGCAGTTCTGAATATTTTTTATGCTGTAAAAGAGTAAAAATCGAGTACACATAAATAAGCAGAATGAGAATTAGTGCAGTTGAAAGAATAAACCAAAAACGCATCGAACTGAAAAGATAAGTCGTCTCGTTTGGAAAACGCACGGCAAAATAATAAACCAGATTTTTATGCTTCGGAAAATAAACGGTCTTTTTGCATTCCGCTTTTTTCTTATAAAGCGAAATATAATCTCCATAAATCATTTCGTCGCTTTGGCAATTATACATCGCATACTCAAAATCGGTGGTGATATTCACCTTTTTGAATTCCGTTTTGAGATAGAATTCTAGAATATCAGGCTCAAATTCGTTATCGACATTTACAATATAATAGTCATTTGCAATTTTCTGAACCGGATTTTGTACCGGCAGTTCGTGATTGGTTCCTTCGTATAGTTTTTTAGCCACTTCAAGCAAGGCGATATGCGCTTTCTGGCTCAGTTTTTTTTGTTCGATTGTAAAAGCCTCTTTTGTCCATAGCAATTGTGCCACCAAAATACTGATGATAGCGACTAATCCTAAGAGAATGATGCTGTTGAGTTTATTAATTTTCAAGAATAAAGAATTTTGAGAGTGTAATATTAATCAATTTTAGCCTAAAAACGGGCGGTTAACAAGTCATTAACAAACGTTTGAAACCAGTTAACAGCGACTTGAATTTGTCTGAATTACCTTTGTAATATCAAAATGAACTATAAACCATTTTAAATATATCAGTTATGAAAATGATCAAAATTTCGATGTTAGCTTTGGCTTTAGGCCTAATGTCTTTTTCAGCAATTGCTCAAGTACAATCTTTAGTCTCAGAAACCGAAGCTTCAGTAACGGCAGCTTCTACAATAGCTTGGAAAGCAGAAACTATTGATGTTGGACAGATCCCGCAGGGAACTCCAAAAGCAATTGTTTACGAATTTAAAAATACAGGAAAAACAGCTGTAGTCATTACAAACGTGCAAGGATCTTGCGGCTGTACAGCAACAGATTATACAAAAGAGCCAATTCAGGCTGGTAAATCTGGAAAAGTTACGGCAACATACAATGCTGCAAACAAAGGCGCTTTTACAAAAACAGTAACGGTTACAACTAGCGCAGAAACAACGCCAAAAGTACTTACTTTAAAAGGCACAGTTATTTAATAGAATTTTAATAGGTTGGTTATATGGCAAAAGCTCCAGACAAGTAAATTGTTTGGAGCTTTTTATTTTATTAACCGCTTAGACATCAAAAAAATAAGGCTTAAGATTTATTGCTGAGTCCTTTGTTTTAATAGATTTTTTTCTACTTTTAATCAAAAATTTTGAGTTATGAAAATTTGGTATGTGCCTATTGTTGCTATTGTTTTTTTGATTGTTTCTTCGTGTAATTCGAAAGCTGATAAAAAAGAGGAGAACTCGATAAAGAAAGTTGAAAAAATTCCAGAATTAAAACTGACCATCGACACAGTTCGTATCGCAAAGTTTTATGAAAGTTACCCAAAACTGGAAAAATTTAAAGCAGATGTAATTTCTTTGTATCAGAAAAATAAATCTACCCAATTGTGGCAGGACAATAAAGGCGTGATTGAATTTGGAAATACCTTATTTAATCAATACAAGAATTTAGATCAGGAAGGATTAAAAGCTAACTATCCTTATAAAGAAGAACTAAATTCGGTTTTCGAAAATAACCCGACCAAAAAATTATCTAAAGAAGATACCGACTTACTGCTTTCCAATTTGTATTACTATTATGCCGAAAAAGTATACGCAGGTTTTGACGAAAAAACCAGTATTTCTTTAGAATGGCTTTTGCCTCGAAAAAAGCTGAACTATCAAGTCCTTTCTGATTCGATCTTTAAAAAATCAACCATTTTGGATGATAAGAAAAAAAAGATGTTCAGCCAGTATTACAAACTTCGCGATGCGCTTAAAGAATACAGAGAAATTGAGAAAAAAGGCGGATGGAAAACTATCGAAACGGGTGAAGATTATAAAGCTTTAAAAGTTGGCGATTCTTCAAATATTGTTGCACAAATTAGAGAAAGGCTTTTTGTAATCAAAGATTTAAAAGAAGATACCAAAAGCGCAGTTTGCGATACGGTTTTGATGAAAGCCATGAAAAACTACGAATTGCATCATGGCTATGCTCCAAAGAATGTTATTCTGTTAGAACATATAAATGACCTGAATATTCCGGTTGCTGAGCGAATCAAAACGATTATTGCCAATATGGAGCGCTGCCGATGGATAGATCCCGAATTGGAAAAAGGCCAGAAGTATATTGAAGTCAATATTCCAGAATTCAAGCTGTATATAGTTGAAGATGGTAAAATTTCTTTTGTATCGCCAGTTGTTGTGGGAAGAGCCATGACAAAAACAGTTATTTTCAGCGGAATGATGAGCAATATTGTTTTCAGTCCGTATTGGAACGTGCCGCCAAGCATTATCAAATCGGAGATAAAACCTGGAATGGCTAGAGATAAAAATTATTTGCAAAAGAAAAATCTGGAATGGAACAATGGTGCAGTGCGTCAGCTTCCAGGTAAAAATAACTCGCTTGGTTTGGTGAAATTTTTATTTCCAAATTCAAGCAATATTTATCTTCACGATACGCCATCAAAAAGTTTGTTCGAAAGAGAGAGCAGAGCTTTTAGCCACGGTTGCGTGCGTGTAGCAAAGCCAAGAGAATTGGCAATTGAATTATTAAAAGTCGATCCGCAATGGAATCCCGAAAGAATTGATAAAGCGATGCACGCCGGAAAAGAAAGCTGGTATACGCTTAAGAAAAAAGTTCCAGTTTATATTGGCTATTTCACCGCTTGGGTTGACCGCGAAGGCAATCTAAATTTCTACAAAGATATTTATGGAAGAGATGAAAGTCTTATCAAATTATTGACTGAAGAATAACGGGTGAAGGTTGTCACGAATTACACGAATTTCCACCAATTTTAATTAGCGAAAATTCGTGTAATTCGTGGCAAAAAAATAATTTGTAACGAAAAAACTATTTAGACAAAACATCAACACATTTATAAAAACGTCTGGTATAATGTTCTGTATCAAGCGCTGTTATAGTTACTTGCTGTGCTTTTCCTGAAGAGGCATGAATAAATTTGGACTGCATTCCGTTGGCTTCACAAATTATGCCTACGTGACCGACCACATTTCGGTTTTTATATCCGTAAAAAACCAAAATATCTCCCACCTTAAATTCTTCTGGTTTTAGAGTTTTGCCTATATTTTTATAGCCGCCAGAACTTCTTGGCAGTGTCATTCCGAAATTTTTAAAAACATAACTCACAAAACCCGAGCAGTCAAAACCTTTTTGCGGATTGCTGCTGGCATACACATACGGAATCCCTAAATGTTTTTTTGCAAAGGAAATAATAGAATCACGATTGATTTCAGTTTGGATTTTAGGATTTGGCACAAGAATTTTCTTTTCATCCTTTTTTAAATTAAAAGAAGAAAACACGATGAAGGCTGATAGAAAAATAAAAAAACGTAGTCTCATTTTGTAAAATAAAAGTATTCGGTTGATAAAGAAAAGCTGCAAATTAAGCATTTCAAAAAGAAAACGATTTGCTTCGCTTGTAAGAAATAACGTTACGAAACATAAAATTGATGTGTTTATGTGGTGTTTTTTTATTGCTTTTTGACATTTTAGTATCTTTTTGGATAATTTCTTTCCAATATATTTGTGAATCGTATTTATATTTTAACAAATAAATTATGTTTTCTAAAAAAATCACTGTTTTAATTTCTTTTTTGCTGATTTCGGCTTTTTCGAATGCTCAAACTCAAAATTCCAATAAAACTTTTTTATATCAAGGCAGAGTCGATCAGCTTCAAAAAGACCAAGTCGTTTTAATTGGCACAGCTTCTTCAGTTTCTTTTAATTTTATTGGAAATGAATGTTCGATATCGCTACAAAGCGTTGATTCTTACGAGCATCATAATTATGTTCAGCTGGTTTTGGATGGAAAATATATTGGAAAGATCAGGATTGAAAAAGGACCAATTCAGTCATTTCCAATCAAAATTACTTCAAGTCAAAAAGAACATCGATTAGAAATCTACAAAAATACAGAAGCGCAAAGCGGCAATATTTTGTTTGCAGGAACAACAGCAAAACTGGCTCCGATTTCATTTAAAAAGAAAAAGAAAATAGAGTTCATTGGTGATTCAATTACGTGTGGCGCAGCTAGTGATCCGACAGATGTTCCTTGTAATAAAGGAGAATATATGGATCATCATAATGGCTATTATGCTTACGGTCCAACGCTTTCGAGAGCAATTGAAGCCGATTATTTAATGAGCTGTGTTTCGGGAATCGGAATGTATAGAAATTGGAATGACGAGCATAAAGACGAAGCGATAATGCCAGACGTTTATCAAAATTTATATCTGACAAAAGATGCTGCAAAACCGAAATACGATTTAGCTTTTCAGCCTGATATTATCAGCATTGCTTTAGGCACAAATGACTTTTCTGGCGGAGACGGCAAAAAGGAACGTCTGCCTTTTAATGCCCAAAAATATGTTTCAAATTACATCACTTTCATAAAGATGCTTTACGAGCACAACCCTAAGGTGCAGATTGTCATTACCAATAGCCCAATGGTTGGCGGAGATAGAGGAGTTGTTTTTGAAGATTGTCTGAATAAAGTCAAAAGCGCTTTCGCGAATGATAAAGCACATAAACCGATTCAGATTTTCAAATTCAAGCCTATGACTCCAAACGGATGCTCTGGTCATCCTGATGTGGCAGATCATAAGGTTTTGGCAGATGAATATGGTCCATTTTTAAAGAAATTGCTAAATGAAAAATAATATATTTAAGTTTGTTTTCTTTCTATTGATTTCCAGTACTATGATGGCAAATGTTTCGCTTCCGAATATTTTTAGTGATAATATGGTTTTACAGCGCAATGCTGAAGTGAAAATTTGGGGCTGGGCCAATCCAAAAGAAGAAATTAAACTAATTGCGGGCTGGAATAATCAGGAGTATAAAACCGTTGCCAATAATCAGGCAAAGTGGGAAATTACGATTAAAACTCCAGAAGCGGGCGGACCTTTTACTATTTCGATAAAAGGCTATAACGAAGTTATCCTAAAAAACATTTTAATTGGCGAGGTCTGGCTTTGTGCTGGACAGTCGAATATGGAAATGTCGGCAAGTTGGGGAATTGATGATGGAGAAGAGGAGGCTAAAAATGCGGCTAACCCAAACATTCGATTTTTTACAGTTCCAAAACTGACAGCTGAAAATCCACAGAATAATTTATTGGGAAATTGGACAGAATCGACTCCTGAAACGATGAAATATTTCAGTGCTGTCGGCTACTTTTTTGCGAAGCGCCTTCGCGAAGAGTTAAAAAATGTTCCCATCGGATTGATTTCTTCAAACTGGGGAGGAACTCCTGCTGAAATCTGGATGTCGGCAGAAGTGGTCAATAATGATCCTGTTTTATTGGAAAACGCCAAAAAATTGAACGAACAGGAATACGGACCAAGACAGCCTGGAAGAGCTTACAACGCCATGATTTACTCAATAATTGGATTTAAAATTGCAGGAACGCTTTGGTATCAAGGAGAGTCTAACGTTGGATCGCTGGTTTATGATAAAACTTTGGGAGCGCTAATTACATCTTGGAGAAAAGAATGGAAAGACGAATTTCCGTTTTATTATGTTCAAATTGCGCCGTTTAAATCAGGAAGCAATAATTTTTCGAATGTGATGCTTAGAGATTCACAAAGAAAACTGCTGAAAGAAGTATCAAAAACGGGAATGGTGGTAATCAGTGATATTTCGGACACTATTGATATTCATCCAAAGAATAAAAAGTCGGTTGGAATTCGTCTGGCTAATTTAGCTTTGGCTGAAACCTATCCCGAGGCTTCGGGACTAAATTTTAGTTTGGTTAATAGTCCGCTTTTCAAAAGCATGAAAACGGACAAAAACACAGTAACGGTTTCTTTTGACTACGGAGACGGATTATATTTTAAAGATAAAAAGTCGAATCAGTTTGAAGTTGCGGGAGCAGATGGGGTTTTCTATCCAGCTGAAGCTTCAATTAAAAATAACGAAGTGGTTTTGACAAGTAAAAAAGTGGCTTCTCCAGCAAAAGTGAGATTTGCATGGGGAAACACAACGCAATCGGATTTGTTTAATAAAGCCAATTTGCCTGCTTCTTGTTTTGTTTCTGAGTGAGTCTATAAAGAAGAAAGAAGAAAGATTTTAGATTTTAGATTTTAGATTTTAGATCTTTCGCATTTTTTGTCAGGCTGAGCGAAGTCGAAGCTTTGCAAAGTGAAACACAAAGTTTGTCATCCTTCGTTCCTCACAATGGCAAGATAACCAAAAATACTCTTTTGAAAACGATTTGCGTGAGGGATAGAAGTGGAAAGCCCAGAGCCTGACGAAGGAAGTGCGAGGACTTGAAACGGATAGCCCGACCCGGAGGGACACGCCCCAAAAAGGACTTAGAATCTCAGCATCTTAGTGCCTTAGAAGCTAAAAAAAAACTAACTAAACCACACTATGAAAAATAAAAGAATACTAATTATTGGAGTTTTTGCTCTGTTTACTGTTGGAAGTATGAATGCACAAAAAAAGCCGTATCTGGATAAGAATAAGACTGTTGAGCAGCGTATAGATCTGCTTTTGCCATTAATGACGCTGGAGGAAAAAGTGGGGCAGATGAATCAATATAATGGTTTTTGGGATGTTACGGGACCGGCGCCAAAAGGAGGAACAGCCGAATTGAAATACGAACATTTAAGAAAAGGATTGGTTGGGTCGATGCTGACGGTGCGCGGCGTGAAAGAAGTTCGTGCGGTTCAGAAAATTGCAGTTGAAGAAACAAGATTGGGAATTCCGCTGATTATTGGTTTTGATGTAATACACGGCTACAAAACGTTAAGCCCGATTCCGTTGGCAGAAGCGGCAAGCTGGGACTTGGAAGCGATTAAAAAATCGGCGGCGATAGCGGCAGATGAAGCTTCGGCATCTGGAATCAATTGGACTTTCGGACCAAATGTCGATGTGGCAAATGACGCCCGTTGGGGACGCGTGATGGAAGGCGCGGGAGAAGATCCGTATTTGGGAAGCAAAGTGGGGTATGCACGGGTAAAAGGCTTTCAAGGAGAAACAATTGCCGATTTATCCAAGGTAAATACGATCGCGGCTTGTGCGAAACATTTTGCGGCTTACGGTTATGTTGAAGCGGGTTTGGAATATAATATTGTAGATATCAGCAATTCTAAATTGTACAATTCGGTTTTGCCTCCTTTTGAAGCAACAGTTGAGGCTGGAGTTCGCACGTTTATGAATTCGTTTAATACTTTGAATGGTGTTCCAGCAACTGGAAATGCCTTTTTGCAGAGAGATATTTTAAAAGGAAAATGGAAGTTTGACGGATTTGTGATTTCTGATTATGCTTCGATCCGCGAGATGATCGCGCACGGCTATGCAAAAGACGAAGCCGATGCAACGGCAAAAGCGGTGATTGCAGGTTCTGATATGGATATGGAATCGTATTTGTACGTGGCAAAACTAGTTGATTTGGTAAAGTCTGGAAAAGTAAAAGAATCTCTGGTTGATGATGCCGTTCGCAGAATTCTTCGTGTGAAATTTGAATTGGGATTATTTGATGATCCGTACAGATATTGCGATGAAAAACGCGAAAAAGAAGTGGTTGGAAGCAAGGCCAATAATGATGGCGTTTTGGATATGGCAAGGAAATCGATCGTTTTATTGAAGAACGAAAATAATCTGCTTCCGCTAAAGAAATCTGGTCAAAAGATTGCTTTAATTGGTGCTTTGGCAAACGATAAAAATAGTCCGTTGGGAAGCTGGAGAATTGCAGCTTCAGATGACACTGCGGTTTCAGTTTTAGAAGGAATGCAGCAGTATAAAGGCAATCAGCTGGTTTTTGAAAAAGGTGCTGATTTATTGAAACAAAAAGCGACTTTCTTAACCGAAACCATTTTCAATACGACAGATAAAAGCGGATTTGAAGCAGCGAAAAAAGCGGCGAAAAATGCTGATGTGGTAGTAATGGTTTTGGGTGAGTACGGTTTCCAAAGCGGTGAAGGAAGAAGCCGAACTGATCTTAACTTGCCAGGTTTGCAGCAGGAATTGTTAGAAGAAATCTATAAAGCAAATCCAAATGTAGTTTTGGTTTTAAATAATGGCCGTCCGTTGAGTATTCCTTGGGCGGCAGAAAATGTACCGGCAATTGTAGAGGCTTGGCATTTGGGAACGCAGGCCGGAAATGCTATCGCTCAGGTTTTGTACGGAGATTATAATCCGAGCGGAAAATTGCCGATGTCGTTTCCGAGAAATGTTGGTCAGGTGCCAATTTATTACAACAAATACAGCACAGGAAGACCAATTGACAGCGATAAAAATGTTTTCTGGTCGCATTATATGGATGTGGAGAAAACGCCTCAGTTTCCGTTTGGTTTTGGCTTGAGTTATACGACTTTTGATTATAAAAATCTTAAGATTAACAAAACGTCTTTTGCTAAAGGTGAAAATGTTCAGGTGAGCGTTGAGGTTACGAATTCTGGAAATTATGACGGAAAGGAAGTGGTGCAGCTGTACCTTCATGACGAATACGCAAGCATTGTGCGCCCGATTAAACAATTGAAAGGTTTTGAATTGGTTAATCTTAAAAAGGGGGAAACTAAAACGGTAAACTTTACTTTGACAGATAAGGAACTTGGTTTTTATAACAACGAAGGAAAATATCTTGTAGAACCTGGAACTTTTAAAATCATGGTTGGAGGAAGCTCTGATAAAGGTTTGCAGAGTGGTTTTGAAATTAAAGAGTAAAAGGTTTTGCCACGAAGGCGCTAAGGCACTAAGTTTTTTTATCTCACAAATTTGATAGCTATTGCGAATAAGGATTTTTGAATAGCCTCTAGCTTCAGCTAGGGGAATAAGATTTGAATAAGGGAAAGGGCTTTAGCCAAACTTTGCAGTTTTGGCTGAAGCCTTTTTGATTGTGTTTATATTTTGCTCCCGAAGCCTTGGGACTGCAGCTTTACGATATTATAGAACGCTTTTTAGTAAATTTCTAAAATCATTAATTCTTCGTTTTGAATAAATGATTGGATAGTCTCTTTTTTTGATATTAATAGTTCTGAAAGTTCTTTAGTGTTTTTATTGAAAGTCTTCAGAATAATCACTTTAGGAGGAACACCTTTTAAAAGAAGTAATTTTTCAAAATCATCATCATGCGTAAGTATGGTAAAATTGTTTTTTCTAGCATACTCCCAAATTTCTAAATCTTTGGCGGGTTGATTTACTGGAATATCTTTAGAATGAAAACAAGCAGGAAAACTACTTTCAATGAGTTTAGTTATCCTCCAAGAAATATTGGCGTCTAAAAGCAGTTTCATTATGCTGCCACTATTTTGGTAATATTTTCTCTATTGGCCGCAAAAGCTAATGCTGCAAGAATATGCTCTTTAGTTAATTCAGGAAAATCTTCAATAATTTCTTCGAATGACATCCCTGTTGATAGCCATGAAAGAATATCTGAAATACAAATCCTAGTTCCCGTTATTACAGGTTTGCCAAATCTGATATCAGGATTTATTGAAATTAAATTTTGCCAGTTAGTATTCATATGTTTTAGAGTTTAAACAAATTTACAAAATAAAAAATGAATTAGATTTCTAATTGTTGCAACTTCTTTTTGCTTTTGAGGGATAAAGGGGCAAAGTAACAAAGGTTTAAAGTTTTTGAGCAAACCCGATAGATTTTTAAAACTGGTTGAGCTTCCTAAGTTGTTTTAATAGCCCCTAGCTTTAGCTAGGGGAATAAGATTTGAAATAAGGGAAAGGGGGTTACATTTTCATTCAGTTAAAGCTGGATGCTATTTGTTATAATGCTTAAGTGTTTAAATGTCAGTATTTTATTATTAGAAAAGTGTTTTGGTCTACGCTTTTGTCTTATCTTTGATAGACAGCCGGTTAAATATTTTTTATTGGCAATTAAGGTAAGCTGAAAACTTTATAGAGTAGGCAAGATTTTAAAATAGTATTATGGAACATTCTTTATTTAAAAAAGTGAAAGCAGCAATTGATTATTGGTACATTCCGTTATTAGTGGGAATACTTTTTGTAATCATCGGATTTTGGTCTTTTGCCACACCTGTAAAAGCATATTTAACATTGGCATTTTTGTTTAGTGTGTCGTTTCTGGTCAGCGGAATTTTTGAAATTATTTTTGCACTTTCAAACAGAAAAAAAATAGACAATTGGGGCTGGACACTGATATCTGGAATTATAGGTTTAGGTGTTGGAATAGTATTAATTGCTAATCCGTTAGTTTCAATAACACTTTTGCCGCTATATGTTGGATTGGCTATTTTGTTTCGTTCTGTAATGGCTATTTTTATGGCTTTTAATTTAAAAAGTTATTCTGTGCCAGATTGGAAAAATCTTTTGGGATTAGGAGTCTTGGGATTATTGTTTTCATTTTTATTATTATGGAATCCTGTTTTTGCGGGATTTTCGATAGTATATTGGACAGCTTTTGCTTTCATCGCAAGCGGTATTTTTTATATTTATTTTTCTTTCAAACTCAAAAAACTGCACGATTTAGTTTAAAAAAAGAATTCGAAATTAATTTCTCTCGTAGATTTTACAGATCAAGTGGATTTTTTTAATCTCTAAAACCTGCAAAATCTGCGGGAGTTTTTTGTATTTTTAAAATCTATTAAATCTCCAACTTATAAAGTAAAATAATGAAATATAACAGATGCGGAAGAAGCGGCTTACTGCTTCCTGAAATTTCCTTAGGATTATGGCACAATTTCGGTTCGGTCGATAATTTTGAAAATGCCGAAAGTATCGCTATCGAGGCTTTTGATAAAGGAATTACCCACTTCGATTTGGCAAATAATTATGGTCCTGTTCCAGGTTCGGCTGAAGAAAATTTTGGAAAAATATTATGGCATAACTTTCAGGGAAATCTTCGCGATGAAATCGTAATTTCTACAAAGGCAGGCTATACCATGTGGAGAGGACCTTATGGTGACTGGGGCTCGAGAAAATATCTGCTTTCAAGTTTAGACCAAAGTTTGAAGCGGATGAGTATAGATTATGTGGATATTTTTTATTCGCACCGTCCAGATCCAGAAACTCCGATTGAAGAAACAATGATGGCTTTAGATCATGCTGTTAGAAGTGGAAAAGCTTTGTATGTTGGAATTAGCAATTATTCGGCAGAGCAGACTCGCGTTGCTGTGGATGTTTTAAAGCAATTAGGAACGCCTTGCTTGATTCATCAGGCAAAATATTCAATGCTGGAGCGTTGGGTTGAAAATGGCTTATTGGATGTTTTGGAAGAAAAAGGAGTGGGATGTATTGCATTTTCACCTTTGGCACAAGGGCTTTTGACCGATAAATATTTAAATGGAATTCCTGAGAACTCACGCGCTCACAATCCGAACGGGCATTTGAGGGAAGATGAAGTGACGCAGGAAAGAATTCAGAAATTAATTCAGCTGAATGAAATTGCTCAGAATAGAAACCAATCTTTGGCGCAAATGGCTTTGGCTTGGCTGCAAAAAGACAAACGAATTACTTCTGTTTTAATTGGGGCAAGTTCTGTAAAACAATTGTGCAATAACATTGATTGTTTGCAGAATACTGAGTTTTCGCATGATGAATTGAATGCGATTGAGAAGATTTTAGCGTAATAGTCAAACCTAACAGGTTTTAAAACCTGTTAGGTTTCCTAAATCATGATTTATTTTTTCAATTTCAAATTATAATCTTTTACAATTTCTAATGTCGATTTATCACCATTAAAAACAGAATTTAAACCCTGCGGCTCTTGCGGCGGATCTGTGGTCAAAGGATCGCCTGGATTCCATTTCCCAGTTTCATTAACGGCTTTTCCTTCACCTCCGTAGCCCCAAAAATTTGCAGCTCTTAACGGTCCGTTGTTTTTAACGCTTTCTGCAACTCTTCCAAAAATATAACTGTAAAATTTATCTCTGTAAACAGAAGAAGCTCCTGAATTCAGATTTTCATTTTCTCTCGGAAGCCCAAATTCTTCAATAATAATCGGTTTTTTTAGATTGTTGGCTACTTTAATATGGTCATCAATATATTTGCCAGCGTTTTCGATGGTTTTTGGCATAGTGGCTTCCGCATTATCAGCTTTAAACCAATTCCAGTTTTTAGGCCAGATATGCATCGTCAAATAATCGATATTCGGATTTTGGTGCGTTCTCTCGAAGATTTCCATGCTGTCGTTCGAGCTGTTTTTCCCTTCAGAACCTGTAGAAACCAAATGATTCTTGTCTAAACTGTCAATCAGATCTACAATATTATTGAGCCATTTCGTGAATTTTGCCTCATTTTCTACTGTAAAAAGCCTAGGTTCGTTCCCAACCTGCCACGACATAATGGTATTGTCTTCGTTGTATTTCTTTTTAGAATAAGCGTTTGTTCTGCCGATAATAAACTTCACATGATTGTTTAAAGCTTCCATGCACGGCTCGCAGCTGTGAAATTGTTCTGTATACGACATAAATTGCGGCCAAGTATTGGGCGGAATATTCGGAACCGGAATTGCGCCTTTACCATTCCATTCCAAATATTGCGACATTCCGCCCGACCATTCCCAGTTATTGGTCAAATATAAAACAGCGTACATATTGCGTTTGCCCATTTCGCTAATCAGAAAATCCAATCCGTCCAATAAATCTTCGTCGTATTTTCCCTGCTCGTATTGAAGCGCTGGACGTACCGTGAAGTCGTATTTTCCGCCATCTGCTCCGACTAGAATGCGTAAATTATCAATTCCGTTTTTCTTCATTACATCCAGTTCACGCAAAAGCCTTTTTCGATCGCCTATTTTTTTAGAAGCCAGCATACTTCCGTACCAATAATTGGTTCCGATATAAGCGTAAGGTTTGCCGCCTTTGTAAAACTGGTTCCCTTTTACCGTAATTTTTTCCTGTGCCTGACAAGCCATTGCAATAAAAATTAAGGCTAATGAAAGTGTTTTAAAAAATCTGTTTTTCATAATTTATATTTTAAGGAGCTAATCCCGCTATCCGCTTTATCTTTTATGGTGAACCCCACCATAAAAGGATATCGCTTCTATCGGGGCTAGGACTTTACGTTGCGTAAGACGTTTTGATTTTTTAATTTTCAATTCGATTTATAAGTTCTAGACAAGCGCGGCTGTTGTGATAGGGGCATTTCCAGAATCCGGCTTTGTCTTTTTGCATTACAGAATAATCTTTGTAAACTCCCCAAAACCATTCGCCGTTTTGCTGGTCAATGATATGTTTTTTAATGAATTTCCAGTTTTTGTAAACAATGTCCAGATATTCTTCTTTTCCTGTCAATTGATACGCATTGTAAAAACCGATTAAAGCTTCTGCTTGCGGCCACCAATGCTTTTCTTGAATTAAATGATTCTTTTCAGGATCATATTCGTACCATAAACCGCCATCAGAATCCAAACCTTTTTTGGTAGCCTCTGCCATCTGAATGGCATATTTTTTATAATGGGCAATCAAAGTTTCATTTCCCGAAATTTCGGCGCATTGCTGTAAAAGCCATGCTGCTTCAATGTCATGTCCGTACGAGACAACATCAGGTTTTTCTTTCCAGTTTTCATCAAAAAACAAATGAAGATGGCCTGTTTCGGCATTGATGAAATATTTTTCGATAGTCTCTAATAATTCGATAATAGCGGCAAGCAATTTTTCGTCTTTCCAGACTTTATACAAATTCGCATAGGCTTCAATAATATGAAGATGCGTATTCATAGTTTTCTTTTCGTTGGCATCTTTTATGCTCAGACGCAAATCTTCGATAGGATTCCAATCTCTGGTAAAAGCTTCCAAATAGCCTTTGTTTACAGGATCGTAGCTGTGTTCTTGAATTTTCTGATATAAATTTTTAGCTATTTCTAAAGCTTTTTCCTCTTTCGAAATGCTATAATATTCAGATAATCCATAAATCGCAAAGGCCAAAGCATAAATCTGATTTTTGGTGTCTTTTGGAGTTTTATCCTCGTTTATGCTCCAAAAAAGACCTCCAAATTGTGTGTCATAAAAATAAGCCGAAAGAAATTCAAATGCTCTGGCAGCCAGTTTTTTGTGGTTTTCGTTTTTTGTGGTTTTGTAGCTGGCAGAAAACGTCCAAAGGATTCGGGCATTTAAAACCGAACCTTTTTCTGCATGGGCAATGAGTTGATCATTAAAATCAATTTGACCGACAAAACCTCCATTTTGGTCATCAAAAGTGTGTTCTGACCAGTATTTTAGAATAGAATTCAGTTCTGCGGTTAATTCCGATTTTAAAAGCTTTCTTTGTAATGACACGGTATTTTAAATTGCGTTATTTTTTTCGATCTGATTGATGATAGTCTGTACAGAGCCAGCAGAAACAAAAGTATCGGCAGGAGCATTAGTCACGTAATCAACCAGTTTGTCTACGGTTGAAACAGCCACGTGCATTCTGGTGTCTGATGAAGCATAATACACATACACAGTTCCGTCTTCGTCTTCAATCCATCCGTTCGAAAATAAAACATTAGAAACATCGCCGACTCTTTCAATTCCTTCTGGCCCCATAAAATGCCCGGCTGGAACATGGGTAACTTTTGCAATATCATGCAAATCGGTCATGAACATATACAATGTATAGCGTAATCCTGCGGCAGTATTGCGGACACCGTGCGCTAGATGTAGCCAGCCTTTTGGAGTTTTAATTGGAGCTGGACCCAAACCATTTTTCAATTCGTAAATCGTGTGATATTGTTTTCCAAAAATGATTTTCTCGTCTTTAACAACGGGATTTTTCATGTCTTCAACATAACCCAAACCGATTCCTCCTCCAGAGCCAACATCTATAAAACCATCTTGCGGGCGTGTGTACAAAGCATATTTTCCGTTTACAAATTCTGGATGCAAAACTACATTGCGCTGTTGTCCTGTATTCGAAATCAAATCAGGAAGTCTTTCCCAGTTTATTAAATCTTTAGAGCGTACAATTCCTGCATTGGCAACAGCCGAGCTTGTATCGCCTTTTGCGGCATTTGGATCTTTTCTTTCGGTACAGAAAATGCCGTATACAAATCCGTCTTCGTGATTAACCAGACGCATATCGTAAACATTGGTGTCAGGTTCTTCAGTCTGCGGAATCACGCAAGGTTTATCCCAAAACTTGAAATTATCAATTCCGTTTGGACTTTCGGCAATGGCAAAAAACGATTTCCTGTCAATTCCTTCTACACGCACAGCCAAAAGATATTTTCCGTTCCATTTCATCGCTCCAGCGTTGAAGGCTGCATTGATGCCGATTCTTTCCTGTAAAAACGGATTTGTTTTTTCGTTAAAATCAAAACGCCAGTTTAACGGAATGTGAGAAGCGGTAACAACGGGATTTTTGTATCGGTCGTAAATGCCGTTTCCTACAGTTTCCTGCGGCTCGTTTTTTTGCTCGATAAGTGTTTTATGTTCGTTTTCTAATGCCGATTTTCTTTCTTGAAAATGAACTGAAGATGTTATTGTTGTCATATAAATTTATTCTTTGTCTTTGGTTTTTTTAATGGTTTTGATCTCTCTTTTCGTTTAAATCCTGTTCTATAATCTGTAGTTTTTCTTCTGATAAAGGGTAAAATGCGATAAAAGCTACTGATATTGCGGCAGCAAGTGCCGGCAATATGCTTAACATTAATTGTATTCCGTTTTGAGCTGTTGCAGTCTGCTCAACATTGGCCTGAAAACCAAAATAGCCTAAAAGCCATCCTGCTCCTGCACCGCCAATCGTCCAGCCAAATTTTTGCGACATGGATGAAGCGGAGAAAACCAATCCTGTCGCTCTACGGCCTTTTTTCCATTCAGAATAATCGGCGCTGTCGGCGTACATTGACCAGATTAATGGGAAAATGCATCCTGCGCAAATACTGATTAAAACTTGAAAACTCATAATTAGCGCAACATCTTCTTTTCCGAACAAATAGAAAATCAGACTTAAGATTGCCGCTAAGGACATTGCTCCAAAGAAGGTTTTCTTTTTGCCAATTTTATTCGCAATTGGCGTTGCGATAATCACTCCGATGATGTTTGCGGCTTGTCCTAAAACCAAATAGATTGAAGTTGGCGTCATATGAAAATCGGTTCCAAAAAGCGAAAAATCAAAATTGACTGAGCTGCTTACATAATATTTGAAATAATAAACAGCCGCTCCATCTCGTATAGAATTGAAGACCAAAGCCCCAATTCCGGCTCCAAGCAAGATCCACCATGGTCTGTTTTTCCAAAGATCTTTTAAGTCTTCTTTGAGATTGTTCTGTTCGTCTGCTATAGGTTTTATTCTTTCTTTGGTGAAGAAAAAACAAGCCCAGAAAAATATCGTTGTAATGAATCCGAATACAGAAATTGTGGCAAGCCATCCTGTTTTAGAATTTAAATTTCCTCCAAAGTAGTTTACCAAAGGTTCAATCAGCCAAAGCGCTAAAAGACTTCCGCCAAAAGCAAAAACCATTCTATAAGAGGAAAGCGTATTTCTTTCTTTTCGATCAGATGACATTACGCCCAAAAGCGATGCGTAAGGAACATTGATTAAAGAATAAATCATCATCATTAAAGAATAAGTTACATAAGCGTAGATGATTTTTCCTTTTTCGTCAAAATCGGGTGTGTAGAAAGTTAAAACTCCAATCACGGCAAAAGGTATGGCAACCCAAAGAAGATAAGGTCTGAATTTTCCCCATTTGCTTTTGGTTCTATCGGCTAGAATGCCCACAATAGGGTCGAAACAAGAATCCCAGATTCGGGTAATTAAAAACATGGTTCCGACTACAGCAGGCGCCAATCCGAAAACGTCAGTGTAGAAAAAAAGCAGATACATACTGAAAATTTTCCAGAACATAGATGAAGCGGCATCTCCAAGACCGTAACCGATTTTTTCTTTTAAAGTAATTTTGTCGTGCATTGGTTATTTTTTAAGGTTGCAATTTATTTTGGGGCAGTTATTTTTAATTCGTTTGTTGAGATATTTTTGTCTTAAGACATAGAAACATAACTTTTAGAAATTTACTAAAGTCGTTTCACTTAGAATAATACACATTTAAAGCTTGCTTTTTCTTTAACCTTGAGCAGAAGCAATAAAAATCTATGTTTCTATGTGTTCAATTTTTCATTTACATTATTGTTTTAGCTTTTTTTGAATGTCTTTTTCAAATATAGTTTGATCGAGATTATAGAAATCAACAAAATCTTTCTCGCTTACTTGTCCGGAAAATGGGGCGTAGTAATGCATTTTTTGTTCTTTTTCCTGCCAGCCGTGGTTTCTCCAAAGCAAAACATAAGAAATTTTATAATCTCCAATGGCTTTCAATAAAGTGCCAGTCCACCATTTTGGATCGGGAACAGCCTCATAACCCGCTTCTGCCAATGCCATTGGTTTGCCTTTTTGAAGACTTATTTCGTTTACTATTTTTAATTGCTTCTGTACTTCATTTATAAATTTTTCGCCATTCGTATCATCATTGTTTTGATACGTGTCAAAGCTTAAAATATCAGCATAGGCATCACCAGGATAATTGGTTAAGAAATCGGCTTCACTAGCGAAGCTTCCTGTGTTGTATACGTATATGAGGTTATGAACGCCTTTTTTCTGAAGATAATCGAAGGTAAATTTCCAAGCGGTTTTAAATTCTTCTGGCGTGCAGTTTCCTTTTCCCCACCAAAACCATCCGCCAGTAAGTTCATGAAAAGGTCTGAAAAGAATTGGAATGTTTTTTCCGTTTTTATCTTTTAGAGACAAAAAGAAAACGGCAGCTTTATCTAGCCAAGAAGTAAACTTTTTATGATTTTCTGCGCCTGGCAGAATTGTTTTTAGAGAATTTGGAACATTATTCCAAGCGTCTTTTCCTGTCGCCGGATTATCAAAATGCCAGCTGATGGTTGAAATTCCGCCTCTTGCATCTAATTCCATAATATAGTGTTTCATTTTTGCAAAAGGAATTCCATCAATATTATTTGGACTGTCTTTTTCTAAACCTGCAATATCCCATCCATAAACTGCTGGATAATCGCCCACAACATCTTTTACATCACTTCTTCCATCTTCATATTTCCACTTTACGCCATAAGCCAAATCGTCCTGATGTCCAAACAGAAAACCTTTTTGCGATAATATGTTTAGTTTTTTATAAAGCGCATTTGTTTCTGGAGTTGCTTTTTTATCTGAAAGTGACAAAATCGTATTACTTGTTTTTTTTTGCGCCTCACATGATGTGCCAATTAATACAGTTGCCAGAAGCATGATAAAATGTTTTTTCATTGTCGGATTATTTGTTGTTATTGGGGCTAAATGTTAAATATGCAATGGTTTACAGTGTCAAAAATGACTGTCTTTTTTATTCAGTGAATATGTAACGATTTGCCTTTAAATTTGTTAAAACTATAAAAAGTTATTTGATTAAAAATGATTAATGTTTATTATTAATATTCTTTTTAAAGAAATGATAATTAATTTTTTCAAAGATAAACGGATGATTATAGTGTGATTAATATTATTTTATCAATTATATATCATATTATTGCAGTCAAAAATAGAAATCACTTTTCCTGAAAAATACTTTTTAAGATGAGCAATACGAAAAATTTTTATAGAGAAATCGCACCGCTTGCTGAGAGCGACAGCTTTCTGGTTTTTGATCGAGTAAAAGATAGTTTTGATTTTCCTGTTCATTATCACCCGGAATTTGAAATCAATTTTATTCTAAATGGTAAAGGAGTAAAGCGGGTTGTGGGAGATAATATTGAAGAAATTGATAATGTCGAATTGGTTTTGATTGGCCCGAATTTATATCACGGATGGGAGCTAAATAAATGCACCAATAAAAAAATACACGAGATAACGATACAGTTTCATAATGATTTATTTCATGAATCTTTGCTGGCAAGACGCATTATGAATCCGATTCGAGATATGTTTAATAGATCTATTCATGGAATTCTGTTCTCAAAAAAAACTGCCGAAGAACTGGCTCCACGGCTTGTAAGGCTTTCAAAATTGGATGGGATGGATTATTTTCTAGAGATCACTTCTTTATTATATGATTTGGCCAATTCTAGAAATCAGCGTTTGCTTTCTACTTATACGGTAGACTATGATACTTTTGATGACTATGATAAAATGAAATTGGTTTACGAATATGTGCAGAAAAATTTTGCCGAAAAAATCACTTTAGAAGATGCTGCAAATGTTGCGAGTATGTCTATCATTTCTTTTAATCGGTTTATTAAAAAACGTACCGGAAAAACTTTTGTCAATTATATAAATGATATTCGAATTGGCTATGCTGCGCGCTGGCTGGTAGAGAAAGATATGAGTGTTTCTGAGGTTGCTTTTAAATCGGGATTTAATAATATTGCGAACTTCAATCGCAGTTTTAAAGCAATAAAAAATTGTACGCCAAGTCAGTATCGCGAAGAATTTTCGGGTCTGAAACGCATTTTATAGTGATACTTTTTTATCATAAATAAATATTATTTTTAACGAAAACGTTTGCTTTTCCAGATTTCATTGGTTTTTATTCATTGGTTAAGTTCTTTTAGAGGGTTGTTGTTGCGAATAATTTAATTTTTATATGATTTAATTTTCATATATGTTTTTTTAATCGCTTACAGTAAAAATATTATCATTAAATGATATAATATTATCGATTTGATAATGCTCCCTGTTATAGATTTGTTAAATAATTTCAAAGTAAAAATTACCCAGGCATTTACTTATGAGGTTATGCAATAAACAAATTTAACTAACCAAACATTATTATGAAAAAACTAATGACTAACTTTCTTCATTGGAATGCTAACCACAGAGCGGTTCCTTTGATTTTATTCTTGCTGCTGACTAGTAATTTTATTGCTGCTCAAGTTAAAATAACAGGAATAGTGTCTGATGATAAGGGAATGACAATTCCTGGTGCCAACATTGCTGTTGTTGGATCCAAAAACACGGCTTCTTCAGACTTTGATGGTAAATATAGTATTGATGCTCCTTCAAATGGGACTTTGGTAGTATCGTTTATCGGTTTTGATTCTCAAAAAATTGCCATTGCCGGCAGAACGAAAATCGATATTTCTTTAAAATCTAGTTCAGAAGACTTAAAAGAGGTTGTTGTAATTGGGTATGGAACTCAGAAAAAGAAAGATGTAAATGGTGCAATTTCTTCTGTTAGATCAAAAGATATTGAAAACTTAAAGCAGGTTTCTATCGATCAAATGCTTCAGGGTAAAGCTGCTGGGGTTTCGGTTACCAATAACTCAGGGCAGCCGGGTGGTGCAGCTTCTGTGAGGGTTCGTGGAACCACTTCTATTACTGGAACAAACGAGCCTTTGTATGTAATTGATGGGGTGCCAATTTCTGGAGATGCGACCGGCAAATCTACCAGCGGGCAGACTTTGGCAGGTAAAGATGGATTTTCTGCTTCTGGCGGAAGCGGTAACACGGCTATGAGTCCGTTGTCTATGATTAATCCAAATGATATTGAGTCGATGGATATTTTGAAAGATGCTTCTGCAACTGCAATTTATGGATCTCGAGGAGCAAATGGCGTTATTATTATCACTACTAAATCTGGTAAAAAAGGCGGCGGAAAAGTTTCATACGAGAACTACACTTCTTTTGCAACAATTACCAATAAATTGGATGTTTTAAATTTATCCGAATATGCGACTTTAAAAACAAATCTGGCTAAATTATGGGGTTTTCAGACTCGTCAGGAATTTTCTCATCCAGAGTTGCTTGGGGCTGGTACAAACTGGCAAGATGAAGTGTATAGAACAGCAATTTCTAACAGTCATCAGCTTTCATTTTCTGGTGCAAAAGACGGAACAAGCTATTATTTGTCTGGAAGCTATTTGGATAATGAGGGAACTATTATCAATTCTGGATTAAAAAGATATACAGTAAGATTGAATTTGGATTCAAAAATTAAATCTTGGCTAAGAGTAGGAGGAAATTTAACAGGAGGTATTACAAATGAAAGAATTACAGTAAACCAAAGTTACTCAGGACTAATTTCTAATACATTATTGCAATCTCCTGATATTCCAGTTAGAAACGCTGACGGTTCATTTGCAGGACCGCCATCTTCAGAACAGAGCGTTACATATTATAATCCAGTGGCTGAGGCATTGACCAGAGATAATAAATTGGTTAGAAAAAATTTCTTAGGAAATGTGTATGCTGAGGCTGATATTTTTAAAGGGTTGAAGTATCGCATTGAAATTGCAGCCAATACTGAATTCTCTGAAAATGATGACTTCAGGCCATCTTATGCGTGGGGAAGCCAAGTAAATTTATTGGCAGATTTAGATGTCAGAAGACAAAACTGGTATTCTACAAACATTAAAAATTTATTGACTTACGATAGAACTTTTGGCAAGCACAAAATTACGCTTTTGGCAGGTCAGGAAGCAAATGATTCTCATTGGGAAGGTTTGATTGCATCTGCGCAAGGGTTTAAAACAAATTCAATTCATACCATTAATTTAGCTGATGTAGACAATAATACGATAACACAATATAAAGGAAGCGCCTCGCTTTCGTCTTTATTTGCCCGTGTTATTTACGACTTTAATGATAAGTATAGTATTACTGCTTCTATCAGACAGGATGTTTCGTCTAAATTTGATCCAACTACAGATAACCAAAAAGGTGTTTTTAATGCTATTTCTGGTTCATGGAAATTGTCTAATGAGTCTTTTATGGAAGGAACTCGCAAATATGTAGACAATATTAAATTTAGAGTTGGTTACGGAGAAACTGGAAACCAGCAGATTCCAAACAATAGTTATTCTGCAATGTTAGGAACTCAAAATTCAGGTTTAGGAAGCGGGTTTTTGCCATCAAATTACCCGAATCCAGATTTAGTTTGGGAATCTTTAAATCAGACGAATTTAGGTATCGATTTTACATTATTGAATAATAAGCTTTCTGCAAGTTTTGATGTTTACGATAAAAAATCTAAAGGTTTCTTGTTTCAAGTGCCATTGCCTTTATACCTGACAGGTGGCGGAGGCCAATATGGGGGAGTTTCTGCTCCATATTCTAACTTAGGGACAATGAGCAATAAAGGGTACGATATTACGGTTGGCTACGATTTAAGGTCTTCGGGTAAATTTAACTGGGATGCTTCTTTGGTTGTCTCTCACTACAAAAACAATCTAGATGAAATTGCTAACGGAATTGTATTGACTCAAGAGGTTAACACTAACGGATATCAGCCGGTAGTAGTTACAAATACTACAATTGGAAACCCAATCGGACTGTTTTATGGCTATAAAACAGATGGAATCTTTAAAGATCAGACAGTTTTAGATAATGCGCCGCTTCAATTTGGGCAAGCAGTAGGAACAGGTGCCGGAGAAACAGCTTTAGGAGATGTTAAATATGTGGATGTAAATGGAGACGGAAAAATTGATGCAAATGATAAAACATTTATCGGAAATCCGCATCCAAAATTCACTTACGGGTTTACAAATAATTTCAAATATAAAAATGTAGACCTTTCTATTTTTCTTCAAGGTTCATATGGGAATGATGTCATGAATTTGACTAGAAGAGCAGGCACAACAAATGCTTCTTTGTATGATAATCAATTAGTGGAAGCGATGGATTATTATTCTCCAACAAATACAGCAAGCAATAATCCAAGACCAATAGCAGATTCTTCAAATAATAACCTTCTTATTTCAGACCGTTATGTTGAAGATGGTTCGTACTTAAGAATTCAAAATATTACGTTGGGGTACTCTCTGCCGCAAGATGTAATTTCAAAATATAAAATATCAAGATTAAGATTGTACGGGTCTGCTCAGAACTTGTATACGTTTACCAATTATTCAGGTTACGATCCAGAGATTGGTTCATTTAATCAGAATGTGCTTTTATCAGGAATTGATAACGGAAGATATCCGGTGGCTAGAACATTTTTAGTTGGACTTAACCTAGAATTTTAAAAATTAAAGAAAATGAAAAAGAAATCTTTTTTAAATAGATATAGCCTGCTTTTAATGGCAGTGACATTTTTGGCTTTCGGATCTTGTCAGGATGAATTTACTGATAGGCCTTCTGAAGATGGAATAAGTTTGGATTCGTACTACAGCACAGACGATCAGGTGGCATCAGCAACAAATGGTATGTACAGTAGAACTTGGTTTCAAATGTATAATAAATTTTGGTGGGCGCTAGAAGTAGGATCTGGAAATATGTATTCTGGTTCTCCTGACGTAAGCGGATTAAGAACTTTCTCTTTAAACGGAAGCGATCCCGAATTGGTAAACGGATGGTCTTCTTTATGGGCAAATGTACAGCAGTCTAATATGATTATTAATTTCCTTACTGCAAGAGTTGGGCCAGGAGTTTCTCGAGATGTCTTGAATAATACTATGGGGGAAGCTTATTTTATGAGGGCCACTGCTTATTTTGATTTAGTGAGACTTTGGGGGCCAGTGCCAATCATTGAAAACCCGTTAGATTACACGAGCAATCCTTATGTAAATACAAATACAGTTGAAGATATCTATAAATTAATCACATCTGATTATTTAAAGGCAATTGATTTATTGGTGGCAAAAAACAGAGGCGCCAATTATGCCAATAACGGGCACGTTTCCAAAGGTTCTGCAAAAGCAATGCTGGCAAAAGTATATTTGTACCAAAAAGACTATGCAAAAGCCAGAACAATGGCAGAAGATGTTATCAATAGCGGTGAGTTTAAACTATTAGGAGGGGATCAGCTTCCTGGGAAAAGTTTTGCTGATTTGTTTACATATGCAAACAATAATAACGAAGAGTCAATTTTTGCGCTTCAATGGAAAGGAGACGGTGCTTATGGATCTGCAAATAACTGTAACACGCAATTCGGGTTTCAAGATGGCACATTGTCAACTTCTAATGCATCTTATGCTGGAGTTTTTGGACCAAGCCAAGAAGTGATGCTTTCTCTATATGATGCTGGCGATTTAAGAAAACATGAAACCGTAATGACAGGCGGTGATACTTACCCAAACATCAAAACTACGCAAGGAATTGGGTTTACAGTTCCATCAGGTAAAGACCTTGCTCAGGCATCTGGAGGAGCAATCAAAAAATATTGCATTGGCGTGGTTAACGGAAATGTAACAGGTCAGGCAGACGGATGGGCAATGATGGATAACAATACCTATGTAATGCGTTACGCAGAATTGCTGCTGATTCATGCAGAAGCAGTTTTAGCAGGAGGCGCAAGCACGTCAGATGCAGCGGCTTTGAGCTCAATCAATGCGGTAAGAAAAAGAGCCGGTTTAGCCGCTTTAACTTCAATTACTTTTGACGATATATTTTTAGAAAGAAGAAAAGAATTATGTTTTGAAGGAGATTATTGGTTTGATCTAGGGCGTATAGACAAAGCGAAAGCAATCGCAATCATGTCGGCGCAAAATAGAGGTGACAGATACGGAGAGCGCCACTATACGCCAGTTTATAGTGAAGATCACGCGACAAATGATTTCTATATGGACTATCCAGATAATGAAGTGGCTAAAAACCCCAAGTTATTGCAGGCTCCAGTTCCGTATACTTTTAAATAATTCCTAAAAATTAAACGAATATGAAAAATATAAAAATAAAATACCTTTTGCCTTTCATTGCAATGGCATTTATGGTACTGGGCGTATTTTCATCATGTGACAATGATGATTCTTCAGGAAGTTCTGGGGCGCCTGTAATAACAAGTGTAGCAAAATCTGTTGAAGGCGATTTGATCCCGGTTACAATTGGAGACCCTAAAAACTATTATATCATTCAAGGAAAAGGACTTGCTGGGGTTACAAAAATTTATTTTAATGATTTTGATACGTATTTTAATCCTACGCTCGTTACTGATACTGCCATTTTTGTTTTAATTGACGAAAAAACGCCGTATGCAGATGCAAGCAACAAATTAAAAGTGGTTACAAAGCAAGGAACAGTTTTGTATGATTTTGTTGTTGCCCCGCCAACGCCTAAGTTTGGAAGCTATAACCCAATAAATGCAGCAGATGGCGATGTGGTTACCATTTATGGGGATTATTTCCTTGATCCTATAGTTAAGGTTGGAACTGCAAATGCAGAGATAATTTCTTCATCATTAACAGAGATTAAATTTAAAATGCCAGCAAATTCTTTAGATAAGTATGTAAGTGTTACCAATATTTCAGGAACTACTACATCTGAAGAAGCAGTCGGGTCAGCTTTGTATGATGATGTGCTTCAAGGTGATGCAGGACATTGGATGTGGAGCGGAAGTGATACTTTTGATACTAATTTTAAAGATGATGTAGTGCAGGGACAAGCGGCAATTAAGTTTGTTTTCGGAGGATGGAATGGAGCCGACATGAAATTTAACACAAGAGATGTTTCTAAATACAAAGCCTTTAGAGTAAAAGTAAAAAGCGTTTCTACTAATACAGATGCCAGCGTGATATTTGTTTTTGGCGGATGGGCGTATCAAATTAAAAAGCCGTTAACAAACAAATGGACTACAATTGAAATTCCGTTTTCTGAAATTGGAAACCCAACTACGTTTGATCAGCTGACGCTTCAGGAATCTGGAAATTTTGGAGGAAATACAATTCTAATGGATGATATGGGATTTGTTTTAAAATAAAAATCATTTTATTGGTTTGAGTTTTGTTTAAATATTCCCTAATCTACTCAATTAGGGAATGTTTTTTTAATGTATTTTAAATTTTGTTTGATGAAAAAAATAATTTTAGGATTACTTGTAGGTATTTCGAGTCTTGCTTTCAGTCAAGGCAACACACATAAACAGCAGGCTGGAAAATTTGAAGGATTGGCCATGACACCTCCAATGGGATGGAATTCGTGGAATACTTTTGCAACCAATATTGATGAAAAATTAGTAAAAGAAACTGCCGATATTATGGTTGCATCCGGTTTGGCTGCCGCGGGTTACAATTACATTGTCTTGGATGATGGCTGGATGACGCACGAGCGCGATGCCAATGGTGATTTAGTGCCCGATCCACAAAAATTTCCAAACGGAATGAAAGCGCTTATCGATTATGTGCATAGCAAAGGCTTGAAATTTGGGCTGTACAATTGTGCAGGAACCAAAACCTGTGCGGGCTATCCGGGAACGAGAGGCTACGAATACCAAGATGCTAGATTTTATGCAAAACTCGGAATTGATTTTTTGAAATACGATTGGTGCAATACCGAAGGAATCACGGCAAAAGAAGCGTATGCCACAATGAGTAATGCATTAAAGACAGCTGGCAGGCCAATTGTTTTTAGTCTCTGCGAATGGGGAGACAATCAGCCGTGGGAATGGGGAAAGCCAATTGGAAATCTTTGGAGGATATCAGGAGATATTTATCCATGTTTTGACTGCGAATTCAAACATCCAGAAAATTGGTCGTCGTGGGGATTCATGAAAATTGCCGATATGAGAAAAGATATCCGCAAATATTCTGGGCCAGATCACTGGAATGATTTTGATATGATGGAAGTTGGAAACGAAATGAATGATACTGAAGACAAAACGCATTTTGCAATGTGGTGTATGCTTTCGTCACCGTTATTTACAGGAAATGATTATAGAAAAATGTCAAAAGAGACTTTGGCAATTTTGACAAATAAAGAGATGCTGGCAGTAAATCAGGACAAATTAGGTATTCAAGGATTTAAGTATGCAGTTTTAGATGGAGTGGAAGTATGGGTAAAACCGCTTTCAGATAAGGCTTGGGCTGTAAGTTTTGTAAACAGAACCGAAACGTCAAAAATAATTAACTTTGATTGGAAGAAGAACAAAATCAAAGACACTGATTTTGGATATGAAGCTGATTTCAGCAGCACCATCTTCAAAATAAAAGACCTTTGGAAAAACAAAGAAATTGGAAGTACAAAAAAGGCTTTCACAGCCAAAATTGCATCACATGATGTTGTAACCTTGAAATTAATCCCTTAAATAGATACATTATGAAATTAAAGTTTTGGTATGCCGCCTTTTCGCTTTTGCTGTTTGTAAATGTTTCAAAAGGACAATTTGTAAAAAAATATGGTCAGTTAAGTGTTGTTGGAACCCAGCTAGTAGATAAAGATAATAACCCAATTGTCCTTCGCGGATTGAGTTTTGGATGGCATAGTATGTGGCCGAGATTTTATAATGAAAAAGCAGTAAGCTGGCTAAAAAAAGATTTTAACTGCAATGTAGTTCGAGCTGCAATGGGAATTGAACTTGGCGATTACTCTTATATGAAGGACCCGCAATTTTCTAAAGAAAAAATAGAGGCAGTTGTAAACGGCGCTATAAAATCGGATATATACGTAATTATAGATTGGCATAGCCATAATATAAATTTGAAAGAAGCCAAACAGTTTTTTGCAGAAATGTCAAAAAAGTATGCCAAGTATCCTAATATTATCTATGAAGTGTTTAATGAGCCGGATTATGAAACTTGGTGGGAAGTAAAAAATTATGCAGAAGAAATCATTAGGGTAATCCGTGAAAACGATCCCAATAATATTATTCTGGTCGGCTGTCCGCATTGGGATCAAGATATTGATCTTCCGGCTGAAGATCCCATAAGAGACTATACCAATATAATGTATACCATGCACTTTTATGCGGCGACACATGGCAAAGAATTGAGAGATAGAACAGATTTGGCTATTAAGAGAGGTCTTCCAGTTTTTATTTCTGAATCTGCTGGAATGGAAGCCTCAGGTGATGGACCCTTAAATTATAAAGCTTGGCAGGAATATATAGATTGGATGGAATCTAAGAAACTAAGCTGGATTACTTGGTCAGTATCAGATAAAGAGGAAACCTGTTCTATTCTAAAGAAATCAGCCAAATCTGACGGAAAATGGAAAGATGAGGATTTAAAAGATTCTGGAATTAAAGTCAGAGAATATTTAAGAAAATATAATAAAGAGGAATAAGCCATTTTGGTGATTTTTTGAAAGCCCGTTCAGTTAAATGAACGGGCTTTTTTCATGGAATATAACGTCACATTGATCTTAGCTAAAAGGATGCTTTGTAAGGATATTTTTTGTAAGAATTTTGTTTGCTTAAAAATAGCTTTAAACTTGGTTTTTTTAAAGTTCCTGCAAATGGGTTATTTTTTAGTATTTGATTTATACCCTATTTTTTAATAGGGTATTTTGTTTTGCTGTTGGTTTATTTGGTGTTTTTTCTTTAATTTTTGTAGTAATTTTTATCTGTACCCTTGTAAAAATTTAAAAATTGACTTAAATGGCGTTGTTGAATTTTCAAAAACGATTATCGATAAATATCAAATCACGATTATTGGTGACTTAATTTTTGTAATCCATAATTCTTCGTCCAAAACGGCAAAAAAGCAGTTTTGAATTGTTCTACTCATACAAAAGTTAATAAATTCGCTAATGAAAATGATGGTGATTTGAAGGCGCATGAAAGGTTTTAGAAATGACTTATACTATTTAAATAGATATATAAAAGATTAACTAACCAGAATCAATTAATAACTAAAAACCAAATTAAAACATGAAAAAAGCATTTCACATTTTAGCCGCGATGTTAACAAGTTCTTTTGCCTTTGCCCAAGAAGAGGAAGCAGCCGCTCCAGCAACCACATGGGGGGGCTCTGCAGATGCGTACTATAAATATGATTTTTCAAAACAAATGAATGGATTAACGAGCTTTACCAACTCACAGAATTCATTCGAATTAGGAATGGCATCGATTGAAGCGGGTCATACTTTTGGAAAAGCTTCTGTTTTTGTAGACTTAGGTTTCGGAAAAAGAGCAGCAGAATTTTCATATAACGAAACGCCAGATAAAGATGCAAGCGCAAAATTTATGATTAAACAATTATATTTTACATACAATTTAACCGATGAATTTAAAGTAGTAGCGGGTAGTTTCGGAACCCATATCGGTTATGAGGTGTTGGATGCAGTAGATAATAAAAACTACAGTATGTCATATGCGTTTTCTTACGGGCCGTTTTTTAACACTGGGGTAAAAGCGCAATACACTTCTGGCAAATTTACAGCAATGTTAGGATTAACCAACCCGACAGACTTTAAATCGGCTATGGATGCAGGTTCTTATCAAAAAACATTTATCGGACAAGTGGGGTATATAGGAGATACAGGAAGCGCTTATTTGAATTTTACAACAGGAAGCACTAACCCAATACCGGGAAGTACAATTCCGGTTTCTGATGAAAATAAAACGCAGTTTGATTTAACAGCTTCGAAAGCAATTTCAGATAGTTTTTCGCTTGGATTAAATGCAACGTATGCTAAAACAACAAACGATTTTGATAGTAATTTAGACGGAGATTGGTTTTCTTTGGTAGGATATGCTACTTATTCTTTCAAACCAGCATTGCTTTTGGCTTACAGAATGGAATATTTTGATGCTAAAAATGCAGCTCCAAGTTTAGGAACATTGTCAGGATCAAGCGTATTTGCCAACACAGTTTCTTTAAACTACAAAGTTGGAAAACTTACTATAATTCCTGAGCTAAGATACGACGCGGCATCTGAAGATATATTTTTAGATAAAGATGCATTGCCAACAGGCGGAAGCTTCTACGCTCTAATTGCAACAACATACTCTTTCTAGAGATAAAGATTGATATTTTTTTTTTTTTTTTTGGAGCTGTCGAAACATTATTTTGTTTTGGCAGCTTTTTTACTTTAGGAAGTTTTTGAATTGTGAGTTGTGAATTGTGAATTGTGAATTGTGAATTATGAAAATTAGTTTCTTTAAAGGTTGCTGTGTATGTCTTGTATATTAGGATTGTAGAAACGCACCGCAGTGCGTCTTTTGGTGTACGTTCAATTATTAATTATGTTCTGACTGTGTTTTAAACAAAAAAAAAACGCATTTCTAATGACTAGAAATGCGTTTTGTATTTTAAAATAAATCTTTATTTATTGAACTTGCTTTTTATAAATCGAATAAATAGTATCAATTGTTTTTCTGTCTAAGACTGAGGTTGCATCGGTTTGAATGTAATGCAGTTTGAATGCTTGAATTGCAGCAGTTAAATTCTTGGTATTGTAACCGATAATTCTTAGTGCAGGCTCAATTTTAAAATCGAATGGTGCAGGTTCTAAGACTTCGTCTGGCCAAATTCCAAATCCTTTTTCTGCTAAGGTTTTCCACGGAAATAAGGCGCTCGGATCTTGTTTTCTTCCTGGAGCAATGTCAGCGTGGCCTAAAAAGTTTTGTGTCGGAATGTTGTAATCCTTTTTTAGTTTGGTTAACAAAGCCACTAAACTACTAATTTGTGCCTCAGTAAAAGGTTTAAATCCGTTATTGTCCAATTCGATTCCGATTGAGCAGGAGTTTAAATCGGTTGTTTTCCCCCAAGTAGAATTTCCGGCGTGCCATGCTCTCAAATAGTCATTAAGCATTTGCACTACTTTTCCGTTTTCAGAAATGACATAGTGCGCGCTTACCTGAGTTTTTGTTTTTGTAAAAGTATTAATCGTCTGCTGAAGAGAATCTTGAGCTGTATGATGAATAATTACGAAACTTGGTTTTCTTAAATTGAAATTTACCGTACCAATCCATTCAGTGTTGATTCCGTTCTGCAAATAAGTAGAATTTGTCTTTGATAAGGTGTCTTTCACAATTCTCAACTGCTGTGCATAAGAAGTATCAATCACAACAGGAGAAACTGCAGGGATTGGCTTGGCCTCTTTGCTTGTAATCTGGTTTTCCAAATTTTTCAGCTGCTGATCATAAGCTTTTTCAGTATTCTTGTACGGATTTGTAGAACAAGCACTGATAATAGCTGCTAAAATCAGATAACAAAAAAGTTTTTTTGTCATAATTCGTTGCTTTATAAGTTAATAACGATTATTCTGAAATTTTCGTATCTGGGGTTTCTTTTACTTCTTTAGAATCTTCTTTCGAATCTTTATCTTTTTTCTTTTTCGATTTGGTCTTTTTTACTTCTTTTAAAGTGTTCATGAAAGTTTTGTACTTTTCAATTTGATCAGGATTTAAAAAAGCAGTAACTTTTTTATCAGTACTTTCTCGTAAAGCTTTTATCTGCTCAATTTTTTGATCTTGGCTGCTGCTTTCATTTTTTAGTAAAATGCCTTGTTCGCGTATGCTGTCAGCCAAAACGTTTGTAATGGCAATTGCCTGCAATTCATCTAAATTTACTTGAGGTTTCATTTGCTCTACAATCATCCCTGCAGTTTCTTCAGGTGGGGTTTCTTTAGGCTTGCTTTGAGATCCCTGCTGTTGTCCGGCCATCATGCTTCTGTCCATACCCATTCCGCCTCCTCTTCCGTAACCGCCGCCATAACCGTTGCCATATCCATTATTGTATCCTCCGCGATATTGAGCAGAAACAGTAAAAGTGAATAAGCCAAAAACTAAAATAAATAAAGTTTGAAAAGGTTTCATAAAAGTATTTTTATCTGTGATTAACAATTGTTCAGCGTAAATTTAAGCAGGTTCCCCGTATAAATCAAATTCTGTAGCTTCAATTATTTTGATATTAACAAATTCGCCTGTTTTTACATAATGTTTAGAGGCATCGATTAAAACTTCGTTATCAACATCTGGGCTATCAAACTCGGTACGGCCCACAAAATGAGCACCTTCTTTTCTGTCAATGATGCATTTATAGACTTTGCCAACTTTTTCCTGATTCAGATCCCAAGAAATTTGAGATTGAAGCTCCATAATTTCGTTTGCTCTAGCTTGTTTTACATCATCTGGAACATCATCTTCTAATAAATAGGCGTGGGTATTTTCTTCATGAGAATAAGCAAAACATCCCATTCTGTCAAATTTCATCTCCTGAACAAAGTCTTTAAGAATTTCAAAATCTTCTTGAGTTTCACCTGGATAACCTACAATAAGAGTAGTTCTAATTGCCATTCCAGGAACCGCTGCACGGAAATCTTTTAATAATTGAGTCGTTTTGGCTTGAGTTGTACCGCGACGCATTGATTTTAAAATCGAATCAGAAATATGCTGTAGCGGAATATCAATGTAGTTACAGATTTTAGGTTCGCGTTTCATCACTTCCAAAACATCCATTGGGAAACCAGTAGGGAAAGCGTAGTGTAAACGAATCCATTCAATTCCTTCCACTTTTACTAATGCTTCAAGTAATTCGGCAAGATTTCTTTTTTTGTATAAGTCAAGACCGTAATAAGTTAAGTCTTGAGCAATTAAGATTAATTCTTTAACTCCGTTTTTAGCTAGACCTTCTGCTTCTTTAACCAATTTTTCAATTGGCTGAGAAACATGAGAACCTCTCATTAGCGGAATTGCGCAAAAACTGCATGGTCTGTCGCATCCTTCTGCAATTTTCAAATAAGCATAATTTTTTGGAGTTGTAGTCAGACGCTCTCCAAGTAATTCATTCTTATAGTCTGCACCAAGAGCTTTTAATAGCAGAGGTAATTCTGTTGTTCCAAAATATTGGTCAACATTCGGAATTTCCTTTTCTAAATCCGGTCTGTAACGCTCAGACAAACATCCTGTTACAAAAACTTTGTCTACAAGTCCTTTGTCTTTTTTATCTGCATATTCCAAAATCATATTTACCGATTCTGCTTTAGCATTATCAATAAATCCGCAAGTGTTAATTACAATAATGTTTCCTTCTTTTTCTGCAGGAGCTTCGTGTTCAACTTCTTTTCCATTCGCGCGAAGCTGTCCCATTAGGACTTCACTATCATAAACATTTTTTGAACACCCAAGAGTGATTACGTTAATTTTGTTCTTTTTTAAAGACTTGGTTCTCATACTTTTATAAATTGGAGTGCAAAATTACACTTTTTTTATTCAAACCACACTAGTTTGCAGTTTGTTTTAGCTGTTTTTTATGAAGCTGACCTTTCTGACTGCTTAGTACGCCTGAAGTTAGATTTATAATAAAAAGATTTTCTCTAGGGTAAAAAAAATCCGTCAAGCAAAAACCTGACGGAAATTTTCAATCATCTATTTTGATTTTTAATTACAATTCAAATAATAAGGTCATAGTGACATTGTTTAATTTCGAGGTAATGTTAGCTCCATCAGTAAATCCTCTTGTAAAGAAACCTTGATTTGAATCTCTTTCCAAATAAGAATATGCTAAGTCTAATTTTGTAGATCCAAAATTATACCCTAAACCTGCAGAATAGCTGTTTAATTCACCAACTGTGATTCCGTTTTTATAAGGGCTTCCTTCGTAACGGTATCCTCCTCTTAAACTCAATTGCTTGATTTTGTATTCGGCTCCAATACGAAGTTCTCCTGTACTGGTAAGACTAGTGTCAATTTGGTCGTTAATACCTCCGAAGCCTGCGTGAGTTGGTTTGAATTTGGCATTTCCATAGTTTCTTAAACCGTAGTCAATGCTTAATAAACCTGTTTTTCCAAACACATAAGCAGCACTGAAAGTCCATTTGTCTGGTGTTTGTAAAGTGTAAGATTCATAAACATTTACAACGTTAGGGTTTACATTGGCATTTACAATTGGCCCGCCTGCCGCTTGTCTTGTGGTGTATAAGCTTTGCGAAAGTTCTTCGTATAATTCATACCAAGTATTTGACTCATAGGCTATACCAAGTCTGAAATTATTAGTTACTTTTCCGATTGCTCCAAGCTGGAAAGAAAATCCATTTCCGTAGGTGTACAAATCGTTATTGAATCGTATGCTTGATATCGTTTCGTTTGATTGCAGTGCGCCATTATTGGTTTCGTAAAAACTCGTAGATCTTCTATAATCGGTGATATGAACATTTAAATTGGCTCCTAAATATAGTCGGTCTTTATAAGATGTTGCGATATTGAAACTTGCTTTGCTATTGTAGCCTCTTGAGTAAATGTCGTTGGTTTGGTAGTAATTAGTGTCTTTGCCTTTTGGAACATTTGTAGAATAAGTGCTATTAGGGTTATCCACATCATCGATGTTCATGATATATCCTTGATATCCTAATAAGGCTTGTTGTGCAGAAAAACCGCTTAGATTAGGATATTGCCCATTTGGGAAATTAGATCCTAGATAGCGATATAGATCAGAGACTGTTTCGTTGCCTTGTGTATTGACAAATTCATGAGGAACAGGAAAGCCTCCGTTGCTATAATTTGCATAGTCTAGGAAATAAGCGCCAACTGAATGGGTAGGATTGGTTCCTGCTGAGAAAATTTCATTATTGAAATTGTTGGTGTTCTCATAAGTTGCACCAATTGAGATTTTATTCCATCCGACATTTGGATTACTATTTTTAAATACAAAAACACCTCCTGCTTGATTTAAGATAAATGAATTTTCTTTGTCTGAGGTTTGAGTCCCATTATAGTTGGAGTTGTTTTTAATATTCTGATTGCTAAATGATACTCCAACTTGATTGCTGTTAAAAATGGCAGATCCAGCAGGGTTAACGCTCAATGCAGATATGTCTCCTCCAACGGCTCCAAAGGCGCCGCTCATGGCTCTGTAGCGCGCGGTTCCAGTAAGATTTTCTTGGGAATAACGTAAAGCGTCTGAAACTTCTTGTGAATATGACGCGCTGACAGTTAGTCCTGTTATAAATAGGAATAATATTTTTTTCATTTTGATAAGTTTTAGTTCAAATTTAAGTGGACTGAGAGAAAAAATTATCTTCTTCCTCCACCGCCACCGCCAGATCTCATTCCTCCACCGCCGCCACCGCCGCTGTATGATCTAGAACCGCCACTGCCTCCCATGCTAGGAGAGTAGCTTCTTGATGGAGCACTGTTGCTTGGTGTATAGCTTCTAGAAGAACCGCTGTTGTTGCTAGGAGTGTAGCTTCTGTTTGTTGTGGTATTTCCGCTATTGTTATAAGATCTTCTGTTGCTATAGGTGTTGTAATTAGAACCGTTGTTGTATGATCCTCTATTGGTAAATGTAGGACTAGTTGTTCCTCTATTTAAAGTAGAAGTTCTTCTAAAGTCAGTATAGCTATTAGATGATCTATTTGTGGTGTAACTTCTGTTTGTGGTGTAATCTCCTCTATTGGTGGTATATCCTCTGCCAGTTGAGTAGTTTCTATTGGTAGTGTATCCTCTGCCTGTAGAGTAATTTCTATTGTAGGCATAGTTTCTGTCTCCATAATAAGCTGCAGAGCCTCTTCTTCCATAGTTGTAAGAGTAGTTATATCCATAGCCATAGTGTGGATATCCCCATCCTGGATATCCCCAACCTGGGTAGCCCCATCCTGGATATCCCCATCCGTAATAAGGGTAGCCCCATCCGTAATATCCATATCCATAATAAGGGTATCCCCATCCAAAGCCAAATGACCATGTTGGAGTAGTATAGAAGTTTACAGAAACGTCAGAACTGCTGCTTCCCCATGCAGGATAAGCTATAGAGGCAGTTTGAGTGCTGTCTGAATAATTAGTATAATTGTCAACGTCAGTAAATATTTCAGTTGGCTGATTATCGTCTTGCAGTGATCTGAAGTATTCTTTGTACTGGTTGTTTGTTCCATTTGCTACATATTGAACAGATGAACCACCATAAACACCATCATTATCGTAATAAGATGAATTTTGGTAAGAACCACATGATGCTAGCAATAAACTCAGTAATCCGATTAAGTAAAAATGATTAGAGTTTTGGCGGAGTGAAAGGTAAGTTTTCATATCTGTGGTGTTTTTTATTGTTGCACATTACAAAATTAGTTAGTTTTGTCAAACTATTTAGTTAAAATTGTTTAAAACAAAATTTGTGCCAAAAAATATAATATGAGTAAGAACCTTACTACAAGATCAGAAGATTATTCGAAATGGTATAACGAACTGGTTGTAAAGGCAGATCTAGCTGAAAATTCAGGAGTTAGAGGATGTATGGTAATTAAACCATACGGATATGCTATTTGGGAAAAAATGCAAGCTGAGTTAGATCGTATGTTCAAAGAAACTGGACATCAAAATGCGTATTTTCCGTTATTTGTACCGAAAAGCATGTTTGAGGCAGAGGAGAAGAATGCAGAGGGATTTGCAAAAGAATGTGCAGTTGTAACGCATTACAGATTAAAAAATGACGAGGAGAGACCTGGTAAATTAATGGTTGATCCGAATGCAAGATTGGAGGAAGAGCTTATTGTTCGTCCAACGAGTGAAGCTATTATTTGGTCTACATATAAAGGATGGGTGCAGTCTTATAGAGATTTGCCTTTATTAATTAATCAATGGGCAAATGTGGTTCGATGGGAAATGCGTACGCGTTTGTTCTTGAGAACTGCTGAGTTTTTATGGCAGGAAGGGCATACTGCTCACGCTACAAAAGATGAAGCGCTGGAAGAATCGGAAAAAATGATGAATGTTTATGCTGATTTTGCAGAAAACTTTATGGCGATTCCGGTTGTTAAAGGTTTTAAAACAGAAACAGAGCGTTTTGCCGGAGCAGATGAGACATATTGCATTGAAGCATTGATGCAAGATGGTAAAGCATTGCAGGCTGGAACGTCACACTTTTTGGGACAAAACTTTGCAAAAGCATTTGATGTTAAGTTTGCTAACGCTGAAGGGAAACAAGAACACGTTTGGGGAACTTCTTGGGGAGTGTCTACACGTTTGATGGGAGCGCTTATTATGACGCATTCTGATGATCAGGGATTGGTGTTGCCTCCAAATTTGGCTCCAATACAAGTAGTTATTGTTCCTATATATAAGACTGATGAACAGTTGGCTCAAATTACAGAAGCGGTTAAGGATTTGACAGCTAAATTGAGAAAATTAAAAATCACTGTTAAATTTGACGATAGAACAACCCAAAAACCGGGATTTAAATTTGCAGAGTGGGAATTGAAAGGTGTTCCTGTTCGAATTGCTGTTGGTCCAAAAGATTTAGAAAACGGAACTTTTGAGGTGGCAAGACGAGATAATTTGACAAAAGAAGTCGTTGCTGGCGAAAAAATCGTTGAACACATCAATGATCTTTTAGAACAAATTCAAGCGGACTTATTTACAAAAGCATTAGATTATCGCAATACTCATATTACGGAAGTAAATAGTTTTGAGGAATTTAAAGAAGTTTTAGAAGGTAAAGGAGGCTTTTTATCGGCTCATTGGGACGGAACAGCTGAGACAGAAGAGAAGATAAAAGAATTGACAAAAGCGACGATTAGATGCATTCCTTTGGATGCAGTTGAAGAGGCGGGAACCTGCGTGTTTACTGGGAAACCTTCTTCTAAAAGAGTGCTTTTTGCTAAGGCATATTAAAAAAAAATAGTTTTTTTTGCATTAGGTATTGCGCAACTAAAAAATAGATGTATCTTTGCATCCGCAATACAGAAGCGCGGTCCGTTCGTCTATCGGTTAGGACGCCAGGTTTTCATCCTGGTAAGGGGGGTTCGATTCCCCCACGGACTACAAGTTATATTACATATTGAAAAGTTTCCAACTTAGGAGAATTAAGGTCCGTTCGTCTAGGGGTTAGGACGCCAGGTTTTCATCCTGGTAACAGGGGTTCGATTCCCCTACGGACTACAAAATTAGTTGTAAATAAGTTTTGTAAAACAAAAATTGGTGTCTCGGTTTTTGTTTTATTAGTTAAAACCAAAGTGATTGTTTTGCAATTGTGGGAGGTTTTTCTTTTTTAACTAGTATTTATAATAATTATTACATCTAAAATTAAAAGAAAATGGCAAATCATAAGTCAGCATTAAAAAGAATCAGAAGTAACGAAAAAAGAAGAGTTCTTAACAGATATCAGCACAAAACTACTCGTAATGCAATTAAAGCATTAAGATTAGCTACTGATAAATCTGATGCTGCTGCTAAATTATCAACTGTTATCTCTATGATCGATAAATTGGCTAAAAAGAACATCATTCACGATAATAAAGCTTCTAACTTGAAGTCTAAATTAACGAAACACGTTGCTAAATTGTAATTGAACAATTTATTAGATATATAAAAAAGTCCTCTTTTCGAGGTCTTTTTTTGTTTTAACTCAAAATGAAATTTTGATAAAAAATAAATTCCAAATTCCAATTTTATAGCTATTGGGGTTTGGAATTTTGTTGTTTTGAAGGTTTTATTTTGAATCTTGATTTAATCTGGTATTTAGATTTTGAAATTTGAAATTTGAAATCCTTTCTCCTTAAGGTTCTATTTTCTTTTTAAGGTATTCGAGCATTGGCTGTGTAATGGGTTTCGAAAGGAAATCTATAATAATAGGGTATTTTTTGGCCTTAGCAAGGTCTTCGGGATCAATTGTAGAAGACAAAACAATTACAGGGACAGTATTGAATTCTCTGTAATCTGAAGAAGTAAAATGATCCAAGAACTCCCATCCTCCCATAATAGGCATATTTAAATCTAAGAAAATTAATTCAGGCCTTTTTTTAGCTTTGTCGTTTGTATATTTTAAGATATTGAAATGATGAAGGGCCTCTTCGCCGTTTTGAGCCGTAATAACTTCATGTGAAAATGAAGATTTTGAAATTACTTTTTTGCATAGCATCAATGTGATAGGATCATCATCAATACATAAAATCTGCTCAAGCATAATAATTAATTTTTAAATGTTATTGTAAAAGTGGTGCCTTTGTTGACTTCGCTATCAATAGAAATTGTACCTCCCATTGTTTCTACCTGCGATTTTACAAGATATAACCCTAAACCTTTGCTGTCGGGATAGTTGTGAAATCTTTGATAAAGGCCAAATACTTTGTCGCGATTTCTTTCTAAATCTATTCCAATTCCGTTGTCTTTAAAGGTTAAGATTGTTCTCTGTTCGATTTGTTCTGCTATTATGGATATTTTTAGTTTTCTGTTTTCTGATTTGTATTTAATAGAATTGGTGAGCAGATTTAATAAAATACTTTCAATGTAGGCTTTGTTTGTAATAAGTTCTGGTACTTTATCAAATTTGAGTTTAATTATTGGTTTGTGTAACTCAATTTGAAATGAAAGCTGGCTAAATACATTTTCAAAAACTTCTTTTAAAGATACTTCTTCTTTTTGCATTGAAGGGTTGTCTTTAATGATAATAACTTTTACTAAATCATTGATGGTCTCATTTAGCAAATGGGTCGATTTGGTGAATCCGGCTAGTATTTCTTCGAGTTCTTCGTTTTCGATCGGAATGTCTTCTATTAAATTTAAAAGTCCGATTAAATTTGAAAGAGGTGCTCTAAGATTGTGCGATGTGATATAAGAGAATTGTTTTAGGTCTTTGTTGTTTTGTGTTAATTCTCGAATAAGATGTTCTTTTTCTGTTTCTAGTTTTTTCTCGTCGGTGATGTCTCTTTGTATCGAAATCCAGTGCGAAATTATCCCTTCATTATTAAAAATAGGAATCATAGAAAAGCGTACCCAGTATTCTTCTTTTTTTTTGGTATAAGTAATGGTTTCAATTAGACATTCCTCCTCATTTTTTATGGCTTTTAAAAGTTTTTTTAATTCATCAGAATCTGATTTTGGACCTTTAAAAATGTTAGGCGATTTTCCAATTATTTCATTTGATTGATAACCTGACATTTGAGAAAATGCTGGATTAACATACACTATTTTCGGTATTTTTCTTTCAGAAGAATTGGCTTCGGTAATTAAAATAGAGTCTTTAGATTGTGTAATTACAGTTTCTAAAAGTTTTAGCCTTTGTTCTTCTTCTTTTTGTTTTGTAATGTCCTGAATCGCCCCAATCATTCTGATTGCTCTTCCGTTTTCATCCTTTAAAAGAAAACCTCGATCCAAAACGTATTTGTATGTTCCGTCAGCGCATCTAAAACGATATTGATCCTGCCATTTTTCAGTTTTTTGCTCTATAAAAGAATAGAGTTTTATTGACATTCGGATGCTGTCTTCTGGGTGAATTTTGTCGAACCACCATTTAGAAGTTTTGCCAACTTCTTTCGGGTCATAACCAAAAACACCTTCAATTCCTTTGTTCCAATTAATACTGTCCTCTTGAATTTTCCAATCCCAAATAGTATCACTAGTCGCTTTTGCTACAATGTCATATTTCTCATTAGATTCTTTTATTTCTTCATTGGTTCTGTTTAATTTTTCAAAGATGGTAATGTTTCTTTTGTCATTTTTTGAAAGTATAAATCTAAAAACCAATCCTGTAATTAGAATAAATGCAACGTCTTTTATTAAAGATAAATATAAATATTCTGAAGAAGAAAAGTAGGCTGTGAGTAATTTATGACATAAGACCGCCATAATTATCGAGATGATTGTATAAATAAGAGTAATTTGGAGAGTTTTACTTTTCATCACTTCAAATATAGTTAATTTAACTATAATTAAACGTATGTTAATGTCATTTTGAAACCGATATTTTAATGTTTTATATTAACTAATTGATTGTATATACGCAAACTATGGCAGAAACATTTTTTTTTAGAAAATAAAGTGTACCTTTGCGCCCATTAAAAATCACAGATGGAATCTATTAGAAACATTGCAATTATTGCCCACGTCGATCACGGTAAAACAACTTTGGTTGATAAAATTATGTATCACTGTCAGTTATTTCGTGAAAACGAAAACACAGGTGATTTAATCTTAGATAATAACGATTTAGAGCGCGAGAGAGGTATTACAATTACTTCTAAAAACGTATCAGTTCAATATAAAGGAACAAAAATCAATATTATTGACACTCCTGGCCACGCCGATTTTGGAGGTGAAGTAGAACGTGTATTGAACATGGCCGATGGTGTATGTTTGCTAGTTGATGCTTTTGAAGGTCCAATGCCTCAAACTCGTTTCGTTTTGCAAAAAGCGATCGATTTAGGATTAAAGCCTTGTGTGGTTATCAATAAAGTAGATAAAGAAAACTGTACTCCAGAAGAAGTTCATGAGAAGGTTTTCGATCTAATGTTCGAATTAGGAGCTACTGAAGAGCAGTTAGATTTTCCAGCAGTTTATGGTTCTGCTAAAAACAACTGGATGTCTGACGATTGGAAAGTGCAAACGCAAAACATTGAGCCTTTGCTAGATATGGTTATTGCGAATGTTCCAGCTCCAAAAGTTTCTGAAGGAACTCCACAAATGTTGATTACTTCTCTTGATTTCTCTTCATTTACAGGTCGTATCGCTATCGGACGTCTTGAAAGAGGTACTTTGAAAGAAGGAATGCCAATTTCTTTGGTAAAGAGAGATGGCAAAATCATCAAATCTAGAATTAAAGAATTGCATACTTTTGAAGGTTTAGGCCGTAGAAAAGTTGAAGAAGTTGTTGCTGGTGATATTTGTGCTGTTGTAGGTATTGAAGGTTTTGAAATTGGTGATACAATCGCTGACTTTGAAAACCCAGAAGCTTTACAAACTATTGCGATCGATGAGCCAACAATGAGTATGTTGTTTACAATTAACGATTCTCCTTTCTTTGGTAAAGAAGGTAAATTTGTTACTTCTCGTCATATTCGTGAAAGATTAACAAAAGAGCTTGAGAAAAACTTAGCAATGAAAGTTGGAGAAACTGATTCTGCTGATAAATTCATGGTTTTTGGTCGTGGTGTACTTCACTTGTCTGTTCTTATCGAAACAATGAGAAGAGAAGGATACGAACTTCAAATTGGTCAGCCACAAGTTATCATCAAAGAAATTGATGGCGTTAAATGTGAGCCAATTGAGGAATTAACTATCGACTTGCCAGAAAACCTTTCAGGTAGAGCGGTTGAGTTCGTAACTATCCGTAAAGGTGAAATGCTTTCTATGGAAGGTAAAGGTGAGCGTATGATTATTAAATTCAACATTCCATCTCGTGGAATTATTGGTTTGAGAAATCAATTGCTTACAGCTACTGCTGGTGAGGCTATTATGGCACACCGTTTCATTGGGTATGAGCCATACAAAGGAGAAATTCCTGGACGTAACAACGGTTCATTAATCTCTATGGAAAACGGAAAAGCAATTCCTTACTCTATCGATAAATTACAAGATCGTGGTAAATTCTTCGTTGATCCAAACGAGGATATCTATGAAGGTCAGGTAATTGGAGAAAACACTCGTAGCGACGATATGACTGTAAACGTTACTAAAACGAAAAAACTTTCTAACGTACGTTCTTCTGGAGCTGATGATAAAGCTAGAATTATTCCAGCTATCAAATTCTCTTTAGAAGAAGCTTTAGAGTACATTCAAAAAGATGAATATGTTGAAGTTACTCCAAAATCTTTACGTTTAAGAAAGATTTACTTAAGTGAAACTGATAGAAAAAGATACAAAATCTAATTCGATTTAAATTTCAAATAATAAAATCCCAAATTTCAATTATGGAGTTTGGGATTTTTTTTGTGTAATTTTTTCCGCCACGAATTCACGAATTAATTAAAAAAAAGATTCGTGAATTCGTGGCGGAAAATTACCCGAATCAGTTTGGAATTTGGAATTTTAAAACTTAGAATGTTAAAAAATTATCTTTTCAAACTAAAATGTCCTTTTACATTTTTTCCGTTAACAAAAAGAAGCGTAAACCAATAATCATCCGAAGGCATTTCTCTTCCATTGAAAATTCCGTTCCAACCCGAACCATTCTGATTCATTTGTTTTAACAATTTTCCGTAACGGTCAAAAATCGAAATGGTATAATCTGGCATTTGGTCAATATTTTTAATAGCCCATAAATCATTGAATCCGTCACCATTTGGAGTAAAGAAACGAGGATAATCTAAAACGTATACTTGAAACACATTAGACAAGCCGCAGCCGTTTTTGTCTCTTGCAATCGCATTGTAAACGCCTGGGCTTATTTGTGTGAAAGTTGGGTCATCTTGGAAAACGGTTCCATCAAGAGAAAACTCGTAGTTTCCTGCTCCAGTATATAGAATTTTTACAGAATTGTCTACTCCAGAAAAATCCTTCACATCTGCTCCCGTAATTGTCGCCGGTTCAGATAAAACTACTTTGAATTTTTTAGTTTTTGGACATCCATTTGCATCTGTGACAGTTACTGAGTAATCGCCAGGGGGGCTAACTTGAATTGAATTTGTTGTGCCTAAGTTATCAGACCAAGCATAGCTGCTAAAACCAGTGGCTACAGACAATGTTATTTCATCTCCTTTGCAAAGATATTGTGTTGCATCTTCAAAATTGGGCGGATCAAAAGTATGTACAATCAATTCGATTGGAGTGATGTCATAACAATTAGAACCATTTGCGGCACGAGCATAAATAGTCTGGCGGTTTGGCGTTGTATTTTTGAAAATATTCGCCAGCTGATTTGTTTCGGTAATTGCATCAGAAGCTGTTGAAAAATAATTGATTACCAAGCCAGAAGGTAAACCAACCATAATTTGAGGCGTTACTTCTGCTGCCAAATCAAATTGATATAAACCGTCTTGTGTTGTGTCTCCATCGCAAGTCTCTACTGGAGATTGGTTTGGGATGACCGCATTAGAAATAGTCAATGTAATTTGAGCTACTGCACTACATCCAAAAGAATTTTCAATCCTAGCAAAAACGATCTGATTTGGAGCTTTATTAGTATATCGCTGTGGATTTAAAATCGGATTTGTTTTAACTTGCGCATCTGCCAACGTTTCGTAATATCCTTGATTGGTAATCTGTGGGTTGTTGTTCTTTACAATATTAGCCGTTTTTGTCAAATCAAAAATGGTAATGCCGTCTGTATCATCATCACATTGCAAGAGGGAAGTATTTGTTGACGGAATTTCTGGTGAAAATTCCACTGTAATTTCTCCAATTGACACACAGGTTGTACTGCCTAAAGTTGCTTCTGCTTTATAAGTTCCTGTTGCAGTAACAGTGTAAGAGGCAGATGTTGCACCAGGAATTTGAACATAATTATTGGAAGCGTCTTTTGTAAACCATTTAAAACTGTAATTGGCAGGATTCAAATTGGTGGTTAAAACGTAATTTTCGCCAAAACAGACAGGATTATTATTAGCTACAGTTCTGTCTTCTCCAAAATTTATTTTCGTTACAAAACTGCCAGCTTCAATAAAAACTGCCGAATTGTACTGTCTTGTTGCATCATCGGCAATAACCAATTTTAAATGGTACTTTTTATTAGGAACTACGTCTGTAGAAGCGTTCATTACTACAGTTTGGCCAGCATAATTAATAGGGCTGGAAGCTGTATTATAGTCGTCAAAATAGTTTTCATTTACGGCTGCACAGCCAATCATTGGTTCTCCGCCAGCACCATTCATGTTTTCAATTTTTGGATGGACTGTTGTTGCGGAAACTGCTATTGAGGTATTGGGTAAAACAGCAAGATTTTTATAGTTTTCACTGCTTCCGGCTTCTTTAATCAAAAAAGCAAATCCGTCTGAATAAATACAAGGGAAATTAAGTTGATATTCATTCGAAGCAAAAATATAATTGAAGCTGATTGAATTGGTCAATGCTATAAAGTCAAATTCTAAAACGGTTGCTTGCGTGCTGTTATTAATTCCTAAAGCTTGATTAAGATCTGAATCGCCACTCCAGCTTGGCACTTTTACACCTTTAGAATCTTGTTGGTCAAAGGGACCTTCGGCTCTTTTGCTGGGAGAAGTGCTTAAAACAATTCCGTGAGAAAATGGAAAGTTGGCGCCCGCTGTAAAAGAGCCGTAGCTTTGTTCATTTGGCGTTGGGTTTCCTTTTGCACTTACGCTTTGAGTCTCAATGCAAGAGCTATTTATTAAAACATTTTGAATTAAATCTTCTGGTGATACTGTGGCATTGACAGAAATAGCCTGTGCAGTAATTTTATTATAAAAACAGCACAAAAATAAAAATAGAAATAAAACTCTTGAAGGACTCATAGTAACAAATATACTACAAATCTCTATTTTTTAATAATTTGTAAGAAAAATAAATAAATAGAAAAGTCCATACTAAAACGATCAAAACAGCAGAATAATCAACGCTAAAATCGGTGTCGGTTTCGATTCCCATTTGTGTTCCAATATTTTTAACAACAGATAATCTCGGGCCTGGATTGACAATTAAATTAGACATTGATTCTAAAGGTAAAAATTGCGTAATTTTTTTATCTGCATCGCTATCTGGGAAAATTTTAAAGGCTAAAGTACCTCTTATAATAGCTTCAATTATATTCCAAACTAAAAGAAAACCCAATGCAAATGCAGAACGCTTTACTAAAATGCCTAGAAATAAACAGAAAGAAAAGAAACCTGTCAATTTTATAAAAAAGGCAAGAAGATAATCCAAATCGCTAAAGATAATGCCAAATTCTGTATAAGAAGAAAAGCATAATCCTAGAAATAAACTCATTATAAAAACAAAAAGAGTAGATCCAAATGCAAATAAAACTACAGTTAAGAATTTGGATAAAATAAATTCTTTTTTACTGAGGCCATCAATTAAGTTTTGTTTTAAAGTTCCGTAGCTATATTCGTTTGCCATCATCGAAACGATTACAATGGCTAAAAAGAATTTAAGCCAAGCGGCTACATAAGTATTGAAATGCCAGATAAACGGGAAATTAAAAATTCCCATTTCTGCCAAATGAAATTTGAAAGGGCCAATATCAAATTTTATAGCAGCGATTAAGGCTATAAAAGAAAGTAGTATAAAGTAAGTTAAGGTTAATATGCGGCTGGCTTTGTTCATCCAGATTTTTTGCAATTCTATAGAAAGAAGTCTTTTCATGGTTTAGTTTTTTTGAGCAATGGCATTTTTGGTTAATTCTAAAAATTGAGCTTCCAGACTGTTTTTACGTTTTACTAAATGGCTTAATACGATGTTTTTAGAAAATAAAAACTGGTTTAATTCTGAAGCTGATAATTCAGATTTTAGGTAAACCAGAACTTTTCCGTCTTCTTCTGCAATTCTCTCAACTGCAGGATGATCCTGTAAAGCCGTTTTTAAAACTAAGTTATCATTTGACTGCACTTCGAAGAAGCCTTCATTTGAAGACATTCCGTCAACAGAACCAGAGTATAAAACTTCACCTTTTCTCAGAACAATTACTTGGGAGCAGACTTTTTCCACTTCGTCCAATAAATGGGAAGCAAGCAAGATAGTAGTTCCCTGAGATGCAATTTTTTTTATAATATCGCGAATCTGATGAATTCCCTGCGGATCTAAGCCGTTAGTAGGTTCATCTAAAATTAAAATTTCAGGGTCGTTTAAAAGCGCCGATGCAATTGCCAGACGCTGTTTCATTCCTAAAGAAAAAGTGCTGAATTTGCTGTCTTTTCTTTCGCTCAGACCAACCAATTCTAGTTTTTCATTGACCTTAGAATAATTTATATTTTTGATTTTGCAAACCAATTTTAAGTTTTGCTCGGCCGTCATGTACGGGTAGAAATTGGGTCTTTCTATAATGGCGCCCACTTTTTTTAATGCGTCATGTGTTTCAACATTCCCGTCAAACCAGCGATAATTGCCAGACGATTTATTGACAACATTCAAAACAATTCCCAATGTAGTCGATTTTCCGCTGCCGTTTGGCCCTAGAATGCCATAAACACGACCTTTTTGTATTTGAAAAGATACATTTTTCAAAGCCTGGATTCGGCCGTATCTTTTGCTTAAATTCTCAATGGTTAATATGGTTTCCAAATTTTTCTGGTTTTAGTTTTTAGTATGACGAGCCAAGTTGATTTTTGTTACTTTAAATTCTAACTTTAAATCGTATTGATGTAAATTTGTAATAAAGATATTCAAAATGAGCGAGCCTTTAATGGTTTTAAAAAAACCGTCTTACCCTTTAACACAGCCCCTATTAAGTTATTTAGAGCGATACGAGCGTATTTCTAAAGTTTCTGTGTTTTATGATGACTTGCTTCGTTTTTCGGGCTCTATAAACGTTTACGATAAAAATGATACCGATACGCTTTGGATTCGGGTATATTACGGCGAATTTGAGCGCAATGAAATTGATTTAAATCTAAAAAAAATATATTCGCTATTGCATTCTGATGGAAATAGCGAAATCATTCAATACTTGAATGTCGACGCAATTGATTATTGTACTTTTGGAAATTCGAAACCTTTTAGAATTAAAGTTCGAAATATTCTCAACGATAACTATGTTCATTTTTACATCAAAAAAGCAGATGCCTCCCGTATTTACGGACTGGAATTGGAAGATATTCTGTCGCCAGATAAAATTAACTTTCTGGTTTACAAAGATACTTTGATCGAAGAGCATATTATCGGAATTCCAGGAGATGTTTTTATGGATACGCTGCTTGATAAATGCAGCGAAATGGAAAAAGCACAGATTGCCAAAGAGTTTGTGAAATTTAACGAGCGCTGTATGATTCGGCTTTTGGGTGACATGAGGGCATATAATTATGTAATTGTTCCGATTCACGATTTTGATCAGGTAGTTTATAAAATTCGCCCGATCGACTTTGACCAGCAATGTTACGAAGGAAATTTTAAGGTATATCGTCCGCAGTTTTTCAAGGAAAATTTTCCAATGATTCAATTAATCAAAGAAAAATTAGAAGAGCGTTCGATCATTCAGTATAAAGATGAGGAGAGAGCGATTCTGGCAAAACGTATCCATTCAGCCGAAACTAGAATTAAAAAATTACTGAATATAATGTGTCACGATACCATTTCGACGCACGAGCATTTACTGCAATTAAAAATGGAGTTGTATCGTTATACAAACGATATGAAATTCAAAAACGCAAAATCAATGGGGCACATCATGCACGCCGCATTTGAATTTATTACCCGTAATTTTAAAAACACTAACTTAGTTTAAATCATTTCACCATATAAGTTATATAAGTTCATTTCAGCCAATCTTTTTATAACTTATATGGTTTAAAAAATAGTTTTATGAAAAAATCATTTTTAGTAGCCGTTTCTATTGTTTTATTAGCTTGTCAGAAACAATCTGGTTCTGATTTAAAAGAACTTTATTCGCTTCCTAAAAAATTAAAGGAAGTTTCCGGAATCACTTATTTTCCTGAAACAAAAATTCTTTACACGCTAGAAGACAGTGGAAATAAAAATGCGATTTATGCAATTGATTCTAAAGGAAAATTAGCTAAGACCATTACGATCTCGAATGCTACAAATATCGATTGGGAAGATATTACAAAGGATAAGGCTGGAAATGTTTACATTGGCGATTTTGGAAATAATGATAACGAAAGAAGAGATTTATGCATTTATAAAGTGGCAAAAAATCAGTTGAATAATGATTTGGCTAAGGCTGAATATAAAGTTTCATTTTCGTATCCGGAGCAAAAAGAGTTTCCGCCAAAGAAAAAAGAAATGTTTTTCGACGTTGAAGGTTTCTTCGAACAAGGCGGCTATTTTTATCTTTTTACGAAAAACAGAAGCAAAGGTTTTGACGGAACAGCTTTTATCTACAAAATTAAAAATGCTGCAGGAACTCAAAAAGCGGTTAAAATTGGAGAATTTAAAACGTGCAGCAATTATAATCACTGTGTCTTAACGAGTGCCACAATAAGTCCCGACGGAAAAAAAGTAGCTTTGTTGAGTCATGATAAAGTGCTTTTGTTTAAAGGATTTAAAGGAGATTTGTTTCATAGCGGTACACAAACAGAATTAAATCTGAACCACTTTTCACAAAAAGAAGCAATCGTTTTTAAAGATAACAATACTTTATTGATTGCTGACGAAAAAACAAATAAGATAGGAGGGAAGGTTTATGAGTTTAGTCTCTAATTTAGTCTCAAAGTTGCAAAGGAACAAAGGATCAAAGATTTTTTAAGATAGAACTAAAAACCTTTGAACCTTTGTCGCTATGTGCCCTTTGTACCTAACTAAAAGCTATATGCCGCTCCAAAAATCAATCTTCCAACTTCATCAGGAGATTTGAAATAAGAGATTCTTGCTGTAATAACGTTTATCGCATTCAGCCAGAGTCCTCCGCCGTAATCTTGATGCCATTTTTTAGAATTTTCGCCATCAAGCCAAACCCTTCCGTAGTCAAAACCTCCTAAAATTCCATAAGTAAAAGGAACAATCGTTTTACGGATTTTCCCGATGCTTAAACGCAGATCAGAGCTTTGAGAGAAGTATGAACTTCCTAGGAAACGTTCGTTTCTGAAACCGCGCAAATCGGTATCGCCACCTAGAGAAGCACCTTGATAAAACTCATAATTATTGTTGAAAATAGCTTTTCCTTTCACGTAAGTGGCCAATATCAATTTTCCGTTGTGATCAATTTTATGGGTAAATCCTAAGAAACTCTCCAATGTTGGGAAATTTTTCTTTGTATTATCCAAATTGGTTGTCCAAGTCGCTGCAAGCATAAACGCCATTCCTAAAGTAGGTTTGGCAGCAAAATCTGAATTTTTAAATACATACTTAACTTTTAAGCTTCCAAAATTCTGACTGTCAAATACCTCAGGATTTACAATTCCAGGAATGTTTATGTATCTATTTTCGGTATCTTCAACCGTCATTCGCTGGAAAATTGGCTGAATGCTAAATTCGCTTCCGTATCGTCCTACGTGTCGAATGGCGCCCGAAGCATTAAATTTTCTAATACGCACACGATTATAATCCATTCCTAAATCGTCATCATATTTTGACTCATTTCCATATCCAAAATAGTTCATGGCAAAATTTGGAGTCGTATATAATGATTCCACGTCAATAACCCATTTGCCTAATAACCCTGGAAAATGCGCCGCATAATTAAACTCTAAACCGCCTGTAGCAAAATAGTAGAAAGCATTAAAAATATGTCTTTGCGTGTATGGATTTTGTTTAAAATTATTGACAGTATAATTTACATTAACCCCCATTTTCACACCATCATCTGGATTGTATCCAATGTTTGGCAGACCTGAAACCACATTGTATTTTGGTTTTTCGTAATTATAGGCATTAACATCATAATCATCTGTTAGCTGCGTTTGCGTTTTCGAATCTAGGTTGTACGTGTTCTCTTTTGATTTGAAATCGTAAACAATAACCTTTCTTCCGTTTTCAATGTTATAAGTATCGTTGTTCTGGCCTCCAATCAAACGAATTTTAATGCTGGATTTTTCGTTTCCTTTTACTTCAAAAACATCATTGTCGTCTAAACCGTAAATCCAAAGATTTTTGGTTTTATCATCGGTTACGTTTTTGGTGTAAAGCAATTCGTCTCCTTCCTTTTTGATTCTGAAAACCTGAATTTCAATTCCTTTCTTTACATTATGATTCAAAACAAACTTGTCTTTTTTGTCTGTTCCTGCGATCATAATTGTTCTGCTTAAGACATCAGAATACTCGCGAGCATATTTCTGAAGATCTTTTTTTCTGCTTTTTAGTTTTGCCTTGATTTCGTCAATCGTTTCGTCTTGGACTTCTTTTGGCAAGTTTTTGAAAGCTTCGTCAATATCTGCATCAGTCAAATTTTCCTGAATATATTTGGCCTGCTCCACCCAATCTTTTTCTTGGGCTGTTTTTAAAAATGCCAAATCCATTGGGTAAGGCTCTCTTCCAAGCCATTTCACATTTATTCTGTCACCTTTAAAAGATCGCATATGACGAAGGGGAGGCATATTCATTAAAAGCGAAAGTAAAGCGCCATCATATTTTACAAACGCTTGATCACGGTCACGCGGAATCGGTTTGTAAATCACTTTGCCATCTTCTTTATATTCAGCCCAACGCCATTGATCGCTATGTCTGTCCCAATCTCCTAAAAGTATGTCAAACAAACGCGCTTTTATATATTCTTTTTCATCGACCACATATTTTTCGTCCTTATGAAGATTCAGCATCATATCATCAGTTCCGATAATGTTGTTTGGTTTTCCAAAATTTTTCCCATCAAGATGATTGTCAGCAGGCCTTTCTTCAACCATATACAATTGATCTCCAAAACTCGCGTTAAATTCGCCTAAACCATTTTGTTTTGGAATGTAGTATAAAATAGGGTTGGTGTGTCTAAGACCAATTTGATCGGACATACTGCCAATGGCGAAAGAAGAATAAGGATGAGAAGTAGTGTAGAAATCAAATAAGAAATCCTCGGCGTATGTCTTTTCGAATTCATTTACTACATATTGGTCTTTAAAAGCAACTGACTGCAAAAATACAGTCGCGCTTTTCTTCATGGCGCGCATTACATATTCACGGCCTTGAGGATCAGACATTCTCAAAGAAACAGATTGATGTCCTCCGCCTTCGCGAATGGGTTTCAGACCGCCTTTTAGAGTGTCAACCGTAGCAGTTGTCGCCTCAATAGGCATACTGTAATATTTTCTGTAATGTTGGCCGAATAAAAATCTGTGAAAAGCACTTTTTTGAGTCATTTTTGGAGAATAAATCGAAGTGGTCACTTTTGCTGGAAAGGTATTCGGAATATCTGCAGCCCAGTTGATTTCTTTTGCTTTTATGATTTCTCGTTCAAAAAGCAGTTTTTCTTTACCGTTTTCATTTCCATAAAAACAAACTTTTGCATCACCGCTGTTAAACATGGTTAAAGTTGCATAACCATTTCCGCCATATGAAAAATCGTATGGGCTGATAGCTCTAGCAGCTTCAGATTTTGATCCTGCGCCGCTGATAATCTGCTGGATGTTTTCTTTGCTGATGTATTGCAGGTTGTGGTCGTGTCCAGAAACTACAATGACATTTTTCTGTTTTTGCAAAAGCGTTTTAATTCTCTTAGCATAAATCGTGTATTGTTTGTTCTGAATATCCTGCGGACTTACACCAGATGTTTTTCGCAATAAATTAATGAATGAGCCAATTATTGGCAAAGGAATCTTTTGTTCTAAAGGAAACAATTGCTTTTCTAACGAAAATTGTCCGCCATGTGTTCCGTTGCTCAATAATGGATGATGAATTGCCAAAACAACCGTTTTTTCTTGGTTTTTGTTCAAAAGCCCCTCCAATTCTTCAAAAAAAGCTTCTCTGGTTTTAATTTCGCAATTGTCGTTTATAGTGGGATGATCGTTCCAGTCTTCCAGAAACCATTCACTGTCAATAGCTATCAAAGTAGTGGTGCTGTCGATTTTAACGTTTTCGATAGGGCAGCTTTTTCTTGGAAGAAATGCTTTTTTATCATTTAAATATTTAGTTACAAAATCGGCTTGACGCTCTAGACCTTTGATGCCGCTGTACCAATCATGATTTCCGGGAATTACAATAGTTTTTCCTTTAAAACCTTTTGTCAATTTTAACTGATTGGTTAGTTTGGTCTCGGCCAAAGCCTTATCTTCAGGGTGTTTGTCGTTAGGAAAGCCTTTTGGATAAATATTATCGCCCAAGAACAGAAGTGTCGATTTTTTGCTTGCTTTCTTAAGTTTTTGATGTAAAAGTTCTAACGTCTGCTGTGCTTGCTCTTCGTCGGCATTTCCAGCATCACCAACCAAGAAAAAAGTATGTGCAATTTTTATAGTATCGGTAGCGTTTTCTGTTTCGTTAGCACTAACATTTTTTCCATATTGGGGCTTGCGTGTTGCACAGGAATAAACAATGAATAGTGCCATTATTGCTAATGCGTATTTTTTAATCTTAGCAATAAAATGATTATCCAAAAACAATTTCATAATTTAGTGGTATAAAAATATTCTTTATGAATCTAATAGAACAATCCGAAGATTTCGTCAGTAATTTACTCAAAGATAAACTTTCTAATTTATATTCTTACCATAATTTTAACCATACTTTCACAGTAGTTAATGCTGTAAAAGAGCTGTGCAAAAAAGAAGATGTAGAAGGTGATGACAAAGAGGCACTTTTGATTGCAGCATGGTTTCATGATACAGGATATGTTGAAGGATATGAAAACCATGAAAAGACAAGCACTAAAATTGCTGCTGATTTTTTGCGTGAAAAAGGAAAATCGGAAGAATTTATAGCGCTGGTTTCCAGTTTGATTTTGGCTACAGTTAAAGAATATGAGCCAAGAACTCACTTAGAAAAAATTATACGTGACGCTGACTACGCCCATTTGATGGGAGCCGAATATGCTACAACTTGCGAACTGCTTCGTCTGGAATTAAAAAATGCAGGAATAGTAAGTTTTTCTAATGCCGAATGGACAAGAGAGAATCTAAACTTCTTGCTGAACAAACATAGATTTTATACCGATTATGCTTTAAGAAAATGGCAACCCTTAAAAGAAAAAAATCTATTGATGATTCAGAAAAAAATCAATAAGCAGGAAGTGAAAGCCGCCGCAGCGCTCGAAGAAGAAAATAAAAAGAAAGAAAAGGTAGAAAAACCAGACCGCGGAATTGATACTTTGTTTCGTGTTACACTAGGGAATCACACCCGTTTAAGCGGTATTGCAGATAGTAAAGCCAATATTTTACTGTCTGTAAATGCAATTATTATTTCGATTGCACTATCGTCTATTATTCCAAAATTGGATAGTCCGAAGAATGCTCATTTGGTTGTTCCAACGTTTATTATGCTGATGTCGAGCGTAATCACAATTATTTTTGCCATTCTTTCTACACGTCCAAAAGTAACTTCTGGATTTTTTACTCGAGACGATGTTGAGGCTAAAAAAGTGAATTTGATGTTTTTTGGAAATTTCTACAAAATGCCGCTTGAAGATTATGACTGGGCAATGAATGAAATGATGAAAGACCGTGATTATCTGTACTCAACCATGATCAAAGATTTGTATTATTTAGGATTGGTTTTACAGCGAAAGTATAATCTGCTCCGAATCGCCTACAATTTTTTCATGTTCGGAATTATCATAACGGTGATCGCGTTTGTGATTGCGTTTAAATCTATTTAAAATTAGACGCTGATTTTACGGGTTCGCTATCGCGAAAACGCGGATGAACACAGATTTTTTGATTTAAATTAAAAACCGTTTTATTCGTGTCTATAGAACTTTGACAAAGTTTTTTATACAGAAAAATTTTTAAACACATAGAAACATAGATTTTATTTTGTAAAAAAAGAATAAAGAAAGAAACTAGTTTCTCACACATAGCTATGTGAATTGATGCAAGTGAAACGCCTTTTTTAAGTTTCAAAATCTATGTTTCTATGTGTTTAAAAAATAAAAAAAGCTCAACTATTAGTTGAGCTCATCAAGTAAATCCTGATAGGTTATTTTTTTGACTCCTGGGTTAGAATTATTGTTGATTACTTTTACTCGTATGGCTCTTAAACCAGAAACTCCCTGAAGATCTTCAACTTCAAATTGTTCAATAGAAGGTTCCAGAATTTTCTTGTGCTGCAGATATTTAATGTATTTTAAATATTCTGCTTCCTCGCTGTTTTGAGAATATACAATTGTAATTTTTTCTTTTTCAGTAATTCTTTCAGTTGTTCCTTTAATATGCGATTTGTCAATTCGTTTTTTAACCACTTCATATCTCGCGTTGTAAGTTCCATCCACATCAAAACGTTTTTCGTCCATTCTGAAACGTATAGAAAGCGCAGAACTGAAAACTAGAATTAATGAGGTAACATCCAATTCGTATGGCAGAGATGCTTTAAGTTCATGATGCTCGAGTTCCATTTCGCACAACGTCTGCAATTGCCATAGACGAAGGTTATGCAGATACATAATGTCGAAAGGTTTTGTTGGCGATATCGAAGCTCCAATGTATAAATTGTGCTCAACACCATCCGTTTTAAAACGTTCGTAGTAATGCGGATAAATCTGCTGGGCTTCAACTTGTTTCCTGTCTAAAACGGTTGCCAGTCTTTTATTGATAATCGACATAGCATTGTCAAACTTCTTTCTTTCCTGATAAAACATTCCTGTTTTTTCGTCCAGATTATCAAAATATACTTTTTCTAGCTTTTCAGTTGTAGAATTGCTTTTCGTATTTTTAAGTATTGGATGAATTTCTTCTTCAATATAACGCTGAATATGCTGTTCTGTATCGGCTTTTAAAGGGAAATCAAGCTCGTTTCGTAGCGATTCCAGTTCAAATTTTCGTTGTTCCAGAAGCACCAGATTAGAGTTTGCCTCCTCGTTTTCGAAAATCTCCAAAAGAGCCGAAAGCTGGTTTTTTAAATCAATTTTTACCGTTTCGTTTCGATGCTCTGATGAACTTTTGATGTCAATCTGACCATACAGCGGATATACATTCTTAAAAACAATTTCTTTAAAAATATAGTCTTTAGTATGATTCATATTTTGAAAGTAATTCTGCGATTCCCTTTTAAATTTCCAATACACACTCGGGTGAATCGTTGTGTATTCTCGTTGGATAATTGCCTCGATCTGATGCTGCATATCTGTATTGTAGCGATCGATAGTATCCGTCAAATATGGCAGAACCAAATCTAGTTTTGTTGCATTTACGCTGTTTAAATCTCTTGGATTTTCTGAAACCAATTCAACAACACCCAACAAATGCCCGCTTTTAATAACTGGAGCAAAAATGCAGCTTTGAATATTCTGCGACAGTAAATGTTCGCCAAGTCTCTTGTTTGTCGACTCTTCAGTAAATTTGCTGACATTTGAAATAACAAAAGGTTCTCTGTTGTCTAATAAATTTTCGAAAGAACATCCAAAAAAAGCATTTTTGCAATCCACTTCCTGGTCCGCAGAAAGTAAAAAGCTTTTCATCTGATTTTCGTACTTCGCAGGTCTGATAAATTTCTCTTCCTCAGGATTATAAATGATAAACCCGACTTTTAAATTCGGAAGATTAAAAATAGACTGAAAAATGTTAGAGACTTCTTCATCAGTTGTAACTGTTTTTGGGCCAGGCTTCAAAAGATTGCTTTTCAAAATTGAAATTGCGCTTTCAGTAGTGGCATCAAATAAAGAAACAATTCCGAAACCTCTCAGAACCCAGCTTCCTTTCGGGAATTTAGATTTCCATAAATTAATATCACTGTAATTATCGATTAATTGATCGATATCTTCCTGAGTTAAATGAACAGCATTTTCAGTAGGAGTAATTTCCATGAAATCGGCATTATACAAAATTCGATAATGTTTTTCGATGCCATTTTCATCCGGAATATCGTAGAAAAAAGGCTGATTGAAATCGATGTGCTGCTTGTAATAACTGCTCAAAATTAAACAGCAGTTATTGATATAGAATTGATGCTCGCTAAAATCACGAATCTCCATATAAAACTCATCTCCTGCATTTTTTAAGATTTTCTTGAAACGCTCTGTATAATTAAAGGAGATATTTTGAAATGGAATGGTTACCGCTTTTATTTCGTTGTGCGTCAATGCAGTTGGGAATAAATCGGCTAAAATATTTTTGATTAAGGCTTCGTTGTCTTTTATAACCGAATAATCCTGAATACCAGTCCTAAGTTCTGGAATTAATTCGATTTGTTTTAAAATCGCTTTGGCGTAATCTGATCTGTAATCAACGTCTGACAAAGCAATTTCTTCAAAAGATTCAATAAGCTTATGAAATGAAATTATAGTGGTAAAAGGACTTTCTTTAAAAAATTGAATATCCATCTGAGTTATTTTTTAATGCAAAATTAAGCATAAATTAAGAATGTCCGACATTTTATAATTTCTTTCGCTTATAGTTAAATAGCTGATTGCCTTTGAAATAAAGACATTGCGAAGGGTAATTATTGTTTTAACAAGAAATTAACATCAATAATAACGGAACAATCATTCCGTTATTATATCTTTGTACTGTAATAATTGAATAATCAATAACTTAAATAATAATAAAAATGAAAAATTTAGAAAACAAAGTAGCAATCGTGACAGGAGGCAATAGCGGAATTGGATACGCAGCTGCAGCAGATTTAGCAGCAAAAGGTGCAAAAGTAATTGTAACAGGAAGAAACAAAGCAGCTTTAGCGAAAGCAGAAACTGAATTAAACGTTACAGGAATTGTGGCCGATCAATCCGATTTAAAATCAATCGACAATTTGGTTGAAGAAGTAAAAGCAAAATTTGGAAAAGTTGACATTCTGTTTTTGAATGCTGGAATAGCGGCTTTTGCTCCTTTAGATTCTGCTTCAGAAGATCATTACGATACCATCATGAATGTGAATGTGAAAGGAGTTTATTTTACAGTTCAAAAAGTGCTTCCAATTTTGAATGATGGCGGGTCTATAATTTTTAATACTTCTGTAAATGCTCATGTAGGAATGCCAAATTCAAGTGTTTATGCTGCAAGTAAAGCTGCTGTTTTATCGCTAAATAAAGTTTTTTCTGTAGAACTGGCATCTAGAAAAATTAGAGTAAATGCAGTTTCTCCTGGCCCAATTGAAACACCATTGTATGGAAAAGTTGGTTTAGAAAAAGAAGCAGTAGAAGGTTTAGGATCTGCTTTGGGTGAGAAAATTTTATTGAAACGTTTTGGGCAAGCTGCTGAAGTAGCAAAAACAGTTAGTTTCTTAGCCTCAGACGATGCTTCATTCATTACAGGATCAGAGATTGTTGTTGACGGTGGTCTTATTGTAAACACTGTGTTATAATTTTTTTGACTAATTAAGGAACGATTGTTCCGTATTTTCATATCTTTGCATTGAATTTAATTTGAATGTTATGGCTAGAACGAAAGAGTTTAATGAAGAACAGGCTTTGGATAAGGCAATAGAAATTTTTTGGCACAAAGGCTATAATGGCACTTCTGCTCAAGATTTGGTAAATCATTTAGGATTGAGCCGTTCAAGTCTGTACGATACTTTTGGCGATAAGCAAAAACTATTTGTAAAATCATTAAAGCGCTACCAAAAACAAAATTTAGATGGTCTTAAAACGCTTTTTGAAAATGCTGAAAACATCAAAACAGCCTTAACTGATATTTTTAAGCAAGCTGTTATAGAAAGTCTTCAAGACCGCATAACAAAGGGCTGTTTTATGGTAAATTCGGCGGTAGAATTGGCGATGCACGATCCTGAAATTGCAAAAATTGTTCATGATAACCAGAAAGTGGTAGAAGAGATTTTTTATAATGCTGTAAAAAAAGGGCAGGCGTCAGGCCAAATTTCAGATAAACAAGAGGCTAGGTCCTTAGCGCGTTTTATCTTCAATAACTATTCAGGAATACGGGTTCTAGCACGAACAGGAGAGAAAGACAAGCAAGTTTACGACGATATTTTGAAATCGATTTTTGCTTTGTTTTAGAAAATTTGTTTCTAATAAAAAACGGCAGTTACAAATGTAGCTGCCGTTTTTTGTATTAATAAGTAAGTAATAGAAAATGAAAACTTCTTAGTTTTTTTCTTCTTTGTTGAAGTAAACTAAGTAGTAATACATTTGTTTTTCTTCATCCCAGCCTTTTTCAACGAATTTTTCTGCACTTTCAGGATTAATGAAATCCATTTTAATCTGGATGTGAGTATCCAGATTAATTACGTTTTTAATCGATTTTCTGGCGTCAGAAACTGCTGCGTTGGCAATAGGGAATGAGGTTACATCTTCGATGCTGTATTTTTCTCCTTTATCAACTTTATAGTTTTTAAATTCAGGGATCAAATCAGGATTGTCTAGTACTTCATTCAAGAAATTCTGCTCTTCAAACTGATCATTTTTAGCGAAATAATTCACAGATCGGTTCATAAACATTACTTCCTCTTTCTTGTCTTCTGCTGGCAAAACCACGTCTTTTGCGAAGTTTTGACAGAATTTTAAATATTTTTTAGTGATGAAGTTTTCATCTTCAAAAGCGTCAACAGACAAAAAGTGCTCTAACCAGTAGCGCGCGTCGTAACGGTTGCTATCTACGGTCAGGATTTTATAACCTTCTTCTTTTTTATAATTGAAAATCAAACATCCTTTATCTAATTTACTCAAGTTGATGCCTTGCTGTAAAATCATTTCAAGATTGCTTCCGTTTTCTTCAAACTGTAAAAAGTCTGCTTGAAGCTCACTTTTAAAGATTCCGATTGCATCAACTACGTTATTATCGATGCTTAAGTTTGTCAAATACGTTACATAAACCTCTCCATTTTTAATGTGCGGATGATTTGACTGCTCAAACAAATGTTTTGTAATGTTTTTAGAAACTTCATGCACATTTGATGGATTAGCAAAAATCTCAGTTGCATATTTAAACATATCGTTGTAGTCCAAGTCCACTTCGTGTGCAAACTGATAATAGTTTTCTTCTTTTTCTCTAAAAGGCTTGAAAAAGAACTCTTTAATCAAAGGAACAATTTCATCATTTAAATTAAATGGCTGCTCTGATAAAAAAATCGCTTCGTTTCTGCTTTTGTTCCCTACGCGGTGTATTGACAGCGTCTCGATGTGGGTGTTGAATAAATTTATCATTTATTTTTAGGTTTAGAGGTGCAGAGGTTCAAAGGGACAAAGGTTATTTTCTGTCTTTTATTCTTCGAATAAAAGAACTTAACATTTGTTCTAATTCTCTGCTTTCTCCATTTATTTTACTGAATTGGTACTCGGTTATATATTTTAGATTGAATGAAATTTCTAGCTGAGTCTGCATTTCGAATAGAGATGAAATGGAAATATTTAAAAATCTCAAATAATCACTATTTCCATCTCTACCATATCCTTCCGCAATATTGCTAGGTATTGATATTGAATATCTTCTGATTTGTGAAGATAGTCCATAAATTTCTTCTTTTGGAAATGAATTTGTTAATTGGTAAATTTTAGTTACCAGATTCATAGATTTTTGCCAGATTAAAAGGTCGCGAAAAGTTTTCATTTTATATTTTAAGAATTAAAACATAAAAATAAAGAAAAATATTACATTTTAAAATCGCAAGATTTTAAAAAAGACCTCTGAACCTTTGTACCTATGCCTCTTTGAACCTTAAGAACTAATTCCAATTTTCCTCAAATCCATAATCTTCGAAGCTATCATCTCCTTCGAACATATCAAGATCGTCTTCGTCTAGGTCGTCTTCAAATTCTCCGTAGATATCGTCGTGCATATCATCAGCTTCAAAGTTTTTTTCATGAGCTTCGTCTGGCATTTCACCGTGAGAAAATAAAGTTTCTGGGTATGTTGCTCCAACGGTTTCATCTTCGATAGCGGCCAATTCTACTAAGAACGTCCACATACTAATGAAATCATAAACGTAGATAATCTTTGTATTTTCTTTGTCTAAAATACTAGATAACGGATAATCGTTCATGGTTCTCATTTCGCCAGGAACATCTCCTGTATCAAAAAGCGGAATTTCATCTTCTTGATTCCATGTATCATCGCAAGTATAAAATGAAGCCACTTCTGATCCGTCAAAGCCAAAAGCGTTGAAGATTGCATTGTGCAAATCCTCAAGAGTATCTTCCTCAAGAATTGCAATGTCTCTAAAAATATCTTCTTCGGCGTCTAGAATAACTCTAAATTTATAAACCATAATCTTTGTTTTTATTGAGAGGTCAAAGGTAAAATATAAAAAACGAAATTCGAATCTCGAATTGCGATTTGTTGAAAAGATTTTTAGTAAATTGATTTTCAATTAGTTTGTCTGACTGAGCGAAGTCGAAGCCTTTTTCCAATAGGAAAGTCCTTCTCCCGAAGTTTCGGGATCGTTTAGGGTGACAAACGAGGCTTAAAAACTTTTACTTTCTTGCCAGCCTTTTTCTAATTTTATGATAATGTTTGTGATAAGTGCTATGGCTCGGGTAACTTCTGCTTGAAGTGATATTATTAAAAAACAAGGCTGTTATAAATAGGATTAAAACGCCAATTAGAACTGGAGAAATCACATACATATATCCTAAAGCTTTTATTTGGGGCGAACCTGTAACCGCAATTAAGGCTGTCGCACCTCCTGGCGGATGCAATGTTTTTGTAATCTGCATGAAAATAATCGAAAGCGAAACAGCAAGAGGAGCAGTAATCCAGATAATGTCTGGCACTAATTTATTTACAGTGACACCAATAAATGCAGAGATAAGATGGCCTCCAATTAAATTTCGTGGCTGTGAAAACGGACTTTGTATAATTCCGTAAATCAAAACACTCGAAGCGCCAAAAGAGCCAATTAAATAAACTACATCGCTCCCTGTAAATTGTGAAGCTTCTAGATAAGCTAAAATTCCAATTCCGACAAAAGAGCCTAAAAAGGACCAAAAATGTTCTTTATAATCAATTAAAGTTTCTTTGTAAAGAATGTAGCGAGTTTTGCGATAGCTTCTTTTTATTTTGTCAGTGGGCATAGTATTGTGGTATTATTTTGCTCGTTATGTTTTTTAATATACTTTGCTGTATATTTTTAGCCTTTAATTGCTTTGTAAATCTGTAGCGGGTTAGTTTGAGATTATTTAATTAGGCTTGGAGAATAACTGTAAACCGTATATGGATAAATTGTTTTTGCAGTATATTTTGAAATTAAACAAACTGCAAGAATTGGAAAGAATAAGGTATAATCGTTTGTTAAACCGCAAACCAAGAAAATTGCCGTAAAAGGGGCATGAATGCTTGCACTCAACACGGCAGCCATTCCTATAATCATAAAGTTAATCGGAATTACATTTACATGAAAAAAACTGTTTAAGATTGAAGCCAGCAGCAAACCTAAAAATGCTCCGATGAATAAGCTGGGTGCAAAAACACCACCGTCGCCGCCAGAAGCCAATGTGATTGAAGTGACAACTGGTTTTAGAATTAAAATGCCTATAAAAGTCAATGCTAAAGTTATGGTCAGTTGAGTTTGATGCGCATTTCCGAAGATTCCTTTAATAGCATGGTAACCTTCTCCGTATAATTGTGGAAAAAAGAATAGGGAAAGGCTTAAAACAGCAGATCCTATGATGATTTTGTAATAATGGGTGTCGATTTTGCCAAATTGCGATTTGAAAAATAAAACACAGCGTGTTAAGTAAACTGAATTCATTCCGGCCAAAATCCCTAAAAGAATGAAGTACGGAATCGCTTTTAAATTCCATGTTGTAATTGAAACTGCAAACAACGGTTCCTCTTTTAAAATGGTCAGCAAACCAAAAGCGATGGAAACGGCAATTAAATTTGAAATCACAAATGCTCGCGTTACTTTTCTTGAAATTACTTCAAAAGCAAATAGAACTCCTGCAATCGGACTGCTGAAAAGTGCCGTTACTCCCGCCGCAACACCCGCGCATATTAATTCGGTTTTGTATTGACGGAAAACATTTTCTTTCTCATGAGCAACCGAGCCAATCGTTGCTGTGGCTACAACTGTAGAGACTTCAATTCCTGTGGAACCTCCAAAAATAACAGTTAATAAGCCGTTTATGAAGTGAGATGGAATTTTATAGGACGGAAGATTTTTGGTTTTTGAGGCTGTACTTTCAAAAACTTCTTTCATACCTTTATTTTCTTTTTTCTTGAAAATATAATGTCTTAAGAAATAAATTACCGATAAACCGAAAGCAGGAAATAGGATGTAAAAAAGGGGATGAACTGATACTTCGTGAAAAAAGATTTCTTCGTAATATTCAGTTATTTTTTTGAGTGAAATTCCGAGAAAGGCAGAAAGAAAGCCAATTAAGATAGAAACAATAACTAATTTTCGGAGTTTGATTAATTGATGATTTTTTTTGATTTGCGCCGTTTTGTTCATCAGAAGGAAATTTGAAGTCGCATTTTTTTTATGCGGGTCACAAAATTAAGCATCAAATTCGGTTTATTCTAGGAAATAATCATTTTAGTGTGTTAAAACGAATGTAAATAAGAAAAATCTTTCATTCATTTTGCTTGACAAAGTGTTGAGAAATTGCTCGCAAAGTCGTCGAGTAGCAAAGATATTTTTAATAGCCCCTAGCTTCAGCTAGGGGAGTAAGTTTTAAATAATAAAAGGCTTTAGCCAAATAATATTTGTTTGGCTAAAGCCCTCTTTGAGCCTATAATTATTCATCCAGCTAAAGCTGGACGCTATTCAATCTTTAAATATTAAAAAGATAAAAAACATTGTGTCTTAGCGCCTTAGCGGCAAAAAAGCCTAACGCTCATAAAACTCAATAGGCAGTAAATCAGGATCAGCAATGAAAGTAAAACGCTTTTCGGTTGTTTCATCAATTCTGATCGGTTCAGATTCTATGTTTTTTGAATTTAAAAACGCAATCGTTTCTTCCAGATTAATAACTTCAAAAGCCAAATGACGCAAACCAACCGCTTCTGGTCTTGAGGGTCTTTGCGGCGGATTTGGAAATGAAAATAATTCGACAACGTAAGTGCCATTTAAAGCCAAATCTAATTTATACGATTGACGTTCTTCACGGTAGATTTCACGAATAATAGTTAAACCTAAAATCTGAGTATAGAAATATTTCGATTTTTCGTAATCGGAACATAAAATGGCAATATGGTGAACTTTATTAAGGGTAAGCATTATTTTTTAGATTCAGGTTCTTGATTTAATTTTCGAATAACTTTTGCAGGGTTTCCAACGGCTAGTGAATTCTCAGGAATATCTTTTGTAACGACTGATCCTGCTCCAATAACACAGCCTTTTCCAATTGTTACGCCAGGACAGATAACCGAATTTCCTCCAATCCAGCAATCGTCGCCAATGGTAACCGGATATGCATTTTCGAGTGTTTTTCGTAGTTCAGCGTCAAGCGGATGCGATGCCGTATAAATTTGAACATTTGGCGCAATAAAAACATTTGACCCGATATTTACAGGGGCGCAATCCAAAACCACGCAATTTACATTAAAATAAACGTTTTCTCCGGCAAAGATATTATAGCCATAATCGCAGTGAAAAGGAGGTTCGATATAAAAGCCAGCTCCAGCATTTGGAATTAGTTCTTTCAGGATTTCTTTTGCTTTTTTGGTAACTCGATATTCTTTTACATTTAAGGTATGCAAAAGATTCTTGGCTGTTCGGCGCCCTTTTACCAATTCGGGATCAAAGGCATTATAATATTCGCCAGAAATCATTTTTTCTTTTTCGGTTTTCATGCTTTACATTTTCTTCTTGGCAATTTTGTCGTGCATTTTTGGTATTTCCTGCAGAGCTGCCGTACAATACCAAGGTGTTAATTCGGCTTCGAGCAAATTGGCTTTTATGGCTGGATCTGTAGCTACGAGGGCTTTGGCTTCTTCTATCGTTTCGACATTGAAGATGTAAATGCCGCGATAATTTCGGTCATTTTTCATAAAAGGTCCTGCAACAGCCAGTTTTCCTTCTTTGGCCAATTTGCCAATGTTTTCCATATGGCCTTCAAAAAGTTTTTTGGTTTCTTCTTTCGAAGCCGTCGTGTTGCTTCCAGATTTTAAAAGGCAAAAAACATATTTCTTCATTCCGTATTCGTCGGCATGAAGCGATTTTGCAAGGTTTTCATCGTATTTGATTTCGGTTTCCTGTGAAAAGCCGATTGCACTCATTACTAAAAAAACAAAAATTAAAAGTGGCTTTTTCATAATTATGAATTTTTAAAGCAGTTTCTTCAAAATAACAATCTGTCCTAAATGATAGACATCATGTTGAATGATTCCGTGAATATCTTCATAAAAATTGTGATTATTATTTAGATCTATTTTCTCGAAATCCTCATCATTAAAATCACTTAGACAAGCACTCCATAATTCCTGAGATTTTGCCAGATTTTGTAGTGATTGTTCCCAAGCGGGTTCAGATGAATCTATAATAGGCACAAAATAATTATGATCGGGAGTCGTAATTATTTCTCCTTGAACACGCTTTAATATGTTTCTTCTCCATTGTATTAGGTGATTGACAATTTCCCAAATTGTGTTTAAATTAGGATTGATTTTTTTATAAGCCTGAGCAGCAGTTATATCTTTTAAAGTATCTGCTAAGGTCACTTCAAGCCATGGATTTCCATTATAAATGGATTGATACAAATTCGAAACTCTTTTACTTTCTGACATAGTTAATAGTTTTTAGAAACGCGTTAGCTAAGATACAAATTAGTATTTTACAACTCATCCTCGAAAATCTACAATTGGGTTATTATATATTTTTTAACATGAATTGTTAAAATACATTTGCTTCATCAAAAACCAAAGAGAACATGAAAACCAGATTATTATTTACAGTTAGTTTTTTATTTTTTACAGCTTTAATTTTTGCTCAAAATACTATTTCGGGAAAAGTGGTAGATCAAAAAGGAAAACCAGTTGCAGGCGCAAATATTTATATTGATGGGACTTACGACGGAGCAACAAGTTCTGAAACAGGAGATTTTTCTTTTGAAACTACAGAAACAGGAAACAAATTTTTAGTGGTTAGTTTTTTGCTTTTTGAAACTTACAAGCAAGAAATTGATGTTGCAAATTATAAAGATCAGACAGTAAAATTAAGAGAAAATGTTAATGCTCTAGATGCAGTTGTCATTACAGCGGGAACTTTAGAGTCTGGAGACAAAGCAAGGGTTTCTGTTTTAAAACCTTTAGATATTGTGACCACAGCAGGCTCAGCCGGAAATATTGTAGCGGCATTGCAGACTCTGCCGGGAACGCAGACTGTAGGTGAAGATGGGCGTTTGTTTGTACGTGGGGGAGAGGCGAGCGAAACGCAGACCTTTGTTGACGGAATTCGTGTAGCGCAACCTTATGGCGCAACGACAAATAATTTGCCAACTCGAAGCCGTTTTTCTCCTTTTTTGTTTAGCGGAATCGCATTTTCAACTGGAGGCTATTCTGCAGAATACGGTGAAGCTTTATCGAGTGTTTTGCTTTTAAATACACAAGATGAAGAAGATCATGAAAAAACAGATATCGGACTTATGACGGTCGGATTAAGTTTAGGAAACACGCAGAAATTCAAAAAAAGCTCTTTGAGCGTAAATATGGCTTACATCAATTTGGCTCCGTATCAAGCTGTTATTCCGCAAAACGTAGATTGGAACAATCCTTATCAGTCACTTGGTGGAGAGACAGTTTACAGATACAATTTTACAAACGGAATATTTAAACTGTATGCTTCTTTTGATTCTGAAAAATTTGATTTGAATCAGAAAAATGTCAATTTCGAAAATCCGATTAGAACAGATATGAACAACAACAACTTCTATTTGAATTCATCTTACAAAGGAAGTTTTGGAACAGGATGGCAGATTACTTCTGGAGTGAGTTACGGTTACAGCAAAAACAAATTAAAATACAATATCACAGGAATTGACAGTCAGGAAAATGCTGCACAATTGAAACTGAAGCTAAGCAAGAAATTTTCAAATTATTTTAAATTATCTTTTGGAACAGATTATTTCATTACAAAATATGATGAAAACCTAGCAGATAATATTGCTCTTGATGTTACAAATGGCTACGACTCAAACATTTTTGCAGCTTACACAGAAGGAGATATTTTATTTTCTAAAAAATTAGCTTTAAAAGTTGGCTTGAGGTATTCAAACAACAGCCTTTTAAACGAAAACAATATTGCGCCAAGAGCTTCATTAGGATACAAAGTTTCAAAAAGCAGCCAGTTCTCTTTTGCCTACGGAGATTATTCTCAAACGCCGGTTGTAGATTATATTAAATTTTCTAAATACCATCAGTTTGAAAGCGAGAAAGCCAGTCATTATATTTTAAATTATACGTTTACAAGACCTGGACAAACGCTTAGAGCAGAGGCTTATTACAAAGATTACAGCAATTTGGTGCAGTACGATACGAGAGATATTCAGTACAATTCGGTTTTCAATAATAACGGATCGGGTTATGCAAAAGGGTTGGATTTATTTTGGAGAGACAGCAATTTGCATAAAAACTTAGAATATTGGATTTCGTATTCTTATATAGATTCAGAAAGACAATATAAAAACTTTCCAAAAATGGCAACTCCAAGTTTTATTGCCAATCATAATTTATCTGTAGTTGCAAAATATTTTATTACAGACTGGAAATCTCAAGTTAGTTTAACCAACAGTTTCAGTACAGGACGCCCGTACAACGACCCAAATAAGACGCAGTTTATGAACGAAAAAACAAAATCGTATAATAGTTTAAGTTTCAGCTGGGCGTATTTATTGACAACACAAAAAATCCTTTATTTCTCAGTTTCAAATGTTCTAGGAACTCAAAATATTTTTGGATACGATTACGCAAAAACTCCAGATGCAAGCGGAGTATATCAGAGACAGGCCGTAGTGCCTAATGCTGACCGATTCTTCTTCGTAGGTTTCTTCTGGACGATCAGCCAAAACAAAAATGAGAATCAGTTGAAAAATCTTTAACAAAGGAACAAAGTGGCAAAGGCTCAAAGGGGCAAAGTTTTTTAAATCGGCAAAGAAATCTTTGTGCCTTTGAACCTCTGAACCTTTGCACCTTAAAAAAAAAACAATTCAGTAACCAAAATCAACAACTCAGTATCATTTAATTTTAAAAGACTAAAAACCAGCATACTTTTGAAGTGTAAATTAAAAAGTCGATAAGTGGTTAAGGTTCTGAGAGGCTAAGTTTAAAAAGCTTTGAATCTTAGATTTCTTAAAAACTTAGAGGCTAAAAAAAAGTTTTAATCATCAACAAAAAAACTTAGAATTTCAGAACCTTAAAAAAATAGAAATCATGACCAAAATTATTACAATTACCATGTTATTTATCTGCAGTTTAATGTCTGCACAAAATGTAAAATTGACTGTTGCTGTTTCAGGTTTAAAAAATGATACAGGAGTCCTTAAAGTAGGATTATATAATTCAGACGGAACGTTTCTTAAAACAACATATAAAAGCCTTGCTTCCGAAATTAAAAACAATCAGGCTGTTGTAACATTTGAAAATCTTCCTGCGGGAGAATATGCAATTTCGACTTACCATGACGAAAACAGCAACGGAAAACTTGATAGAAATGCAATGGGAGCTCCATCTGAAGAATATGCCGCTTCTAACAATGCAAAAGGATTTATGGGGCCTCCTTCGTATCAAGATGCCAAATTTACTGTCAGCAAAGACTCAAAAGTCGAAATTGTATTCTAAATAACTAATCTATATAAACAAACCATTAAATAACTTATAAAATGAAAAAAATCATCACTTTAGTTGCACTATTTGTTGTCGTAATAAGTTCAGCGCAAACACAATTCGAACAAGGAATGAATAAAGCGTTCGGACTTTGGAAAGAAGGAAAAAATACCGAGGCTTCTGCTTTATTTGAAAGAATTGCTGCTGCCGAAAAAAATAGTTATCTGCCAAATTATTACGTAGCTTTAATTAATGCAACAGCTGTTTTTACAGAAAAAGATAAAACCAAAATCGATTTGTTATTGACAAAAGCGCAAGATGCCTTAGATATTGAATTGATAAAGGACCAAGCCAATTCAGAATTGTATGTAATGCAGGCTTTAATTTATACGGGATATGTTGTGGCAGATCCGATGACAAATGGAATGAAATATTCTGCTAAAGTAATGGAAGCTTATGCAAAAGCAAAAGCATTAGATCCAAATAATCCGAGAGCGGTTTTTGGTGAAGCAGATTATCAGTTAGGCGGTGCAAAATGGACAGGTGTAGACACAAAACCTTTATGCGCGCAAGTTGACAAATCTATCGAACTTTTTAATACTTTTAAACCAGCTACGCCTTATTCTCCAAAATGGGGATTGGATAGAGCGTTAGAAATTCAAAAAACTTGTAAGTAATTCAATAGTTTATAAAACATCATGATATTAAAACCAAATTTGTTAAAGGCGTGCTTAGTTGGAGGAATAGTATTTTTATTTTCTTTTCTAATTCGGTTTGCTTCTGTAGGAACAGCAGTTTTTACCAAGAATCTTTCTATTTATTTCTTGTACTGCATGCTTTACAGTGTGGTTTTATATATCGTAAACGTTGTTCTTTTTGAGTTTTTAGATAGAGTTTTCAGGTCAAATCCGTATTCGATAAAGAGAATCTTAATTGGTTTTGCAAGTTCATTTTTAGTGTCGATGATTATCATTGTAGTATTGCGTTTGTTTACCAGCGTAATCATCGACAATAAAACAATTTTAGGTTTTCTGGCCAATGAGAAGGCAGAAAATTATATTGAATCTGCGGTAATGACCTTTATTGTCTTATTGTTTTTTCACGGGCTTAATTTTTATAAACTCTATCAGGAAAATAAAGTTACGCAGCAGAAAATTATTGCGGGTACGGCAAATGCAAAATTTGAAAGTTTAAAAAACCAGATCGATCCGCATTTTCTTTTCAACAGTTTAAATGTTCTTAGCTCTTTAATAGAAGAGAATCCAGATAATGCCCAGCGTTTTACAACTTCTCTTTCTAAAATCTATAGATATGTTTTAGAGCAGAAAGACAAAGAACTGGTTTCGGTAGAAGACGAATTGTCATTTGCAAAAACCTATATGAACCTGCTGAAAATGCGTTTCGAAAATAGTTTGTTTTACGAATTGCCAACAGAAAACATTAATCCGGAAGCCAAAGTGGTGCCGCTCTCTTTACAGCTTTTGTTGGAAAATACGGTAAAGCATAATGTAGTAAGCGAACAAAAACCGCTTCATATTAGAATTTTTGTTGATCGGGATTATCTTGCTATTCAGAATGATCTTCAGAAAAAAGAAGTGTTGCAGGATAGACAAGGTGTCGGACTGCAGAATATTGTAAATAGATACGGAATTGTAACGGATAGAAAAGTGAAGATTGAGGAAGATGAAAAGAATTTTACCGTTAAAATTCCAATTTTAACCAAACAAATTACGGTTATGGAAATGAGTGCAGAATATACAGACGAAGCAAAAGCTTATTATAGAGCTAAAAAAAGAGTAGAAGAATTAAAAGGATTTTACGGAAATATAATTTCATATTGTTGCGTAATTCCGTTCTTGGTCTTTATTAATTTAAAATTTTCGCCAGGATTTCAATGGTTTTGGTTTTCGGCATTAGGATGGGGATTTGGAGTTGCCATGCACGCTTTTAAAGTTTTTGGCTACAGCTCTGATTGGGAAGAAAGAAAAATTCGAGAGATTTTGGAGAAAGATAACCGACAAAAAACGTGGAAATAATGGAAAATAATTTCACAGAAGCAGACCGTTATTATGATGCTCAGAAAAAAGTAAAAGAAATAAGAGGATTTTATGAGCATTTGACTGTATATGTTTTATGTAACCCGATTGTGATTGTTGTAAATTACATGACTTTTCCAGAATACCTCTGGTGGATATGGTCTGTAGCAGGATGGGGAATGGCCATTATCTTGCATGGATTAAAAGCTTTTGAATATCCGCCTTTTTTTAATAAAAAGTGGGAACAGAAAAAGATTCAGGAAATTTTAGAAAAAGAAAACCAAAAACGACTTGAAAATAATCATGGAAACAAATTTGAATAATGATCAGGAACAAGTAATGCTGGAAGAATTAGCCAGCAAAAAAGTAATTCAGCTAAAATCTTTTTACAAGCATTTGTTCTTTTACACCATTGCATTGATTGTTTTTCTTCTAAAAGAATACACCAATCTGCCCTTGCAAATTTTTCCGATCAAATATATAAATTGGGTGATTGTAATTATTTGGACAGCCGTAATTGTGGGTTCGGCAATCGATCTGTTTGCTTCTTATAAGATTTTTGGACAGGAATGGGAAGAGCGAAAACTAAGAAGCATTTTAGAAAAAAAGTATAAAAAACAAAAATGGGAATAGTTATGGAAAGGAATTTAAGTGAAGAGGAAAAATATATCCAAGCCAAAAAGAAGGTAGAAAATATTAAAGGATTTTATGGAAATCTTCTTGCTTTTGTGCTAGTAAATGCGATTTTAATTTTTATTAATTTGTATACGTCGCCTAGCTATTTATGGTTTTTCTGGCCATTGCTATGGTGGGGAGTTGGAGTTGTTTTTCACGGATTAAAAGTCTTTGAAGTTTTTCCAGGAATGGGCAAGGAATGGGAAGAAAGAAAAATCAAAGAGTTTATGGAGAAGGAAAAACAGAATAAAAACAAGTGGAAATAGTTTAAAACATAGTTATGGGACGTTTTAGAAGAAATATGTACGATGATTACACAAAAGAGCATTTTGGAGAATATACAGACGATCCAAATTACAATGCAGCTTATAGAAGAGTAAGAAGACTTAAGAGATTTTACTCTCATTTGAAAATTTATATAATTGTAAACATCATTATCATCGTATCAAGTTTAACGCGAGATAAATTTACTGGCGTAATGGTAATGGATTTAAGCGGTTTATTAGAATCACGAACTTATTCTACTGCATTTTTCTGGGGAATTGGTTTGTTGGCTCACGCGTTATCTGTTTTTGGCGCTGATTGGTTTTTTGGTTCCGATTGGGAACAAAGAAAAATTCAAAAATACATGGAAAAAGATGCCGCAAATAAAAATAAATGGGAGTAACTTTGAATTCATATTTTTTCAAATTTTACAGCATAGTAAATGATCACATTAATTATAGAAGACGAAAAGCCAGCGGCAAGATTGCTGCAGAGAAAACTTGAAAAGTTGGATGTAACCGTAGAAACCATGCTGCATTCTGTAGAAGAATCGGTTCAATGGTTTGAAAATAACCCGCATCCAGATTTGATTTTTTTGGATATCCAGCTTTCCGATGGCTTGTCATTTGAAATTTTTGAAAAAATAGACATTAAAAGCGCAATCATTTTTACTACAGCGTATGATGAATATGCTTTAAAAGCGTTCAAATTAAACAGCATCGATTATCTTTTAAAACCAATTGACGAGGATGATCTGGAAACCGCTGTATCAAAATACAAATCGCGCCTTCCAAAAGCAACGGCAGAAAGTTCAAATATGCAATTGGATTTTGAACAGATTCGCCAAATGCTGTCTAATCCTTTCGAGAAAACGTACAAAAAAAGATTTACAGTTAAAATAGGACAGCATTTAAAAGTCATTACGACAGAAGAAATAGAATGCTTTTTCAGTGAAAATAAAGGAACCTACATTCATACCTACGAAAATCGCGATTATCTCATAGATTCGACTTTAGAGATATTGGAACAAGAACTCGATAAAAAGGATTTCTTTCGCGTAAGCAGAAAATTTATTGTTCCGTTAAAAGCAATTAAGGAAATTCAGGTATATACCAATTCACGCTTAAAAGTGATTTTGCCAAGTTATAAAGATGATGAGGTAATTGTAAGCCGAGAAAAAGTGCAGGATTTTAAAGCTTGGCTAGGATAGAAGCTTTTTGTTAGCTTCGGAGAAGCGAAATATTTATAGCAAAAGATAAATGGTTCCAATATAAAGCTCCAGAGGAGCGACATTTTTTTGTCTCAATGTAACTCTATAAATATTTTACCCTGCTAGGGTTTTACATATAAATAAATTTTAAAAATAATATGCCTTTCAACAAAAAGCTGTCCTTTTGAGACAGCTTTTTTATATTTTGATATGTTTCGAATTTATTTGCTTAATCTATGCAATGTATACGTCATGGCACTCAAAAGGAAAAACGCCATAATCTGATGGATTAATCCTAAAGCCAAAGGAACACTATATAATAAAGTGAAAACTCCAAGCAAGAACTGAATGAAAACAAAAACAACCAAAGTTTTGATTCCGTTTGCCTGCGTATGTGTAAGCGTATATTTTTTGCTTTTGAAGAAAAGGAAAAGAATAATGCCCACTACAACATAAGCAAAAGTTCTGTGTACAAACTGAACGCCGCTTTTTCCTTCAATTAAATTTTTTACTAAAGAAGACTGCTCAATAAAAACCGATTCATGAATAAATTCTCCGTCGCTCATCAACGGCCAGTGATTGTGAATTAACCCTGCGTTTAATCCCGCCACAAATCCGCCATAAATAATCTGGATTAGAAGAGCCGCTAAAGCATAACGCGCAATATTTCTAAGAGGTAAAATTTTGTTGATGTTTCGTTCTGGATAAATCAAATCTAGCGCTACCCAAAGCGTGTAGGCGAAAGTGATAAAGGCAAAAGTCAGGTGCAATGAAAGTCTAAAATGGCTTACATCTGGATTGTCAATTAAGCCGCTTCTCACCATAAACCATCCTAAAAATCCTTGGAAAGCTCCCATCGCCAAAAGGACGATGCATTTTTTAATCGTATCAGTATCTAATTTCTTTTTTGCTAAAAAGTAAACAAACGGAACAAAGAAAACCAAACCAATAATGCGGCCAATGAAACGGTGAAACCATTCCCAAAAATAAATGAATTTATAGTCAGCTAATTGAAAATCGTTGTGAATATTGATTTTCTGGTATTCAGGAAATTTTTTGTATTCGTCAAAAGCGGCTTGCCATTTAGCTTCTGTCAAAGGCGGGAAGGTGTCGGTTACCAAATGCCAGTCGGTCATAGATAAACCCGAATTGGTCAAACGCGTAATTCCTCCCACGACAACCATTAAAAATAATAAAACACAGCCCGATAGTAACCAAATGATTACTGATTTATTCTCTTTTTTCATTTTATTAAATAATACTTATTTCTCTATTTTTTTTAAGCCTAACTTTTCAGCTCTTTTAATCACAAAATCATAAGCCGCCTGATATTCATTTGGAATAACGCCTTCTAAAATAGCTTCTTTTACTGCTTCTTTTAAAATTCCGATTTCGCGTGAAGGCTTTAGATCGAATATTTCCATAATTTCTTCTCCAGAAATAGGAGGCTGGAAATTACGAACATGATCGCGTTCTTCTACTTCCACAATTTTCTTGCGGACAAGCTCGAAATTTTTATGGTATTTCTTGAATTTTGATGGATTTTTGGTTGTGATATCCGCTTCACATAAAGTCATTAAATTTTCTACATCTTCGCCAGCATCAAAAACCAAACGACGAACTGCGCTGTCGGTTACAATATCCTGAGCTAAAACAATCGGACGCGAACTCATAATAACCATTTTCTGAACGAATTTCATTTTATGGTTCAAAGGCATATGTAAACGCTCGAAGATTTTCTTCGCCATTTTTCCGCCTAAAAATTCATGTCCGTGAAAAGTCCAGCCTTGTTTTTTAGTGAAACGTTTTGTTGGTGCTTTTCCAATATCGTGCAATAAAGCCGCCCAACGCAGCCAAACATCATCTGTGTTTGGACAAATGTTGTCTACAACCTCAAGCGTATGGTAAAAATTGTTTTTATGTGTATGGCCTTCAATTTCCTCAACCTGATTTAAAGCGGTCAATTCAGGTAAGATTAAATCTAAAAGCCCAGTTTTGTATAAAAGTAAAAATCCTGTTGAAGGTTTATCTGTTAGAAGAATTTTGTTTAATTCATCAACGATTCTTTCGCCAGAAATAATTTTAATCCTTTCAGCATTTTTTGTGATCGCATTTAATGAATTTTCTTCAATTTCAAAATTCAATTGAGTAGCAAAACGAATGGCACGCAACATTCGCAAAGGATCATCAGAATAAGTAATATCTGGATCCAAAGGTGTTTTGATTGTTTTATTTTCTAAATCTGTTAATCCATCAAAAGGATCTAAAAGATCTCCAAAATTAGTTGAGTTTAAAGATAAAGCCAACGCATTGATGGTAAAATCGCGACGATTTTGATCATCTTGTAAAGTTCCGTTTTCGACAATCGGATTGCGGCTGTCTCGGGTATACGATTCTTTTCGGGCACCTACAAATTCAATATCCGTATCTTCAAAACGAAGCATGGCTGTTCCGTAGGTTTTAAAAACCTGAACTTTGGGTTTGTTCGGAAGTAATTCAGAAACTTTAAGCGCCAATTCGATGCCGCTACCAACAGCAACTACATCAATGTCTTTTTTAGAGCCTCGGTTTAAAAGCAGATCACGAACAAATCCTCCTATCACATAAGAGTCAACATTTAATTCCTGAGATGCTTTCGAAATGATATCGAAGATTTTGCTTTGTAAAGCAGTTTTATAGTTTGTCTGTATCGCCACGAATCACTAATTTTTATAAAATAATACGTTTGTGTTCAAGTGAGGTAGAATTGAAGTTTGCCAAAATCGCTAAATTGTTTTTGGATACTTTTAAATAGTTAATACATTGAGAAATATATTTTGGATGCAGAAAATCACTTGATTTTATTTCAAGTATAATTTTATCAAACAAAACAAAGTCAGCATAAAACCTGTGATCTAAAATAATGTCTTTATAATTTACTAAATATTCTTTTTCTCTTTCAAATGGAATATTTGCTTTCTTGAATTCATATTCTAAAGCATCTTTATATACAATTTCAGAAAAGCCACCACCTAAATTTCTATGAACATCAAATAAAATTCCGATTATCTGATAACTTTCCTGTTGATACAATATTTTGGTCATGATCTAAATTTTTTTTCCGCCACGAATTCACGAATTTTTCTAATTAATTTTTAAAAAGTTAATTCGTGAATTCGTGGCTAATATTTAGAATACAACTTTCTTTTGTATTGAAAATGTTTTTGGAATTTTATGGTTGCAAATTTACAACATAGAAAATGCCTTTTATAATCTATCGTTCACTTTTTTGAATAAATTCACAATTTTTCAATTGAATTTTATTTAAATAAAAAATGGCAAAGCTTAATTTTTGATTTTTTGCCATGATCTAAATTTTTCTGCCACGAATTCACGAATTAATTTAAATCATTTCGCATAAATTAGAGTAATGAATTACACGAATTTATGCGAAAATTAAACTCAAAGATTGTAAAAAAAATAATTCGTGAATTCGTGGCTTAAAAAAAATATAACAATAGAACAAAACAATTGTAAACGATAATTTTTAAAATTTCAATTTGTATTTTTGAATCATAGAAAAAAGCACACATGAAAATTGTTATATCTCCTGCGAAATCACTGAATTTCGAAAAAGAATTGCCAACATCTCAATATACAGAACCTTCATTCTTAAAAGAAGCCAGAGTGGTTCATAAAGTAGTAAAACAAAAAAAGCCTTCAGAATTATCGGAACTAATGTCTATCTCAGACAAGCTAGCCGACTTAAACTGGAAACGCAATCAGGAATGGAAAACGCCTTTTTCGCCAGAAAATGCTCGTCCAGCCGTTTATACATTTGACGGAGATGTATACACAGGTTTGGATGCGTATACCATTCCGTTAGAAAAACTTGATGTTTTGCAAGATAAGCTGAGAATTTTATCGGGCCTTTATGGTCTTTTAAAACCCTTAGATTTAATGCAGGCGTATCGTTTGGAAATGGGGACAAAAATGCCGGTTGGCGAATCTAAAAACTTGCATGAATTCTGGAAACCAACAGTGACTAAAGCTTTAAACAAAGAATTGAAAAAAGATGAATTGTTTGTGAATTTAGCAAGCAACGAATACTTTTCAGCGGTTGATGTAAAAGCTTTAAAAGTTCCTGTTATCACTCCAGATTTTAAAGATTATAAAGATGGAAAATTAAAAATGATCAGCTTCTTTGCTAAAAAGGCGAGGGGTATGATGGTTCGCTACATTATTGATACCAACGCTGAAACTATTGATGATTTAAAAGGTTTTAATTACGAAGATTATCAGTTTGACGCGAATCTTTCGAAAGGAAATCATTTGGTTTTTACAAGGTAATTTTTTTAAGCTGATAAGGTTCTGAGCTACTAAGGTTCTGAGTTTTTTAACTGCAAAGCACGCAAAGATTAACGCAATCCCGAAGCCTCGGGGCGTAAAGGTTTTATCATAAAGCTTTGCAAACTTTACGTTTTTAAGCTTCTCAGAAATAAAATTCTTTACGCCCTTTGCGGTTAAATTAAAAAATAAACGCCGAATTCTAAATGATGAATTCGGCGTTTCTGCGTATTATAAATCTATTATTATTAATGCATTGCGTCGGCTGCACTAATTTTGTTCTTCCCTTTTTTGATAAAGAGAATAATCGGTATGCAACATAAAAACATAATTCCTAAATAAAGGAAAATATCCATATAAGCCATTACAGTACTTTGTTTCATTACAGAATATTCTATAGCCTGATACGCTTTTTTCAAAGCAACATCTGCGCTATATCCTTTTGCCATAAAAGCGTGTTGCATTCCTGCAATTCGCTGTTGTACTTCAAATTTGGCTGGATCTAAATTATTGATCAAATCTACTCTATGCGATTGGCTAAAACGCGTGATGAAAGTGGTAATAATTGCAATACCAAAAGATCCGCCCAACTGGCGCATCATTCCCGTAAATGCAGCTCCTTCACCAATTTGTTTTCCTTTCAATGTAGATAGCGAAAGTGTTGTAATAGGAACGAACAATAGTCCTAATCCAATTCCTCTCAAAATTAATGGCCAATACATATGTTCTACACCAGTGTCAGGTGTCATACGGCTGTACATCATGAAAGTAAAGAAGAAGAAAATTAAAAATCCTACTCCAACCATATACCCTTGAGGAACGCCTTTCTGTATCATATTACCCACAAATGGCATCATAATCGCCGTTGTGATAGATCCTGGAATCAACAATAAACCTGCATCAGTTGCGGTCCATCCTAAAATAGACTGCGTATAAATTGGGATAATTAAAGTTGAACCATATAAACCGAAACCAAGAATGAAACACATAACAGTTCCAATTCTTAAATTACCATCTTTTAAAACACTCAAGTTTACAATTGGATGTTTGTATGTAAGCTCTCTCCAGATAAACAAAATTAAACCTAGAACTGTAACAACACTCAAGGTTACGATTAATGAATCGTTAAACCAGTCATCCTGCTGTCCGTGTTCCAAAACAAATTGTAAAGATCCGATAAAAGTGCTCAGCAAAATAATTCCCCACCAGTCAACCTGATTGGCTTTCAATTTCTCTCCGTATTTCGGACTTCTAACAAAGGTTAAAGCCAAAATGGTAGCAATAATTCCCAGCGGAATATTGATGTAGAAAATATAAGGCCAAGAGTAATTATCTACTAAATATCCTCCTAATGGCGGTCCAAGTGTTGGTCCAACAATTACACCCATTCCGTAAATGGCCTGTGCCATTCCACGTTTTGCTACTGGGTAACTTTCTGTAATAATAGTTTGGGCTGTTACAAGCAATGCTCCACCGCCCATACCTTGTACGAAACGGAAGGCTACAAGTTCCCAAATATTGGTGGCGTTACCACACAAAAAAGAACAGACTGTAAATATTATAATGGAAGCCACAAAATAATTACGTCTTCCAAATTGCTGCGATAGCCAGCTCGTCATCGGAATTACAATAACATTCGCAATTGCGTATGCTGTAATTACCCATGCCACATCGGTCAAGGTAGCACCAAGACTTCCGCGCATGTCTGTCAGCGCTACGTTTACAATCGTCGTATCAACAATTTCCAGCAGTGCGCAAAGTACTGCTGTAATCGTAATGATAACGCGTCGGAAACCGTATTCTACTAAATCGTCGTCTTGTACTGCTGTTGCCATTTATTTTATTTCAAATGTACATCTACGTCAACGTTCATACCTGGTCTTAAAAGTTTTACTTTTTCAGGATCGTTAGACTCGTCTATGCTAATTTTTACTGGTAATCTCTGAATTGTTTTTACGAAGTTTCCTGTTGCATTATCAGGTGGCAATAATGAAAAACGAGATCCTGTTGCAGGAGAGAAAGAAGTTACAGTTCCTTTAAACTCATAGTTTGGATAAGCATCTACTTTTAAGCTTACTTTTTGTCCGATAACCATTTTGTTTAATTGTGTTTCTTTAAAGTTAGCTACAACCCAAGCTTCATTATTATTGATGATGTAGAATAAAGATTGTCCCGGTTGAACTAATTGTCCTGGCTGAATGTCAACTTTAGAAACCTGACCATCGATTGCAGCTGTAACTACTGTATAAGAAAGGTTTAAGTGAGCGACATCAAGCATTGTTTTTGCTTTTTTAATGTTTGCCGCAGCAACTTCTGTCTGTTTGTCAGAAACTTTAGATTTTGACTGAATAACCGATTTTTGGTAAGAACTAGCTCTTTGTTGTTGTTCTAAAACACGTACTTGGTTTTCAGCTTCTTCTTTTGCAGTTAAAGCCTGCTCATATTGCTGTTTTGTAATAGTATGTGTCTTGTACAAGTTATTGTAACGGTTATAATCGTTTGTAAGCTGTCTCAATCTAATTTTTGCACTTTCGATAGAACCAGTTGCAGATTTCATTTGAGCATCAGAAACTGAGATGCTTGCATTTGCACTTCCAATATCTGCCTTAGCAGCTTCATACTGGCCTTCAGCTCCTAATAGAGCGGCATTAGCTTCGTCAATCTTTAATTGATAATCTCTTTTGTCAATTGTAAACAAAGTATCTCCTTTTTTTACATAATCATTATCTTTCACATATACTTTGCTGATATATCCTGAAACTCTCGGGATGATGGGATTCATTCTTTTCTCGATCTGTGCATCATCTGTTTCTTCGTGAGCTTGAGAGTGTAGGTATTTAGATATTCCGTAAGTTCCGCCTCCTAAAATCAGAACTGCAAGTATGATGATGAATTTTTTATTTGTTTTTTTCTTTTCCATGAGAGCTATCGATTATATTTTAGAAAGATTGAATGATTGTGATAATTGTCCTGATACTGAAAGTAATTCGTAATATTTTTGAATAATGGTTGCTTTTGCTACAGCAGTATTGATTTTTGCGCTTAATTGTTCAACATCAGCTTCAACCAAATCGTTGGTATCAGCAAGACCGTTGTCAAATTTATCTTTTACCAATCTGTAGTTTTCTGCAGCTTGTTGAAGTGCTTCGTCATACACCACACTTTGATTGATCGCTAAGTCATAATCTTCAATAGATTTCTGAACTTCAACCTTAATGCGGTCAGTCATAATGGCTTCTGTATTTTTTACTTCAAGAGCTTTGCTTTCAGCTTCTCTAACGTGTGCATTGTTTTTTAGAATTCCAGATAAATCATAAGACAAACCTAAACCAAAATTCATTGCATATTTTACAGTAATAATATCTTTAAGATCCAGAGCTGTATAACCTCCAAGTAATGAAAGCGTTGGGTAATATCCTGCTTTGGCAATCTTAACATTTGCTTCAGAAGCTTTTTGCTGCAAACGAATAGCTTCCAGATCTTTTCTGTTTTCAAGAGCTAGTCCGTCTGTTGTAGGCGCACCTGTTGTTTTTAAATTGAAAAAATCATCCTCATTTACTTGTATTTTAACATTTGAGTCTAATTTAAGCAATGTTGTCAGATAGAAATTGATGTTATTGATATTATTATTAGCTTCATCAATAGATAATTGCGTTTTTGAAACCAATAACTGCGCTTTCAATAAATCGTTTCTCGGAATAATTCCGTTTTTCTCCAATTCGATAAAATCAGTAACACGCTGTTTAGCGCTTTTTTGATTTTCATTTAGAGCATCTAAAGTCTTTTGTGCTTTGTATAAAGCTGTGTAGTAAGTGATTACTCTTAAAGCTACATCTTCTTTTGTTTTTGCGGCAGTAGCCGTTTCAGCTTCATACATACTATCGTACGCATCGATGCTGCTTTGGATTTTAAATCCTGCAAAAATTGGTAAACTTAAGTTAGCCATTCCAAGCATTGCACGGTCAGGTGAAGCTAGAGAAGCACTTTGCCCCTGATTTGGCAAATCAATAGAAGCTTTTGTAAGACGCTGGTATTGGCCAGAAATTTTTAAATCAGGATATTGGTTATTCTTAACCGTCTGTAATTCGTATTTTTTTGTGTTTACCTTAGTGTTGGCAAGCGTAACTTCGTCACTCTTTTCCCATGCCATTTTCACGGCTTCGCCTAAGGTTAAACTTGTTTTTTCTTGTGCTTCTATTGAAGATATTCCGATAAAGAAAACTCCAAAGAGCATTAATTGACTAATTTTCATAAACAAGTAGCGCTTTTATAGTTTGTTGAATGTGCTTTGTAAGATCGTTTTTAATGTAATTGTTAAACATTTCTTCTGTTTTTAAATCAAATAATTCTTCGAAGAAAGAGCGATTCATGTGAAAGTGAAAAAAGGTTCCAATAATTGTCGGAGTAATGAGTTGGATATTGACATCTTTTCTAAAAACTCCTTGGGCTTGACCTTGTTTGATAATGCTTTCAACTGATTTCAAATTTCCTTTTTTAAGTTCAGTAAAAGCTTGAAGGCTTTTTTCTCGCTTTTTATTGTAAAGTTCAAAATGTAAAACCCTGTAAATCCCTTTGTTAAGGCAAATTCTGTTGATGTAAATTTCGATCAATTTATTGACTTTTTCAAGAGGTTCTATCTCTTCTTGCAATAAATTTTCGAGCTGTAGCTTTAAATCAACGGTTTTGTGAAAAATTAAGGCTTCTAGTAGTCTTTCTTTTGAACCAAAATAATACGAGACCATGGCAATGTTAATTTTGGCCTCTTTGGAGATATCCCGTATCGATGTACCCTCAAATCCTTTCTCAGAAAAAAGCCTTTCTGCAACATTAAGAATCTGAATTTTTTTATCGTTCAATTCGATGTGTGACATGGTATTGTTTCTAATCGAATGCAAAATTAAACACTTGTTTAATTTAAACGCTTGTTTAATTTTGTTTTAACATAATATTAACATAAAGCGTTTTCGATAATTTATGTTAATTTGTTCTGGAATCTGGTAAAATAAAAGAGCTGAAATACTTTTAGTATTTCAGCTCTTAAGGAGTTTATTGGTCTAATTTTATTTTGATCGGATTTTGTCTGGTGTCAAATACGTTGGTAACATACACAACATTTCTGTATTCATCAATCCAGTAAATAATTTTATAATTGTTAAAAACTAAATATCTAAAATTCTGAATTCTTTCTGATAAAAGTTCTTCTTTCTGGCCACCATAAGCATTATATTCGAGTGAAAGAGAAGAATCTACTAAACCATCTATCAATGCTTTTGCAACTTTTATTCCAGTTTTAAATTTATAATACTCAAAAATATCTGTTAGTTTATCCTCTGCAAATTGAGTCCAGTAAACAGTTAATCCCATTTTTGGATTCTTGATTTTAAATCTTTAGCTGAAGTAATTCGACCTTCAGCAACATCATTTATAGATTGATCAATTTCATTATTAAATCGATCTAAACTCATCGGTTTCATTTCCAAATCCAATAATTGCACTTTTTGCTCATGAAGCAATTTTTCGAGCTGATTTACTATTTCTTCATTTTGCAATCTAAGAAATTCTTGTACAAATGATATTTTACGAGCTTCTAAATCCATGATATTTGATTTTATTCAAAGGTATAAAATATTTGAAGAGGTTATGTTTATAGATTCTTAAAATTAAAAAACGGTATTTAAAAATTGTTTTTAAACGCGGTCTATGAAATAATTTATCGAATATCTCCAACAAACTCAGCAATTTTCCCGCTTCCGTTTTCGCTTAAATGTTTAATAAAAGCACTTCCAATAATAGCGCCTTTTGCATATTTTGTCGCCTGATTGAAAGTCTCTTTATTTGAAATTCCGAAACCAACAATTTGAGGGTTTTTCAAATTCATTTCGGCAATTCTTTCGAAGTAGCTTTCTTGAATGTCGCCAAAACCAGATTGAGATCCTGTAACACTAGCAGAACTTACCATATAAATAAATCCGTCTGAAACGCTGTCAATAAAACGAATGCGTTCTTCTGAAGTTTGAGGCGTAATCAAGAATACATTTATTAATCCGTATTTTTCAAAAATCGCTTTGTACTCATCCGCATACACATCAACGGGAAGATCTGGAATAATTAAGCCGTCAATTCCGATTTCTGCACATTTTTGGCAAAAAGCTTCAACTCCGTATTGTAGCATTGGATTAAAATATCCCATGATAATCAACGGAATTTTTACGCTTTCGCGAATGTTTTTCAGCTGATCAAAAAGAATTTGAGTGGTCATTCCGTTATGAAGCGCCTGCGTAGAACTCGCCTGAATGGTTGGCCCATCTGCCAAAGGGTCACTAAAAGGAAGTCCGATTTCGATTAGATCAACTCCGTTTTTTTCTAAATCTTGAATAATCTGCACAGTATCATTTAAGTTCGGATATCCGGCAGAAAAATAGATCGAAAGGATCTTTTTATCTTCTTGTAATTTTTGAGTTATTCTGTTCATTTTTAGTATTTTTTATCCTAACAGGTTTCCAAAACCTGTTAGGGATGTTTATGTTTTGCTTTAGCCAAAGATTAGAAGTTTATTTCACGCAGATTTAAAATGATTTAAGCTGATTCAACAGATTTATAATTTATATCTGTTTTAATCTGCAGAATCTGTGTGAAACAAAAAAATACTTATACTAATCGGTTAATCTATGGCATTATATTTTAAAATTTTACGATTCGACTTTCCCAATCGTCACCTTGTTTTTTAATAAGTAACAATCCAGAGTCAGATTCATTCATTTGTCCAACTAATTCGCCTTTATTATTCCAAAAAGCACTCTGTCCTGCTGAAGGCGATCCCCAAGACTCACCGCTGAAATTGGCCATCAAAACATTCATTTGATGTTTTTCTGCATAATTTTGCAAATCTCTGTACGCATTCGGAATTCCGTTTGGAGAAAAGAAAATGCTCGCAATATATATGTCTGCATTATTTTTTGAAGCATTTTCAGGATGTTTCGGGTTATCAATATCGGCACAAATCGCAAATGCAATATTCTGATTTTCAATTGTAACTGTCGGATTGTTGTCAAACGAAGACTGGAAAAATTCATCCTCGCCTTCATGCAAAAACTGTTTCGTATAAACAGAAACCGAATCGTTGGGAGCTATTATAAATTCGCCAATAAACAATTGATTTTCAATTAAAATTGGAGCGCCAGCAATAATGACGATATTGTTGTCAGTTGCCAAATCTTTCAGATGATCTATTCTGTAATCATCTTCAGCGAAAGCCAATTCCATAGCATTTTCCCGTTCATATCCAGTGATTGACATTTCAGGAAAAGCAATTAATTGAGCGCCATTTTGAGCAGCCAATTCAATGAGCTGATAATGGTTCAATAAGTTTGAAGCAATATTTCCACGTTTAGGTTTTGTCTGAGCGGCTGCTAAAATCATTTCTAATTATTTATTTTCGGTATAAACCCAAGCAACTATTCCAGATTTTAGCTTAACCTGAATTCTTCTGTACGAATTGGATTCGAATAAATCTACTTTTGCTAAATCTGCATTGGTAACATTAAAAACAACGCCATGAATGGTTTCTGCTGCGTTTTCACTTGGTATCGCAACCACATAATCGGCCATTCCAAATTCTTCTTCTATCTGGAGGCTTTTTAGTTTGTAGCCAAGAAGCTGATCTGCAGTTCCCGTTAGTACTTTGTTGAAAATCTGCATCTGAATTTGTTTAGATCGTAATGTTCCGTATGAAAATAATTTTTCCATAATTATTATTTTTCTCGTTAGTAGTTTTGATTTAGAATAAAATCCTGAGCCGCTAAGCGGTAACATCAAAAGTATAACTTTTATTACAATTTAAAATATTCGATATAATTATCTAAATCTTTATCGCCACGGCCAGAAAGGCTGATTACAACAATATCGCTTGGTTTGAATTGCTTTTGATCCAAGACTGCAAACGCGTGTGCGCTCTCAATTGCAGGAATAATTCCTTCCAATTTTGTCAATTGTAGGCCTGCATTCATAGCATCGTCATCTGTTACAGAGAAAAATTCTCCGCGTCCTGTTTGAGCCAGATGTGCGTGCAAAGGGCCAACTCCGGGATAATCTAATCCGGCAGAAATAGAATACGGTTCTGTAATTTGTCCGTCTGGCGTTTGCATTAAAAGTGTTTTACAGCCATGAATAACACCAACTTTTCCTAATTTGCTGGTTGCAGCGCTATGACCGCTGTCAACGCCTTTTCCCGCAGCTTCTACTGCAATGATTCCAACTTCTGGTTCGTGCAAAAAGTGATAATAAGTTCCTGCGGCATTACTTCCTCCACCGATACAAGCCACAACATAATCAGGATTTTCACGTCCTTCTTTTTCTTTTAGCTGCCATTTGATTTCCTCAGAAATGATGCTTTGAAAACGCGTCACCATATCTGGATAAGGATGCGGGCCAATGGCAGATCCAATAATGTAATGTGTATCAACTGGATTATTAATCCAATCGCGGATGGCTTCGTTTGTTGCATCTTTTAATGTTCTTGAGCCTGAAAGTGCTGGACGAACTTCTGCGCCTAACATTTTCATACGTGCTACGTTTGGCGCTTGACGTGCAATGTCAATTTCGCCCATGTACACGATGCATTCAATTCCCATTAAAGCGCAAACCGTTGCTGTTGCTACACCATGTTGTCCGGCCCCAGTTTCGGCAATAATTCTTTTTTTGCCTAAACGTTTTGCTAATAAGATCTGACCGATAGTGTTATTTACTTTGTGCGCTCCGGTATGGTTTAAGTCTTCTCTTTTTAGATAAACTTTGGTATTGTATTTTTCAGATAGACGTTTTGCAAAATACAACGGACTAGGACGTCCAACGTAATCTTTCAATAATTGATTGAACTCTGCTTTAAAATCAGGTTCATCCATTATGCTTAAATACTTCTGGCGTAATTCTTCTACATTTGGATATAGCATTTCAGGAATGTAGGCTCCTCCAAATTCTCCGTAATATCCTTTTTCGTTGACGTTAAAACTCATTTTTTTAAAGTTTAAATGTTTACAATTTCAAATTTGCGTTTAAAATTGCTTAATAGATTTTTATTTTTTAGCCCTGGTTTAGTTTCAAATTTACTGTTTACATCTACTGCATAAATAGGTAATTTAGTTTTTGAAATTTCTTCAATGGCTTCTAATTCGCTCATTCCGATTCCGCCGCTCAAAAAGAAAGGTTTTTTCGAATTGTATTTTTTTAAGATGCTCCAGTCGAAAGTTGTGCCGTTTCCGCCAGGCAATTTTCCTTTTGTATCGAACAGAAAATAATCGCAGACATCTTCGAAAGGTTTAATGACTTCAAAATCAAAATTTTCATCAGCAGAAAATACTTTTATGATTTCAATTTTCTTTGGCAATTGCTTTTTTAATTCTGAACAAAATTCAATCGATTCATGTCCGTGAAGCTGAACGGCTTGTAAATTGTATTTAGCAACTTTCTCCAGAATTTCTTCCTGACTTTGATCGACAAAAACGCCCACTTTTTTGATTGTTTTTATCAATTCGGGAACATTCCCATTGCAATATCTAGCGGATTTTTCCCAGAAAATAAATCCCATATAATCGGGTAGGAGTGCGCCTACTTCGAGAATGTTTTCGGGATATTTCATGCCGCATATTTTGAGTTTCATTTTCGTTTTGTGTTTTTTAACGCAAAGTGCGCTAAGGTTTTTTGCCTTTAATTATGCTTAAAAACGCTAAGTTCGCAAAGCTTTGTGTTGATTTTTCGCCACGAATTCCACGAATTTTCACTAATTCAATTCGTGCTAATTTGTGAAATTAGTGGCAACTTTTCATAGCTGTTTAATAAATTCAGTTGCGGCTTGTCCAGCGTTATCGGTTTTCATGAAGTTTTCTCCAATTAGGAAACCTTTGTAGCCGTATGGTTTTAGTTCATGAATCGCTTCGATTGATGAAATACCGCTTTCAGAAACTTTTACGAATTCGTCCGGAATTTGCGCTGCTAGTTGTTTGCTGAAATCTAAGCTTACTTCAAATGTTTTTAAGTTTCTGTTATTTACTCCAATCATATCTAAACTTGGCATGATTGATTTTTCTAGTTCTTCCTGATTATGAACTTCCAAAAGAACTTCTAACCCTAATTTCTTCGCAAATTCAGACAACGATTTGATTTCTTCTCGAGATAAAACCGCTGCGATCAATAAAATCAAATCGGCTCCGTGTGCTTTTGCTTCAAGGATTTGATATTCGTCTACAATAAACTCTTTTCGTAAAAGCGGAATATTTACTGCAGCTCTTGCTAAAAGTAAATCGTCTAGAGAACCGCCAAAATATTTTCCGTCGGTTAAAACTGAAATTCCGCAGGCACCGGCATTTTCATATCCTTTTACAACTTCTTCAACGGTAAAATTATTGTTGATGATTGATTTTGAAGGAGAACGGCGTTTATGTTCGGCAATAATTCCAGAATTGCTTTCTTTTAATTTTTGGCTAAGCGAAATGGTTTGTTTTCCAAAAAATACAGAAGCTTCCAATTGCGAAACAGGAATGATCGATTTTTTTAGAACAACTTCTCGTTTTTTGTCTATTATTATTTTATCTAAGATATTCATTGTTGTTGTTTTGCCACGAAGTCACAAAGACGCAAATTTAATTAGTGCTAATTCGTGAAATTTTTGTTTGTTTTTTTATTTACTTAATTCTTGTAATTTCTGTAATGCTTTTAATCCTTTTCCAGATAACAAACTTTCTTTAGCCAGTTCAAATCCTTCTTTTGGAGAACATTTTGTGACCGTTGCGATTGCCATTGCAGCATTGGCACAAACTACATTATTCTGCGCTTCGGTTCCTTTTCCTGAAATTATATTGGTAAAAATCTCTGCAGATTCATCAATAGTTTTTCCGCCTTCAATTTCATTTTGAGACAAAAGATGAACGCCAAAATCTTCCGGATTTAGCATTCCTTCCATGTGGTTCGAAATTGTTTTTGTTGGACCAGTCAATGAAATTTCGTCATATCCGTCAAGCGAATGCAGGATGGTAAAATTAACATCGGTATTTTGATACAAATAAGCATACATTCTTGCCAACTCTAAGTTGAAAACACCAACCAATTGATTTTGTGGAAACGACGGATTTACCATTGGCCCCAACATATTGAAAAATGTTTTTACAGCCAATTCTTTTCTAATCGGACCAACATTTTTCATTGCTGGGTGAAATAGGGGAGCGTGCAAAACGCAGACTCCAGCTTTGTCGATACATTTTTCTAAAAAGTTAGGATCGTTGCTAAATTTTATTCCCATTTTTTCCATTACGTTGCTTGATCCTGAAATAGATGAAACTCCATAATTTCCGTGTTTAGCAATTTTAATTCCTGCTCCTGCCGATACAAAAGAGGCTAAAGTTGAAATATTGAAAGTATCTTTTCCGTCACCGCCCGTTCCGCACAAATCGATTGTGTTATAGGCCGATAGATCGACGCGGATGCATAAATCTAATAGCGCTTCGCGAAATCCTGAAAGTTCTTCAATTGTAATGCTTCGCATCATAAAAACAGTCAGAAATGCCGAAATTTGACTTGGATTATACTGACCGCTTGAAATATTAATCAATACCTGTTTGGCTTCTTCTTTAGAAAGCACTTCGTGGTTGATTAATTTGTTTAATATCGTTTTCATTGAAATTTAGTCTTAAAGTCTAAAGTCGAAGGTCTTAAAGGCCTTGACTTCATAAATCATTTTTTGCTTGGATTTTTTAGTTTTAAAATAGTGAAAGCCCTTTTTGACTTTATGACTTTCGACTAACTCTTAATCCAATTCTCTAAAATTCTTTTTCCGTTTGGTGTCAAAACGCTTTCTGGGTGAAACTGAACGCCTCTTACGTCATAATTTTTGTGTCTTAATGACATGATCTGTCCATTTTCATCTACCGAAGTTGCTTCTAAATCTTCTGGTAAATTGCTGTCGACAACCCATGAATGGTATCTTCCAACTTCAAATTCGTTTCCTAAACCTTCAAATAAAATTTCGTCTGAAACTAATGTTTTTACATTGGTTGCAACTCCATGATATACTTTATCAAGGTTAGAAAGCGTGCCACCAAAGACTTCCCCAATTGCCTGCTGTCCTAAACAAACTCCAAGAATGCTTTTTGTTGGGCTGTATTTTTCGATTACTGCTTTTAATAAGCCTGCCTCATCTGGAATTCCAGGTCCTGGAGAAAGTAAAATTTTCTCAAAAGAAGCGATTTCATCAATATCAAATTCATCGTTTCTGTAAACGGTAACTTCGCAGTTTAAGTCTTCTAAATAGTGCACTAAATTGTAAGTGAAGCTATCGTAATTGTCTATAACTAAAATCTTTTTCATTGTGTTGTTTTTTGTTTCAAAGTTTCAAAGTTTCAGGTTTCAAGTTGCAGGTTTTGGTTAACTTGAAACTTGAAACAAATAAAACTTGAAACTAAATTTTATTTTTCTCGAACGTATTTTTCTACAATAACACGATCGACTCCTAATTTTTCTACTTTTTCTATTCCCTTTTGAATTAAAGTGTCGTTTTGAACTTTCACCACAAATTCAAATTTGTTGTCTTCCCATTCGCGGTTGTTGAAAAACTCTAAATGCTCAGTGTAAGTGCTGTCTTTTAATGTATATTTTCCGCCTCCGCCAAAGAACAATGCCGCTGTTGAGTCTTTTCCGTGTTTTAAGTCATGGTTAAAAAATGCAAAGTGCGTATCGTTAATAATTTTAATCATTTTTGTTTTTGGATTGAAAGTTGAAAAAGTGGAATCTTTTTCAGTGGTTTCAGCTGATATAAGTCGCCAGGTTCCTTCAATTGGATTTTGCTTTTTTTCTGAATTACAAGAAGTCAGGGTGATGATTAAAACTAAAATTGATACTGCTTTTTTCATAGTTTGTGGTTTTTATAGTTTGTTTTTAATTGTTTCAAGTTTATGGTTTTGTCAATCTTTGTCTCCAGCGGTTGAAACCGCTGGCTATATTTACTTGGCATTTTTTTACGATCGTTTTTCAAATATAGCCCGAGGTTTCAACCTCGGGAAACGTATTGTGAATTATATTTTTTCTGCCATTTCTAGAGCTGTGTTCAATGCTCTTAATTTATTATAAACTTCTTGCATTTCGCTTTCTTCGTCAGAACTTGCTACGATTCCGGCTCCTGCCTGACAATGCAATTGGTGATTTTTAGAAAGGAAAGTCCGAATCATAATGGCGTGGTTAAAGTTTCCGTCAAAGTCCATAACACCGATTGCGCCTCCGTAGAAGTTGCGATTTGTTTTTTCGCATTCTTCAATCAACTGCATCGCTCTGTGTTTAGGAGCGCCACTCAAAGTTCCTGCTGGGAAAGTATCTGCTACGACCTGCATCGTGGTTGCTTTATCATGTAAATGTCCTGTAACTTTAGAAACCAAGTGAATAACGTGAGAGAAAAATTGAACTTCTCTGTATTTCTCAACATTTACATCATGTCCGTTTCGGCTTAAATCATTTCTTGCCAAATCTACTAGCATAACGTGTTCGCTGTTTTCTTTTTTATCTTCAGAAAGTTCTTTTGCTAAAAGCGCATCGCGTTCATCATTTCCTGTTCTTTTGAAAGTTCCTGCAATTGGGTGAATTTCGGCTTTTCTGTTTTTTACGATAATTTGAGCTTCTGGTGAAGAGCCAAATATTTTGAAATCGCCATAATCAAAAAAGAATAAATATGGAGAAGGGTTAATGCTTCTTAAAGCTCTGTACACATTAAATTCGTCTCCCTTAAAACCTTGCGTAAATCGGCGAGACAATACCAATTGGAAAACATCGCCACGGTAGCAGTGTTTTTTGGCCAAAGCTACATTTGCTTTAAATTCTTCATCAGTTAAATTTGAAAATCCTTCGCCTTCTTTAGAAAATTTATAAGAAGCTATATTTCTAGATTGCAGCAATTGTTCTATTTCTGCAATGTTGTTTTTTCCGTCAACGCTATGGCAGAAAATGTAAGCCTCGTTTTTGAAGTGGTTAATTGCGATAATATTCTGGTAAACCGCATAAAAAACATCTGGAATAGAAGTAGCATTGTCTTTTTTTGCAATTGAAACTTTTTCGAAGTAACGAACGGCATCATAAGAAATGTAGCCAAATAAACCATTGTTGATGAATTTAAAATCGTTTTTTTCAGATTTAAACTGACTTGAAAATTCCTGAATTACTTGTGGAATATTGGTCGAATTATCGATAGCGATTTTTTCTGAAGTTCCATCAGGAAAAGTTTTAGAAATAACTTCGTTTTCAATCTTTATAGTTGCAATCGGATTGCAGCAGATGTAAGAGAAACTGTTGTCATTTCCGTGGTAATCGCTACTTTCTAGCAATAAACTATTTGGGAATTTATCTCTAATTTTGAAATAAATGCTTACTGGCGTAACCGTATCGGCCAGAATTTGTTTGTAATGTGTATTAAGAATAAAAGGTTTCAAAATATATAGTTTTATGTTGTTCGTTAATCTATTTTCGGTTTGGATCAAAAAAAAGGGCTTGTCGTGATGACAAGCCCTTTATATTTTTATATTTTTTACAATACCATAGGAAGCTTCGTTCACGACGTCTGACGTAAATTGCTCCACCACCAAGTATTGTTTAAAATTGTTCTCATTTCTTTATTTTGATGTGACAAAGATATAAATGTAATTTTAAATAGAGTGCATAAAATTTCAAAAAAATCTTTTCGAATCTGTAAAATTTGTTAAATTTTAATCGAGAGTGTTTTTATAACTCCTTAGTTTCCACTTGCTATCGTGTTATTTACGCTTAATCTGAAATCTGGATTTCCTTTTATGTTTGGAAGCGCAAACAGCTCGTTAAGTTTCATTTTAGTATATTCTATTCCGTAAGCTGGGTTGCCATAATAGCTTTTTATGCCTGGAATATTGCTTCCCGATTCGCTTTCGATTTGACCTTGGCAATTGTTTGCTACAACATTTTTAAAACTAATTTTAGACAAATTTGCTTCACCATTTCCTATATTTCCTTCCAATAAAATAAAAGGAGCAAATCCAGAAACAACGCTATTCGTTAAATTAAAGAATGTATTTTCTCTAATATAAGCAGATTCTCTTACCAAACCTTGATTGTTTTCTTCTAAATTGACCAAAGTAATATTGTTCGCATTTATTTTGGTCATTTTTTTGGTCATATCTGTAGTCGCAACTTTTTCGTATGAGTCGACCTCAAAACATCTTGAACCTGAGATGTCAGAAGAAAAAGGGTGGCGAACGGCAATGCTATTGCTGATATTAATTTGAGCGCCTTGCGTAAAATCAAAATCATCGTCTGTTGTTCGAAATGAAACTAAATTGCTTAGATTCAAATCTCCGCCATAACATTCGAAAGAATCATCATTTGAAAAACTGATTTGAACGTGACTAACCGTTGTTTTTCTTCCAACACCAGCAAGAGAAAGACCGTTTAATTCTTTAGAAGCACTTAATTTTCTGCCGGCATATTCGATTCTTACATACTTCAAAATTCCTGAATTATCTTCTGGATCTTGGCCTCCATAATGATTCAGAGTTGGATCAAGGTCGAAAGGCAAAGTATGAATGCCGCCTAAAGAGTTTATCGGAGCTTTTCCTAAAATAATAATTCCGCCCCAGTCACCTGGTTTTCTGTTGTTTATTTCGTTTTCAGAAGTAAAAACAATTGGATCTGTTTCTAACCCTTCTGCCATGATTTTTGAGCCATTAGTAATTACAAGAGTTCCGCAGGTTTTATCGTCGCCTCGTATAACAGTTCCGGGCTCAATAGTAAGAGTTGCGTTATTTGTAACATACACAACACCAACGAGATGATATATGTTTCGTTTTACTAAGCGCGTGTCTTTGTCAATAGTCCCAGCTATTATATTGGTCGCTTCACCATAGTCGTTTCCAGCAGGTTTAAAACTCGTCCAGTTGGTCATCCAGTTTGAAGTGCCAATAATCCCTTTTGGCTGTTGTTGAGCTTGTGCGAAAAAGCTGATAATGAAGGTTATATATGCAATGCGTAATTTTGTTTTCATAACTATGATTTTAATTTCTAGTTTTTGATTTTTTAATTGTCCCAAAAATAGAAGCCGTATGTTAATCAAAGCCTTGATGCTTATTACGAAAGAGTTACTATATTATTAAGAATGTTAAATTTTTGAAAAGGATTAAAGTTTCGTAGCTGTAAATGCCTATTTCAAAATTGTTTTGAATTAAATTTTCATTTAAAGATAATTTGTAACTTTGATAAAAATAAAAGAAATGGATTTAGATACTAGAAAAGTGATTTTTATTAGAGACTTTCTTAAACTTGAAAGTGAGAAGGCAATTTCTCAGTTTGAAAAATTATTAAAAAAGGAAATTAAAGAAGATTTAGAATTAAAACCAATGTCTATTGCTGAATTTCATAAAAGGATTGATGCCTCTATGGACGATTCTAAAAATGAAAGAATAACAGGTGTTGATGAGTTAATTTCTGAGATTGAGAAATGGAGTTGAAAATTTATTGGACTGATTTTGCTAAAACTGAATTAAAAAAGATTTTTGATTATTATAAGAAAGAAGCAAGTCTAGCTGTTGAAGATTGTGCTTGGGATTACCAAAGAGACGATAAAGTTAAAACCGAAGCCAACAAATGCAATAGGGCAAAAAGAAGAACTTTTAGAAAGTTATTCTGAAGAGATACGATATTTGGTTTATAAAAATTATAAAATTATTTATTGGATTAATTTAAAGAAAGATTCAATTGAAATTTTGGATGTTTTTGATACAAGACAAAATCCAATCGATATTAAAAGGAGTATATAAAAAATATAAAAACCTAACAGAATTATTCTGTTAGGTTTTTTCTTTGTATGGATTTAATGTGCTTAAATTAGAATTTTAAAGCTACTGCCAATTCGAATTCGTCGTTGATAGTTTTATCTCCTAAACCGTCGAAGAAGCTACCAGAACCATATTTAATATCGTATTTAGTTCTGTCAACTTTGAAAGCAGTTGTAGCAGTGTTTCCTTTTACAGTGATATCAAAAGTTACTGGTTTAGTAATTCCTTTGATAGTTAAGTCTGCAGTTACAGTATAAACATCAGCAGATTTTGCACCGATAGTTTTGAAAACTAATTTTGAAGTTGGGAATTTATCAGTTCCGAAGAAATCGTCAGCTTTTAAGTGACCGTTTAATTTTCCTTGGTATTCTCCAGTTAAATCTGTAGAAGTTAATGAAGTCATGTCAACTGTAAAGTTACCTCCAGCTAATTTTTTTCCTTTGAAAACTACAGCACCTTCTTTTAAGTTTACAGTTCCAGAGTGCTCTCCAGTTACTTTTTTACCTACCCATTTGATAGTAGATGCTTTTACGTCGATTTTTTTAGTTTGAGCGTTTACTGAGATTCCAGCTGCTGCTACGAATAATGCTATTGCAATAGTTTTTAAATTTTTCATGTTTGTTAAAATTAAAATTTGAATTTGATTAATAAATAATTATATAGTGATAAATAATTCCTCGTGTGATTTTCTAACTTTTTTCTGGTGCTGAGATTTGTCGTCATCATGTCTGTAGCCTACAGTTGCAATAACTGAAGCATTTAAACCTAATTTATCGAAACCTAAGATTTCATTAAATTGAGCCGCATTGAAACCTTCCATTGGCGTTGCATCAATTTTTAGTTCGGCTGCCGCGTTTAATAGGTTGCCTAAAGCCAAGTAAGTTTGTTTTGCAGTCCAGATGTGTTTTGCGTCTTCAGATAAATTTGCAATTACATTTTTCATCATATCGCTAAATCCGCCTAAAGCTTCAGTAGGAACACCTCTTACTTCGCTGATGTTGCTAATGTATTTGTCAACAGACCCTGCATCAAGCTTTAAGTCATTTGCAAAAATGAATAGGTGAGAAGCGTCTGTAATTTGAGTTTGTCCCCAAGCTGCACCTTTTAATTTTTCTCTTAATTCTGGATTTTCAACAAGAATAACTTTATAAGGTTGTAGTCCGTATGAAGAAGCACTTAACCTAACGGCTTCTTTTAATGTATTTAAATCTGCATCAGATATCTTTTTTGTAGCATCAAACTGTTTAGTAGCGTATCTCCAATTTTGATTTTCTAAAAAATTGCTCATAGTTTTTATTATTTTATTTGTTGGTTCTATATTTTTCTAATAATTGATTTAATAAAATTAATTCTTCTGGTTTTAAATTGTCTGCAAATGTTTGTTCATGCGCATCTACTTTCGGATCTAATTCTTTTAAAACGTCTAATCCTTTTTGAGTAATCAAAACTTCAATTTTTCTTCTATTATCCGGACAGACATTTCGCGTAACAAGCTCTTTCAATAATAATTTGTCTACCAGTCGTGTCGTATTGCTCGTTTTGGCAAGCATACGCTCTTGTATCACGCACATATTAGCAGGTTTTCCTTTTTGTCCTCTTAATATACGCAACACATTATATTGTTCTCCAGACAGATCATACGATTTAATTAAATCGTTGAAATGATCTTGGATAACATTTTGCGTGTACATGATATTCAGAATAACTTTTTTCGCATTATCCATCTTAACCGTACTCTTAATAACCTCTTCAATTGTCATAGTCGTAAGTGTATAATTTGTATATACAAATGTATGACTTTTAATATTTGTATATACAAGTGTTGTGTTAATTTTTTGTTAATGTGTTTAAAAGCATTTTCTGTAGCATTAAAATAATGGCTTTTGAGAGCATAAAATTAGAATAATTTTGTGCTTTAATGTATTGATATATTGTTAATTAATTATTTCTTAATGCTTGAAAATAATTTTACTCGAAGACATTCATCAAACCATTTTTTGTAAGACAATATTAAGGTTGAAGATTCTCAGAATCAGCTGGATTATCGAATTTATTGGAATTCAGACAAGAGAAAACCTTTCGCAATTTGTCTAAAATTGGCAATTTCTGAGCGTATCCATGCTTCATCGTGTTCTAATTCTTTCGCAATTACTCTTGCTGTTTTCTCCGAAACTTCAATCGCAGCTCTGGCATCTAAGAATAGTAAACGAACCCTTCGGGCTAAAATATCGTCTACTGTTCTAGCCATTTCATAACGAATAGCCCAAACGACTTCTGCGATTGTAAATTCGTGATTAGGATGCAGTTTTTCTTTTAGTTCAGGTTCGTTTTCCTGTAATTCAATTATTTTCGGAATGTCAGAACCATATATATAAAGGTGATTTTCTCTATCAGCAGAAGTGGTAGGTTTATTTCCATGAATAAAAAGATGCTCTGTGCTGCATTCTTTCGGTTGTAGTTTGCCCGTTTTAATGGCTTTATCAATAATATCTTCGGCAATTTTTCTGTAGGTTGTCCATTTTCCTCCAGTAATGGTAATGAGGCCAGTTTCAGAAACTATAATTTTATGGCTTCTAGAAACTTCTTTAGTGCTTTTGCCTTCTTCTTTCGGTGCGGCCAACGGACGCAATCCTGCAAAAACAGATAATACGTCGGCTCTTGTGGGTTTTTTTGCTAAGAAGCGCTGGGCAGTTTCCAGAACAAATTGGATTTCGCTTTCTAATGCGATAGGCTCTAAACTTTGTTTTTTAATTAAAGTATCGGTTGTTCCAACCACAACGCGGTTATGCCACGGAACAGCGAATAAAACTCTTCCGTCTTTTGTTTTCGGAATCATTAAAGCATTTTCGCCGGGCAGAAAAGATTTGTCAAGGACCAAATGAATTCCCTGACTTGGAACAATATATTTTTTATAAACTTTATCATTTAATTTCATGATGGCGTTTGTAAAAACTCCTGTAGCATTTATTACCGCAGAACCTTTTACATCATATTTGATTCCGCTTTCCTGATCTTGTACCTGAACGCCAAAAATTTGATTTTGATCGTCTTTCAATAAATTAGTAACCTTTATATAATTTAAAAGACAAGCTCCGTTTTCTACAGCCGTTTGAGCAAGATTAATTGCCAGACGAGAATCATCAAATTGTCCGTCATGATAAATAACGCCATTTACCAAACCTTTTTCCTCAACGTTTGGGAGCAGTTCAATGGTTTTCTTTTTGGAAAGATATTTAGAACTTCCTAAACTTAAAAAGCCCGATAATAAATCATAAATTTTTAATCCGATCGTATAAAAATAACCGCTTAGCAAATGATAATTCGGAATTACAAACGATTGGTTTTTGACTAAATGAGTTGCATTTTGCGCTAATAATCCTCGTTCTTTTAAGGCTTCGCGAACCAGATGCACATCTCCCTGGGCTAAATATCGAACGCCACCATGAACCAATTTGGTGCTTCGGCTAGAAGTTCCTTTTGCAAAATCTACAGCTTCAAGCAAAACTGTTTTGTAGCTACGGCTAGCTGCGTCAACAGCCGTCCCGAGACCGCTTGCGCCTCCGCCAATTATTATCACGTCCCATTTTTCGGTATTCTGCAGTTTAATCAATTGCTCGGAGCGGTTCATATATTTATGGGACTTTTTGTTTAAAGCAAACTTAACGAAATGAAATTAAAAATTGATGAAGAAAGAGTTTCGGGTTATGTTTTGTTTCAGGTTTCAAGTTTCAGGTTTGCCGAATCTTAAAAAAATAACCCAACCGGTTTTAAAACCAATCGGGTTATCAATTTTAAAGGATTGTTATATTTATATCAATCGTTTTTCAAATGCTTTTCGTGCCGAACCTCTAAAATAGACTTCTCCGCAATACGTATATTTTAATCGGTCTAAAATTTTCAACATCGGAACATTATCGAAGTTTGTGTCTACTTTTATACTGTAAATTTTATTTTTGATAGCCAAACTTTCGATGCTTTCAAATAGTTTGGTTGCAACCCCTTTTCCTTTTGCCAATTTTGAAACCGCTACACGATGCACAACAGTATAATCGCCATCGGTTAGCCATTTGCCTTCGATATTTTCGTAAGCTGGCTCTTTGTCAAAAATAATGGCTGCATAAGCCAAAATCGATTCGCCTTCTGTAAAAACATATCCGTAGCCATTTTCGATATCGCTTTTAATGGAAAGTTCATTCGGATATCCATCTTGCCATTGTGAGCTCCCGTCTAATCGTCTTTGTTCGATTGCATCTTGCAGGATTCCCCAGATTTGAGGTATTTCTGAAAGATTTGCTTTTCTTAGGAATAGCTTTTCTGTCGTATTCATTTTTTAATGAGGCAATTTATCTTTAATCAAACCATAAACCCAAGTTCCTGCAATTGCACTTACAAGCGTAACAACAATTACTGTTGCTCCTGTACCAATTTGAGCAAAAAGCGGACCTGGACAAGCGCCAGTAATGGCCCATCCGAAACCAAATAATAATCCGCCATAGATTTGTCCTTTATTGAAAGTCTTTGGCTGAATTTCGATTTTTTCTCCTTGAAGGGTTTTGATATTGAATTTTTTAATCAATTGCACAGATATTAATCCAACAGCTACAGCACATCCAATTACACCATACATATGAAATGATTCTAGATTGAACATTTCCTGAATTCGGAACCAGCTTATGATTTCTGCTTTTACAAATACAATTCCGAAAAAGATTCCAACGATTAAGTATTTTAGGTTTCCTAATGCGGTTTCTTTTTTCTGGCTTGCGTTAATTCCTTCGCCGTCTATATTTTTATTTTCTAAACTCATTTTTGAAATTTTAAAGTGAAAGAATATAAGGTAAAATCAAAAGAGCCATTACAAAGCCTCCAATCATAAAACAGATCGTTGCTACCAATGATGGCCATTGTAAGTTTGATAATCCCATGATCGCGTGCCCGCTCGTGCAGCCACCAGCGTAACGAGTTCCAAAGCCTACCAAGAATCCGCCCACGACAATCATGATAAATCCGCGAAGCGTTAATAAACTTTCCCAAGAAAATAATTGCGCAGGAACTAACCCCGTATGATCTGTAATTCCATAAGTAGCTAATTTCTCTGATAATTTGGGAGCAATTTCGACAGGATTTGGATTCGATAAAAAATGAGCAGCGATAAAACCGCCTAAAAATATTCCTAAGACAAAGAATAAGTTCCAGCTTTCTTTTTTCCAATCGTATTTGAAAAACGAAATATTTGCAGGAATGCAAGCTGCACAAATATGGCGAAGAGAAGAACTAATCCCGAAAGATTTATTTCCGATAATCAATAAAATTGGAACTGTTAATCCAATTAATGGGCCTGCAACGTACCAAGGCCAAGGTTCTTTTATGATTTCGAGTATACTCATTTTTTTTAGGTTCAAAGGTTCAAAGGGGCAGAGGTTCAAAGGGAAAAACTTTGTCGCTTTGCACCTTTGTTGCTCTGTTCCTTAAAAAATTAGACTTTTTTATTTTTTTTACCATATAAGTGATATAAGAAATTATAAATTGGAGCGTATTTTGAGATCGCACTCAAACTAAAATGAACTTATATTGCTTATATGGTCAAAATTTATATTCAATTGTTATGCTTTCAACACCTTGCTTTGACAAACAAAATCTGATTTTGGAACATTAGTTTTTGAAATCGCTCCAAAACCTCCTTCTACTTCAGAGAAATTTCTAAAACCTCTTGCTTGAAGGATAGAAGCGGCAATCATACTTCTGTATCCGCCGGCACAATGCAGATAAAAATGTTCATTTGGGTCAATGTCTTTTACCCAGTCATTAATATAAGCCAGCGGTTTGCTGTAGGCATCATCAATATGTTCTGCAGCGTATTCTGTTTCCTTACGAATATCTACAACTTTATCTTCTCCAGATTTAAATTCATTTGCAAATTGTTCTGCAGTGATTCTATTTACAGTATCAATTTCGAAACCAGCATTTTGCCAAGCTTCAAAACCGCCCTCCAAATGTCCGATAATAGTATCAAAACCAACGCGGCTCAAACGAGTCACAGTTTCTTCTTCCATACCAGCTGGGGTAACCAATATAATTGGCTGTTTTACATCGGCAATTAGAGTTCCAACCCACGGAGCAAAATCACCGTTGATTCCTATATTAATAGATTGCGGAATAAATCCTTTGCTGAAATCGGCCGCGCTTCTTGTATCTAGAATCAAAGCTCCAGTTTCTTCGGCTACAGCTTCAAATTCTTTTACATTTATCGCTCTCATTCCGTTGTGCAGTACAGTTTCAAAGCTTTCGTAGCCACCTTTGTTCATTGCAACGTTCATGCTGAAATAAGCAGGAGGAGGCAATAGGCCATCGGTAACTTCTTTTATGAATTCTTCTTCAGTCATATTAGCACGCAAAGCATAATTGGTCGCTTTTTGGTTTCCGATAGTTGAAACAGTTTCTTTACTCATGTTTTTTCCGCAGGCGCTTCCGGCACCGTGCGCAGGATATACGATTACATCATCCGCAAGAGTCATGATTTTATCTCTTAGAGAATGAAATAAAATTCCAGCCAATTGGTCCTGTGTCATTCCGGCTGCTTTTTGAGCTAAATCAGGACGTCCGACATCTCCAATAAATAAAGTGTCTCCAGAAAAAATGGCGTGATCTTTTCCGTTTTCATCGATTAATAAAAAAGTAGTGCTCTCCATAGTATGGCCAGGAGTGTGCAAAACTTTAATAGTCACTTTTCCGATTTTGAATTCCTGTCCGTCTTTTGCAGAAATGCAGTCAAATTCGCAGGCAGCATTTGGTCCATAAACGATTGGAGCTCCAGTTTCTTTGCTCAAATCGACGTGTCCAGAAACGAAGTCGGCGTGAAAATGCGTTTCAAAAATATATTTCAGCTTCACTCCGTCACGCTCTAAACGATCCAGATAAGGCTGAATTTCTCTAAGCGGATCAATAATGGCCGCTTCGCCATTTGAAGTGATATAATATGCACCTTGAGCGAGACATCCGGTGTAAATTTGTTCTATTTTCATGATTCAGTAATAAAAATAATGGAAGACAAAGGTAGTCTTGTTTTTTAGAAAAATAGGTGACTAATGTTACAGAAATTAGGTTTTTGTGTAAAATAATATGGATTTTGTCATACAGTGCGAGATAAATTAATTTTAGGGAGGGCAATTACGCTTTAAGCTTTAATTTTGCATATGACGAATGTCATTTCAAAACAAAAAAGAAAAATGAACACACAAGACTTATTGGATCAGATTGCTTTTATAAAAGAAATTGATAAAGTAAAATACATTCAGCGCAAGACCAAACTATTCAATAGCGATAGATGCGAAAATGATGCAGAACACAGCTGGCACCTTGCTTTGATGGCAATAGTTTTAGCAGAACATTCAAATGAACCGATTGATGTTCTGAAAGTAGTGAAAATGGTTTTGATACACGATATCGTAGAAATTGATGCGGGAGATGTGTTTATTTATGATACGGTAAAAAATCATTCGAATACAGAGGAAGAACGTTTGGCCGCAAATCGAATTTTTGGACTGCTGCCTAAAAAACAAGCCGAAGAGTTAATTGCTATTTGGGAAGAATTTGAAGCAGGCGAAACCAACGAAGCCAAATTTGCAAAATCGATGGACAGGCTTGAACCTTTATTGCAAAATACATCTAACAATGGCGGAACTTGGAAAGAGTTTGGAGTGAAATACGATAAAGTTTATGAAAAGAAAAGCGTTATTAAAGAAGGGTCAAGCTCAATTTGGAATTACGCTGAAGGTTTGATTAACGAAAGTGTAGAAAAAGGTATTTTGGAGAAATAGATTGAACCATATAAGTTATATAAGTTCATTTTAGTTTTACGCAAAAATTATATTTACTTATGTGACTTATATGGTTTAAAATTTTAAAAAGAAACTGTTGTTTTAAGAGGCAATTCGGGTTCTAATGGTTAAATTTGTGGAACTTCATAAAACAAATACCACTTATGGAAGAAATGCTCTTTTATGACCGAATGCAATTTGCCTTCACCATTACTTTTCATTATCTCTTTCCACAACTTACAATGGGTCTTTCGCTCATCATTGTGTACTTCAAGTGGAAATATCTCAAAACTAAAGAAGAACAATACAATCACGCCACCCATTTCTGGATGAAAATCTTCGCCCTCAATTTTGCAATGGGAGTTGTAACTGGAATACCGATGGAGTTTCAATTTGGAACCAATTGGGCTAAGTTCTCCGAATTAACGGGAGGAATTATTGGGCAAACGCTCGCAATGGAAGGAATGTTTTCTTTCTTTCTCGAATCTTCTTTCCTCGGATTATTTTTATTTGGAGAAAAACTCCTCGGACATAAATGGCATTTTGTAACCGGATTGCTAATTTGCATTGGTTCATGGGCCAGCGGATTTTTAATCATCGCCACGCATTCTTGGATGCAGAATCCTGTTGGCTACGAAATTCTTGAAAACGGAAAATTTGTATTGAACAATTTTCAAGCTTTATTCTTAAATCCTTGGCTTTGGCCTTCGTTTTTGCATAATCAGGCCGCTTCTTTGGTAACCAGTTCTTTTGTTGTAGCTGGAATTGGCGCTTTCTATATTTTAAGCAATAAAAATATTTCTTTCGGGAAATTGTTCTTGAAAACAGGAGTAATCTTCGGATTGATTTCCAGCATTATTGTAGCAGTTCCTACGGGAGATTTATTGGCAAAAAATGTGGTTAAATATCAACCCGTAACTTTTGCTGCGATGGAAGGAATTTTTCATACCGAGAAAAAAGGTTCTGAAATTGTTTTAATCGGGCAGCCCGACGTTAAAGACAAAAAACTGGATAATAAAATAGCCGTTCCAAATATTTTGAGTTTCCTGACGTATGGAAATTGGAATCAGGAAATTCAAGGTTTAGACCAGTTTGAAGAAGATTTGCATCCAACCAATATCTCGGGATTGTATTATGCTTATCATATCATGGTTGGATTGGGAACCGTTTTTATCGGTTTAATGGTGCTTTCTCTCTTTCAATTGATTCGAGGAAAATTGTTTGAAACCAAATGGCTTTTATGGTCGCTCATGTTCATGATGCCATTTCCATATATTGCTAATACTACAGGGTGGTATACGGCCGAATTAGGAAGACAGCCTTGGCTGGTTTATAATTTAATGCGAACAGCATCGGGAGCTTCGCCGACGGTTTCTTCGGGAAATACTTTGTTTACACTCCTTGGTTTTATTGGCTTGTACCTTTTGCTGGGAATGCTGTTTTTGCTTTTGATTGGAAAAATTATCAATATAGGTCCGCGTCATGTGGAACTTTCAACAGAAAAAATATAAATATGGAATTTTTTTGGTACGTAGTTTTAATGGGAATTCTGGCTGTTTATCTGGTTTTAGACGGTTATGATTTTGGTGCAGGAATTATTCATTTGTTTTTTGCCAATACTGAAAGAGATAAAAAAGTAATTGTCAACTCGATTGGACCGTTTTGGGATGCCAATGAAGTTTGGCTTATTGCAGCAGGAGGCGTTTTGTTTTTTGCTTTTCCAACTTTATACGCTTCGTCTTTCAGCGGTTTTTACCTGCCTCTGATTATGATTTTATGGCTATTGATTTTCCGTGCCATTGGACTCGAAATGCGTGGACAGATTCATAACCATATGTGGGAGAGCATTTGGGATAAAGCTTTCGGAATTGCAAGTTTGCTCTTAGCTCTCTTTTTCGGGATTGCTCTAGGAAATATCGTTCGCGGTGTCAATCTCGGAATGGTGCAAAATGGCGTTTCTACGCAAGAAGCGCATTATTTCTTTTTGCCTTTATGGAATCCGACTTTTAGTCCGCAAGCAAATGAATTGGGAATTATCGACTGGTTTACGCTTTTTTTAGGAATTGTAAGTGTCGTGGCATTGACGATTCATGGTGCAAACTGGATTATTTATAAAACAAATTCTGCTTTAAATCCGAAACTGAAAAAAGTGGTTTTTGCCTTGAATATTGTTCTGCTGGTTTTAGTTTGCATTTCATTGCAAATTTGGCATTTTATCGAGCCTAAACCGTTTCATAATTTTGTAGAGAATCCTATTCTTTGGTTTTTTCCTTTAATGACTTTTGTTGGAATTGCTGGATTATTTAAAGTTCGTTCCTTTAAAAAAGACGGTCACGGATTTCTGTTTTCGACTTTGTTTCTAGTAGGAGGATTTGCTTCTACAGCAGTTTCGATTTTTCCAAATGTACTGCCTTCAACTAATAATGTAAATCCGTCTTTGACAATTTACAATACTGCTGCCCACGAATATGGATTAAATGCTGGGTTGAGCTGGTTTTTTATCGCTTTGTTTCTGGTAATTATTTATTTTATCATTCAATATCGAGTTTTCAGCGGCAAAATGGACGATGTTGGGTATGGCGAGCATTGATTTTTTTATAGCCACGAATTCACGAATTTTTATTTTGATTTGAATGAATTCTGAATTTTGCAACTATAAATTACACGAATTTTAATTTCTTCAAGATTGAATCAATTGCCTCCAGCTTTAGCTGGAGGTTTTTGTTTTGGAGCGAATTGGGCTTTAGCCAAATTTTGCGATTTTTGGCTAAAGCCTTTTTTATATGCATTTGCTTACCTCCAGCTAAAGCTGGAGGCAATTCATCAATTTTAAATTAAAAAAAACTCTTTTTAACTTAAGTCTGGAGCAGATAATCCTTTTGTCACGGTGAAAACACCCAAAATGTAAAATTTTATTTTTAAGTATATATTAGCATCTAAAAGTATAGGGCAATTTTTATAAAAGATTTTATTACAACCAACAGTTATATTCTATAAGCTGTATTGTAAGAAAAAAAAGCAGTTAATGCTTAATATTGCGTATCTAAGAATTTTTTCCCCTAAAGAATTTTTAGAAACGATTTTTACTAAAGCTTAAATCTATTTTACCTACTACATTTATGCCCTTAACAATTTTTTCAGACGAGGTTAGGTTTTGTTATAAATCTAAAAACTGGCAGTATCAATTTGATGAAATCAAAGAGCTCGGACTGCTCAAAAAAAAGAAAAACTATTTTCTAGAAAATGGCGCTTTTATGGCCGTAACAGCTGTTGCGTATTATTGTATGCTGTTTTCCAATTTAATGGACTTGTATTACATTATCCCTGCGCTTTTGTGTTATGCATTTATCATAGTCGCCAGGTTTGGCAATAAGACCGAGTTTGTATATTTTGTTTTTGTTAAAGATATTTACCAAAATGAAATAAGAACTAAAATTGCGCCAAAAGACCGCGCATTGATTGGTAAACAGATCGATTATTATTTAGATCTTCAGTTTGAACGCAGTATACAAAGAACTGCTTAAGAAAAAATCAGAGATGTTTGTATTTGATATTTTCCATTATGATGTTTTTTTCATAATGGCAGCATTGATATATGGTTGTTTTATCATCAAAAAGAAAAAATTAACAAAACGCTAATTCATAGTATGTTCATTATGAAGTAGCTTAACGAATACCCAAAAATAAGTATAGTTAAGTCGTTACAAATTAACGGCTGGCTGTTTTAACTATACATGATCCCAAATCAGAAAAATTATGGCCACAACAATTAAAAGCAAGATTAAAAACATTAGAGAGTTAAAAAATTATACTCAAGAATATATGGCAGAAAGATTAGGTGTAACTCAAGCGGGTTACAGTAAAATTGAGAAAGGAAAAACTTCTTTGAGTTATGAAAAATTGGTTGAAATAGGACGGATTTTAGACGTCAGCGTAGAAGACATAATTAGTTTTGATTACGATAAGTACTTTAATAGTTTTAATAAAATAACTGGAAATAATAATGGAAGCATTTTAATTAATGCAGATAATACTTCGATCATAAAAGAACTTTATGAAGATAAAATTCAATTGCTAGAAAAACTGCTTTCTCGAACTGAAATAGAATTGGAACGCTATAAAGATAAATTTGGAGAAATTTAAAAGTTTTTAGCTTCATCTTTGTCAAAGTTTAATGCTTTGACAAAGATTACTCTACAAGTGAAACTAAAATTAACTTTTTTGGAGTGTTATTTTAAAATAGAACTTCTTTGGCGATAATATAAAATCCCATTACGAGAACAAACCATCCGAAAAGAGGTTTTAATTTGGTGCCGTCAATTTTTTTAGAAAGCTGGCTTCCGATAAACATTCCGATTAAAGCCATAGCAGAAACACTCAATAAAAAAGTATAATTTATAGGTGTTCCGATATATAAATCGCCTGCAAAACCTATTGATGAGTTAATTGTAATGATTAGCAAAGAAGTTCCAACGGCTTGTTTCATGGGTAGATTGGCAAAGAAAAGCAAAGCGGGAATAATTAAGAATCCGCCGCCAGCACCCAGAAAACCAGTTACGATTCCGACTAAAAAGCCGATTAAGCTCAGCTGCGAATAATTGGTTTCTGCAGATTTTATTTCAGGCTGATTTTTTTTAATCATTGAAATTGCTGCTGTAATCATTAGAATAGAGAAGATAATCATAATTAGAAAATCTTTCGAGACAGTGTAAGAGGCAACCGAAAATAAAGTAGCTGCAATTTGAGGAAAAATGACTTCGCGGATTATCAAAATCGAAACAACGGAAGGAACTGCAAAATACAGTGCCGATTTTAATTTCAGATTTCCCATTTTATAATGGCTGTAACTGCCAAATAAAGCTGTTAATCCGACAATAAAAAGGGAATAAGAAGTAGCCTGATCAGGATTTACTTTGAATAAATAAACTAAAATTGGAATAGTTAGAATAGAACCGCCTCCGCCAATTAAGCCCAGTGTGATTCCAATTACGATTGAAGCGAAAAATCCTAAATATTCCATTGCATTTGTTTTAATGCAAAGTTGCTTCGGAAATTAGAAATCTACAGTAACATTTATCACAGAAGATTTTTTTTCGCCACGAATTCACGAATTATTCTGTCACATTGAGCGAAGTCGAAATGTTTTGTATGGCTTCGACTACGCTCAGCCTGACAAGAGGGAATATTTTTTTTCGCCGCGAATTCACGAATTATTCTGTCACATTGAGCGAAGTTGAAATGTTTTGTAGGGCTTCGACTTCGCTCAGCCAGACAAGAGGAAATATTTTTTTTTCGCTGCGAATTCACGAATTATTCTGTCACATTGAGCGAAGTCGAAATGTTTTGTAGGGCTTCGACTTTGCTCAGCCTGACAAGAAGGGATGTTTTTTTTCGCCACGAATTCACGAATTTTATTTTTCCCAATCTAGACAGAAACAAATTGGCGCTAATTCGTGAATTCGTGGCAGAAAAAATAACTATTTCAATAACTCAATCTGGTTTCGGTTGAGTTTTACCAGACCGCGCTGTTCCATTTTCTTGAGTAATCTGGAAACTACTTCTCGAGAAGTATTCAATTCGGTTGCAATTTCCTGATGCGATAAATTTACTTCAGAACAGCCACAGGCATCAGAATGTCTTTTTAAGTAGAATTCTAACCTTTCATCCATAGAACGGAAAGCGATATTGTCGACCACCTCCAAAACTTCTTCAAAACGACTTCGATAAGTTTCAATTACAAATTCGTACCAAGAGCGGTGTTCCATCATCCATTTGTCCATCAATTGTAGCGGAATCATCATGACAGTAACATCTTCGACTACTTTTGCCATAATCTGGCTTTTTTCGCTTTTAGCAGTGCAGATCATCGAAATGGCACAGGCTTGTCCAGGCTGTAAGTAATACATTAAAAACTCTCCGCCGTCTTCGCCTTCGCGATATATTTTGATTTTACCTTTAATGATCAAAACGGTATTTTTAATATACTGCCCGGTACGCATTAAAATGGTTCCGGCTTCAAAATCCTGAAGACTTCCGTTTTCTTCAATTGTAGCGATCAGTTCGTTAGAAAAATTAGGAAATATGTTTTTTAATGGATGCTGCATTGTTTTTAATGATTTTGTCATATCGCACTTTTCGAGGCTTCGGGAGAGTTGTTTAGGTTCTCGATTCCGCTCGGACAGACAGATGTCACTTTTATCAAAAAGAGATTAATTGATATGATTTTTTACAAAGATAATGGATTCAGATGGTATTAATTGAAAGAAAACTAGATTTGCATTGTAATCTGTGTAAATGAAGAAATCCTATTTTCTATCGATTTTGTAGGCTGAATTTTTAAAAATAGTAACTAAATTTGTAATTCACTGATTATAATACTTTCTCTAAAACGTTTTCTGAGAATAATAATCGAAATCGCATTTGGTACGTTTTTTATATATAGAAACGTCGTAATTTTACAAAAACACATTTTACTATGAATTTATCACAAGAAGATTGGGTTGCTCAGCTAGAGGCTGACGAAAATGCAGTTATACTTGATGTAAGAACTGAAGACGAATTTAATGACGGCTACATTGAGAATGCTCTAAATATTGATATCAATAAAGGGCAGGCATTTATCTATGAAATAGAAGAATTAGACAAAAATAAAAATTATTATGTATACTGCCGTTCTGGGGCGAGAAGCGCAAAAGCTTGCCAGATTATGAACGAGTTAGGTATAGAAAACGCCTACAATCTGCTTGGAGGAATCCTAGATTGGGAAGGTGAGACAGTACAACCATAAAAGAAGAAGAGGCAATAAAAAAGCCTCTTTTTTCTTTTGATAATAGAATTACCAGACCATTAAATAACCAAATTATGAGTTTTATACCAGAAGAATATCAGATTAATGCGCTGATAAATCAAGATACTTATCTTGTAAATGGAGAATTGAAACAATGGACAGGGCAAACCACACCTGTGTTTTCGACTATTTCTTCAACCGAAAAGTATTCGCCGACTTTATTAGGATCTATTCCTTTTATGGGAGAAAAAGAAGCAGCAGAAGTTGTCGAAGCTGCTACTAATGCATACGATATGGGACAAGGGTTATGGCCAACTATGAAAGTAGTGGATCGTATCAAATGCATGGAAAAATTTGTGAAGCAGATGAAAGAAACCCGCGAAGAAGTGGTAAAATACTTAATGTGGGAAATTGGAAAATCATTGGGAGATTCGCAAAAAGAGTTTGACAGAACAGTAGAATATATTTACGATACTATTGCAAGCTACAAAGAATTAAACGGACGCAGTTCGCACTTTGAAAAAGTTCAGGGAGTAAACGCCATGATTCGTCGTGGACCTCTTGGAGTTGTATTGTGTCTTGGACCTTACAATTATCCTTTGAATGAAACTTTCTCCTTGCTGATTCCAGCTCTTATTATGGGAAATACGGTAATCTTCAAGCCAGCTAAACATGGTGTTTTATTTATTTCGCCATTGTTAGAAGCTTTCAGAAGCAGTTTTCCAAAAGGAGTAATCAATATTGTTTACGGTAGAGGACGCGAGGTGGCTTCTCCGATTATGAAATCTGGAAAAATTGATGTTTTAGCATTAATTGGAAACAGCAAATCGGCGATTGCTTTACAAGATCAGCACCCGAACAAAAACAGATTGCGTCTGATTTTAGGTTTAGAAGCTAAAAATCCAGCGATTATTCTTCCAGATGCCGATTTAGATTTGGCTATTCAGGAATGTATTACAGGAAGTTTATCTTTTAACGGACAGCGTTGTACAGCTTTAAAAGTATTATACGTTCACGAATCGATTAGAGAAGAGTTCAACAAACGTTTTGCTGAAAAAGTAGACAGCTTGGTTTTTGGAAATCCTTGGGAAAAAGGAGTGTCTTTAACGCCGCTTCCAGAAACAGATAAGCCAAAATATATTCAGGGGTTAATTGATGATGCGGTTCATAAAGGAGCTAAAGTGATAAATGAAAAAGGAGGAAAACATACTGAAAACTATATTTTTCCAGCGGTTCTGTATCCAGTAAACAAAGAAATGCGAGTGTATCACGAAGAACAGTTTGGACCAGTTGTTCCTGTGCTTTCTTTCAAAGATATTAAAGAACCATTGAAAGATATGGCAGAATCAAACTACGGACAGCAAGTAAGTTTGTTTGGCAAAGACATCAAAACTCTGGCGCCACTAATTGACGCTTTGGTAAACTTAGTTTGTCGAGTAAACTTAAACAGTTCTTGCCAAAGAGGACCAGACGCTTTCCCTTTCACAGGAAGAAAAGATTCAGCTGTGGGAACTTTAAGTATTCCAGATGCTTTGCGTTCATTTTCAATCCGTACGTTTGTAGCGTCAAAAGATATCGATTATAATAATGAGATTTTGCAGGAATTGCTTAACAGCAAGGAATCTAATTTTATTAATACAGATTATATTTTGTAGTTATCAAGGTTATATATTAATTGTAGATGCCGTCTGTTTCTTTTTGCAACAGACGGTTTTTTCTTTTTTTGTGAAAAGTAAATTGTGAAAAGTGAAAATTGAAAGGCAAGATCTAAAAGTAGTTTTTCACATCTAACATTTCACATTTCACAATTCTCCATTAACAATTAATAGTTAAATTTGTAACATTGCTTTAAAAGAGCAGTCTTATATACAAAACAATTTAAAGTCCTAAGAATTATTTATGAAAAAGAAATTTTTGCAATTTGCCTTAATAGCATTTGTTCTTTTTGCTCAAGATACCATTGCCCAAGAGCTTTATATGCCAAGAAATATAAAAAAAGCCTTCGAGAACGGAACGCGTTCTAAAGACGGGAAACCGGGCGTAAACTATTGGCAAAACCGCGGAAATTATAATATGGAAATTTCTGTTGACCCTAAAACCAGATTAGTTAGCGGGACAGAAACGATCATTTACGAAAACAATAGCAAAGATACGCTCAGAAATCTTGTTATTCGTTTTGTAAACAATCTTCATAAACCATCATCGTCTCGCGGAAGCGATGTAAGTAACGATTTTTTAAGCGATGGATTAACGATTACTTCATTGAAAGTAGAAAATGAATTGTATAAAGAAGACGCTAGAAATTGGGGAACAGTTGGAAACGTAAAATTGCAAAAACCGATTTTGCCCAATTCAAAAACGACTATAAATATTCAGTGGAATTATCCATTGTCTAAAGAAAGCGGTAGAGAAGGACAGATTGACGAGACAACTTTCTTTGTAGCATACAGTTATCCTCGCGTTTCAGTTTATGACGATTATAATGGCTGGGACAGATTGCCGCACACAGACCGTCAGGAATTTTACAACGATTTTAATGACTATGTTTTTTCTGTAAAAGCGCCAAAAAATTATGTCGTTTATGCAACAGGCGATTTGCTAAATCCAGATGAGGTTTTACAGCCAGAATTTGCTTCACGTTTGAAGAAATCTTATTCAACTGATGAAATTCTGCATATTGCAAACGAACAAGAAATGAAAAGCGGAATCGTAACCAAGCAATATGATTGGAACGTCTGGAAATTTGAAGCTAAAAATATTTCAGATGTATGTTTTGGTCTAAGTGATCATTATTTATGGGATGCCAGCAGTGTTGTGGTTGATAAGAAAACAAACCGTCGCGCGAGTGTTCAGGCAGCTTACAATGTTACAGGAACCGATTTTGTAAATTCAGTAAAAAATAATCAATACGCTTTAGATTGGTTTTCTAACAATTGGCCAGGAGTTCCGTATCCATTTTCCAAAATGACCGCTTTTCAAGGTTTTGCAGATATGGAGTATCCAATGATGTGTAACGATTCTGAAACAGGAGATCCTATTTTTGCGCAATTGGTTCAAGATCATGAAGTAGCGCATACTTATTTTCCTTTTTATATGGGAATCAATGAAACGCGTTATGCTTTTATGGATGAAGGATGGGCAACAACTTTTGAATATTTAATTGGAATTGCAGAGCACGGAAAAGAGGCTGCTGATAAATTTTATAAAGAATTCAGAGTTAAACATTATATAAACGACCGTTCTGCCGAACAGGATCAGCCTATTATAACCATGTCGACACAAGTTTCTGGAGCAGGTTACGGAAATAATTCGTACGGCAAAGCATCTCTTTCTTACCTGGCTTTAAAAGATATGCTGGGAGATGACTTGTTTAAAAAGGCATTGCACGCGTATATGGATACTTGGAACGGTAAACATCCAATTCCGTGGGATTATTTTAATTCATTTAGCACTGCGACAGGAAAGAATTTAAATTGGTTTTTTAACAACTGGTTCTTTACCAACAATTATTTGGATATAGCCGTAAAAGGACTCTCTGCCGATAAGAAAACTATTACAGTAGAAAATATAGGAGGTTTTGCAATTCCGTTTGATGTTGTGATTACCTACGCTGATAAATCTAAAGCAATAGTGCATCAGACGCCATTAATTTGGGAGAAAAATCAAAAAACAGCCAAAATAATTTTGAAAAGCGCAAAAAAGATAGAAAAAATTGAGCTTGATGGCGGTATTTTTATGGATGCAACCCCTGAAAATAATATTCTACTTGTTAAATAGAATGAGTTATTTTTAATGAATTTGTTAATAATGCTGTTTTGTTTTTAATGATATAACGTTAATTGTTTAGAATAATTAATAATAATCAAAAATACGGAAAACCGTAAAGATAATTATCGAAAAAAGATTAGGTTTGCAAAATAATAAAAAACCTACATTTTTTAATGAAAAATACATTTGTGCTGATTGTATTGCTAAGTACATTTCAGTTCTTTGGACAAACTGATCAAAAAACAGCTTTTCAAAAAAGCAAATATGAATTAGCTGTTTCTTATTACAAAAAATCCGATTTTGTAAAAGCAATCGATTTATTCTCTTTAGCGGCTAAGATTAAACCAGATAATGAAATTGGAAAAGATGCCTTTAGCAAAGTAGATACTTTACGCGAGGTTTTGAGAAAACAAATTTTAGATCGTGCTGTTGGAACTTGGAAAAGAACAGGAAATCAGCCAGTTTGGTCTGCAGCTTCATCAAACACCAATAATGGATCGAGCACTGATGAGTTGGTAGAAATTAAAGAAAACGAAATACTGTTTTATGAAGTAGACAAAAAAACGAAAGTAAAAAAACTGCTAAAAACAGAAAATTTAGTCTATAATAATTCAAACTGCACCGTATCTGTATTTTCAGAAATTATCCTTTCAGACGGAACAATCTGGAACTGCAGCCTTAATGAAAAATCGGATGTGCTGCACGTTATTAATATAGCAGTTAAAACAGATGCCGGGATACAGAAGATAAATGCTGATAACGAAGAAAGTTATTATGTAAAGATCCAATAAAAGGTCATAAAAAAAGGGAATCAATTGATTCCCTTTTTTTATGGTTTTATCTATTATAAAAATTTGAATCCAAGTGAGAGGTTAGTTACTCCAGTTTTAATTTCACGGTCAGAAGCATCTATATCGCTTAGTCCTGCAAGGTATCTTACATCAAAAGTGAGCCTCCAAACATCAACTCCGACACCTCCAAGCACACTGTGATTGTTTCTTTCAAATGCTATGGAGTTAAGATTATTGCTGCTGCTGATGTCTGAATAATTCTTCCAATTGTAACCCACAAAAAGCCTAATATTTCCAGCTTTTCCTAGCGGAATGAGTTTGTAACCTGCAATTAATGTAGCATCAGTTCCGGCCAGTTTAAATTCGGTTTCACCCACGCCGTCTTGATAAACGCTAAAACTATTTTTGGCATACCCAAATTCGCCCTGAGCATAAAAAAGCAGGAGATTTACTCGCGCAAATGCGGCAAAACCAACTCCAGTATTAGTATGATCGGAGCTAAAATTTTTTGTATCGACAGAAGTAATATTAGTCGAAAACTGCGGTCCAATTTGTATCAGCTGCGCAAAGCCATTAGCACAAATGCATAAAAAAGCTGCTAAAAAGAATTTTTTCATAGGGATTTGTTTTTTGGTCCCATAAAAATAAGCATAATGAATTAGAAATGAGCGATTTGTCTGATTTATTTTTTGTAAAGATTTGAAGATTAGCCTGTTTTGATTTTGGCTTTCTTTTTTAATGCGCTATTTTTGAGCAGATTTAATAAGTAGCAATGGAAATTAAAGCAATAAAAGCCTCTGATACCTGGCAGATAAGACATGAAGTAATGTGGCCAAATATGCCTTTTGAATTTGTACAGTTAGAAGAAGACGATTCAGGATTTCATTTTGGAGTTTTTGAAGGAGATAAATTAGTTTCTATAGTTTCTTGTTTTATTGAGGGAAAAGAAATGCAGTTTAGAAAACTGGCTACTTTAGAGGAGTATCAGGGAAAAGGAATTGCCAGTTATCTTTTAAAATACATTTTGGAGTTTGCAAAAAGCAGAGATTTGCAAAATGTTTGGTGTAATGCCAGAAGCAATAAAAAGTCTTTTTATGAAAAAATAGGGCTTGCAGATACTCATAAAACATTTGTAAAAGCAGGGCAGGAATTTACAATAATGCAACTTAAACTTTAAAAGTAATTTTTTGTAAATAATTGTAATGTAGTTATTTATTTTGTTGTTTATTTAGCAAAAAAATGCTTTTCTTCATCTAATCTTCATATAAAAAATTACCGAAAACGTTTTAATTTTATGTAACTGTTAAAGCTTGTTAAAAAATCTTTTTTTGTTTTAATTCTTTTATTACTTTCGCACCGAAATGAGAAAGTTAATAGTATTTTTAGTATTCATGAATATGCTTCTGTTTGGCGGAGGCCAATATTTGAATGCAAATACTTTTGGTCCTCATAATCACCATCATCTGCAAAAACATAGAGTTAAATTTACCAATCAGGAACGAGGCAGTTCAGTAATTGAAGATGCTGATATTGATCTTGAAGAGGATCTTCTTGGCGGTGATGATACTAATTTACTAACGAACAAGTATTTTACGGCTTCGTATAGTTTGGTAGACGCTTTGTATCTGGCACTTTCAGATCAGTCTGCAACGAATGATTCTAATCGTTTAAAATTTTCTACGCCTGTCTTCGGGCATTCAAATCCTATCTATATTACTCAAAGAGTATTAAGAATTTGATTTTACAGTATACATCGGTTACCTGAGTTTTGATCTCTGCGTATCATGCTGTTGTATATTTTTCTACTGCTGCTTATATGAAAGTTAAGGTCTGGACTAAGGCTGACTGATGCATTTTAACATCCAAAAGGAGTTTTCAATTCCAAAAAGCATTCAATCGCTTAAATTCCAAACTAAATCATGAAAAAAATCATTGTGTTCACAGGCTTAATTGCCTTGGTGTGCTTAACGAGCTGTACATCTAAAAAAGAAGAAAAAGAAGAAGTTGAAAAATTTACGGTTACTAACCCGGTTAGAATTGACACTTCATTTACTAAAGAATATGTTTCGCAAATAAAATCAGTTCGAAATATCGAACTTCGTGCCCAAGAAAAAGGATTTTTACAAAATATTTATGTTGACGAGGGACAGTTTGTAAAAAAAGGGCAATTGCTATTTAAAATTATGCCGAATATGTATCAGGCAGAATTATTAAAAGCGCAGTCAGAACAAAAATCGGCAGAAATCGAATTGCAGAATTCTAAACTGCTGGCAGATAAAAATATCGTTTCTAAAAACGAATTGAGCGTAGCGCAGGCAAAACTGCAATCTGCAAAAGCTGAAGTATCATTAGCAAAACTTCATTTATCATTTACAGAAATTAGAGCTCCGTTTGACGGGACAATCGACCGTATCCCTTTAAAATTGGGAAGTTTGATCGATGAAGGAGAATTGTTGACTAGTCTTTCAGATAACAGCCAGATGTTTGCTTATTTCAACGTTTCTGAGCCAGAATACATTAGTTATGAAACGCATATTAAAGACCGTGCAGATAACAAAGTGAATTTGGTTTTGGCTAACGGAGAGCTTTTTAAAGAAAAAGGAAATGTTGAGGTTATTGAAAGTGAATTCAACAACGAAACAGGAAATATCGCTTTTAGAGCAAGATTCCCTAATTCTGGAAAATTACTTAGAAACGGAGAAACAGGACAGGTTCAAATGAATGTTCCTCTTAAAAACGCTGTTGTAATTCCGCAGAAAGCAACTTACGAAATTCAAGATAAAAAATATGTTTTTGTAGTCGGTAAAGACAACAAAGTGAGCTCTAGAGAAATTACAATTACAGGTGAAATCCCTGATTTGTATGTAATCAAAAGAGGTCTTACAGAAAATGATAAAATCTTACTTGAAGGTGTTCAGAAAGTAAAAGAAAACGACAAAATCAAATTTGAGTACGAATCTCCAAAAGAGGTTATGAATCATTTACGTTTAAAAGCAGAATAAAGGAAGTATTCAGTAAATCAGTTTTAAGCATTCAGTAAACGCTGCACTTAAAATTGTATTGGCTGTGTATTGATTCTATTTAATTTAATCATTTAAAATATATTAAAATGTTTAATAAATTTATTCAAAGACCTGTTCTGTCGATAGTAATATCGTTGATTATTGTCTTTTTAGGGGTGTTGTCGGTTTTAAATTTACCAATTACGCAATTCCCTACAATTTCACCTCCGATGGTGAACGTTACCGCAGATTATCCGGGATCTAACGGTGAATTGATGATTAAGGCGGTTGTTATTCCTTTGGAAAGAGCCTTAAATGGGGTTCCTGGGATGAAATATATGGCTTCTGATGCAGGAAACGATGGAGAAGCTACAATTAAAGTTGTTTTTAATTTAGGAACAGATCCTAACCAAGCAGCGATTAACGTGCAGAACCGTGTGGCTTCTGTTACCAATAAACTTCCTCCTTTAGTAATTAGAGAGGGTATCAAAATCACTCGCGAGGTGCCGAGTATGTTGATGTACGTGAACCTTTACAGTACAGACAAAAATACCGACATGAAGTTCTTATATAACTATGCCGATATCAACGTACTTTCAGAATTAAAAAGGGTAAACGGTATTGGTTCTGGAGATATCTTAGGAACACGTGAATATGCAATGCGTATTTGGCTGAAACCAGATCGTATGTTGGCTTATAAAATTTCTGCTGATGAAATAATGGAAGCGTTATCAAGTCAGAGTTTGGAGGCCTCTCCTGGAAAAACTGGTGAGAGTTCTGGTAAACGTTCTCAAGCATTTGAGTATGTATTGAAATATTCTGGACGTTTTACAACAAAAGAACAATACGAGAACATTGTAGTAAAAGCAAATCCAAACGGAGAGCTTTTAAGATTAAAAGATGTTGCTAAAGTTGAATTTGGAAGCTCGATGTACGATATCTATTCTAATTTGAATGGAAGGCCATCTGCAGCGATTGTATTAAAACAGTCTTTCGGAAGTAACGCGAATCAAGTTATTGAAGAAGTTAAAGCTAAGCTCGAAAAAATCAAGCAAAGATTTCCTAAAGGAATGGACTATGAAATTTCGTATGACGTTTCTAAATTCCTTGATGCTTCTATCGAAAAAGTAATTCATACCTTGGTTGAAGCCTTTATTCTGGTAGGTTTAGTTGTATTTCTTTTCTTAGGAGACTGGCGTTCGACAGTTATTCCTGCAATTGCAGTGCCAGTATCGTTGGTAGGAACTTTTGTGTTCATGACATTCTTCGATATTTCGTTAAACTTAATTACATTATTTGCTTTGGTGTTGGCAATTGGGGTCGTGGTCGATGATGCGATTGTGGTTATTGAGGCCGTCCATGCCAAGATGGAAGAAGAACATCTCTCGCCATTTAAAGCAACTAAAAAAGCAATGCACGAAATCGCGGGAGCAATTGTAGCTATTACATTCTTGATGGCCGCGGTATTTATTCCTGTCGCATTTATGTCTGGTCCTGTTGGGGTATTCTATAGACAGTTTTCTGTAACTATGGCAACTGCAATTATCCTTTCGGGTATTGTAGCTTTGACATTGACACCTGCACTTTGTGCGATGATGTTGAAAAACAATCACGGTGTTCCTAAAAAGAAAACACCAGCAAATAGATTTATTGACGCTTTTAACGAAAAATTCAATTTAGCGCAAGGAAAATACCAAAATCTATTAGGTAAAATTGTTGATAGAAGAGTGGTTACCATTGTAGCGCTTCTTGGTTTCTGTGCTGGAACATGGCTGATAAGCAGTTCGGTTCCTTCAGGATTTATTCCGAATGAGGATCAGGGAATGTTCTATGCTGTAATTCAAACACCTCCGGGATCATCATTAGAAAGAACAAATAATATTGCTGAGAGAGTTCAAAAAATTGCAGAAGATATCGATGGAGTAAAATCAGTTTCGTCATTGGCTGGTTACGAAATCTTATCTGAAGGTACAGGAGCCAACTCAGGAACGTGTTTGGTTAACTTGAAAGATTGGAGCGACAGAAAAGAATCTGTTCTAGAGATTATGCACGAAATGGAGGAAAAATGTAAAGATATTACAGGAGCTAATATCGAGTTTTTCCAACCGCCAGCTGTACCAGGATATGGTGCTGCCGGAGGATTTGAGCTTCGTTTGTTAGATAAAACCGGTTCTGTAGATTACAAGAGAATGGAACAGGTAAATAACGAATTTGTGGCTGAATTAAACAAACAGCCAGAATTATCAAACGTATTTAGTTTCTACAGCTCTAGTTTCCCTCAATACATGATGAAAGTAGACAACGACTTGGCACAGCAAAAAGGAGTTTCTATCGAAAATGCTATGAATACGCTGTCAACTCTTGTGGGAAGTAACTACGAAATCAGTTTTATCAAATTTGGTATCAACTATAAAGTTATTGTTCAGGCTTCGCCAGAATATCGCGCGCAGCCAGATGATATCTTAAAGCTATACGTAAAAAATGATCGTGACGAAATGGTGCCATACTCTGCTTTTATGAGATTGGAAAAAGTGTACGGACTTTCAGAAATCACACGCCATAATATGTATACCTCAACACAAATCAGTGGTTCGCCTGCTCCAGGCTATAGCTCTGGTACAGCAATTAAAGTTATTCAGAAAGTGGCTGCCGAAAAATTGCCACGAGGATACGATATTGACTGGGCAGGTATTTCTGCCGATGAGGTGGCTCAAGGAAATCAGGCTATTTGGGTATTCTTAATCTGTTTAGGATTCGTTTACTTGGTACTGGCGGCGCAATACGAAAGTTTTATTTTGCCATTATCTGTAATCCTTTCTTTGCCAGCTGGTATTTTTGGAGCTTTCCTATTATTGAAACTAACAGGTTTAGAAAACAATATTTACGCTCAGGTTGCAATGGTAATGTTGATTGGTTTATTAGGAAAAAATGCCGTACTTATTGTAGAGTTCGCAATACAAAGGCACGCTGCAGGATTATCAGTTTTACAATCAGCAATGGAAGGAGCAAAAGCAAGGTTCCGTCCAATTTTGATGACATCATTTGCCTTTATTGCAGGTTTATTGCCACTTGCTTTTGCAACAGGACCGGGTAAAATCGGTAACCGAACAATTGGTACTGCCGCTGCAGGGGGTATGCTTATCGGAACCATTTGCGGTGTATTTGTAATTCCGGGCTTGTATTTCATTTTTGCCATAATTGCTGAAAAACACAAACTGGTAAAACATGAAGAAGAAAATCCATTAACAGAAGAAATTGATAACAATCATGTATAAAGTTAAATCATATCAATATAGTATTGCATTAGCTGTATGTCTAGCAGTTGCAGGGTGTAAAACCCCTGCTCCTGAGGCAGCAGTTACAACCAGTACGCCAGTTCCCGAATCGTTTGGAGCGACAGCTCAAACGCAGGATGCAAACAATAATACAGGAGCTTTGGCTTGGCGAGATTATTTTAAAGATCAGAATCTTATAGATCTAATTGATGTTGCGCTTAAAAATAATCAGGAACTAAATATCACTTTGCAAGAAATTGAAATTGCAAAGAATGATATTCGAGTAAAAAAAGGACTTTTATTGCCAACAGCAGGCTTACGCGCAGGGGCAGGAGTAGAAAAAGTGGGTAGATATACCAGCCAAGGTGCGGGTGATGCTACAACAGAGATTAAACCTGGTAAAGAAATGCCAGATCCGCTAGGAGATTTTACAATTGCTGCTTATGCAAATTGGGAAGTCGATATCTGGAAAAAACTGCGTAATTCTAAAAAAGCTGCTTTAAACCGATATTTGGCTACAGTAGAAGGTAAAAATTTTGTTATTACAAACCTCATCGCTGAAATTGCAGATTCTTATTATGAATTAATGGCTTTAGACAATCAATTGGATATTGTAAAACAGACCATTAAATTGCAGAGCAACGCTTTAGAAATCGTAAAAGTTCAAAAACAAGCGGCAAGAGCTACAGAATTAGGGGTTAAGAAATTTGAAGCAGAGGTTTTGACTTCGCAAAGCATGGAATTTGATATTTTGCAGCAGATAAAGGAAAACGAAAACAAAATCAACTTTTTGCTAGGTAGATATCCTCAAGAAATAAAAAGAACCAGCAGCACTAACTTCTTAAGTTTATTGCCAGCTGCTGTAAGTTCTGGAATTCCTTCTCAATTGCTGGCAAATCGTCCAGATGTTAAGCAGGCAGAATTAGAATTGGTTGCAGCAAAACTAGATGTGAAAGTAGCTCGTGCAGAGTTTTATCCTTCGTTGGATATCACGGCTGCAATTGGGGTAAATGCTTTCAAACCTTCTTATTTGTTCACCATGCCAGAATCGCTTTTATATTCATTGGCAGGAGATCTTGTTGCGCCATTGATTAATAGAAATGCAATTAAAGCGGAGTTTGCAAGTGCAAACGCTAGACAGCTTCAGGCGTTGTACAATTACGATCGCACAGTTTTGAACGCTTATTTAGAAGTATCAAATCAAATGTCTAAGATCGAGAATCTTCAAAAAGGATATGATCTCAAATCGAAACAAGTAGACGCTTTAAATACTTCTATTGATGTTTCAAATGATTTGTTTAAATCAGCTAGAGTAGATTATTTTGAAGTTTTGATGACGCAGAGAGATGCATTAGAAGCTAAACTGGAATTAATTGATACTAAAAAAGAGCAATTAAATGCTGCAGTTCATGTTTACAGAGACTTAGGCGGCGGATGGAAATAATTTTGCCTATTAATTTGTAGAGAAAAAGCCTTTCGGAAGTAAAATTCTGAAAGGCTTTTTTTTATGTATAATTTTTTTGAAGATTTTTTTTAAAATTAAAAAAAAGATTATTTTTCTTACAAAATACAGAAATTGTGCTAAATTTACTGATTATTAAGTGTAATACTTTATTTGCTTAAATACCACTTCTCATATTATTGATTAAGGTTATAAACATTACTACTTCAACCTTATACTATAATCAATAATTTATATATATGAGTTTTTTAGCAAAATTAGAATTAAACAATCAGATTTTTAATGTGTTAGAATTTGATATCACTTTTACTCAGAGTACAGACAATAATGGAAAGCCTGCTAATAAAGCGAAAGGAGGACAAATACGATTAGTGGTCGAGAGCACAAGTATTGATTTGTTCTCAGACTGGATGGTTTCTTATACCAGTACCAAAGATGGCAAAATTATTTTCTACCGTCGAGATGCCATGAGTACGATGAAAAATGTAATTTTTAAAAAAGGCTATTGTATTTTTTTTCATGAAAGTTTTCGAAGTGAAGGTATTGCTCCCATGACAACCGAAATTCTTATTACTTCTAACGAAATAAAAGTTGGAAACACCTTATTTGAGAATAACTGGAAGAATTCTTAAAAAACTTAAAATTACTGCATCATGGCATTACAAACTATAACTACCATAAAAATTGGTGAAATAATTATTACCAATTTCAGCCATTTAAAAGTGAATCAAAAAATTCACGATCATCATACTTTTTCTATAGAAGTTCGTCAAGACTTATTAGTAAGCGAATTTCAAAGTGTTATGCCTGTTTCACAGCAACTTTACGGCGAAAGGATAAGTATCGAAATAAAACCTCTGCCAGGTCTAGAAGATGTTATGATCATCAATAATCCTAAAGACTATCTTTTTCAGTTTTATGGAATTGTAACGGAGGTATCGCTTAAAAAATCCCGAACAGATGATATGGAAGAAACCATATTGATAGAGGGATGCAGCAGGTCTTTGGTTTTGGACAATGGCCCGCAATCCAACTCCTTTACCAATATGACAATGAAAGATATTGTCGATAAAGTAATAGCAGGATATGATATTGATATGGAAGTAGTTCCTTTTTTTAAAGATATACTGGCTTACACGGTTCAATATAACGAAAGCGATTTTGATTTCCTGAATAGATTGGCAAAACGTTATGGACAATGGTTTTATGACAATGGGCGCGTGCTGGTTTTGGGAGATCCGCACGGAGTGGTTTTACCAGAATTGGTTTATGGAGGCAATATGTATGAATTTAATTATCGCATGAAACTGATTCCGTCTTTATTTAAAGTGCTTGAAAATGACAACAAAAATGGAGAAGTCTATACTGATAGTCCTATAAAGTACAGAAAAGAAACAGACGGGACACATCAAAACTACCTCAATAAATCGAATGAGGTTTTTAGTAAAGAAACCATCATACAACTTAATCAAAATGCGGTTGGCGGTCACGGCGGAAGCAGTGTCGAGGAATATTCAAAAAACAAAATGCGTTCCTCAATGGGTAAAATGATGGAAATAAGGGGTTCAAGCGAAGTTCCCGGTATTGCCGTGGGAAGCTGGGTGAATATTAAAGGAGTTGATAAATGGCTGGAAACCACTTACACGATTACCCAAATAACGCATACTTGCGACGACGGAGGCGATTATATGAATCATTTTACAGCAGTAAACTTAAGTGGTTCCGTATTTTCGCCAGAGACCGATCCTGATTTGGTGCCAACCTGTAAAAGCCAAACCGCTATTGTAACGGCAAACGCAGACCCCGACGGACTCAGCGGTGTAAAAGTTCAGATGCCGTGGCAGGAAGCCAAAGGCGAAACCACGCCTTATATACCGTTATTGCAAAAATATGGAGGACAGGCGAGAGGACAGCATATACTTCCCGAAATAGGCGACACTGTTTTTGTAGATTTTCAAGGAGGAAATGCTGAACTGCCTATTGTAACGGGAACGATGACGAGCAGGAAAGAGAAATCGGGTTTCTCTACTCCAGACAATCGAGTAAAAGCTTGGAAGTTTAGGTTTGGACAATTGCTCAAGTTTGTCGAGAAAATTGGTATTTGGCTTTCTGACCCGAGCGGGAATGAGATTCATTTGGATGAACAGGGCAAAAATATAAATGCCACAACGCCAGAAACTTTTACCATACGCGCAAAGAATATTATTTTTGAAGCAACTGAAAGTATTACTTATACGGCAGGAATGAATATTTCTGAAAATGCAGGGGTCAATAAATCGACAGTTGTAAGCGGGATTTTAAGTACTCACGTTACGGGTGATAATTTTTTGCATGTTGGAGGTAATCATGATGAAAACATTGAAGGAGATTTAAAATCGCACACCGAAAAAGAACGATATGAGACTGGTTTAAATGGTATTCAAAACAATAGTGAAAAGAATGTCAGCAAGCATGCAAAAAACAATATTGAGAATAACAGTGGAGAAAACACAACGCATAATTAATTATGAGAAGAAGATTTGTAAAAGGAACTATAATAAAAACTACTGGAGGAAGCCATTATATGTTTTCTAACGGTAGTATTATTACTAATGCCATGGGAAAAATAATAGAAACCGCTGATGGCGAAATTATTTACGGTGAACCTATGGATGCACCTCCAAAAAGACTTGATGACAGAATAGTGTATGTAAATGGGCATTTTTATAATAAAGATGGAACTTTTGAAGGAAAAATAAATGAACCCGATTTTGAAGGAAGTGTTGATGATGTGTATATATGTGATGGGAAATCTACTCAAAAAAATAAAAATGGGGATGATTTTGTTACATATAACAATGCTAAGGCACTAAAAGAAAACAATGTGAATATAACACATGAAAAGTTTATCAGTTTAAGCTCAACTGTTTATGGAGAAAGTTCAGCTTATAAAAACAATATTGGTTTCATAACAGAACTATCAATGGAAATGTTTGCGATAGCAAGTGTTCATAGGATTAATAAGATTGCTTATGGCAGTGATAGTGATCAAGCAAAATTGTTTAGAAAAACAGAAATTGAGAAAAGAAATGGTACCAAAATGCAGTTAGCTGTTGGCGCTTTAATATATTCTCTTGCATCTGAAAATGATGCGAGTAATGGAGCAACTATGTGGGATGGGGCTGAACAAGCACAATTTTTAGAAAGTGACGATAGATTTTCTACTGGTAAATTTGAAATTCATATGAACACGATGGGATGGACCATTTCAGATGAACATTACAAAAAATGGAAAGAGGGTGTTGAAAAATTGGGAGGGAATTTTAATGCCCCACAAGAAAAATATACCCCTGGAAAAAATCCTAATAATAAATTTTCTACTTCTGGAACTATAGCACTTGAATCAACAGCAGTTTATTTAGGAACTATTTTTTGGAAAGAATTAAAATCAAGAAAAAAGAAAGTAAATGAAAAAAAATAAACTAATTATAGTTTTTGTTTTACTATTGGTAATTTCTTGTAAAAATCATAATAAAGGTTATATAATAATTCATTCTAATAATAAAGATATGAAAATTCTTCATTATTTTAATGCAAATAATGAAGAATACGCACGAGTTTATGGCGATAGTAAGGAGGACGATTCAATTAAATTTACAATAGATAAAAATGATCTTTTGGTCAGTGAATTTGTCTACAATCAAGAACTCAGAAAGCGCATTGTTAGAGGAACTATTCGATATGTAAATTACACTACTTCAATTACGGATATTAAATATTCTTTAAATGTGGATGGATTTATGAATATAAAACCTATTATGAATTTAGATTTTTTGGAAAAAGATAAAGAAATTGAAAAAATTATAAAAGAAAACTGCAAAACAAGTATGAGTAATAAAGAAAAAAAAATCTTTAGTGATTGTAATTTCATCTTTCCTCAATTAAATAAAATTGATTATTTACCTGATAATTCTAAGATTGTTTCTATTGAAATTGTGAAAAACAAAAGAAAACAATTTCAAAAAATTAATTTACAAGCCAATTATTTTAATATTAAAATTGATTATGAAAGATGTTATTACTATGACGGTAAAAATATTCAAAAGATAAAAACATTCATTAAGGATAGTATTTCAACAGATATCATCATGGATTATTATTCGAGAATTAATTTAGATTAGTTTGTGTAATTATATTTTGGAAAGAAGTTAATATTTCAAAACCTAAAGAAAATACCAAATGATAAAGAACTTATTACTTTTAATGATACTTCAAATTAATATTTGTTCATCACAAAATAAAAACTGCTTTTGTGATGAAAATAAATTGATGAATGAAAGTAGTATAAATTGCGATACAATCAAATTAAAGAATAATTATAATCTTTATTGGCAATTTAATTGTGATAGAATATGGTTAACCATAGAAAAACCAAATAAATCTAAAATTGTAATAAATGAAGTAGATGTAAATCTATATCCATATACATATAGATTAGGTTATCAACTAATCAAAGATTACTCAAATAAGTCGCTATTTCGCAGTGGTTGTTCAGCAAACGGGCTCTGTAAGTTTATATTAATTAATAAAAAGAATGGAAAAAAAATAAAAGAATATTTTGACTAAATTCTGTAATACTATTTTTAATTATTGAAAAGATGTTAAGATGTAAATGTTTGTAAGTTAGTGTGTTTTATCTTTAAAGTAATGTTTTGACTTGCTGCGTAATAAATGTTTTGACAGATGGTCAAGACTATAGTAATGGAGCACGTTATTGGGATGGTAAAGAATTTGGAATAAGTATAACGTTACAAAAGCACTAAGTGGAGATATCTGTTTAATTTTTGATAAAGATAGTGTTCGCGTAAAAGCAAGTAAGGATAGGAAAATGATAATAAAAATGGTGAAAAATTAAGTGTAAATATGCAAACTTTTACAGGACGAGACTAAGCTAATATGGGTGATGTAATTGATAAAACATTTTACAGAATAGCCAGAGGAGACGAGAAACAGTATATAAATTATAAAGGGTGGCAACCAGGTGAAAATATTACTTTATGAAAAAAATAATTTATTTAAATATAATTATTTTTAGTTTTTTTTCATGTACTAAAAAGCAAAAAGATCTAAAAATAGAATTGTTAACCAATGAAATTGTTTGTGTAGATAATTTAAAAAGCTTTGATTATATTGAAACTCGATATCAACCAAACAAAGAATATGATAGTTTATCAAAAAATATACTTCATTATAGGATAATTAATAATTCTGATAAAAAATATTTTATAATGTTTAATGAGAATTCAATTGGAACATTAGAAAGGGATCTTTATAATGAAGCTATAGGGAAAAAGGATCTTTCTCCATTAAATTCGTTAGATTTTAGTTTGTATAAAAATAATTCTGTCCTAGATGGTTGTTCTACCAAAATTGAAAATGCATGCGGTACTATGGTAGACTTTGAAATCAAAAGAGGAGAATTTCTTATTAACAAATATCTTGAAGAAAATAAACTTGAACGAATGTATGCCTTAAAACGAGTTGATCTTCCTAATGAATTATTACAAAGTTTTGTTCTTCATCCAGGAGAAATAAAATATTTCACTTCAATAGTCAATTTGCCATATCGAAATGATAAAAAATGGTTTTCAAATGTAGGTAAGCTAAAACCAAATGAAGGGTCAATTTCTTTAAAAAACGATTCCATATTTACAAAATCAAAAATAACTGACGATCAAAAAAAGGAAATCAAAGAAAATGGATATGTTTTATTCAATGATAAAATATATTCAAATAGAGTTCCTGTCAAACTAATTTATTTAAGAGCTAAGAAAAAATAATTATAGAGTAGGATTTGCCCCTCGCTAGCGCTAGCGCGAGCGTCTCGCTCGTGAATGCAATCTAAATCAATTTTAAAACTATACGGGCATGAGCGAGACGCTGGCAGGGGAATAAAAGAGTATCCTCAAAGATACTTAGATAATTAGTAGTTATGCGTCAGTTTTGAATTGACTAAAAAAGATTAAACCATTTAAAATTATAAAATATGCAAATTAACACGTTTTGGAAAATACTACTTAAGATTATTGGACTTTGGTTACTGTTTAGTTGTATTTCAATAATTCCCCAATTTTATTCAACGTTATCTTTTACAAACGGAAATTTAAATACCGAAAGTTTATTAATGATTTGGTTGATGTTAATTGTTTCGATTATAATTTACATTTTAATTATTAGATTGTTTCTTTTTAAAACAGAATGGCTAGTTGAAAAATTAAAACTTGAAAAGAATTTTAACGAGGACAGAATTGATTTAAATATTAAAAGCTCGACAGTTTTGACTATCGCAATAATCGTAATTGGTGGCTTAATGATAGCAGAAAGTTTTCCTAATTTTTGTTCAAGATTATTTAATTTTTTACAGCAAAAAGCATTGATTAAGGATTATCCAGATTCACATTGGCTAGTTTATCATTTCTTGAAAATTATCATTGGTTATTTGCTTTTGACGAATGGAAAAAGATTGGCGAAATATATTGAGAAAGAAAGTTCGGAAGAAAAAAAACCGAACGCATAACAGCTACTACAACAGATTTGGGCAATAAGCTTAATAGAAATATGGCTTTGTATTTGGGATGATTTGGTAAATCCCAAGAATGGGCTTAATTTAGTCCCAAACCCGCTGTAGTACCAGAACGTAATAGCAATTTAACTTAGAAAACTAATGATAGCTAAGTTAATCCCCTCGCTAATGCAAGCATCTCACTCGTGAACGCAATCTGTACAGGTACAAGCGAGACGTTAATGTTAGTAAAAAGAAAGCCTTTCAGAAGTAAAATTCTGAAAGGCTTTTTTAGTGTTAGAAAAATGTTTTTTTATTTGGCTTCGCGATTGCTGCTGAAAGAATCTCTAAACATTTTCCAGCCTTTAGGCGTTTTTTTCCAAAGAACAAGAAATTTGCCATCGTCCATAAGTTCGCCTTTCGAATTTAAGGATTGCCATAAACCTTCTTCGGTAACGTATTCTACACCATCGCCGTATACAGCTGTGGTAATAAATTTGCCGCCTCTTAAGCCATACTCATCATAGGCTTTTCTAAAAAATTTGGCAGCGCCTTCTTTTCCATAAATTTGCGGCGCATTTGGAAGTAATATTGAAGCATCATCGGCATAACGATCTATGAAAATGGATGGATCATTATTTTTAAAGGAATTAAAATAAATCGCATTACTTTCCTGAATTGCTTTTTTTGCTTCGTCTAAATTTGCTGTTTCGTTTTTTGATGCCGAATTACAGCTGTTTAATAATATGGTAAATACAATTAATGTTGAAATTGTACAAAGAGCATAATTTTTCATAACAATAGTTTTTAATTAAAAGAATAGATTGATATTATTTTAATCAAAGGTATGGCGTCTAAAAACGTTTAAATTGTACAAATCGGAACTGTTTTTTCTGAAATGCTAAAGAAGTAGTGTCGAATATAGATTTAGATGATTAAATTATTTATTGGAGATAGATTTTCTAAGTATGAAGTAGGCGTAGTCCCTGTAAAAGCTTTAAAATCTCTTATAAAATGCGATTGGTCAAAGTAGCCAGAGTCGTAAGCAACTGAAGTTAAAAGCGAGTCGCTGTTCACAATAAGTTTGAGACTGCGCTGAAAACGGATGATCTTATTAAACGATTTTGGAGCAAGACCTGTATGCTGAAAAACAAGTTTATGCAGATAACGCGGCGTCATTCCGTATTTGGCTGCAATAGTATTGATGTCATTAACTGAAGGATTTTGGACTAAACTAGATAGAATATGAGCCACTTTCTGAATTTTTTGAGACTTATTGTCATTCGTTATCAGTTTCTTTATTAAGAAAGATTCAATAAGTTCAATTCGTTTTTTTATATCTGGCGTTTCCAAAAGCTGCAAATGAAGCGTTGTTATGGGTTTGCCAATAACATCCTCTAAATCTAAAATCTGATCATTAAAGATTCCGACTTCATCATTAAAAAAATAAGCTGCAGAATGTGTGTAAAACCGAATGCCAAGCATGGTATGTCTGCCTTTTGATTGTATGGCAAGCGGTTTTGTGATTTGTCCCCACAATTCGATTTTGGGTGTTCTGTGAAATTTTTCATCAATCAAGGATTCCCAAATGCCATCGCCGAGGTTAAAAATCATTTCCATTTCGCCACTCGGAAATACAGTGTCCTGAAATTCTATATCAGAATCTGACTCAAAAATATAATAATGTTTTATATAAAGTTTCAGAATTTCTGATGGCAGAAAATATTGGAATTTCATTGTTCTAGATTAATGTTAATTCATTGTCTAGACCAAAGTTATGAAATTAAAGAATAGTCAAACCAGTATTTTTGTACGGCTTTAAAATTTCATCTTCGGGAGAAACGTTCGTTACCAAAACATCAATATCATTTATCGGGCAGACAAAATACGATTCGGCAGTTTCGACTTTTTCAATAGAACTGAGAGCGATGACAAAATTGGAGTTCTTAATCATATTTTTTTTGAGCACAGAATCGTCGTATAAGATTCCCGTAATACCGCGTTCGTGATGAATACTGCAGATTCCTAAAATGAAAATGTCTGCCCTGAAATTCCTAAAAAAGTCTATTGTTTCAATGCTCGAAGTTGCAAAAGAAGTTTTGCACATTTTGCCTCCTGCAAAAATGAGATCAATATTGGGTAAATCTTCAATCAATGAAGCGACGGGAAAACTGTTGGTAATAACCGTCAGTTTTAAATCGTAAGGAAAGCTGGCAACCAAAGCCAAAGAAGTGGTTCCTCCGTCAATAAAAACAACTTGTCCGTCTTTTAAATAGGAGATAGCCTTCTGGGCAATAATCTTTTTGTTTTCGATGTCGTGTTTTTCTCTTTTTCTATAATGAAGCGGAATTGGAGAAGGAGCGACGGCACCTCCGCGAACAGCTTTTAAAAGTCCCTGATCTGAAAGTTCCTTTAAATCGCGACGGATGGTATCTTCCGAAACGTTCAAATAATCACTTAATTCTGCCGATGAAACGCGATGTTCTTTAGATAAATATTCTAAAATTGCCTTTTGACGTTCTTCCTTTTTCATTTATGTTGCGGTTTTATATTGCAAAAATAAGTTAAAAATTGCAATATTTTGCAATTTTTGCATAATTTTACCGCAAAATAAAATTATCATGAGAAAGAAAACCATTGCAGTTGATATGGATGGGGTACTAGCCGATATAGAGTCCCAATTGATAGAAGAATATAATAAAGAATACGGAATGAACCTTTCGAAAGAGGGAATTCAAGGATTAAGTGAAGAAGAAGCTTTTAAAGAAAGAGAACTTTTACACGGAATTTTGAATAAAGGCAACTTTTTTAGAAATCTGCCTGTAATGCCAGATGCAGTCGAAAGTTTGCAGGAACTCCAAAAGAATTTTGAGATTTTTATTGTTTCGGCAGCAACAGAATTTCCAATTTCTCTTGCTGAAAAAGTGGCTTGGCTCGGCGAACATTTCCCTTTTATAAAGTGGGAAAACATTGTTTTATGCGGAAGCAAAAGAATCATCAATACCGATTATCTGATAGATGATCACTGTAAAAATTTAGATTACTGCATGGGCAAGCCTATTATGTTTACTGCCTTTCACAATATAAACAAGACACACCATTTGAGAGTAAATAACTGGAAAGAGGCTGTGGCTGTTTTAAACGAAACATTAGAAGCCTAAATCAGGTTATAACATTTATTGTTTTTGAAGAAAAAAGTCTTTCGGATTAATTCTGAAAGGCTTTTTAAATTAATAAGCGAATTTTTCTTTTACTTTAATCTGAGTTTGCTCTGGCATCACGATTTTTACTTTAAAACCTTTATTGGGTTCAGTATCAATGTCAAATGTGCCGTTTACAGCTAGAATGCGATTGGACATATTTTGAAGGCCATTTTTTACAATAATGCTTTTTTCGCAGCCTATGCCATTGTCCATATAACTTATTGAAATTGATTTTTGGTCACTTTCAAATCGAATTACAACAATGCTTGCTTGGCTATGTTTTTTCATGTTTACCATTAGTTCCTGCAAAATTCGGCTGATGGTAATCTTTTTGATATCGTCAATGCTTTCCCAATTTATATTCTCTAAATTGGTTACCATAATGTTTCGCTCCCTTGTGTTATAAGCAGAAAGCATTTCTTTTATGCTGCGCGTGAAATTCGCGCCTGTATCAATGCTATTGTTTTCTCTTGAAATTCCTCTTACGCGGCTGTAAATATCATCTAGTTTTTGAAGCAGATTTTCTTTGGTGTTTTCTGTAGATAAGGGTTGAGATTCTGCAAAAGCAATTACTTGAAAAACATCGTTTGCCAGCTCATCATGGATTTTTTTAGCAATACGGGTTTCAGTGTTATATGAAGTTTTAAATTCGATGGCCTTGTTTTTATTCTTATAATAGCGGATCAAAATGAATATTAAAACAACTAAAAAAGCAAAAACGATCCCAAATACAATTTTTAAGTATTTGGCTCTTTGAAGCGATAATTGATTTTTAGCGCTTTCTAAACGAAGTTTTTCATTCTCATCTTTTTCTTTTTTGGCGTCGTATTTAATTTTGGCAGATTTGTTTTTGAAATTATTTCGAACTTTAATAATACTGTCATTTAGAGTAAAATACTTTTGGGTGTATTTGGCAGTATTAGGATTATTGTCGTTTGAAATTATTATTTGCAGGGCTTCGAGTCTTTCGTCAATACTGTTTAGTGCTGTAGCAACTTTGTAAGCTAAAAAAGCATTCTCATCCGATTTTTTTAAGTCTTTTTTAGAATAATAGTCGGCTAAGTGAAGATAGCTTTCAATGCTTCCATAAGTATCTTTAGTATTAATTCTAATTTTTAGACCTTCTGTCATTAACTGTAATCCTTTTTTATCTAATCCTTTTTTAAAGTAAGCATATCCTAAGTTATCTTTTATTAAGGATTCATTATAACTTTCATTTTTTTCTTTTAATATGCTATTGTTTAGCAGAGAATCTAAAAGAAAAATGGCATCATCGTATTTTTTTTGTTGAATGTATACAGCGGCAATGTTATTTAAAGGGATTTGTTTTTCAATAGGACTTTTATAATTGTTTACGGATTTTTTGTAATAAATTATTGCGTCATCATATAGAGAAAGTTCCTTGTCCGCAATACCTAATATATTATTTATGCAGGCTAAATGGGGTTTGCTTTTTTCCACATAAGATAATGCATCAGTTACCGTCTCTTTACTGCCATAATAATCTCCATTGATCTGTTGAATAGATGACATTTGTATAAGTGTATACGAAATATTGGCACTGTCTTTTAAGGTTTCAAAAAGTATTTTTGATTTATTGAATTGGTAGAAAGCAGTACCTAAATTTTGCTTTGCAAAATTTTCATCTGCTTTGTCTCTTAGATTTAAAGCTTCTTTTCGTATTGATTCTGTTCCAAGATTATTACTCTTTTTTTTATTACAGGAAAAGAGAAAAAATAGTACGAAAAAATATAAAAACGGGGACCGTAACATATAAAATTTACTTTCCCCGAAAGTAGTAATTAATTAGATACTAAAAATATATTTTAACTTATGGTTTTGTTGGTGGGTTAGTCTTCCCATCACCAGGACCATCAGGATTAGCATCTCCAGCGTATGAAGGCTGGATAGTTTTTTCAGTTTTCTTAACTGTTGGTGTCTCATACTCGTCAGGAGTGCAAGAAAATATCGTGAACAATAACGCAAAAGCGATAAATAGTATTAGTTTTTTCATTTTAATTTAATTTAGAAATTAGACATAGGTATGGCTGTCCGGAGTTGATCCAGATCTTGGAATGCGATACCAAAATTGTTTTAGGAAGTAGATCGTGTAGAACTGTAAGACGTAATTTATACTTCCCGAATAAACTCGGTCTTACGGTTTTCCACAATGTTAATTAGAACTAGTTTTATATTTTTGTTTTAGTCTGCAGACAAAACTTGAACTAATTTCTTGATGCAAAGTAAAGGCGCTTTTAGATCACTGTTGATAAGGGATTCCCGGAATTCCTGCGTATTCCTGAGATTCCCATAAATTCCCGATGAGATGAAAATGCAAAGCCTATTAATTCTAAACAAATCTTTATTATAATAGATGCAATAAGTCCGTCAAAAGTTGGTTGCGAACAATTAAAAAAAATATAGAAATAATATAGAATTGGAACAAAAATTGAAATGCTGAAAAGGATTTAATTGTAGAAGTCGAAAATAAAAGCATAGAAAAAAAATTGGTGAAAAATGAAAATAAAGAGTCTAAATCAGTTCCTAAAAAAGGCAAGATGAATAACACATTAGAAGCATATAAAAAGGCAATTAAGATTAAATACGAAATCGAAAAAGAGGGAGAATATTTTGATTTTTTAGACCATCCTTCCCGCGGAAAACTTCGCGATTTGTGCTGGCTTATCTTTGAAGATAACCCGACTAAAGATGATTTAAACGTTTTTAGGAATTTATTATGTTTGGATTTTGACCATACTCAAAAGCATAAGTTTAAGGATCAGAAAGATAAATTTAGGCCTATTGAAACTTTCTTTAAAGGCGAAACAGATCCTTCAAATATTGATGCCATAAATCTTGCCGCAGTGCTAGTCGATTTTCAGCCGCGCCCTTTTAAAAAATTCAACGAAAAATGTAGAATTGAAGAAGCCAAACAAATTAAAAGTGTCGAGAATAAGATAACTGCTGAAATCGATAATACTGGCATAGAAAAATTGGTTTTGGTAAAAAATGAAAATGAGGAGTCAAAAGAAATTCCCGAAAAGAGAAGTCTTTTATTGAATTTTAAAGGCTTATTTTCTAAAAAAATAGTTCAGAAAATATATCCTCGCAAAATAATTACGATTGCGGTTGGAGCAGTTGCTCTTGTTTCTTCTGCGTGTTTATATATTGTGCAGAAAAAAGATTAAAGGGAATAATTTCGGAAGCATTTTGAAAAATAAAATGCTCAAAGAGATAAAAAGAATAATTTTTTGAAGTGAAATTTTGGCGTTTAAAAAGTGTGTTTTTCGGCATATATTTACTGTTATTTACATAATAAAGATAAGAAAAAAATCTCGATAAACCTAGTGAAATCCAGGAAAATAACAGATTTTTTTGTTCTTTTTTTTAGATTTTTTTTCAACTTTGTTGCCTTCGTTTTTTATTACAGAAAATTCTAAAATCTTTTTTTTTAGCGGGATTGAAATAAAATTATTTTATATTTATAAAAGACTAAAAACAGTTTTGATTTTTAATAACAATCAGTTTAAAATACCCCTTTATGAAAAAGCTCTTAGTACTATTTATTGTTTTATGCACTGTCAGTTGTAAAAAGTATGTTGTATCGTTTGAACAGCCAACCAATATGAAACTGGATAACTTGAAACTAGAAGTATTTCTAGATAAAGAAAAAGTGCAGGAAATTAATTTAAAGGCGACAGAGGCATTGCCTACTTATGAAACTGTTGGACTGTCGGTATCTGGAGAAGGGAAACACCTGCTACAGGTTAAAGCAAAAGATACGACCTTCAATTTTGAGGTAAAATATCCGGAAGAGAAATATGTCAGAATTATAACTAACTTAAAAACCAATGGAAAAATCCATGTCGGAATTTTAAAGCAGAATTATAAATACAAATCGTAATGATTATTTGGCTCTAAATAGAGTTTTTTAACCGCAAAGAGCACAAAGATCAACGCAAAGTTCGCAAAGCTATTTATACATAGCCTTGCGAACTTTTTCAAATGAAGTTGTCTCAAAAAACTTAGCGGCCTTTGCGAAAACTCTTTGCGTGCTTAGCGTTAAACTTACAACAAAGACAAAGATAGACGCAACAAAGTTCGCAAAGCAATTTATAACAGCCTTGCGAACTTTTTGAATTGAAGATTGTCTCAAAAAGACTTAGCGTCCTTTGCGAAAATTCTTTGCGTGCTTAGCGTTAAACTTACAACAAAGACAAAGATAGACGCAACAAAGTTCGCAAAGCAATTTATAACAGCCTTGCGAACTTTTTCAATTGAAGATTGTCTCAAAAAACTTAGCGCACTTTGCGAAAACTCTTTGCGTGCTTAGCGTTAAAATTAGAACAAAACAGAAAGATAGAAACAACAAAGTTCTTAAAGCAATTTATAACAGCCTTGCGAACTTTTTCAAATGAAGTAGTCTCAAAAAGACTTAGCGCACTTTGCGAAAGTTCTTTGCGTGCTTAGCGTTAAAATTACAACAAAGAGAAAGATAGAAACAACAAAGTTCGCAAAGCAATTTATAACAGCCTTGCGAACTTTTTCAAATGAAGTAGTCTCAAAAAGACTTAGCGCACTTTGCGAAAGTTCTTTGCGTGCTTAGCGTTAAACTTACAACAAAACAGAAAGATAGACGCAACAAAGTTCGCAAAGCAATTTATAACAGCCTTGCGAACTTTTTCAAATAAAGTTGTCTAAAAAAACTTAGTGCCCTTTGCGAAAATTCTTTGCGCTCTTTGCGTTAAAATTAAGATAGGAAATCTTTAAACCACAAACCTGAGTTTTTAATAGTTCTTTTTTGCGTATCAAAATCCACATGAATTAATCCAAATCGGGCATTATAGCCTTCAGCCCATTCAAAATTATCGGTCAGACTCCATACAAAATAGCCTTCGACATTTAAGCCTTCTCGTTTGGCTTTTAATATCTGCTCTAAATTATCTTGAATAAAATGGGTGCGTTTAATATCATGGACTTTTCCGTTTTGGACCGTATCTGGAAAAGCGGCTCCGTTTTCGGTAATAATTATTTTTTTGATTCCGTCATACTCATTAAACTTTTTAAGAATATGGTACATGGCGGGCGGATAAACTTCCCAGCCCATTTCGGTTGAGATTACATTTCTTTTCTCGGCACTTACCAATTCGGCACCTATGTACGGAATTAAGATAGACGATTTTACCACTTCTCGCGTGTAACACTGTAATCCGATGAAATCGAAATCAAAATCTAGATTGCTCAAATCGTTTTCGAGAATGTAATTATTGAGTTTTTTAAGAACCGGAAGATCTTTCTGCGGATAGCCTAATCCTAAAATTGGCTCAATAAAAGTTCTGTTTAATAAAGTATCAACACGTTTTGCGGCTTCAATATCTTTTGTGCTTTCAGTTGCAGGTTCGATATGCGTACAGGAGAATGTGGTTCCGATATTGGCATCTGGAACACGTTCGCGAATTATTTTGGCTCCAGCAGCTGTTGCCAGAGTAACATGATGCATTGCTTTTAAGTAATTGGTAATTCCTTTTTTTCCAGGCGCATGAATGCCTAGAAAGTAACCCGCTCCAGTAAATACAGAAGGTTCGTTAATTACCATCCAGTTTTTGACACGATCGCCAAAATACTGCACACAGACTTCGACATACTCTTTAAACCAAGCAACCGATTCACGATTAGTCCAACCTCCTTTCACTTCTAGTTCATGAGGCAAGTCCCAATGATAAAGCGTGATCCAAGGCTCAATTCCAGAGGCTCGAAGCGAATCTATAATTTTGTTGTAATAATCAATGCCTGCTGGATTTATAGGGTGGATGCCAGTTGGCATAATTCTCGGCCAGCTGATAGAGAATCTGAAATTCGGAATATTTAACTCCTTGATTAAATTAATATCATCCTCATATGAGTTGTAAAAATCACAAGCAGTTATGGCATGATGTCCGTTTTTGATTTTTCCTTTTTGAGAAGTAAAAACATCCCAAATAGAAGAACCTTTTCCGTCGGCATCATGTGCCCCTTCAATTTGGAAAGCAGCGGTAGAAACACCCCACAAGAAATCTTCACCAAATTGGTTTCTGTTCAAAAATGAGCTTTCAATTTTATTCATTCAATAATGCTTTCCTTTATTTATAATGGTTTATTAATGCAGGAAAGAAGATTGCATTGCTCTTAAAAAAAGCCACTCTTTGAATGATACTAGGAATTTTAGATTAAAGAATTTCATAGCGATTAGTTTTATATCAAATTAAAAAAACTAATGTGAAATTATTGTAAAGTGATTATTATCAAATGATTAAATATGTAAATGGAAAGATGCTAATCTTCCCATCCGCATAGTGTCAAGCCTAAACCTTGAGCTTTTTTAAGCGATGTCTTAACTGTTCCATGACTGCAAGAACTTAAACCGCGACAATTTTCATTATAGTGATATTTTTTTGCGCCAGTAGGACCACAAATAAAAACGTTGTTTTCGGGTGGTCGAAATGAAGTTGCAAAAACAAAAAGTAATAGTAGCGTATATTTCATTCGATATTTTTTATTTAACAATTAAATGGTATTCGTTTCCTTGTTTGTCGATAGCTTTTAATTTCCCGTAAGAAATCCATTCGGTATTAATTTCAATTTCAGTAATCGTATCGTTCGTTAAAATTCCAGCACCGTATTTTCCTTGAACGTTAATATTCCCACAAACCGAATCGCCTCTGTTATTTATTCCTTTTACATCATAATTATATTCGTAATTTCCGGGATTTCCTGTTCGGTATTCGTATTGATACGTTTTATTAACATGATACGTTCGGGCTTCTTCAGGTGTAATTGTCTTTCTGTCATCTGCCGTAATTGCCGATTTATAAAATGAATTTGTCGGCGGTAATGGAGGTGGAGCAGAAGCCTTTTTGCAGGAATAAAAACCAAGTAAAAAAAGTAAGATGAGGTAGTTTTTTCGCATAGGCGATACACTGTCTAGTTAGGTGTGATAAATCTAATTAGAATTAAATTCTTTAAAATGAGTACTTATACGGGATTGCATTTTTTATAGTTTTTAATTGTTTAAACTTGGAGAAATTATGAATTTTACTAAAGTTCATTTTAGGTCTTTCTCCAGGTTATCTTTAAAGAATAAAAAAATATTTCTAACTAGTATGACAACTTGGAGAACATATTTTACATCCATTTGCTTTAGAATAAGTTTTTTTTGCTTCATCCACAGCAGGTTTACAACTAGAAAAATCACCTAAGTATTTTCTATTTGCAATAGACGGCAAATATTGACAATTTTCTGTGTGAACTTCATGGTCTCCATTTTTCTGTGCATTTTGGTTTACGTAATACTTCATAATGTTTTAGATTTTAATTAAATTAATATATCAAATGTAAAACCAATTAAAGTCAGTGTATTATGGTAATCCGTAATGGGGTAAAAATTTTAGAGGAGTTTTTTTGGAAGGGATTTAACGGGGAAAAAGAGGACAATGAAGTTCCTCTTTAAAAAACATTAGTTTGCTTTGTTATTCTTTTTCTAAAATAAAATCTTTTATAATTTTGTCCATGTTTGAAGGTAAGTCGGCATTTTTAATTTCGAAATGCTTTATTTTCATTTCAGAAAGCCATTTCGTCCAATATGCCTTTATAACTTTTTCTTCAAACGGATTATTTTTGCTTGGATTTATTCCTAAGACTAAAACTTCAAGATTTGATAAATCGGTATCAATTTTAATGAAGCCAAAATTTTCGGAATCAAATTTTTTCTGCCAGTTGTTTGTATTTAATCCATTTTGTTTAATTAGCTGAGGTGTTAAATAACTGGATAAATTTCCGTCTTTAATTTCCGTTCCTTCATAAAACAAATATCCATCTGTTAAAATAATTAAGATATTTCTAAAATCTTTGTCAATGCATTGATCCTGAACTTTGCTGTCAAAAAAGTTCCAAATGTCTGAACCAATATATTTATCATCTTTAATCGCCGATTCATATATTTTTGATGTTTTTGAAGAATAAGTATCATTGATAGAATTAAGGAATTTCTTGGAAGCATTATCTTTATTTACCATAATTCTCAATTCTTTAGAAATAGAATTGATTTCATGATTTTCGGGTTCTGGATTAAAAAACAATTGCATTTTGTCATCAATCTGTCTCATTCTTTTTGATTTCAGATGATCTGTAAAAGCTTCAGAAACTGATTTGATGTATCCTAAATCTCTTTGATAAATTTCCATTGTTGGGTTTGGATTTTTTTTGAGACTAATTCGGTCTGATAAATCTACCAAAATACTAATGTTATAATTCTCTGAAACATAACTTTTAGTTGGGGTTTCTTTGTTTTCTGTTTTGTTTTCTTCTTTACATGAAAAGAATAAAATAAACAACAATGACATTGAAATTTTAAGTAAAGTGTTTTTCATAATCTTAATTTTTAAAATACACTAAATGTTGAAAATCAGGATCAATTAAATTTAATCTTCCAAGGTGTTCTTCAGATAAATTTTCACAGTTTTCCAGTAATTCTACTTTTTCTTTATGAGGCAAGGCAATTTCTGTATTGATAGCTTGAAACCACCCTTCTTTATATTGGTGATGATAGTGCAAATACTCTTTTACAGGAAAAACAAAACCGTCAATTTTGGCTTGTAATTCTGAAATTTTTCCATTGACAGTAACAATTTGTTGTTTAAAATCATTGATTTTATTAATGTAATCAGCTTTTAGTTTCTCAAGATTTAATAGATTTTCTTTTCGTCCTCTTATAAAAGCTCGAATTTTATCAATGTTTTCAAATTCTTTCATTACAAAATCAAATACCAATCCCCAGATAATATACACTACGAAACCAGCAAATATGATCATCCAGAATTCTGGCTCGCCCAAAGCGATATTTAAATTGTACGGAGAAGATTCTGGTGTTTTATTAAACTCATATATTTTTTTCTCAATGATGTAAGCTAAAAGACCATCAAATAGAAATGTAATAGTAAAAAGTGCGACAAGTCTAAATATATTTTTAATTCCTTTTCCTTTTTGCACCATGTGAATAACATAACCCAATCCCATAAAAACAAACGGGATAGTAGTAACCAAAACGCCTTCGAGCCAACTCGCTTTGAAAGCATTTGTAAAAGCATCAGCATCAAAAATGGCTGCAGTTAAACTATCATTTGAAAACTCTTTGAAAAAAGCAGAATAAGAAGCCGAAATATAAAACACCAAGACATAAAGCGTGATAGGCAGTAAAAGAATCAAACCAATATAAAATTGAGCTTTAAGTCCTTTTCCTTCTTCGATTCCGTATTTGTCAGGATTTCGTTTTACTTCAATAATTTCGTTTTTTATCTGATCGATATTATCATTGATATCCTGTTCTTTTTTCTCATAAATACCAATTGCGGCTTCAGATTTTTTTAGTTCAGTTCTATTTTTTTCCTGTTCTTCACGGTAAGGCTGTTTTAGTTTATCCTGTTCCATTTTTTGTTTTCGGCATTGATCTTCAAAACTCATATACAAATTTTGCAAGCACGCCTTTAGAACAATTGGTTTTCCTGTTGCTTTGACTGATGCTGCAAAACCGCTTTGATAATACGTAATTCTGATTTGTTCTCTGTCTGCTTCATTTTCTTCTAAAACTCTAAAAGGAGAATCTTCAGATTTTTTTAAACTAAATAATTGTGAAAGTGGTTTCATAACTTAAGCGTTTAGTTGACTAATAATTTCTTCTTTGCCAATTTTTTTCTGAACACAATCAATCAGATAATCAGATAAATCATTGATGTTTTCTTCGATAAAATCAAATTTTCTACAATACTTTCTCAGCATATTTAATTCGTCGTCGGTTATTTTTCCGTCAGCCCAAATAATTCGGGTAAGATCGTATAAATATTCAATTTTTGTATGCAAAGCTTCGGGAACAATAAATTCAGCATTAATCGGATTCAGAAAGAGTTTATCGAGTTCTTCTTTTGGAATTCCTCTTTCGTCTGCAAAATGATATAGCATTTGAAGTTCTAAAACATCAAATTGATCATCAGACAATGCCATTTGATATAATCTTAAAAAATGGCTTTTTAGTTCTAGTGTTATCATGGTTTTTTGGTTTGTTTATTTCATATTTTCACATACAATTCCGTCTCCATCCGCATCAAGGTTTTTGTAACAACTTTTGTTACTATTATATGCTGCTTGTGCCTGAGCTCTAGTTGAAAAATCACCACAGGTTTTTGTCGGACAATTTGAATTTGAACCAGAATTCGAACTTGTTTCTCCCGAATCTCCCGAATCTCCTGAATCTGAACAAGAAATTATAATGCCTGTAAGTATTAATAAGGAAATAGAAATTGTTATGATTTTTTTATACTTCATGATTAGATTATTTAAATTGATAAATGCAAGAATTCCTGTGAAGGCAAATATTATAAGGCATCCGCTATTTTGATATCTCACGCCAGGGATGCCAGTTTTTGTAGAATAACCATTCTTGCTGAAAGTTCCTATTTTTGTTCTAAAACTTGGAGAGATTCCGGATTTGCTAATGTTCAAACCAAGTCCTCCTCCAAGCTTTATTCTTTTTTGAAATCGAAAGCCCATCTTTTAAGATTTAGTTAATTAAAGTTTTTGTGACTGAGAAACTTCTTTTGACTTAATCTTGATTTAATGTCAATCGAAGTTTTAAGTATTATTTTCTTTTTTTGTAGTGATTATTGGTACTTGAGTTTTTGTACTTTCCTCCTTTATGAGAACTTCCTTTTCCTCCTTTGTAATGTCCACTTTGAGCTTCAATGCTTCCTCCAAGAACTAAGAAGAATAAACTAAATAAAATAGCTAATTTTTTCATGTTTTTAATTTTTAAATTATTTAATCCAAAAGTAAAACCAATAAAAACCAGTATTTTACGGAAATCCATAATGCGATATTTTAATTTTTGGAAATAAAAAAAAGCTCCGAAAGGAGCTTTAAATAAGGAGAAAATTGGAATTTAAATTATCCCCATATCTTTTGTAATCGAAACTAAGTGAATGGTATTATTAGCCTTGAAAAAGTCTTTTAGTTTTGCTAATCTTTTTTCCATAGCACTTTTGCTATTTGGTTTTATATCATTGCTCTTAAAGATTTCTATAATTTCATCCTGAGACGTTCCGTCAGATAAATATTTTAAGATTTTTATGTCGACATCGTCTATTTCGTAGTTGCCTTTTTCCTGAAGCGCAGAAGCAACTTCGGGCGAAATAAATTTTTGTTCGGAAGATGAAATTAAGGTAAGCGCTTTTTTAAGATCGTCAATGCTATTGCGGCCTTTTAGAACAAAAGCATTAATTTCAGAATCCTCAAAAAGTGATTTTATACGAACGCTTTTATCCTCAATAGAGTAGGCAATGATTTTAATATCAGGCTGCAGTTCGCGTACTTTTTGAATGAGTTCGTCGCCACTGCCAATTTTTACTTCGCGATGGTCTTTTTTAAACGAAAGGTCACTGATCAATAAATCGTACGGCTCCTTATCCTGAATCGCTTTTCTAACTTTAAGAAAAGCATCATCACAATATTTTGCGTGCTGAAAATTGTCAATATTGAAATCATTCAAAGTTTGTTTTATGGCTAAATTGAATTCTTCAAAATCCTCAGCTATAATTACTTTTTTAAACATAGGCTCTTATTTAGGCATTGTTATTTTTACTTTAAAACCTTTATTTGGTTCAGTGTCAAAAGTAATAGTTCCTTTATTAGACAAAATACGGTTTTCCATATTTTGAAGACCATTTTTTACAATTTTTGATTTTTCGCAGCCTTTTCCGTTATCGCTATAATCAATGAGCAGCGCATTTGCGTTAGCATCAAATTTAATAGATACAACAGGAGCTTCACTGTGTTTTTTCATATTGACCATTAATTCATGTAAAACTCTCTGAATGGCAATCTTTTTTAAATCTTCAACCGAATCCCAATTTATTTTTTCAACACCATTAATAATAACGTTTGTCTGAGTGCTATTATAAGTAGAGAGCATTTCTTTTAAATTACTAGCGAAATTTGAGCCCGTATCAATATCATTATTTTCTCTTGAAATTCCGCGAACGCGTGAGTAGATGTTATCGAGTTTTTGAAGTAAATTTTCCTTATTGCTTTCGTTTGCTAAAGGTTGAGTCTGCGTGTATGTGATAGCATGGAAAACGTCATTTGCTAATCCGTCATGGATATCTTTTGCGATTCGGGTTTCGATATCGTATGCAGTTTTCATTTTTTCAATGCGGTTTCGGTTATCATATTGTTTTTTTAAGTAAACCAATAGGAAAAAGAAAACAGCAAAGCACGCAATAAAAATGTTTCTCTCATTTTCGGCGTCTTTAAGGGCAATTAGATTTTCAGCTTTTTCTAGCCTCAGTTTTTGGTTTTCGTCCTTTTCTTTTTTTGAATCGTATTTTATTCGGGCAAACTTATTTTTAAAATTGTTTCGAACTTTTATTATGCTGTCGTTTAAAAAAATGAATTTTTGCGCATAAGCGTTTTGAGCCTTCGAATCGTTTGAGATAAGAAAAGATAATGCTTTTAAACGCTCGTCGATACTATTAAGTTTTGTGGCAATTTCGTATGCATTTACGGCATACGCATTAGATTTCTGAATATTGGTTTTTGAGTAGTACTGAACCAGATGAAGATTGCTCCCAATAATTCCGTATAAATCTTGAATTTCATTTCTAATTTTAAGGCCTTCATGCATTAACGCAAGCCCTTTGTCAGTATTGCCAATTTTAAAATAGGCAAAACCAAGGTTATCTAAAACACGCGCTTTACTTTGTTTTGAAATTTGGCTTTCATTTAAAATCGATTCTAAAATCTGAATTGCTTTTTCGTATTTTTTTTGCTCAATGTAAATAACAGCAATATTATTTAGAGGAGAGAATTTAGAAACATTGTTTTCGGCATCTTTTATCGCTTCCTTATAATAATAAATGGCATCATCATAAAGAGCGAGCTCCTTGTCTGCAATTCCGAAAAAATTATTTATGGAAACCGAGTAAATGTCTTTCTTTTTCACGTACGGAAGTGCTTCTGTAAGTGTTTCTTTGCTTCCGTAATAATCTCCATTTATCTGCTGGATAGAAGCCATCTGAATTAAATTGTAGACAATATTGGCACTGTCCTTTAAAATTTCAAAATCTAATTTTGATTTATTAAAATTATAAAAAGCGCCATTGTAGTTTTTGCTTTGGAGATTTTCGATGCCAAGATCTCTTAGTTTTAAGGCTTTCTCGCGATTGAGATCTACCTTAGCAGGTGCAATTGTCTTCTCTTTGCAAGAAAAGAAAAAGAGAAAAGTTAGCAAATAAAAAAACGGGGATCGTAACATAAATCTTACTTTCCCCGAAAATAGTAATTTATTATAAATTACAGATTTTTTTCATAAATTTTAAATTATTTCTTTGGCGGTGGCGGTACCACAACCGGATCGTCGTCTGGTCCGGTGGCCTGCATATTTTTCGCCGGAATTGTATTGGTTTTTACCTCTGTTTTGCCTTTAGCTGTTTCAAATTCATCAGCTGTACAAGAAAATAATGTAGTTGACAATAGGATGTACGCTCCCCATAAATATAATGTTTTCATTTTTTTAAAATTTAAAAGTTGAACAAGGGTATTGCTGCCCGAAATCTTTTTCCAGGTTGGCTTTTAAATGGCAATACCAAATTTTGATTGGGAAGTGAAGTGTGTAGAACCGCAAGATTTTCATCTATACTTCCCGGATAAAATCCGTCTTACGGTTTTCCACACTTTGTAAATAAACTAGTTTTGTACATTTGCTTTTTGACCTGCAGATCAAAGCGATAACTAATTTTGTTGAGGCAAAGTTATATTGGGTTTAGGGCTGTAAGGAGCGTAAAGTCAGGAAAGTCGAATATATTTTCTTAAAGTCAGGATAAGTTCCAGAAAGTCATAAAAAGTCGAGTAAAGTACTTTAGGAAAGTTTTAAAAAGTTCAAATGCCTATGTCAACCATTACTTTTGAAGATTATAAAAATGCGATTAAAGCAAAGTATGAAGAGGAAAAAAACGGGGAATATTCACATAATTTAAATTCTCCGACAGCGGCAAATCTTAGAAATTTGTGCATCAAAAGATTTAATGCAAATACTAAAAAGGAAGACCTGCTTATGTTTGAATCTTTTTTTGAATTTCCATTTGATAAGAATAAAAAAAACTTGTTTGGAGATGATGAGCTGAACAAATTAGAATCGGTTAAGAGATTCTTTTTGGGTAAAACTGAAAACCCAGCTGAAGATACTATTCAATTGGCAGCAATACTGGTTGATTTACAGCCTAGACCTTTTAATGAATATAGAAAACAGCTTAGTGCAGAAGAAAAGAAATTAATAGATGAGTTAAGAGATACCGCGCCGCCACCTAAGAAAGAAGTTTCTCTAGATGTTTTTGCGGATAAGATAATAGACAATGCCAATTCAAAAAATGATGAATTAGAGCAAATTCAATCTCCAGCAGAAATGGCGCCAATTCCTATAGCAACTTTTGTTGCGGCAGGAGAGCCAATAAAATCTAGGATAATTAGATATTCATTAGTTGCAGCTTTTTCTGCCGGGCTAGCGATAATGATTTATCTCGCTTTCTTTCAAAAACAATGTATGCAATGGTCGGGCGATCACTATGAAAAAGTAAGCTGTGATTTGGAAGTGAAAGGTTTAGGAAGCTTTAATGTTGTGGAGCCTTTTGACAAAACCGTTTTTGATTTAAAAAAAATAAAGGTATGCGATACAACGGCTTTCTTTAATAAAAATGGTGATGCTATTGTCTGGTATGGCAAAACAGCAAACGGAATCGATTTTTTTAACGGACATGGAAGACATCCTGAAAGCAATAGTCCTTTAAAACCTGTAACAAGATATATTTTGAATAAATATGTAAAAAAGTAAAAAATCTATTAAAATGCGATTTATGTAAAATATCCGCAAAATCATGAAATTATTTGTAAGTATTTACTTTTAATTTAGCATTATTGAATTAAATTAATAAAAAACAAATAAATCATGAAAAATAGAAACTTTTTATTCGTATTAGCCTTAAGCGCGGGAATGTTCGTAACCTCTTGTAGTAACGACGATAATGAAGGAGAAACAATAGTTCCAATTCAAGGGAAATATAATCTAAGCCAAACAGGAACAATTGTTAATGGACAGGAAGTATTGGTTGATGCCCCTCAAAATGCAGCTGGGTGTAATAGAGATTATTTAGACTTAAGACTAAGTAATGCTGCGGTCATTGGCGATTATAATGGAAGCGATTGCGCATTGACAGAAACTACTGGAACCTATGTAAGATCTCATAATGATTTGACTATTACTGTTGGAAATGTAAGTTCAACTAGTGATATTATGAATCTTACTAACAAAGAGCTAAAAATTAAAGACAAAACAACCGGTGTAATTACTGTTTATACCAGATAAAAAATGTTTTGAGATAATTTCAATTTGTTTTGAAATGGAAAAACGGAAACTGCAATTAAGAAGTTTCCGTTTTTTTTATCTTTTTAGTGATAAATTTTATCCTACAGGAATATAGATGTCAAAAGAAGCGCCTTGGTTCTGAATACCCGATGCGGTGATGATTCCGTTGTGGTTTTCAATAATTTTTTTCACAATCGCCAATCCGATTCCAGTTCCGTTATAGCGGTCCCTGCCGTGAAGACGCTGGAAAACTTCGAATATCTTTTTGTTGTATTGCGCTTCAAAACCAATTCCGTTATCAGAAACTGCTATATGGCAATATTTCTTGGCGGGAATCAGTTTTTCATTTTCTAAATCTTTTCCTAAAGCAACTTTGCTTTTAATTTTAATTACAATTGGAATATCAGGATTAGAAAATTTTAATGAATTACTAATCAAGTTGTAAAGCAATTGCTTGAATTGAAACGGAATAATGTCAACTTCACAGGTTTGCTCAATTTCGATTACGGCACTTTTTTGTTCCAGTTCTTCAGTTAAATCTTCTTTTACTTCATTGATAATCTGGGCTAGATCTGTTTTTATGAAAATGCGTTCTTGGGCATTTGTTCTCGAATAGGCTAATAAATCATTAATTAAAGTCTGCATTCGTTGCGCGGCGTTCTGCATTCTTTTAAATTTATCTTTTCCGTTTTCTGATAAATGTTCTGCTTCTTTTTCTATAATCTGCGAAGCAAAAGTCTGTATTTTTCGGAGCGGTTCCTGCAAATCATGGCTTGAGATATAGGCAAAAGATTGGAGTTCTTTGTTCATTTCTTCCAGTTCATTGTTTTTTTGCTCAAGCTCCAATGCATTCATTTTCAATTTGTCATCGGCTTTTTTTCTTTCCGTTAAATCATGCGTCACTTTTGAAAAACCAATAACATCGCCTTTTTTATTATGAACAGCGGTAATAACTACACTTGCCCAAAACAAACTTCCGTCTTTGCGTGCGCGCCAGCCTTCATGTACAACTTTTCCCTTTTCTTTAGCGAGTTCCAAAAGTTTCTCGGGCAGTTTGGCTTTCTGATCTTCTTCGGTATAAAAAACAGCAAAATATTTTCCGACAATTTCGTCTGCTTTATAGCCTTTAATCTTTTCAGCTCCAACATTCCAATTCTCTACAATGCCATTTGGATTTAAATATAGAATGGAATATTCTTGAACTTCTTCGACCATCAGATGGTAGCGTTCTTCGCTTTTTCGAAGCGATTCGTTGATCTGTATTAATTCTCGAGTTCTGGCTGTAACCTGTTGCTCAAGCTCGTGCGTAAAAGCTTTTTCGGTATGAATATCGGTAAAAGCGCCGACCCATTTTACAATTTTGTTGTCGGGGCCAAAAACAGGTTCGCCAATAACCGTATGCCATCTGTACGAGCCGTCTTTTCTGCGCATTCTTACATCGCAGCGATACATCTCGCCCGTCGCGAGTGAATGCTGCCAAATTTTGACGTTTTCTTCAAAATCGTCAGGATGAATCATTTTTTGCCACGAGCCTTCTACTCCTGGCTCAATTCCTGTATATTCAAACCATTTGCCCGAAGTGAAAAGGGCATTTCCTTCGGCATCGGTTTCCCAAATTAACTGCGGAATACTTTCTGTAAGGGAGCGGAATCTTTTTTCGCTTTCTTCTATTTTTTTTCTGGTTTCGACTTTTTCTGTAACGTCAATAAGCGTCATTCTAATTCCAGAAATCGAATTATCGCTTTCGCGAAGCGGAGCAAATTCAAAATCTACATAAAACTGATTGCCGTTTTTTTCATTATCAATAAAAAGTAAAGATTCAGATTCTGAATATACATTTCCAGATTCGTAAACTTCTTTAAGCAATTTGGCGTATTTCTGTCTGTTGAGTTCCGGAAACAATTCTAGTATTTTTTTTCCTTGAACTTCAGTTTCTTCTTTTTTCCAAATATTATTCAAAAGCACAAAATTGGCCATTTCAATTACAAAATCATTTCCTTTCAAAATGGCTTTCGGAACAGGCGACTGCATGATAAGATTGCGAAGTTTTTTTTCGCTTTCTTCTATTTTCTGCTGGTATTTTTTTTCTTCTGTAATATCTCGAATCGTTCCAATAAGTTTTTCAGGTTCATGGTTTTCATCATAAAAAACTTTTCCTTTTCCTTCAATCCAATGTATAGATTGGTCTTTCCAGATTACGCGGACTTCATAATTTAGAAAACCTGTATTTAAAGCTTCTTTAAAACCTTTATTTCGAATATGCATATCATCAGGATGAAGATGTTCCAGCAATTCATCATGTGTTAAAGTGACCTCTTCGGTATAGCCGCCAATAATTTCAAGATATCTTTGAGAGTAAGTTGGAATTCTGGTTTTAACATTCAATTCCCAAGTGCCCAATTCGCTGGCTTCAACTACAATTCTAAGGCGCTCTTCGTTCAGTTCGATTTTTTTTCTGGCTTCGACTTTTTCGCTTACTTCGGTAACGGTTACCAAAATTCCCGAAATGGAGCCGTTTTCTTCTTTTAGCGGATGATAAAGAAAATCAAAATAAGAAGTTTCAATTTTTCCATATCGGTTTAGGGGAACTGGAACCTCAATTCCATGAAAGGGAATCCCGGTATTTAAAACATTGTCTAATAATGTGCTTACGGTTTCTTTTACTTCGGGAAGCGAATCGTACAATGGCCTTCCAACAAAAGTTTCTTCTTCTCTGGCTACAAGTTTGAGATAAGCTTCGTTGGCCATTTCTACAATATATTCTGGTCCGCGAAGAATTGTAATGCCAACAGGAGCCTGTCTTACCGTATTACGGAATCGCTTATCGCTTTCTTCAATTTTTTGTTTGGCTAGGTATAAGTCGGTAATATCTACAGCGGTATTCATTACGGCGTACACTTTGCCATTTAGGTCGTATAGAGGTGTAAAGCTGTAATTAAAATAAGATGTTTTTAAGGCATTGTCTACTACGAGATCAATTCGTGTGTTTTGAGAATGAAAGGACTTTCCTGTTTCGTAAACCGTTTCGACTTGTTTAAAAATGGGTTCGCCCTTTAATTCGGGAAGAATTTCGGTATAGGTTTTCCCAATCACATCGGGGCCTTTTCCCCAAACTTTAATTATGGAGTCGTTTGCCAATTCAATGCGCATTTCTTTACCGACATAAACCGCAATCGGAAAAGGAGCATTTTCAACCAGCTGTCTTATTTTCTGTTCACTTTCTTCTACTTTTGAACGTGCCAAAACTTGAGCCGTAACTTCGGTGGCAATCGCAGCAACTCCAGAGATAGTGCCGTCAGTTTCTCTTAAAGCTTCGTAAACAAAATTGATATAGGTGTTTTCGGTTTGCCCATTTCTGCTTAATTGGACAAAAAGTTCATCTGTTGTAATTTTTTTGCCGTTTGTAAAAACATGGTGCAGAATTTCATCAAACCCCTGTTTTTTTAATCCTGGCAGCGCTTCAAAAATGGGTTTGTTAATTACATTTTCGGCTTTAGTTCCCCAAAGCTGCAGCATTTGTTCGTTGGCGATTTCTACAATATGATTTTCACCCTTAAAAATGCACATGGCAACAGGAGCCTGCATAATATTATTCATAAACCGCGCATTGCTTTCCTGCAAGGCGTCTGCGACAATTTTCTTTTCGGTGGTTTCAATAACCGTAACCAAAATTCCGCCAATAGAACCGTCTTCTATTTTTATCGGACTGTACGAAAAGTCAAAAAAGCAATCTTCTGTGTAGCCGTTTCGATGAAGAGGCACTTTAAAATCAGGGAAACTTACGGCACGTCCTTTCATAACATCGGCAAACATAGGGCCTATGGTATCCCATATTTCGCTAAATGTTTCTCTAGAACTTCTGCCCAATGCTTCTGGATGTTTAGAAACTCCAAGAATAGGACGGAAAGCATCATTATACAATTGCGTATAATTTTCTCCCCATGCTATGTACATTCCAAACGGATTGCCAAGCATCATGGCTGTCATTGTTTTTAAACTTTGCGGCCAATTTTCGGGATTGCCCAAAGAGGTTTTGCTCCAATCTGCAGAACGAATTAAATTCCCCATTTCACCTTCTTGAGATAGAAAATAATGTTCGTTTTTTTTGTGGTCCATTTCCAATGATTAAGGTTGCAGAATGAAATTGGCTCTTTCAGGCTGTGTGAAATTTTTTTCTGATGCTATTGTAAGCGCTTTATTGATGACAGTTTTTAATTTAGAAAACTCGCCAGGTTTTCGGATATAGTAAGAAGCGCCTTTTTGATACAGCTTATTTACTATTTCACTGTCTAGTGAAGTAGAAAAAATAATAATGGGCAGATTTTCTAATCTTTCGTCATTTTTTATTTCATCTAAACATTCCAGACCATTTTTTCGTGGCATATTCAAATCCAAGAAAAGAACTTCTGGAAGATTTAAAATATTGTTTTTTAAATAGTCCATTAATTGTACACCGTCGTGAACCGTCAAAAGATCAGTGCTGACAGCTATTTCATCGAGAGCTTCTTTAAAGAAAAGGCAGTCGTCTTCGTCGTCGTCAGCCAATAAAAGATGGTAATGCTCTTTACTCATTTTATAGTCTCTTTAATTTTAGGGTTAAGTTTGTTTGGTTAAATTTAACTTTTTTAAGTAAGATTTCCCGATTTTTTATGAAGAATGTTTTTTAAAAGGACAAAAAAAGCTTTTCAAATCTGTTTTCTTTTTTCGGACAATTTTATTTAAATAACAGCGTTCTATTAAATCTTACTGTTTTTTCGCCAGAAAAATTATTTTACAGGCAATGCTTCTTTAGAGAGCAAGAAGCTCAAAAATGCTCTGAAGCCCTTATAAATCTCACTTTTTTGATTCCAAATTTTGCGTTTTTTGTGTATACCGTATCCAAAAAGTGTAAAATAATTACACACTCTTTTTTCTGCTTCTTTTTCTAAATGGCTCTATACCAGTTTAGAATCGTGTTGGCACGCCGCTTGTAAAAAGTGTTTATGTCAAAATCTTTGATGCGTTTGTTTTTTTATTGTTTCTCAGAAAGAGCCGCAAATAAATTAGAAAGGAAAGATTTTACTAAAAGCCAAATTAAGAAAATTAAAAAAGGAGTATAAGCATGGAAAGCGAAACAATTATCTCAGAACAATTTTATGCGAACGGCAGTTCGGCAATCAGCGAAAAAACATTAAACGGTTCTTTTTTTAGAACCAATCAAAATTCAAAAGTCCACGTAGAAAGACCATCAAGCCCTTTCGGATTGGCGGTTCTGGTGGCAACATTTTTATTATTAATTGCAGGTGTAATCTCAGTATTTCTATTGCAGGATGATTTTGAGCAATTTCATTTTGAAAGAATAGCTTCGACTTGGGGATTGCCATTTTTAGTTATCACGACCGTTTTGTTTTTTTATCAAACAGGAGTTTTCTTGTACAGCTCTTACTTGTATTTAAGATATAAAGCAATTCCATCTGTATCAGATGATTTATTGCCAACTTGTACGATTATTGTTCCAGCTTACAATGAAGGAAAATTGGTTTGGGATACTTTATTGAGTCTTGCAGACAGCGATTATCCAGCAGAAAAATTACAGCTTCTTGCAATTGATGATGGAAGTAAAGACGATACTTGGTACTGGATGCAGGAAGCAAAAGCAAAATTGGGAGATCGTGTTACGATTTTTCAGCAGCCAAAAAATCAAGGGAAACGTCAGGCATTATACAGAGGATTTAAATTGGGAATAGGAGAAATTTTTGTAACAGTAGACAGCGATTCTATTGTGAAAAAAGATACTTTAAGAAACTTGGTAAGTCCGTTTGTGGTAAACAAAAAATGTGGTGCAGTGGCTGGAAACGTTCAGGTTTTGAACAACAAAAAAGCGATTTTGCCAAAAATGCTGAATGTAAGTTTTGTAATGAGTTTTGAATTTCAGCGTTCTGCAGAAAGCGAGCTAGGGTCTGTATTATGTACGCCAGGCGCTTTGGCAGGTTACAGAAGAGATGCCGTTTTTAACTGTCTTCCAGAATGGATCAACCAAACTTTTATGGGGCAGCCTTCAGATATTGGAGAAGATCGTGCTTTAACCAATATGATTTTGAAACAAGGTTTTGAAGTGAAGTTTCAAAGAAATGCAGTTGTGTTGACAAATGTTCCTGAAGAATACAAAGGGCTGTACAAAATGTTCATCAGATGGGCAAGAAGCAACGTTCGTGAGAATCTTATGATGGCAAAATTTGTTTTCAAAGATTTTAGAAAAGAATCAAAATTTGGACCGAGAATGCTGTTTCTAAATCAGTTTTTCAAAATAGCAATGACCTATCCATTCTTATTGTTCATGTTCTACTTTATTGCAGTTCATCCAATATTATTCGTTAGTTCAACATTGGTAGCTATTTTAATGTTTTCTACATTTTCAATGGCATTTTATGCAAAACGATATACGCTTGCAGAATCTTTCTGGGCCTATTCTTACAGCGTTTTTTACACTTTCAGTTTATTCTGGATTGCACCTTATGCCATTGCAACAGCCAATAAAAAAGGCTGGCTGACAAGAGGATTATAATTTAGTACACTATTCATTCTATATAAAACTCCGCCAAATGAAAACCCGCTGTATTTTGCAGCGGGTTTTCTCATTTTATTTTGAATCCAAGGCAGCAATAATCTGCCTTTTCATTGTTGTATTGATGTAATCTAAAGCCTCAGCATAAGAAATAGAATAACGTCTTTCGATGTTCTGAAAATGTTCTGGAAAACTGTTCAGAATCTTATCGTAGTAAATATTAAGCTGTTTTTCTGATGGCATTTCATATTTCAGGCGCAATTGAAATCTTCGCAATAAAGCGCTGTCTATTATTTCGTAATGATTGGTGGCGCAGATCAGCAAACTATCAGCAGGGAAATAATCAAAAAGCTGAATGATGGTATTGACCAAACGTCTCATTTCACCGACATCTTTATCATCGCTGTCTCGACTTTTTCCGATCTGGTCAAATTCATCCAAAAATAAAACGGCTCTTTCTCTAATTGCTTTATCAAAAATCGCTTTTAGATTTTTAGAAGTTTCGCCAATTCTCGAATCTATAACAGTGCTGAGGTTGACAATGATAATTTTTTTGTCTAATGTATTGGCAATTGCTTTTGCCGTTGTCGTTTTTCCGCAGCCAGAACTTCCGTGCAGTAAAATTTTATTATCGACTTTAAGATTGTACTTTTTTAACTCTTCGATATATTGATGTTCTTTGATAATTTGAAGCAAAGCGGCTTTATTTTCATCGCTAAAAAATAAATCGTCTAAAGCAATTTTTTCGTTATCAATTACAGTAAGATCATTCAGGTTCATCTGCTTATTATTTGCTGCAAAATTAAGTTTTATTCTGCAATGTTTTCGTTCCAGATTTCTTTTCCTAAAAAGCGGTTTCCAAATATCGAAGTGCCAATTCGTACCATATTAGAACCTTCAGCAATAGCCAGTTCCAAATCCTGAGACATTCCCATAGAGAGCTTCAAATTGGTTAAGCCGTCAATTCCTTCCGTATAAATTTCATCTCGAATCGTTCTTAAAAGCCTTAGAGACGGAATCATTTTTTCCTTTTCAACATCTAAAAGTCCGATTGTCATTAAACCTTTAATATTTAAGGTATCGTAGGTTTTTATTTTTTTGATGAATGATAAAACGTCTTCTGGCGCTAGGCCGAATTTGCTTTCTTCGTAGGAAGTATTGATTTGCACAAAAACATCTAGTTTTCGGTTTTGGTTTTGAAGCTGTTTGTGCAGTTCATCAGCCAGATTTATCCGATCCAAAGATTGAATGCAGGTCACATACTTCAGCACATCTTTTACTTTATTGGTTTGAAGATGCCCAATAAAGTGGCGTTCGACTGGAAGATTTTTCAAAACATCATTTTTATCCCGCAATTCCTGCATTTTATTTTCTCCCATTAAAGTTTCGCCAGCCTCAATTGCAATACGTATTTTTTCTGCCGGAACTGTTTTGGTTGCCAATAAAAGCCGAACATCAGCAGGGTTTCTTCCTGAAGTTCTGCACGCATTTTCGATGCGCTGATGCACCTTGATTAAATTAAAAATAATATCGTTTTTCATACTGCAAAACTATGTCCAAACGGCAAAATTCTGCTGGACCAGTATTTTTTAAAAAAGGAAAAAACTGGATGATTTTCAACTTCTAAATCGAACGTAAATTGAAAAGTAAAACTGCAATAAATAAATCGAACGCGGATCAAACAGATTCGCTATCGCGAAAGCGCAGATTTACGCAGATTTTAAAATCAGTTTTTTCCGCGTCTTTGCGATAGCAAATCGGTAAAATCTGCGTCTAAAGTATAAATTAAATTTTGGGAAAACTGAAAATAAAAAAGGCTTCGACTTCGCTCAGCCAGACAGTAATTATGTCACTCTGAGCAAAGTCGAAGGCATTACAGCAACTTAGCAAGCGCCTTAAATCCTTTCATCTGTTTTCTGCAAAAGAAGCGTAAATTGAAAAGTAAAACTGCAATAAATAAATCGAACGTGGATCAAACAGATTCGCTATCGCAAAAGCGGAGATTTACGCAGATTTTAAAATCAGTTTTTTCCGCGTCTTTGCGATAGCAAATCAGTAAAATCTGCGTCTAAGTATAAATTAAATTTTAGGAAGGCTGAAAATAAAAAAGGCTTCGACTTCGCTCAGCTAGACAGCAATTATGTCACTCTGAGCAAAGTCGAAGGCATTACAGCAACTTAGCAAGCGCCTTAAATCCTTTCATCTGTTTTCTGCAAAAGAAGCGTAAATTGAAAAGTAAAACTGCAATAAATAAATCGAACGCGGACAAAACAGATTCGCTATCGCGAAAACGCAGATTTACGCAGATTTTAAAATCCGTTTTTTTCCGCGTCTTTGCGATAGCAAATCGGTAAAATCTGCGTCTAAGTATAAATTAAATTTTAGGGAAACTGAAAATAAAAAAGGCTTCTACTTCGCTCAGCCAGACAGATTTTATGTCACTCTGAGCAAAGTCGAAGGGCATTACAGCAATTTAGCAAGCGCCTTAATTCCTTCTTCCATTTGTTTTTCTGAAAGAGAGGCATAGCCTAAACGAAATCCTTTAATGGTCTCATCAAAACTAAATCGGTGAGGGGACATGATTTGTATTCCTTGCGCTTTTAGTTTTTCAAAAATTTCAAGAACATCAATTTCTGCTTGGGGAACAATCCAAAATGCAAGTCCGCCTTCTGGTTTTGTGAAAGAGATTTTATCTTGTAGATATTGATTTTGCAGACTTTCAAAATAATCTCTTTTGGATTTATAAATCAAATTGGCTTTTTTAAGATGGCGCTTTATTTTGCCTTCGTTGATGAGGTTCAAAATTGCTTCTTCCATAATATTATCTCCCTGAACGTCTATGATTTTTCTGTGATTTCCAATTTTTTGAATGTTTTCATGCGAACTGGCCAAGTATCCTATACGTAGCGCAGGAGCAACAATTTTGCTGAAAGTGCCAATATAGATATAGTTTTTTAAAGCCGAATAACTGGAAATCGGAAGTATCGGCCGCTGACCAAAATGAAATTCATTATCGTAATCGTCTTCTATAATCGTAAAATTATATTGATTGGAAAGTTCAATCAGTTTTAATCGTTTTTTTAAAGATAACGTTACCGTGGTCGGAAATTGATGATGCGGTGTAACGTAAATTGCTTTTATGGTTTTATGATGCAGGTATGTCTCAACCTGATCGACGTCTAGTCCATCAGATTCTACATTTACCGGAAGCAATATTGCGCCTGCATTTTCAAATGCTTCCCAAGCAGGTTTATAGCCTGGATTTTCGACCAAAATAAAATCACCCGATTTTAAAATGCAATGCGATGCAAGGTACATAGCCATTTGGCTTCCGCGAGTAATGCAGATTTGATCGTGAGCAATGCTCATGCCGCGTTTAAAATTCAGCATTTGAGCAATTGATTTTCTAAATTCTAAATTCCCCAATTCGTTGCTGTAGCCCATAATCTGCCAGCGTGATTTTCGACTGAACAATTCGCGGTAAGCTCTTGCCAAATCATCCATTGGTGCAAGACGGCTATCAGGAAGCCCGTCGTCAAAAACTAAAAAACTTTTGTGTTCTTCGACGGCAATTTTTTGGTCTTTTTTGTTTTCTATGGAATGATTTATCTGCGGAAGTGAATCGGTTACAAAAGTTCCTTTTCGATCAATAGAGACCAGCCATCCTTCGGCAATTAAAACATCTAAAGCCTCTACAACTGTGTTTCGGTTAACTTTTAATAATTCTGCCAATTGTCTGCTTCCAGGCAGTGCGTTGCCACTGATCAATTTCCCTGTTTTAACCGCTTGAATTATAGCATCGGCAATTTGAAGATAAATGGCTTTGTCTGATTTTTTATCAAGCTGAATTTCTAATGGCCACGGTCGAAGCATCTGGACTGTTTTATGTTGTGTAAATAAATGTATTTTGCTAGTCCAAAAATACAATAATTATCATTAGAGTATTTTTAATAGTATAGTGACGAAAAAAATAAGCCTCAAATTCAGTACTTTAAAATAGCTTTTGTTATTTTTAAAAATAAAAATTTAAAACCATAACAATGAATGATCTGCTTCGGAAATTTTTAGAACAATTCAATAGATTTAAGCCTTCAGATATTGATCTAATTATTGAAAACACAACAATCGAATTTTTTAAAAAAGGCGATTTTGTAGTTACAGAAGGACAGATTAGCGATAAATGTTATTTGATTTTAAAAGGCTGTTTAAGACAATTCAAAATGATTGATGGAGTCGAAAAGACCTCGGGTTTTTTTATAGAAGAAATGCCTTTAGTGATTTATTCAAGCTACTTAGACGGAAAACCTTCTGAATTTAACATCCAATGTCTCGAAGACACCATTTTAGTTAGTGGCACTCGAGAAAAAGAATTAGAAATGCAGTTAAAAAGCCCAATATTGGAGCATATAACTTCGTTGATTATGGTTTCAGATTATCGAAAAGCAGAACGTTATATTGCTTTGCTAAACAATTACAATCCAGAAGAACGTTATCTGAAATTCATGAAATCGAATCCTAATTTTTTAAATCGAATACCGCTCGTTCATATTGCCAGTTACTTAAGTATTACACCCGAATCATTGAGCAGAATTAGAAAAAGGATAGTTCAGAAATGAGTTTTTTTTACAGCCAAAATAATTATCGCGAATCAGTTTTATCCGAGTTCGCTTTTATATTTAAAATAAAATCCAGTGCAAATAACTCCGATCGCAATTTCTGAAATCGCCGCATTTAGAATTGTTGGACTCGGAATTCCATCAACAATTATGGCATATAAGCGAGAAAATCCGTAAGCGAAATACAGTAAAATTGCCGTTTGCAGAGAAATTTTTGCAAATGAAGATTTGAATGCTCCGGTAACAATTACAATTCCAAATACAATCAGCGTTCCGCCCGAAGAACGAATTTCGCTCAACAAACTAAAATCATTTTCGTTAAGATAAATACCTGCCGAAGCTTCAAAAGTAATCGGAAAAAATAAAAGCGCAATCCCAATCGAAAAACCAATAAGGCCGACAATAAAAAGTAAAATTTTAAGATAGATTGATGATTTCATAAAAATGTATTTTGAGTTTTAGGTTAATAATTCTCAAAAGTAATGGCTATGAAAAAGTTAAGACCTTGACTTAAGATAAGAAAAGAAGAAAAAGCAATTTTTTTATTTAAGAAATTTTGAGTTAAAAAATACAGCCTGAAAAAGCTCAATTTTAGATTTAAAGAAATTGGCTACGGTATTTTTTTGAAATTTAATAAAAATACAATTTTAACGTAACACGAATTTGTATTTAGGATTTTGAAAAATTCATTTAATTTTTATTGTGAATCTTACTTATGTTTAAAAAACTAACTGATTTTATGGACGAAATTAGAATTTCTTTAAAGTTAAGGTACTGTTAAAATTAAAATTTATTGTAAGTGCAAGTCTCTGAGGTTAAGGGTAAATTAGGATTATTAACGGAATTTATTAAGTTTGTTACGAATTATTCAATCTCCATAAACAGCCATCCATTGCCAAATTCCATCTTAAATCAGGATCAGATTTTAATCGATCGTCTTCGCGGCGGCGATGAATTGGCATTGACAGAATTGTACAATAAATTTTGGCAGGCGCTTTTTATGTCTGCTTACAATGTGATTAAAGACAAAGAATTGTGCGAAGACATAATTCAGGATATTTTCATGAATATCTGGCATAATCGAGAAAAAATCGAAATTCATATTTCGTTAAAAGGGTATATGTATGCCTGTGCCAGATATCAGGTTTTTAACCATTTAAGAAAAAATAAAGACAAAGTTCATGTCGAACTTTTTGATGATTTAGAAAAGCGTTTTTTGTCCACTACTCCAGAGACACAGTTAATGCACGACGAGCTTGTGCAGCAGCTGAATTTAATAATTGAATCGCTTCCTGAAAAATGTCAAGCTGTATATAAACTAAGTCGTGAAGAACAGTTGAGTCATAAAGAAATTGCCGAACGGCTTAATATTTCTACAAAAACAGTCGAAAACCATATTACCAAAGCACTGCATACCATACGATTTTCGATGGGAGAAAGCATGAGTATGGCGATGATTTTATGGCTTTCAAAAAATATTTTTTAGCGAAAATAAAAATGCAGCGGTTGGATTGATGATGTGTGGTTTTTCTTCTTTTTTAATTCTTTTTCAAAAAAAATCAAAAAAAATACAATTTGGACTAGGGGGTATATTCCTTTTTGGTTACTTATCTCATATACTCCCGAAATAATACAATAAAAAATGAAAAAAGAGGATTTCTTACTGTTATTAAATAGATATCTTTCCGGTGATACCAATCTCGAGGAGAATAATAAATTATTGAATTATTACGAAAGTTTTCAGACCGATCAGGATTGGGACGAGGCTTTGGGTTCTAAAGACGAATTGGAGTTTAGGATGAGAGCCCGCCTTCAGAACGCCATTCAATCTGAAGAATCTAAAATCATATCAATTCAGCCATTTTATACCAAAACATCTTTCAAATTGATTGCCATGGCGGCATCATTATTATTGCTGATTTCAATTTCGTTAATAATAAGCAAAACAAATCCGCTTAAGATTGAAACACCGCAAGTGGCGCACAAAGAAATCTTAATCGGAAGTGATAAAGCGACTCTGACTCTAGAAGACGGTTCTGTAATTGCATTAGAAAAAGGAAAATCGTACACAAAAGGTAATGCATCTAGCAACGGAGAAAAATTGGTTTACAATTCGAATGGAAAATCTGCGGCGATTGCCAATAACCTTCTAACGATTCCGAGAGGAGGACAGTTTTTTGTGCAGCTGGCAGACAGCACCAAGGTTTGGCTGAATTCAGAATCGCAATTGAAATATCCTGTTGCTTTTGTTGATGGGCAAACCAGACAAGTAGAACTGGTTTATGGTGAAGCTTATTTTGAAGTATCGCCAAGCACCAAACATAAAGGCTCAAGATTTAAGGTTAAAACTCAAGAACAGAATGTTGAAGTTATCGGAACCGAATTTAATATTAAGGCCTATAGAGACGAAACCGCAATTTATACCACTTTGGTAGAAGGTGTTGTTGCTGTAAGCAATGCCGCCAAAAAGCAAATTTTAACTCCAAGCCAGCAGTCTAAAATAACAGAGTACAATGGAAGTATCAGTGTTTCTGAAGTCGATGTTTACAATGAAATTTCTTGGAGAAAAGGATTGTTCGTATTCAAAGGAATGCCTCTAAAAGATATTGCAAAAGTATTGTCAAGATGGTATGATGTAGATATCGTGTTTGCAGATCCAGCGCTTGGCAATGTCAAGTTTAATGGGGTTTTAAACAAAAATCAAAAATTAGAAGACATATTAACCACGATCAAGAATATCAATTTTATTAATGCCTATGAGAAAAAAGACAATAAAATTATAATCAAATAAAAAAGAAAAGGGATTAAAGTTTAGACCTCTCACCGTACTGCGCTTTATCCCTTTCTGTGTATTAACCAGTAAGTCAGTTTTATTAACCAACCAACCAATTAACATGTAAATTTATGAAATTTAAATTAACCAGTGCCTATTTCTATTTTAGAAAGCGGCTAATTATTAACATTATGAGAACTTTTATCTTCTTGTTTTGTACTACAATTTTTGGTTTTTCTCCCGTAAATCTATTTTCACAAAACACGAAAGTTGTAATTGCAGCTGATAAAACAGTATCTGTTGACGAAGTTTTTGACATTATAAAAAAACAAACCAGCTATACCTTTATTTATCAGGAAGATTTATTTAAAAATTTACCTAAAGTACATTTAAAAAAAGGAAAAATTAAAGTGAATGATTTATTGGCGGCGAGTTTTCCTGATAAAGATTTTGATTTTAGTTTGTCAAACGGAAATACCATTTTAGTTCGAAAACTGCCAAAAGAGAATGCAGTAGTTTTTCAGTCAAAATTAATTGAAATTAAAGGTATTGTTACAAATGATAAGGGAGATCCTATTCCTGGAGTAAATATAAAAGTAAAAGGTACAGGCGCAGCCACTCAAACCGATTTTGATGGAAAGTTTACCATAATGGCTCCAGAAGACGGACAGATTTTGTTTACTTATATCGGACACAAAGCACAAATTGTGGATGTTAATAAAAGAAAAGTAATTAACGTTAAACTAGTTGAACAGAGAAACGAATTGGAGGGCGTTGTGGTTAATACCGGAGTTACTGTTCGTAAAAAAGAATTGATTACTGGAGCAGTTTCAACTTTTAGAGGTGAAGAATTAAGACAGATTTCGACACAAAATGTCGTTCAGGCTTTAAAAACTTTAGATCCTTCTTTTATTGTTTTGAGTAATAATATTGCAGGCTCTAATCCGAATGTGCTGCCTGTGATCGAGGTGAGAGGACAGACGAGTTTATCTGTGAATCAGGTAGACGATCAATTTAAAGAAGACCCAAACCAGCCGCTGTTTATTTTGGATGGATTTCCAACTACGCTACAGCAGATTGTCGATTTAGATATTAATAGAATTGCGAGCGTTACTTTGCTTAAAGATGCGGCTTCTACGGCATTATACGGTTCACGTTCGGCAAATGGAGTTGTGGTTGTGGAAACCAATAAACCAATTCCAGGAAAATTGCAGCTTTCTTATGTTTATAATTCTTCTTACGAGTTAGCAGATTTGAGCGTTTATAATTTAATGAATGCGGAGCAAAAACTAGAATTCGAAAGAATTTCGGGAGCCTATATTCCTAATGTAGGAACTCCTTTGCCAACCGTTTATAAATGGGATGAAGTTTATAACCAGCGTTTGGCTGCGGTGCGTCGTGGCGTAAATACGTATTGGCTTAACGAACCGATTCAGATGGGGTTAACATCTGGACACAGTTTGACCATTGGTGGAGGGTCTGAAGAACTTCGATTTAATTTGGCCGGAAATTACAAAGCGGTTTCGGGAACCATGAAAGGTTCTGAGCACAATACTTGGGGGTATAATGTGAACGTAACCTACAAACGAAAAAGATTAAGCATCAATAATAATTTATTTGTTGCAGGAGCTGACAATCAGGAATCTCCTTATGGTGATTTTGCTACTTGGGCAAAAGTGAGTCCTTACTACGAGAAATATAATGAAAATGGAGTGGCAACACGTTATTTAGACGGTTCTTCACTGCCGCTGTCACCAAGCGAATTGGTTATTAATCAGCCGGCAAATCCGTTGTACAATGTTAAATTAAATAGTTATGATAAAACTGGCGAATTTAATTTTACAAACAACTTTGCAATTAATTATGATGTAAACCCTCATATCAAAACAACTGCGGCCATTTCTGTTACAAGAAATGACAAACAGAGAATAGCATTTATTTCGCCAGATGATACGCAGTATATCAATGATATTCCATCTGAGAAAGGGCGATATAGAAGAAGAGATTACCTGACCAATAAATGGAACGCAAATATTGGAGGCACCTATTCAAATGTTTTCAATAATGTCCACTCTGTAAACTATACCATGCGAGCTTCGGCATACGAGACCAATTATAATGCTTATGGCTCAACTTTAAGAGGATTTCCGTTAGGGGTTCCTGGCGATCCATCTTTTGCTTTTGGATTTGAAAAAAATTCTCAGCCGTATGTAGATAATGAACTAGTGCGAAGCGTCGATTTGACTAACCAGGTGAATTATGCTTACAACAGAAAGTATTTGTTTGATTTTACTCAGACCATTTCTGGAGCTACAAACTTTGGAACAAATAAAAAATACTCACCGTATTGGGGTGTTGGTGTGGGATGGAACATCAACAATGAGTTTAAAATGAACGAAGACATTGTCAATATTTTTAAAGTTCGCGCCAATTTTGGACAAACAGGAAATCAAAATCTAGTTGGATATGCATCGCATGATATTTATGCATACGATCCTAACACAAATATTTTTGGCGCAGGATTAAACATTGTGCAATTATCAAATGCCGATTTGGAGCCTCAAAAAACTGAAGATTTATCTCTAGGATTAGATCTGGCTATGTTTAGAAACAGACTTACGATGACTTTGGGAGCTTATAAGCGTCAGACTTCGCCGCAAATTGTTGCCATAGATCTTGCGGCTTCTACAGGGGTAACTGCTTATCCGTTAAACGTAGGTTACATCACAACACGCGGTTTAGAGCTAAAAGCAAATTACAATATCATTAATAATTTTAAGCAAAACATCATTTGGGGCATTGGAGTAACAGCGACTACAAATGAAAATCAATTGGGAGGTTTTAATAACGCATTGGCTTCTTTAAATGATGCTGCTAAAAAAACAACCAGTCTAACAAGATTTTACGATGGAGCAAGTACAAATGACCTTTGGGCTGTACCTTCATTAGGAATTGATCCTGCAACAGGAAGAGAAGTTTTCTTGAAGAAAAATGGAGAACGCACTTTTGTTTTAGACAAAAAAGACGAGGTGGTAACGGGGAATTCTAGAGAAATTGCTACAGGAGTGGTTTCAACAACTTTTAACTACAAGAACTTTAATTTTGGAGTCTTCATCCGTTACAGTTTTGGTGCAGATAGATTTAATACGGCACTGTATAACAAAGTTGAAAACATTACTTCAGACAATGTTTTTGACAATCAGGATGCAAGAGCATTTTCTGATCGATGGACGACACCAGGACAAATGGCTCAATTCAAGGCTATTAGTATGACGAGCGTAACTCCTATTTCTTCCCGTTTCATTCAAAAAGACGACTATTTAGCTGGAGAATCTCTTCGTATAGGATACCGAGTGACCAACAGAGAATGGCTTAGCAAATCGGGTATGGCTGGATTAGGGATAAATGCATATGCCAATGATTTTTTCAAAGTTTCGACCATAAAAGCCGAGAGAGGAATTAATTATCCTTTTTCAAGAATCTTTTCTTTAAGTCTAAACGTAACATTTTAATACCACTTAGTATGAATCAGTATTTAAATAAAATTGCATTATCAATCCTGATGGCGTTTTCGGCGGTAAGCTGCAGCAATTTCTTGGATGTGGTGCCAAAAGATAAAATTTTAGAATCTCAGATATTTGAAAATGAAGCCGGAATGCAGAACGTGCATAACGGACTTTACCTAATGCTCGCATCTGACGACCTTTATGGCAGACAGCTTACAATGGATGCCGTAGATATTTTGGGACAGCAGTACAATATGCCGGCTTCGCATACCAAAGGGAAAATGGCTATTTATGCTTATGCAGAAGCCAATCCAAAAGACGTTTTTACAAAAGTTTGGCAAAAAGCTTTTACCACAGTTTTATCTGCCAATAAATTTCTGGAAAGTTTGGACGAACATAAGGGAATTGTCTCTCAAGAAAAGGCTGATCTTTTAAAAGGAGAAACAATCGCAATACGCGCTATGCTGCATTTTGATATGCTAAGATTATTTGGACCAATTTACAAAGTAGATCCTTCAATGCCTGCAATACCGTATTATGATGCGCCTGTGACTGCAAATAATCCAATCCTGTCGGCAAAAGATGCCATGAGCAAGATATTAGCAGATATTGATAGAGCTTTGGTGCTTTTAGAAAAAGATCCAATCCAAACGTCTGGAAAATACAAAGCCACGACAGCTTACGATTCAAACCCTTATTATTCTCAAAATAGAGGCATGAGAATGAATTATCTTGCTGTAAAATGTTTAAAAGCGCGTGTACTTTTGTACGCGGGAGATAAAACGGGAGCAGCGGCCGCAGCAAACGAAGTGATAGCTTTTACAAAATCGACTCCGTTTTTCCCTTGGACTCCATTTTTGGATGCTACCAATGCTGCAAATCCAGACAGAATTTTTTCTTCAGAAAACTTCTTTGCTTTAAGCGATTACACTTTGTATAAAACACAAGAAGACCTGTTTGATTCTAAATTGGCAGATCCGATGATTTATGCTCCATTATTGAACAGATTAACTGCTGTTTTTGAATCGAATGATAATGATTACAGAAGTTTGCCGAGTTGGAAAATCCCTGTGGTGGGAGGAAAAACGCAGAAAACATTTTTTAAATACGCAGATGTGCCAGATACTCGAATGACTTTTCGTATGCAGATTCCGATGTTCAAACTTTCAGAAATGTATTTAATCGCTGCAGAAACTGCACCAGTAGCAGCAGATGGAATTGCTTTATTGAATACACTTCGCTATAACAGAGGTTTGACAAATCTAGCCTCTACAGCAGTTTTGGCAACAGAAATAACAAAAGAGTACAGAAAAGAATTTATGGGCGAGGGACAACTGTTCTTTTACTACAAAAGAAATAATACGACAGCAATTCCTAATGGTTCTGCGGCTTCAGGAAACATAACGATGGGAGCACTTCAATACGTGGTGCCTTTGCCAGATGCCGAAATCAATTTTCAATAATTTAAAAAGATGAACATGAAAAAAATAGTGATTTTAAGCTTTGCATTTTTATTCTTTTTAGGATTTACTTCATGCAACCAAGATGAAATTGATACCTATCACGATACCGATAATATTTACTTTTCGCCATCTGTTTTTACAATTCCAGTAAACGGATCATTGATAACCACAGATAGTACAGGATTTAGTTTTGCGTTAGACAAACCCGCAATTGTAGACCGCATTTACAAAATTCCAATTCGGGTGCAAGGAAAAGTAACTGATGCTGACAGAAAAGTAAAAGTTGTAATTGATCCAAAAAGCACTGCCATAGCAGGCACGCATTTTAAGCTTCCAGATAATATTGTCATGCACGCAGGCAAAGCCGTAGATACGATCGACGTAAAGGTGTATAGAACTGCTGATATGAAGACAAATTCATTTTTACTGATTTTGAATTTGGAAGAAAACGAATCGTTTACCACTAATATGAAAAGTAAAGTAATCAATTCGCTTACGGGCAAAACCATGAGCCATATTTCTTATAAGCTGACATTTGATGATAAACTGTCGCAGCCTCCAGGATGGTTTGCTGGTTTTTTAGGGGTTTTTACAGCAAAGAAATTTTTCTTAATGTGCGATTTAATGCATTTAGATCCGAGTATGTTTAATCAGAAACTTGGATCGACAGGATTGTCAATTCCAGATATTCAATATTATCAAAACTTTATGAAGCGCTATCTGGCAGATCAAAAAGCACAAGGCAATATTATTTATGAAGAAGATGGAAAAGAAATGATCTTTCCTTAAAACGCATTTATTTAAACTAAAAAATATAACATGATGTTAAAAAATATAAAAATTCATTTAGTGCTTTCGGCATTGCTTGTTTTGGTTTACAGCTGTGCAGATGATGAAGGAAATTATGACTATAGCGAAATCAACGAAGTTCATGCAACCGGAATTCTAGAATCATACACCGCTTATACAGGAGAGAAACTTACCATTAAGCCAGATTTGAATCTGACTCAGGATGACAATAGCGATCCTGACCGTTACACCTACGAATGGGCAGCCGTTAATACCGCAAAATTGGTGATGGAGTCTAAAACGGTTATTGGCACAGACAAAAATTTTGATGCAGAATTAAAGCTTCCGCCAGCCAAATATTTAGTTTATTATTTTGTAAAAGACAAAGTTACTGGTGTGACTTGGCAGCATACACCTTTTACCTTAAACGTGGTTTCTTCCATTTATGAAGGTTGGTTGGTTATTGGAGATGTAAACGGAAAGCCGCGTTTGGATATGATATCTATGCTTCCAGGTATAGAAACCCCTCGTATTATTACAGATGTACTAGACGCGACGGGCTCAAGCCTTAAGTTAACAGGAAAAGCGGTAGATGTAGAATGTTTTAACCAGCCTATATCTTCTCCTTTAATTTATGGAGTTTATGTAACCACAACAGAAAACGGAACTGCCAGATTAGATCCAGATTCTTTCGGATGGACATTAAGCCAAAATTTGGCATATGAAACTGTAGGAGGATCGCTGCCTACAAATTTTGGAGTCGATTTTATGAAATCTACTGGATTTGGAGAAAATCTAATTTACAGTAAAGGAGATATTTACTATTTCTACAGAGTATTGCAGGTAAAATATGGGTTGCCTCAAAATAAATTAGAATCTGAAACCAAAACTTTTTACGCAGCACCATTTATAGCAGAGAACGGAGGTTCGCTTGGTACGCCTGTTTTTTATGATCAGAATGCGAGACGTTTTGTAAGATACACGACCTCAAAAGGAACTTGTTCGCCAATGCCTCCTGTTGCGGCCTCAGATAACTCTTTAGATTGGAATGATACTCACGCCGACTTGGTTTACATGACTACTTCGGGGTTCAATCAAAATGAGAATTTTGCGGTTCTGAAGAGCACAATTACTGGAAAATACCACCTGCTTCGTTTCAGTAAAGCTTTGGCGCAAGTGTATTACAAAGAAATATTAAATGCGCCAGATTTTGACAAAGCCACAAAATTTGCCGTAAGCCCAGATTCTGGCTACCTGTTTTATGCAGTTGGAGGAAAACTGTACGAATATGATAACGGAACTCGATCTGCAAAATTAATGCTGGATAAAGGCAGCGAAGAAATCACGTATATCGATTGCAATTTAAGAGCCAATAAATTATACAATAAAAAATTAATTGTTGGAAGTTACGGTACAACGGGCAAATTAGAATTATATACTGTTCCTCCTGTAAACGGAGATTTGGTGCTTGACTATAGCTACTCTGGTTTGTGCAAAATTGTTGATGTTGCTTACCGAGCGAGATAATTAAAAATTGTTAAATCAAAGCCGAATGGATTCGTAAAATTCATTCGGCTAAATAACCACATTTTATGAAACGATTTATTAGAATCGCAAGCGCAGTTTTGCTGCTTGCCTGTCCATCTATTGCCTTAAAAGCACAAGCGCAATCCACTCAAGAAAGTTGGGAAAAAACCAAAAAACAGGCGCAAACAGAGAAAAAGTTAATCTTTGTCGATCTGTATTTCACAGGCTGTATGCCATGCGCGCAAATGGACAAAGAAGTATTTCCAGACCCGAAAGTAACAGCAGTTTTAAACGCCGATTTTGTCACTTTCAAATCGGATATTTTAAAAGAAGAAATCGGTAAAAAGTTATGCATGAAATATGGCGTTACCGGATTTCCGACTTTTTTATTGATGAATTCTGATGGAAAAATAATTGACATTGCAGGTGGTTTTCATGATGTAGAGCAATTTACTGCCCTGCTTCAAAATGCTAAAGAAGCGGCTAAAAAAGGAATTTTTAAAAAGTATAGTACAGAAATTCAAGAAAAAGATTATCCTGATTTTTACAAGGAAGCATATTTAAACGGAAAAAGAAATGTTCCTTTCGATGTTATAGATACGTATTTAAAATCTCCAAATGTTTCTGACGAAATTTCTTTTGTGATCATTACAGGTTTAAGAGTGGGCAAGCAATATGATGACCCATTTCTTTTTGCAAGTAAAAAATTAGCGAAAGATTACGGGACATGGAATGTGACAACTCATGTATTTGGCATTTTGCAGCGCAAGAAAAAAGAGTTCGAAAAAAAGAACGATTTAAAAGGATTTACAGAATTGGTAAATGACTCGAAAGAACTTTATACGCCAGAAGAATTTACCAAATATTCAGGCATTTTATTGAAAGATTTTGGGGTTGAAAAAGTTGTAGTGAAACCAAATGCTGCGCAAAAATAATTCGAAATGAAAAAGATAGCATTCTTTTTAATACTGATTTTTGGCTGTGCAATTCAGGCTCAAACCAGCATCCAGAAATCTATTAAAACTTTCGAAAAAGCTTTTCAGAACAAAAATTACGCTGAAATGAAAGATCTTCTGGCGCCGCAGTTTACCGTTGGCGTTGGAGATTCTTCTTCAAACGAATTTTATCTGAATAGTATTTTCAAAGCATTTCCAGCTTTAGATTCGATTCAGATTGGGAAATCTGCGGTGCTTAAAAATGAAACTTTTGTCTTGGTTGATTTTTGTTTTAACGGAAAAGAAAAAAAGCCGTCTCAAATTGTTTTCAATTCTGAAAATAAAATGCTGTATGTAACTTTTTTCGATTCTTTGTATAAAGTTGACCGACACGCGCAAGTAAAACAAGTAGCAAGCATTCCGTTTGAAATTATCGAAAACGGAATCGCCATTAAAATAAAACTGAATAAAGCAGATCGCGAGTTTTTAATGCTTTTTGATACAGGCGCAGACGGAATGGCGCTCAATCCAGACAGCGCATACAAAGCCGGAGTTGTAGTGACCAAAACCAAATCGGCGTCTGTAGTTGGCGGGAGCCAGCAAGTGCAGTATTCTGCGGATAATACCATTTATATTGGCGATCAGGTTCTGAAAAATCAAGGCTTGGTTATTTTTCCGAAACATGGTGTTTACGACGGATTGTTTGGTGCAAACCTGCTTCGAAATTATATTACCTCAGTCAATTTTGATACCATGACGATCGACTTGTACAATTTTGGAAATTTTAATTACTGGGGAAAAGCAAAGCCATTGGTTTTTGACTATAAATCGGGACTTCCGGTAGTAAAAATGAATCTGACTTTTGAAGATAAAAAAACAGTCGAAGGCAGTTTCACTTTTGATACTGGAGCAGGTTACGATCTTATTGCTTACGGACCTTTCAATCATAAAAACAATCTCGAAGCAAGCCTAAAAACCGAGTATAGCTCGACTAATTTCAGTTTAGGAAAACAAACCAAAATTGTTGGAGGCGCTATTCCAAATGTTGCCATTAACGGAAACAACTTCCCAAACGTAACAATTGCAGTGCAGGAATACGATGAGGCCAATAAAAACTGGGCTTTCGCCGACGGATCTCTAGGAATTGATTTAATCAGACGATTCAATTTTACCATCGATTTACTGCATAAAACAGTGTATCTCGAGCCTAACAAAAATTTCAAAAAAGCTTCTTCTTTCTATTTAAGCGGACTTATTTTGGAGTTTGACGAAAAACAGAATCTTCTCGTAAAGAAAATTATCGATCAGGAAAATGCAGAGTTGAAAAATGTCAAAACTGAGGCAAAAGTCACTCAAATCAATGACTTTGAAGCCAAAGATTTACTGAATCCTGAAAATCTTAAAAAACTCAAACAAACCAAAGAAAGTAAAGATTTTATCATCGAGCAAGGTGATCAATCTATGAGAATTTCAATTTAAAACTATCAACCAAAAAACAGAGAAACTATGAAAAAAAACATTTTTTATTTCATTTTAACCTTTATCACGGTTCAAATGAGTTTTGCTGCCAATCTTTCTGAATATGCAGTAATTAGAGGAACAATTTCAATTCCAGATTTCAAAGCAAAAGAAGTTACGCTTTACAATGTCGAAGATGGAAAGCCAGCCGTTGCTGCTACCGCAAAAGTCAATTCGCTGGGGGAATTTGGCTTTATGACACCAGTTTCAGCTGCTGGCTTTTATTATGTCGATTATGGACAGTTTAAAGGAAAAAAACAGTTAATTCGTTTATATCTGGAACCTAAATTGGACATCAATTTAGCAGTCAATCCAACAAATTATGTTTTAAGCGGCAAAAACATCGGACAAAATGCTTTGGTGCAAAAAGCAAACGAAATCTACAACGAATTTGCGCCTTTTGCACGTTTGGGCGAAAATGTAACCTATGTAGAGTTTTATCCCTTCATTGATAAAGGAATTGCCAAAGCAGATGAATTTTCAAAATCAATTAAAACGAAAGATGCCAATTTCAATAAACTATTAAAATTAGCTGTAGCAACAGATGTTGAAGAATTGACTTATACTTTTTTTAGAATGCCAAGAAGCGCATTTCCTGACAAAGACGATCGTCCAGCGGTAATTAAAACTTGGATGGCAGACAAGAAGTTTACAGATCCAGATTTGCTAAAATTAGCGAATGGAGTTTCTTTAATGACAAATTATTTTTTCTACGTAAGCATCAATAGTGGTGAGAAACCAAAACGTTTAGATTTAACAGAATCAATTACTCATATTACAGATCCGGCCTTAAAAGATGTTTACCTTCGTGAAGAAGTGGCAACTTCAAGAATGAAAATTGAAGAATACGAAAAAATTGCGCCAAGCATTAAACCTTTTATGATTTCTGATGCGAGTAAAGCATTTTTATTGGAATATGAAAAAGTATTGCACAAAAGTGTAGGGCAGAAAGGATTAGATTTTACCTACAATGACATAAACAACAAACCGGTTTCCTTTTCAGATTTTAAAGGTAAATTTGTATACATCGATTTATGGGCAACTTGGTGCGGACCATGTAAAGCAGAGATTCCTCACATGAAAAAAATCGAAGAAGATTACCACGGAAAAAATATTGTTTTTGTAAGTCTTTCGTTAGATAAACCAAAAGATGCACAAAAATGGAAAGATTACGTTACCAAAGAACAATTGAAGGGAATTCAGTTAATGGCTGACAAAGATTTTAGTTCTGATGTGGCGAAAAATTATGATGTAAATGCGATTCCTAGATTTTTATTGTTTGATACAAAAGGAAACATCATCAATGCAGATGCGCTTCGCCCGTCAAATCCAGAATTGAGAGTGCAGCTGGATAAATTATTGAAGAGCTAAATAAATACATAAGAATATTTTAACACATAGAATCATAGATCAAAAAATGTAGAAAAGATATTTTTTAGCATCAAGATTTTACACATAATGACTATGTTTTTTAGAATTAAGTGAAACGCCTTTTTTATAGGTAGCTAAACTATGTTTCTATGTGTTTAAGAATATTTAAAACATCAAACAAATGAAAAAAATATCTGTAGTTCTTCTGCTTCTGACTGGTTTTATAAACTTGTCGCAAGCTCAAAACTTTAAATCAAGCGACCCGATTGCAGTCAACCAAAAAATAAAAAAAGGAGTGCTGCCAAACGGAATGACGTATTATATTTATCCGACAGATGTCAATAAAAATACGGCAAGCTATTACATCATCCAAAACGTCGGTTCGATTTTAGAAAACGATCAGCAGAAAGGTCTCGCGCATTTTTTGGAGCATATGGCGTTTAACGGAACCAAGCATTTTGAAGGCAAAGGAATCTTGAACACACTTCAAAAGCAAGGAGCTGTTTTCGGCAGAAACATTAACGCTTACACAAGCACAGACGAGACCGTTTACAACTTAGACAATATTCCGTCAAAAGATGGCGGAGTTATAGATACTTGTTTATTGGTTTTGCACGACTGGTCAAATTTTCTTTCGCTGACGAATGAAGAAATCGATGCAGAGCGCGGTGTAATCACCGAAGAATGGCGTACAAGACAAAATGCGAGAGCGAGAATTTACAATCAGTTAGCATCTTATTATTACAACAACTCGCTTTATGCAGACCGTATGCCGATTGGCGATATGGAAATCATCAAAAACTTTAAATATCAGGTCTTAAAAGATTTTTATAAAGATTGGTATCGTCCAGATTTGCAGGCAATCGCAATTGTGGGAGACATAAATGCAGACGAAATTGAAGCAAAAATCAAGAAGCTTTTTGCCGATATTCCGACGCCGGTAAATCCGAAAAAGCGTTTTGAAATTGCTATTCCAGAACGAGTTGAGCCTATTTTCAAACTGGCTTTAGACAAAGAAATTTCGGCTTCAAATATTAGCTATATGATTCGCCACGTTTCAGAAAAACCAACAGGAACTTATGCCGAATTAGAGAAATCTACTCAAAGAAGCCTTGCTTTTTCTATCCTAAATAATCGTTTGGGAGAAATGGCGCAGAAACAGGAATGTCCTTTTAAAGGCGCATCAGTTGGATATCAAAACTATACTCGTTTAAATGATATTTGGATTTTGGGCGTTTCTCCAAAACCAGAAAAACAAGCCGAAGCTTTTGCAATAGTTATGAACGAATGGGTTCGCGCCTATAAATTTGGTTTTTCAAAAGGAGAAATCGAAAGAGCCGTTACAGAAACGATTTCAGGTTACGAAAATTATCTGGAAAAATTAAATGAGATTTCGCATAAAGATGTCATCGGAATGGTAAAAGGTGATTATCTAAGTCACGAAATTATTGCAGATCCTAAAGCAGAATTTGAAATGGTAAAAAACATTCTGAAAAATGTTGACACTAAAATTCTTCAGGAGCAAATCAGTAAGTTATATACAGCACAAAATCGTGTGGTAACAGTTACCGGTGTAGAAAACGAAAACAACTTAACGCAGGAAAAAGCTTTTGATATTATTCAGAAAGCCGAAAACGATGCCTCGTTACAGCCTTATGTAGATACTTTTGAAGGAAAAACACTTTTAGGAAACCTGAAAATCAATTCAGGAAAAATTGTTTCGGAGAAAAAAGAAACGGCAATCGATGCGACTACTTTCGTATTGAGCAACGGTGTAAAAGTGCATTATAAATTTGCCGATAAAAACAAAAAAGAAGTAGAGCTGAAAGCCGAAAGTTTTGGCGGAACTTCATTATACGAGCCGCAAGATCTTCCATCAATTGGGCGCGCTACAACTTTGGCCTTGATGTCTGGAGTGGGCGAACTTTCGAATGTGGATTTGGAAAAAGTTTTGAAAGGAAAAATTGCCAATTCATCTGTAAGCATCAGTTCGCTTAAAGAAACAGTTTCGGGTTCGGCAAATGTAAAGGATATCGAAACAATGATGCAGTTGGTGCATCTGCGTTTTGTGCAGCCAAGATTTGATAATCAGATGTATGCCCTGTTAAAGCAAAGATTAGAAAATTCGCTTAAAAACAGAGCAAATGATATCAATGCAAAAATGGAAGATAGTTTAACAGCTGTGGTTTACGGAAAAAATAACCCAAGAATACAGCCATTCAATCAAAAATATATCGACGATTTATCTTTTGATAAAATGAAAGCTTTTTATCTGGATCGTTTTGCAGATGTTTCAAACTTCGAATTTTATATTGTTGGAGATGTTACGCCAGAAGTTCTAAAACCTTTGTTAGAAAAATATATTGCGAGTATAAGCGGAATTAAACGAAAAGAAAAATTCAAGACAGACATTCCGAAATGGACATCAAATAAAATTGACAGAGATATTTTCATCAAAATGGAAACTCCAAAAAGTTCTGTCCGCATCGCCTTTTTAAAAGACTTTGCTTTTTCTCAAAGAAACAGAATTTTGGCTTCCTATTTAAGCGATGTCCTGACGCTGCGCTATACGGAAAGCCTTCGCGAAAAAGAAGGCGGCACTTATGGAGCAGGAGTAAAAGCGAGCATGGACAAACTTCCGATTTCAAAAGCAAATCTTCAGATTACTTTTGACTGCGATGCCGATAAAGTAGAGCATTTGCTGCCAATTGTGTATCAGGAAATCGATAAAATCAAAAAAGGAGAAATTGCCGCTGAAGATATTGAGAAAACAAGAACGAACTATTTAAAATCGAGAGAAGACAGCAAAAACTTCAACAGTTACAGCATGAACTTGATTTATAATTATTTTGAGAACGGTTACGATATGAATGATCCCAAAAATTATGTTGCCATAGTAAAAAGCATCACAGCCAAAGACATTCAGGAATTTGCAAATTCGTTTCTAGACAAAGCAGATGCTATGGAAGTCGTTTTCAAACCATTAAAATAATCTGATCCCTTTTTATTTACTAGAGTTTAATTTGTATTTCCCTATCAAATAGTATTTTGAATTAGTAAGCAATTTAGTTTGTATAGCGGATTACCAAGAGGGTTGTTTTTTGCTATTCAACCCTCTTTTTTAAGATTTTTACCCATGAAAAAAAATGTTTTTTTACTGGGCTTTTTCCTGCTGTTTTCCATATTAGTAAAGGCTCAGATATACAATCCCATAAAATGGAAAACCAGTGTCGAGAAAATTTCCGATACTGAATACGAATTGCAGGCAAAAGCCATTATCGAATCGGGCTGGCATTTATACAGTCAGGAAGTTTCAGACGGAGGTCCGATTCCGACCCATTTTAATTTTATAAAAGGAGCCGATTTCCAGCTTATTGATGCTGTAAAAGAAGAAAAAGGAAAAACGGTTAACGATCCTGTTTTCAAAATGCAGATTAAGTTTTTTGAAAAAGAAACCACCTTTAGGCAGCGCGTCAAAATATTGTCATCAAAACCTTTTAAAATCAATGCAGAGGTTGAATTTATGGTTTGCAATGATGAAAACTGTCTTCCGCCAAGTTCAGACGAATTGGAGTTTAGCATAAGCCCATCCGCGAAAGCGAAAACTCTAATAGAAGCGGCCGTAAAAGAAGAAACAAGAATAATCGCAATAGATTCTTCAAGTACTGAAGCAAAAGAAAAAACAGAACAAATTGTTACGGCAGAAGAGGTAAAAATGCCTCAAGCAGCTTTCAAAAAAAACGAGCCTAAAACAACATCTAGAAGTTTATGGACCATTTTTTTATTGTCCTTTTTCTCAGGATTTGCAGCCTTGCTGACACCTTGCGTTTTTCCGATGATTCCGATGACGGTGAGTTTTTTTACCAAACAAAGCAAGACCAAATCGCAGGGAATCAGAAAAGCCGTTTTTTACGGAATCGCTATTATTGCCATTTATATCTTCTTGGGAGCTGTTGTAACTTGGGCTTTTGGAGCAGATTCTTTAAATGCGCTTTCGACAAACGTTTGGTTTAATCTGATCTTTTTTGTGCTTTTAATGATTTTTGCTTTTTCATTTTTAGGAGCATTCGAAATCATGCTTCCAAATGCATGGGCAAACAAAGTCGATTCGCAGGCTGATAGAGGCGGAATCGTAGGCATATTGTTTATGGCTTTGGCATTGGCAATTGTGTCTTTTTCTTGCACGGGCCCCATAGTGGGCACTTTGCTGGTCGAAGCCGCTTCGCGCGGAGGAATTGCGCCTTTTGTCGGAATGTTTGGTTTTTCTCTGGCTTTGGCTTTGCCATTTACTCTTTTTGCCGCTTTTCCGGGCTGGCTGAATTCCCTTCCAAAATCAGGAGGCTGGCTGAATTCGGTTAAAGTATTCTTAGGGTTTTTAGAAATGGCGCTTGCTTTCAAATTCCTTTCTAATGCCGATTTGGTTCTGCAATTGCACTGGCTGGAAAGAGAAACATTTTTAGCAATTTGGATCGCGATTTTCGGAACATTAGCTTTTTATTTATTTGGAAAAATTCAGTTGCCGCATGACAGCCCAGTTTCAAATATAAGTGTTGGAAGGCTTGGGTTAGGCGTTTTGGTTTTGGCTTTTACCATTTATCTGATTCCCGGAATTTGGGGCGCACCGCTTAAAATGATTAGCGGTTTTCCTCCGCCAATGCATTATAGCGAAATCCCAAATGGTTTGAACAACGTTTCTTCAGACGAAATAACTCAAAACTTGCCTGAAGGGGCAGAGCTTGGACCGCATAACATCATGGCTTTTACCGACTATGATTTAGGTATGAAGTATGCCAAAAAAATAGGAAAGCCAGTTATGATTGATTTTACGGGTCATGCCTGTGTAAACTGCCGTAAAATGGAAGACAATGTTTGGTCTGACGAAAAGGTTCAGAAAGTCTTAAAAGGCGACTTGGTTTTAATTTCGCTTTATGTAGATGACAAAAGAGAACTGAATCCGAACGAACAGATTACTTCTAAATTGACAGGCAAAAAATTAAAATACATTGGGCAAAAATGGAGCGAATTCCAAACGCTGACTTACAAAACCAATGCTCAGCCTTTTTATGTTCTGGTTGATCATAACGGAGAAACGCTCAACGAAACTTCTGCTTACAATCCAGATATCGAAGAATATTTGAATTGGCTTAAAAAGGGCGTTTCTAATTTTGAAAAAAGCTAATATTTAGGACGTACCAATGAAACATTCCTACGGAATGATTACTTGGCAAAAAAAGCGGTTAACACAAAATGTGATAACCGCTTTTTTTACATATTTTCTTGTTCCGTTAGGAACATTTCATTGGTTGTAAAATTTAAAGTCAATTGATCCAAATGTCCAAAGAAAAAAGTATCTAAAATCTCCTGAAAAACAGGATGCGCATTTTCTACCTGAACAAATAGGCTCATTGACGAATGTAATTTTCGAGCATCGAGTTCGCCCAAAATACCTTCAGCAGATTTCTTTTTAAAAGTTAAAAGAAGCTTCGAGATTTCAATTAAGTGCTTAGATAAAATGGGATGATTTAGAAATTCGGTTGCTTCTTTTAAATCCGCAACAGCATAATAATCAGAAATGGCACTTTTTCCTAAACCTTTAATCTGCGGAAAAATAAACCACATCCAGTTGGTCTCTTTCTTTCCTTTTTTAATTTCAGAAAGAGCAGTCAGATAAAGCTTATTTTGAGCATCTAAAAAACGGGTCAAATCATCTTTTGCGTAGATCATCTCTAGATTAGGTATTAAAGGGTTTGTAAATTGGGTTTCTTTAATTGGTAACACGATATTATTTCTTTTACTTAAACTTTGTCGAATTTTCGATACCCAAAAGTAAAGTGCCTATACGCATAAGAGTTATAGAATTGCCATCGGTCTTTACATAATTCCGATAAGCCTGTAAGAATGCCTTGTTAATATAATTTTAAAGTTTGTAATGATTCTAAATTCTAATGTTATTTTAATGTTCTAGAAAAAAATTGGCTCTAACTTGCGCGCTCATTAAAATTGCAGTAAACGCCTTAAATCATTGAGATTTTGATTCAAAATGATGTGATTTAATTAAACTTTCAGCCTTTTAGAATATGTTGAACAAAATTAAAAATAGCTTTTTATGCAAATGCCTTCAGGCGTTACTAGTCGGCTATTTTCTAATTAGCAGTTTAAACATTTCTAATAGTGTGGGCCGAATCTTAAGCGATAACGCTGAAACGTATACTGTAAAAGGAATTACCTGCAGCTTTCTGAAGAAAATCTTTAAATGTGACGGAATTCCAGAAGAACTGGATGATTATAAGACAAAAGATACCAAAACAGCCAAATTAGCCAAAGGAATTCCCTTAATGGAATATTTAGTTTCATCAGAATCTTTGATGCCTAACTTTTATTTTTTAATGGAATCTGAAGGGAAAAAATATATCGATAATACAATCTTCTCGTTTGGTTTTCATGGCAAGATAGACATACCGCCTCCTCGGTTCAATTCATAAATACTTGTTTTTTTAAGGATTAGGGCAAAAACTTAATCTATAAATGCGGTTTTTGCCGTATATTTATTCTATGTAATAATCTTGTATTTATACTTTAAATTCATGACACCATTCAAACGATTTTACAACTTATTGCAGCTCGATAAGCGCGATGTGTATCAAATTATCTTCTATGCTGCATTTGCAGGGTTAGTCAATCTTTCCCTGCCATTGGGAATCCAAGCTATTATTAATTTTATTCAAAGCGGACAGCTGAGCGTCTCGTGGATCGTACTCGTGATTCTGGTTACGGTTGGAGTTGGTTTTGGAGGCGTGCTGACGATTTTGCAGCTGCGTATTGTTGAAAATTTGCAGCAACGAATTTTTGTGCGTTCTTCTTTTGAGTTTGCCTACAGAATGCCTTTAATTAAATTTAAAGAAATGTACTCAGAGTATGCTCCCGAAAAAGCCAATCGCTTTTTTGATACTTTGATGGTACAGAAAGGCACTGCAAAACTGCTTCTAGATTTCTGTACAGCATTCCTTCAGGTTGGTCTGGGGATTATCTTATTGGTGCTGTACCATTCTTTCTTCATGGTAATCGGGCTTTTATTTATAGTCATATTATATGTCATTTTTAAATTTTCGTACAAAGACGGTCTCGAAACCAGTTTGAACGAATCAAAATTTAAGTACAAAGTGGCAGCGTGGCTTCAGGAAATTGCTAGAAATAGAGAAAGTTTCCGCAGGAAAGGAGCTTTTGAATATGCTTTGGAAAGAAATGACGAATACGCGACCAACTACGTTAATTACCGTGAAAAACACTTTCAGGTAATGAAAAAACAATACATTCAGCTTACTATTTTTAAAGTAATTGTTACTGCTGCCTTATTATCCATCGGTGGTTTTCTGGTAATTCACCACCAAATGAACATAGGGCAGTTCGTAGCAGCTGAAATCGTAATTGTATTATTGATCAATTCGGTAGAAAAAATCATCTTCGGGTTGGAGTCTTTCTACGATGTATTGACTTCTGTTGAAAAAATTGGTCAAGTGACAGACATGGAAATTTCGTGCATTCCTCAGACTTCAGACAAAACAGAAAAAGGAATCAATATCGAGACTGAAAGTATTAGCTACAATTACCCGGAGCATAATAAGAAGTCGCTTAAGAATATTAATCTGAAAATTTCTCAAGGCGAAAAAATTATTCTAACGGGAACAAATGGTGCGGGAAAAAGTACTTTGCTGCGACTTCTTTCGGGGGTTTTAGAGCCAGAAAGCGGAGCAATGTATGTCACAGATAATTACATGAATCGCCTCAACGAAGATACGTACAGAGCACAAGCGGGTACATTCTTGCAAGGCGATACGCTTTTTGCAGGGACAATACGCGAGAATATTATTTTTGGAAATGAAAAACTAAATAGCGATGATTTAAAATGGGCTTTAGACAATGTTGGGCTGACACCGTACATTAAAACTTTTGAGAACGGACTGGAGAATCAAATCCATCCTGGCGGTCGCGAACTTTCTGCTTCTGATGTGCAAAAAATTCTTTTGGCTAGAAGCATTGTAGGGAAACCAAATATCTTATTCTTGGAAGATCCGGTTGATAAAATGGACGAAATCACTTCGAGTAAAATTGTTGATTTTTTACTTTCCGAAGAAAACGACTGGACTGTAATTGTGACTTCTAAAAATGATATCTGGAAAAGCAAATGCAGTCGTATGATTACGATTGATGACGGGAAAATTATTAACGACATAAAGCTTTAATCATGCTCAATATATCTAAAGATAATAACGTACTTATAACGCCGGGCCATTACAAATCGATTACAAGCGTTGCCCGAAGACCTCATTATAAAATTTTAAACAGAGTCATAATCGGGTTTCTGATATTTTCAGTATTATGCCTTTTTCTGCCGTGGACGCAGAATATTTCGGGAACAGGTTCTGTTACGACTTTAAAACCAGACCAAAGACCGCAAACGGTTCATAATGCCATTGCGGGCAGAATTGAAAAATGGTTTGTAAAAGAAGGCGATTATGTAAAAAAAGGAGATACCATTCTTTATATTTCGGAGATTAAAGAAGATTATCTGGATCCTAATTTGGTTGGCAATACCAAACAGCAGGTCGATGCCAAAAAAATGGCTGTAGAATCGTATAGCGATAAAGTAAATTCTCTTGATGTGCAGGCGCAATCGCTCAACACAGAAAAACAGTTGAAACTGCAGCAGGCGCAAAACAAAATCCGTCAATCTCAGCTGAAAATAAAAAGCGACAGCATGGATTTGGTTGCAGTAAAAACACAGCTTCGAATTGCAAAAACACAATTTGACCGTTCGACGGCTTTAAACAAAGAAGGACTTAAACCGCTTACCGATGTCGAGCAGAAAAGATTAAAACTGCAAGAATCGGAAGCGTACGTGATTACGCAGGAAAATAAATTGCTGAGCAGTAAAAACGAATTGATAAATGCAAAAGTAGAAATCAATAGAATTACTGCCGAGTATGCTGAGAAAATATCGAAATCAAGAAGCGATAAATTTACCGCTTTGAGCACGCAGTACGACACAGAAGCTCAGGTTAACAAACTGGAAAACCAGTATACGAATTACAGACTTAGAAATGGTTTGTACTACATTACAGCGCCACAGAGCGGTTATGTAAACCGTGCTTTATTGGCAGGTATTGGAGAAACGATAAAAGAAGGTACTCCAGTTGTAAGCATCATGCCATCTAATTATGATATTGCGGTAGAAACTTACGTAGATCCAATCGATTTGCCATTGGTTCACCGAGGCGCAAAAGTTCGAGTGTGGTTTGACGGATGGCCGAGAATCGTATTCTCGGGATGGCCAGGCTTGTCTTACGGAACTTATGGAGGAAAAGTTGTAGCGATAGAAAACTTCATTAGTCCGAACGGAAAATACAGAATTTTAGTTTCGCCAGATGGAGAAGATCGCCATTGGCCAAAAGAATTGAGCATCGGGGCTGGCGCACAAAGTATTGCATTGCTAGAAACCGTTTCGGTATGGTACGAGATTTGGCGAAACCTGAACGGATTCCCACCAAATTATTATAATTCAGGAGAAAAAGTAGAAAAAGGAAAGGAGAAAAAGTAAAATGAGAAATCTTGTAAAATTGTTTTCTTTCTTAACGTTATTTTGTTTTTCTACACTGTACAGCCAGAATTTTAATCAAGAGGAGCTTACTTTTATCGAGTATTTGGGATACGTAAAAAAATACCATCCGCTGGTAAAACAAGCCAATCTTGAAGTGACAAATGCTCAGGCAAAATTAATGGCAGCGCGTGGCGGATTTGACCCGAAAATTGAAGTAGATTACAATAAGAAAGAATTTAAAGGCACAGAATATTATTCGTTGCTAAACAGCAGTTTCAAAATTCCGACTTGGTATGGAGTTGAAATTAAAGCAGGTTTTGATGACACAAACGGTGAATATTACAATCCGCAGAACAAAACTCCAGAAGCAGGATTAACTTCGCTTGGCATTAATGTGGCTTTAGGCCAGGGAATGTTCATCAACCAGAGAATGGCAGATGTTCGCGAAGGAAAACTTAACGTGAAACTGAGCGATGCGCAGCGAAAACTGAGAGCGATTGAAATCTTGTATCAGGCAAGCGAAGCTTATTTTGAATGGAGAAAAAGCTATAATGAAGCTGAACTGTATAAAAACTATCTTGGTTTTGCCAGCACTCGTTTTGAAGGCGTCAAAAAGCTGATAGCAGCAGGAGACGCACCGGCAATTGACAGTGTAGAAGCTAAAATTACAGTGCGTAACAGAGAGCTGAATGTTGAAAACGGAAATTTAAAATTGGCAAAAGCAAAGCTTAAACTAGCCAATTTTTTATGGATTGAAGATGTTCCGGTTGAATTGGGAGATTTGGTAAAACCAGAAGAAAATCTAGCTCAGACGATCGAAGAGACACTAAAAACAGATGCCATGATGGTCGATACAGAATCATTAGATTCACACCCGAAAATTCAGTCTTTGGAAACAAAAATGGGTATTTTGGAAGTCAACCGCCAGCTGAAAGCCAATGCATTGCTTCCAAAAATAAACGTAGGGTATAATTACATTTCAGAACCGAATTATTGGAATAATTTCAACGCCGATGACTATAAGTTTAATATCGATTTCAGTTTCCCGATTTTCTTAAGAAAAGAACGCGGAAGTTTGAAAATGGCAAAGCTGAAAATTCAGGATATGCAATATGACATAGGCCAGCAGCGATTGGAATTGAAAAATAAAATAAAAGCACAGCAGACCGAAATTGCGTCATTAAGAAAACAGAAAGTCGTAATCGACAATTTGGTAAAAGATTATATGACGATGCTAAATTCAGAAGAAAAACTGTTTTCGTTTGGAGAAAGCTCGATTTTCTTAATCAATTCGAGAGAGAATAATCTGGTTAGCGCTAAGCTTTCGCAAATAAGTTTAGAGAACCAGTTTTATCTTTCAAATGCCGAACTGTACAAGATATTGGCCAATCCAGATTAATGTTATGTCGCTCCGCTGGAATTTTTGACCTTGGGGCATCGTTTTTAGCTATAAATATTTCGCTCTTCCAGAGCTTTAGAATGTTTAAAAAATGTCCCATAGGGACAAAACATTGGTAGAAAAAAAATGTATGTACGGGTTATGCAATAGCCCCGTAGGGGCGAAATATGATGCGTGCACAAAAATAACAGTCAACTTTGTACCTGTCTGCATTATTGATTTTCAGAATTTGAATTTAAAAAGCTTTAGATGTTTTTCTAAAGCTTTTTTGTTTGGGAGAAATGTTTAAAAAAGCGGTTTCATATTATAACATGAAACCGCTTTTTTAAATGATGGAGTGCTTCTTTCTTTAAATTTGATAGAGCTTTTTATTTCGCAGCCGATAATTTAATAGTGACTGATATGAATGTATTAAAAAGAAATTTTCTCTTATTCGGTTTTATAATCCTATTTCAGGTTTTGAGGGCACAGGATGCACCTTATACAATGGGTTTTATTCCAGCATCTATTGAAGAGGCAGACGTTGCTTTTCCGTTAATTGAAAAATGGCATTTGAGCGGGCAGGCAGATATGCAGCTCGTTACACAAGGCGCATACACAAACGGAAATCCTTTTGAATATACGCAGCGTAAAGTCTTTAGGCCTTGGCTTATTTATTCGGGTTTTAAAAATATGAAGCTTTGGCTAGGATACGCACACAATCAGAAATACGCGATTGAAGAAGCAGGGAATTACAAAACTTTAGAAAATAGACTTATCGTTATGGGAACTTATACTCAAGAAATGCCCAAAGGATCTCTTTTCGAACAATTGCGCTTTGAAACCAAGTTTTTTGATGACAGAAACGGCAATCACCAAACGATTCCCAGAATACGAGCTCGTTTTGGAGTAAATCATTATTTGAGACAAAGTAAAGAAAAGCCAATTTTTCTGGCACCCAACATTGGCTATTATACAGAATTGATGCTGAAGTTTGCTTCTAAAGATTATGCCGAAGAACATTTTGATATTTTCAGATTATCGGTTTATTACACAGCCGGAATCACGCCAAACATTCATTTTTTGGCAGGCGTAATCGGGCAGATGCAGTTGCGCACCAACGGAACCCAATTTGATGTTTACTACGGACCGATGGTTTCATTAAAATACAGCGTGAAACCCAAAGAGCGAGAAACTTTTGATAGCGTTGATGGCGGGGCAGATTAATTTTTTTGGCTATCTGATATCTTTCGGAACTTTATCTTCCTTTTTTAGTTCGATTTTAAAAACTTTTCTAAATATTTAAAATAATTTAATAATAAAGGCTTGATTTTTATGCTGATTTAAAAAATAAATTAAATTTGTTGTGAACCAAACTAGGAAAGCAATGAGTTTAAAAGATTTATTAGATAATAGCAAAGACAAAACTTTATCTGAACAAAAATGGCATTTGCTTAGGCAGTCGATTGTAAAACGACTATTGTCTGGCGGAAATTCGACTATTGCAGAATTGAGCACAGAACTGCAATCTAGCGTGCCTACAGTAACAAAAGCAGTCAACGAACTGCTGGCTGAAGGTTATGTGGTCGATTTAGGAAAAATAACCAATAGTGGCGGACGCAGGCCTTCGCTGTTTAGCATAAATCCTACTTGTGCCTATTTTCTAGGTGTTGAAGTTGGGCTAACCAGTATGTCTATTGGCCTTCAGAATATAAAAAACGAACTCGTAAGCATTGAGCTTGGAACTTCTTTTGCTTTAGAAAACACACAAGAATCACTTCTTAAATTCTGTAATTTAATTAATTCCTTTATTGAAGACAGCTCTGTCGAAAAGAAAATGATTGTTGGAGTCTGCATCAACTTCTCTGGCCGTATCAATTCGATGGAAGGCTTTAGCTATAATTATTTTTTCAGCGAAAATAGACCCTTGACAGAAATTATTTCAGAACAGCTAAATCTTCCTGTTCACTTAGAAAATGATACGAGAGCGATGGCTTTTGGCGAATATTGCGAAGGTGTGGTAGTCGACGAGCAAAACATCATTTTTGTCAATTACAGCTGGGGAGTGGCAATCGGGATGATTACCGATGGAAAACTCTACTACGGAAAATCTGGTTATTCGGGAGAGTTTGGGCATAGCACGATTTTTAATAATGAAATCATGTGCCAATGCGGGAAACTAGGCTGTTTGGAAACCGAAATTTCAGGCTGGTCACTAGTCAATCAATTTAAAGAAGCAATAAAAGACGGCAAGCAATCTAAAGTCGTCTTGGATGAAAACTCACCTGTTTTGCAGCATCATGCTATTATTTCTGGAGCTGTAAATTTGGAAGACACCCTTTGCGTAGACCTTGTGACACAGCAAAGTGAAAAAATGGGACGTTACTTATCTATTCTATTAAACATATTCAACCCAGATCTTTTGGTGATTGGAGGAGATTTCGCACAACTTGGCGATTATGCGCTGCTGCCGATACAATCAGCTTTAAAAAAATATTCTCTTGGTTTGGTAAACCGAGATATGAAGCTTAAAAAGTCAACATTAGGGCGACGAGCGGGGGTTATAGGCGCTTGTTGCGTCATCAAAGAAAAGCTATTATTTCCGCTCATTAATAATTAAATTAAAAAACTTAAACATAGTTATTAAATTATTTTAATAACTATTGTTATTATTTTAAAATGTTTTATATCTTTACAAAATAATAATAAATTGTTTAAATAAAGTTTACATTTAATATTTAGCGATTAGCTGTTTAAAAGAAACTTTAGAATTAAGATTTGATGTTCAAAACCAAACTAACCATTTGGATAAAAATATTGTTTTTTGATCATAAAAAAAGCCAGTCAATGCTGTGAACATTGCTGGCTTGTTCTTCATAAGAACGGTGATTTAGGAATAAATAAATTGACCTTAACAAAGTTTTATTAACCAAACCATTACAAAAGTATGAAATTATTGCCTAAAAGTAAGCCTAAAAATTTTAGGTTTACTCCTAAACACGTAAAAGTTGTTAAACTTACTTCTACGTTACTTTTAGCTTTTACTATGCAATTAGCATCTGCTAAAACAGAAAAAAGCATTGTGTTTACGGATAAAAATGTAAAAAAGAACAACCCGGTTCAGAAGAAAGTTACCGGAAAGGTGACAAATGAAAAAGGAGAATCTCTTCCAGGTGTAAATATTGTTGCCAAAGGAACAAGTGTAAGTACTCAGACCGACTTTGACGGAAATTTTGCTTTTGAGGTTCCAGACAATGCGACTACTTTAATCGTAACTTATATCGGATTGCAGGATCAGGAAGTGGCTATTACAGGCAGCCCGTTAAATATTGTCTTAAAAGAAATAGGACAGCAGATGAATGAGGTAATTGTAGTAGGATATGGAGCTCAAAACAGAAGAACTTTAAGTACAGCGGTTTCTAAATTAGATAAAAAAGTACTTGAAAATGTACCTTATTCAAACGTTACCCAATCTTTACAAGGAAGCGTTACAGGTTTGGTGGTAAAAACTTCTTCAGGTCAGCCGGGAAAAGCTTCAAATGTAATCGTTCGTGGTGGTACTTCAATCGATAATCCTTCTGGAGCAACTCCTTTATATATTGTAGATGGTGTAATCAGAAGTCAGATTGATGATATTAACTCGTTGGATATCGCTTCACTTCAGGTGCTTAAAGATGCTGCAGCGACTTCTATTTATGGTGCACGAGCTTCAAACGGTGTAATCATTGTAACGACTAATACTGGTAAATCAGGAAAACTTAAGGTGAGCTATAATGTTTCAACGCAAAACAGTAGAATTGGCAAAAAGTACAATTTTATGGATGGAGGCGATTACATTAAAATGCAGCGTCAAGGATTGTATAATGCTGCCGAACTTGCGGGACTTTCTACAACGACAGGTATTGCGCGTTTAGGGCAATTGACCGGTGCAACGCCTGCAGGTACAGGAAACAATCTGGAAAATAATACTCCGTTTGCTACTTTATTAAAATCTAATTTATCGCCAGAAACAATAAGCACGCTTCAAGCAAAAGGTTGGCAGGAAGTTGCAGATCCTTTAAACCCAAACAGTACGATTATGTACAAAAGCACCGATTGGAACGATATTTTGTTTCAAGATGCCATTACGCAAAGCCATACGCTTGGTTTTAGCGGAGGAACAGATACAGGCGTATTCGATTTAAGTTTAGGATATTTAAAAGGAGACGGTATTACGATATTTACTGGATACCAAAGGTTTACAAGTAAGTTAAACGCATCGTTAAAAGTTGCAGACAATTTTACCATTAATGGGCGAGTGTTATTTTCTAAGGCGAGCAACAATCAGGTAGTCGCAAATAGTGTTGTTTTCAACAGATATTTAGGAAACTCGCCAACTACAAAATTATATTTAGAAGATGGAACTTTAGCTCCGGGGCAAAACAACATTAACGGAAATCCATTGTACCAGATGGGGAAAGTTAAAGGGAAAAATGAAAACGACAAACTGCAAATGAGTGTAGACGGTGAATTAAGACTTGCAAAAGATTTTACTTTCACGCCAGCCATTTCGTTATACAGCGAAAACGAAAATGACAATACTTTTCAGCAGGCATTCTTAAGCGGAAGCAGCGGTTTGGTTGATAATACTAGAACAGCTACGAGATTGAGCAATCAAACGTATCAAGTGCAATACGAAGGGGTTTTTGCCTACAAAAAAGGATGGGATAATATAGGAGATTTTGATGCCAAATTGGGACTTTCAAAATACGACAGAAGCATTAAATATTTTAATGCCGCAGGAAAAGGAAGCCCTTCAGATTTAGCGCAGACCTTAGATTCATCTCCAATTCCGGTTTCTGTGTACAGCAACAATACCAAGCTGGTTTTAAATAGTGTTTTCGGACGTGTTAATTACGATTACAAAAACAGATATTTCGCAACAGCTTCATTCCGTTATGATGGTTCGTCAAGTTTAGGTCCAGACAATAGATATGGATTCTTCCCTGGAATTTCTGCCGGATGGAATATGCAGGAAGAAAAATTCTGGGCCAACACAATGCCAAAATTCTTTTCTTCTCTTAAACTTCGCGGAAGTTATGGTGTAAACGGAAACTTAGGTACTTTAGGAGATTTTCAAGCAGGAGGATTGTACGCTGGAACTACAAACGGACTTCCAAATAGTTATAATGGACAATCGGCTATTATTAATTCGCAAATTGCAAATCCTGGTTTAAAATGGGAGCAATCTGAAACAATAAATGGTGGTTTTGATATCGGATTAAACGAAGATAGAATTAGAATCATCGGAGATTTTTACAACAAATTGACATCAGACTTATTGACCAACCTGACTTTGCCTTCAAATAGCGGTTTCTCAACTGTTTTGACCAATTTAGGAGGATTAAGAAGCAAAGGTTTTGAGTTGGAAGTTCAGGCAAATGTTTACAATAAAAATGATTGGAAAGTAAATGTTGGAGCAAACGTTTCGCACAATACCAATACAGTCGAAAAACTTCCATTTAATGGAAACGGAAATAACAGAATTGGCGGAACAGAGATCTGGGATGCAAAAAGCGGTAAATATGTTTATGTGGGAGGTTTGCAGGAAGGACAGAAAATTGGAAATTTCTACGCTCACAAACAATTATACATTCTTTCTACTCAAGCAGAAGCAGATGCATACAACGCAAAAGTGCATGATACTTATGTAACGAAAACGGCTGCAAACGGTGGTAATCCTGACGGAAGAAAATTTGCTGGTGACGCAGTTTTTGAAGATACAGACAATAACGGAATCATTGACAGCCGAGACAGACAATACATGGGGAATATGTTCCCGACATTCGTAGGAGGTTTCAATTTTGATACTTCATACAAAGGATTCTCATTGACTGTTAGAACAGATTACTCATTGGGAGCAACAATTTACAACGAAGCAAGAGCACGTTTCTTAGGACAGTTTCAAGGTAACTACGGATTATTGGCAGAAAGTGCGCAAGCATGGCAGAAAGAAGGAGATATTACAGATGTTCCTCGTTACCGTTGGGCAGACCAGACAAATCAGAATAACTTATTTAGATCTGAAGCGAGTGGAGCAGCTTACAACACCAATATGTTTCAAGGTAACAGCCGTTATTACGAGAGCGGAGATTATTTATGCATAAGAGAAATTACGTTTAGCTATAATTTTCCAAAAACACTTATCGAAAAAGCAAGTTTAACATCACTTCGTCTGTATGTTACAGGAAGCAATTTATACTACTTCACAAAATACAAAGGATTAAGCCCAGAGGTGCAAGGTATTGACGGAGGATCTAGTTTAGGATTAAACGCAGCTGGTTCTACAGGAACTTACCCAGTGCCTAGAAACATTATTCTTGGTTTAAATATCAGTTTGTAAATTTTTAATTAAAAAATCATGAAAAAGAAATTTCTTTTATACACAATACTTTTTTCAAGTCTTTCTCTTTTTAATTCTTGTCAGGATGATTTAGAATTAACATCTGATAGTGTTATTACGGCCGATAGTTTCTGGAAAACAGAAGATGACGCCAAAGCAGGAGTAAACGGAATGTATGTGAGCTTTAGAATCCAGACACAGCAAAATTACTACTTGTTGGGAGGAGCAAGAAGCGCCGAAATCACAGGTGGAGTTCAGTCTCCGCTGACATTGGCAAATTATTACAACAACAATCTTACGCCCCAAAATATAGATGTAGATTGGGCTGGCTTATACACCGTAATTCATTCGGCAAACTTGGTTTTAAAATATGTGCCGCAAATTACCTTTAGTCCATCAACCGTAAAAGAGCAGAAAAGATACATCGCTCAAGCGTATACAATGCGAGCCTTATGCTACTTCATTATGGCGCGCTCTTGGGGTGGAGTGCCAATTGTAACAGAGCCGACAGAAAATACAAACCAATCGCAATACATTATTCCGCGTAATACAATCGAAGAAACATTTGCATTCATTAAGTCAGATATTGATAAGGCCATTGCCAATTTTCCAGACTCAAGCAATAACAAAACGCAATTGGCTCTTCCATCAGTTTATGCTTTAAAAGCAGATGTGAATTTATGGACAGCAAAACAATTAAACGGAGGAACAGCAGATTTAAACACAGCTTTGGCTGCAATAAATGCAATTCCGGGAACACCGACTTTAATGCCAAGTTTTAAAGATGTTTTTGCTTTTGACAAAAAAGGAAATGCCGAAGTGCTTTTTGCAGTTCGCTATTCATTAGCCGATTTGACTTCGTCATTATTAGATAACTGGAATCAGTTTATGTTTGTAGGTCCAAGTGATTTTGCGCCATTGACATCAGCACAGGCAACTGCAGTTTTTGGAACATTAGGAACAGGTTCAGGAAATGCAGGTATTTCGAGAGTGCAGCCAGATATTACCCGATTCAATTTTGCAGCTACAGATACCAGAAAAGCAGCAACCTACTTAACTTTATACAATGGTGCAACTCCTGTGGTTACTGGCTTGGTAAAATACAACGGAACTGTAGACGGAACCATCAGACGATTTGTAAGTGATATTATCATTTACCGCTGGGCAGATATTTTATTGATGAAAGCAGAAGTTAAAAATGCTTTAGGTCAGGATCCAACAGAAGAAATGAATCTCGTAATGAAAAGAGCAGATGCATCGGCTTCATTTACAAATGATACTCCAGCAGCAAATGACAATGTGATTTTAAGAGAACGTTTAAAAGAATTGGCATTTGAAGGAAAATCATGGTGGGATATTGTTCGTTTCAACAAAACAAGCCTAGTTCCGTCAATGGCAGGAAAAGAAATACTGTTTCCAATTTCTCAAAACACCATCAATTTCAATCCTAAAATTACTCAGAATCCGGGATACGTTAAATAAGAAAAACAAAAAATAAAAAAAAACTAATGTTTAAAATCAGACTGGAAATCTAAAAGCTTCCAGTCTGATAAAACGAAAAAAAAATAAAAGTCATGAAAATCGAACATTTACAAGGTCTTATTTCGGCTCCATTTACTCCATTTGACGAGAACGGAAAACTAGATGTAAGCCTGATTCCAGCTTATTATGCTTTTCTAAAAAGAAATGGCGTGACAGGAGCATTTATAATTGGTTCTACTGGCGAAGGAGTTTCTATGTCATTAGAAGAGAAAAAAACGGTTGCAAAAGCATGGGCAGACTGCTCCAATCATGATGCTGACTTTAAAGTAATGGTTTTTCTGGGCGGAACTTGTCTTACAGATTGTATCGAACTGGCAAAATATTCTTATGAAATTGGTTTGTATGCAGTATCTATTACCGCTCCGTTTTACTTTAAACCCGGAAATGTAGACACGCTTGCAGAAATCTGCATCAAAGTAGGAGAAAGTGTTCCAAATATGCCTTTGTACTATTATCATATTCCTGTTTTAACTGGCGTTAACATTCCGATGTTTGATCTGGTGAGAGCTCTAGACGGAAAACTGCCAAATTTTGCAGGAGTAAAATATACGCATGAAGATTTTATGGATTTTCAAAGCTGTATGAGTTATGCCGATGGAAAATTTGATATGCTTTGGGGACGTGATGAAAATATGCTGTCGGCATTGGTTTTAGGAGCAAAAGGCGCTGTTGGAAGCACTTTTAATTACGCAGCTCCATTGTATTACGATTTGATTGATGCTTTTAATGCTAATGATTTAGCGAAAGCTAGTAAATTGCAGCAGAAGTCAATCGATATGATTCGTTTCTTAGGAAAGTACGGCGGTATCTCAGTTGGGAAAGCCTATATGAAATTGGTTGGGCATAATTTAGGCGAATTCAGATTGCCGGTTAAAAACATGAGCGCAGCACAATTTGAATTGTTCAAAAAAGATGTTGAAGGTTTAAATTTCGACGAGTTTAAATCAAAATAATACGTTTCGTTTTCGACTAAAACAACACTATGAATCAATTTTTTTCTTTCTCAATCCTAACTATTTCAATTATGTCAGCAACAGTTGGTCTTTCGCAGCAAAAAAATATTTCAAAAATCGAATGGGAAAAAGCAGCACAGCTTCAAAATGCAGACGGCAGTCTTTCATTAGGTTTTGCAGGACCAATCAATGGCGTAAATAATAACGTTCTGATTGTTGCTGGAGGAGCCAATTTTCAAGATAAAATGCCTTGGGAAGGAGGAAAAAAGCATTATTCAAAAGAAATTCATGTTTTAGAAAAAAACGATAAAACGTTTCATTGGAACAAAAAAACGACTGCTGAATTGCCAGAACCAATTGCGTATTGCGGAAATGTTTCAACCAGTTTAGGAATCGTTTATGTTGGTGGAGAAAATGAAAACGGCTTATCCAACAAAGCGCACATTTTAAATTGGAATTTAGTTAAAAATGAAATCGAAATAAAAACATTACCCGATTTCCCAATTAAAATAACCAATATCGCCCTTGTAAATGTGAGCAATGTAGTGTACGCAATTGGAGGAGATGAAGCCTCAAAAAGTTCTGATTTGGTTTTTAGCATTGATTTAAATAAAACACAATTAGAATGGAAATCAGGACCAAAATTACCTTTTGCATTAGCAAATTCAGTAGCAGTGGTTCAGAAGGAAGTTATTTATGTTGTGGGAGGAAGAACCAAAACAGCTTCGGGAATTAGCGATTTGCACAACACAACATTGGCTTTCAATCTGAAAAAACAAATTTGGGAAACTAAAGCAGTTATAACAGACGGGAAGAAAACAACGAACTTTTCAGCAGGAGCAGGAGTCGCTTTTGGAAAACACTATATCATCATTACGGGAGGAGATAACGGAGAGACATTTCATAAAATAGAATCCTATTTAGCCCAAATTTCGAAGACAGCTTCAGAAGAAGAAAAAACAAAATTAATTGCCGAAAAAAATATCTTAAATACAACACATCAAGGATTTTACAAAGCCATTTTATTGTATGATACCTTAAAAAATAAATGGTCGAAAATTGGCGAACTGCCATTTTTGGCTCATGTAACGACAACTGCAGTGCTTTGGAACGATAAAATTGTTTTATCAAATGGAGAAATAAAACCTGGAATTCGTACGCCAGATGTTATGATTGGAACTGTAGAATAAAAAATAGAATTAATTAAGTTAAGTTGCTTGATTTGAAACCTGGCAGGTTTTTATCCCGAAGCTTTGGGACTGTCAGGTTTAATTAAGAAAGCCTAATAAAAACCAAACCAAAAATTAACCAAACCAAAATGAAAAACTCTAAATATTATCCTTGGCTCGTAGTCGCGTTACTTTGGATTGTAGCTTTACTAAACTACATGGACAGGCAGATGCTCGCAACCATGAGACCATCAATGGAAAGTGACATTCCGGAATTGGTTTCGGGTGAAAATTTTGGACGTCTGATGGCGGTTTTCCTTTGGATTTATGCTTTGATGAGTCCCGTGTCTGGAATTATCGCTGATAAATTAAATAGAAAATGGCTCATTATTGGAAGTTTGTTCGTTTGGTCTGCGGTAACGTATGCAATGGGATATGCCAAGACGTACGATGAGATTTATTGGTTAAGAGCGATTATGGGTGTGAGCGAGGCTTTATACATTCCGGCAGGATTGTCCTTAATCGCCGATTATCACCAGCAGAAGACAAGATCGCTTGCCATTGGTATTCACATGACGGGACTTTATGTTGGCTCGGCTTTGGGAGGTTTTGGAGCCACAATCGCAGCGCGCTATTCTTGGCATTCGACTTTTCATCACTTCGGAATTATTGGAGTAGTGTATTCGGTTATTTTGGTTTTCTTTTTGTACGAGAAAAAGACAAAAGTTTTTGATCCAGAGTTTAACAAAACCCATGAAAAAGCTCCTTTGCTGAAAGGTCTGGCCATATTATTTACCAATATTTCTTTTTGGGTAATTCTGTTCTATTTTGCCATTATAAGCCTACCGGGATGGGCAACTAAAAACTGGCTCCCAACGCTTTTCTCGGATAATTTAGGAATTTCAATGGATCAGGCTGGACCTTTGGCAACCATTACAATTTCATTCTCTTCCTTGCTTGGAGTTGTATTCGGTGGAATCTTATCTGATAAGTGGGTTCAGAAAAATATAAAAGGAAGAATTTATACCAGCGCGATTGGTTTAAGCTTGACCATTCCCGCACTATTATTGATCGGATTTGGGCATTCTTTGTTTCACGTGGTTGGCGCAGTTCTGTGTTTTGGTATAGGATACGGAATGTTTGATGCAAATAATATGCCCATTATCTGTCAATTTGTTTCTTCAAAATATCGGGCGACGGCCTATGGTATTTTAAATATGACGGGGGTTGGCTGTGGCGCATTGGTCACCTCCTTGTTAGGGAAATCAGCCGATGCTGGCAACTTGGGTTATGGTTTTTCTTTGATGGCCGGTATCGTCTTGATTGCCCTTATCACACAAATTAGCTTTTTGCGCCCCAAAGTAAATGATTTTGAAGGAGCTTAGGTCAAAGTAGCCTTTTTTAAAAATTAGATTGTTAGTTGCTTTTTTGGTTTTATAAGCCCGGGCGAAGCCATGCCGTTTCGCTCGGCTCATAACCCCTCAATTTTAGTACGATGTAAAGAAGAATGAGAACAAAAAAACGAAATTTACTACTGCTTATAACAGCATTTCTTTCCCTATTTCATTTGGGGGTTAATGCACAGCAGATTGCTGTAAAAGTAGCTTGTATTGGAGATTCTGTTACAGCTGGCTATCTTTTGGCCAATCCGAAATCAGAGTCATATCCTTCTCAGCTGCAGGTTTTGATGGGAAGCCAATATGAAGTGAAAAATTTTGGTTACAGCGGTGCAACTCTTTTAAAGAAAGGAAGCAGACCATATTATAAAACGAAAGAATGTGCTGATGCGATTGCCTATCAGCCTGATATTGCGATTATCCATTTGGGATTAAATGATACTGATCCGAGGAACTGGCCCAATTATAAAGATGATTTTAATGCCGATTATTCTTGGCTGATTGAGGTATTGAGAAAACAAAATCCGAATGTAAAAATCTTTATTTGCCGAATGACGCCGATTTTTAATGAACATTCTCGCTTTAAGTCGGGAACACGAGATTGGTTTTGGCAGATTCAGGAACATATCGGTGAAGTTGCAAAAGCAAATAAGGTCAATTTAATTGACCTTCACAAAAAACTATACCATCGCCCGGATCTTTTTCCAGACGCATTGCATCCGACAAAAGAAGGAGCAAAAATACTAGCCCAAACGGTTTATGAAAATGTAACTCAAGATTTTGGAGGATTAAAATTGCCTGCTGTTTTTACAGATAATATGGTTTTGCAGCGAAATCTGCCGATTGTAATTTATGGAAATGCAAATGGAGGCGAAAAAGTGGAAGTCAGTTTTAATAATCAAAAAGCAGTTGCTGTAACAAATGAATATGGAAAATGGAAAGCTGTATTTCCTGCCATGAAATCGGGAGAAATAAAACAGATTTCGATTTCCGCTTCAAATCAAAACATCGCGCTGAAAAATATTTTAATTGGAGATGTCTGGTTTTGTTCGGGACAATCAAATATGGCTTTTCCTTTGAAAAAAGCTGAAAACGGAATTTCCGAATTGAAAAAAGCTGTAGCAAATTCAAAACTCCGATTATTCAATTTTGAAGTCCTTCAAGAAACCGATGAAAAACCTTGGGATTCTATCACTTTAGAAAAAACAAATCAATTAAAATACTTCTCAGGAAACTGGAAAATTTGCGATTCGATAAGTGCCAAAGATTTTTCGGCAGTAGCGTATTATTTTGGGCAAAATATTGTACAGGAAGAAAATGTCCCGATTGGTTTAATTCAAGTTGCAGTTGGCGGTTCACCAATCGAATCTTGGATGGATCGGTACACTTTGGAACATGATGATAAAGAAGTTGATGTATTGACCAACTGGCGAAAATCTGATTTTTTAATGCCGTGGGTGCGATCGCGTGCAGACGAAAACCTAAAAAATGCTGTAAACCCAAAACAGCGCCATCCTTATGATCCTTGTTACAATTACGAAGCGGGCGTTTCGCAGTTTATCGAATTTCCAATAAAAGGATTTTTATGGTACCAAGGCGAAAGCAACGCACACAATATCGAACTGTACGAACATTCATTGCCTCAATTAGCCGAAAGCTGGCGGAAAGCATGGGGAAATTCACTGCCGTTTTATTTTGTGCAGCTGTCAAGCATAAACCGTCCTTCTTGGGCAATGTTTAGAGATGCACAAAATAGAATTCAGAAAAAGATTCCAAATAGTGCGATGGCAGTCAGTATGGATTTTGGCGACGAGACAAATGTGCACCCAATAAAAAAAGAACCCATCGGAAATCGTTTGGCATTGCTGGCTTTGAAATATTCGTACGGAAGAAAAATTACAGCAGAAGGGCCTGTACCGTTAAAAGCCATTCAAAAAGGAGATGTGGTTTTAGTTTCTTTTTCAAATTCAAAACAGCTATTTACAGCAGATAAAAAAGAGGTAATCGGATTTGAACTTGTAACCGATAAAGGCATTCGAATCGAAAGTAAAGCAGTAATCGTAAAAAATCAAGTTGAAATCGGCATTCCGAATGGCCAGAAAATAAAAGAAGTTTTATACGCTTATAAGCCTTTTACAACAGCAAATCTGGTAAACGAAGCCAATCTTCCATGTTCCACTTTTAGATTCGAACTGGATTCTGAAAACAAAAACTAGAAAGCAACTCTCATACTATTTTTTTCTTTAGATGAATTGAATTTACATCTAAAGCGATTTCACCTATCAACATAACAAAACCTGAATCGATTTCAGGCGTAAAAAACATATATAAAATGAGCTATTCAAAAACTGATTTAATAGAATTAAAAGAGTTTTATCAGAACCAATTATTAGATAATACAGTTCCATTTTGGTTTCCGCGTTCCATAGATACTGAGCATGGCGGTTACTTGCTGATGCGGAACCAAACTGGAGAATTAATAGATACCGATAAATCAGTTTGGTTTCAGGGGCGCACATCATGGCTCTTGTCTACACTTTACAACACAGTCGAACCCAAAAAAGAATGGCTTCAGGGCGCAAAATCTGGAATCGATTTTATCAACAAACATTGTTTCGATACAGATGGGCGAATGTTTTTTCACGTTACCCAAGACGGAAGTCCAATACGCAAACGACGTTATTACTTTTCTGAAACCTTTGCAGTAATCGCTCTCAGCGCTTATGCAAAAGCGAGCGGAGATGAAGCCGCAGCCGAACAGGCACGCCATCTTTTTGGAGAATGCATCAAATACACCACAACTCCAGGTTTGCTAGAACCAAAATATACCAATACAAGACCTTCAAAAGGAATTGGCTCTCCAATGATTATGATTAATACGGCACAGCAATTACGAGAAAATATCGGAGATCCGCGCTGCGATGAATGGATTATGAAATGGATTGCCGAAATAGAACACGACTTTGTAAAGCACGATATAAAATGCGTGATGGAACAAGTGGCTCCAGACGGTTCTATAATCGATCATATAGACGGAAGAACTTTAAATCCTGGGCACGCCATCGAAGGCGCGTGGTTTATTCTGCATGAAGCAAAATACAGAAACAACGATCCGCATTTAATAGAATTGGGCTGTAAGATGCTCGATTATATGTGGGAACGCGGTTGGGATAAAGAACACGGCGGAATTTTATATTTTCTTGACGTTTACGGAAATCCTGTTCAGGAATATTGGCAGGACATGAAATTCTGGTGGCCGCATAATGAAGTTATTATTGCAACCTTATTGGCTTATACCATGACGGGAAATGCGAAATATGCAGAATGGCATAAAATGATTCATGATTATGCTTACAGTAAATTTCATGATAAAGAAAACGGCGAGTGGTTTGGCTATTTGCACAGAGATGGGAGCGTAGCGCAGACAGCAAAAGGAAATCTTTATAAAGGACCGTTTCATTTGCCAAGACAAGAGTGGTATTGCACTCAAATATTACACGAATATCTAGAAAACAATTAAAATCCGTTTCTTCTGATTATCTGCCGGTCCATCAAGTTTTTAGATGCTATTTTTTGCTTATTAACCAATTTATAACCAAATATTAAAAACTATGAAAAATGTATTACTCAATTTTTGTTTGTGTTTGATGTGTTTATGCAGTATAAATATAAAAGCGCAAAGCGGTAAGGTTTTAAACCTTGATGGAACTTCGGCTTATATGACAGTAGCAGATCATCCAGATTTAGACTTTGGCTCTGGCCAGAACAAAACCATTACCTGCTGGATTAAAACGACAGCCAATACCGGAACTCCAAGAATTTTTGCCAAAAGAAATGGCACTTCTGGAAATGGTTATGAGTTTTGGACAGGAAACGGAACCAATGCCGGAAAGTTTGCCATGAATGCAAGCGGAACAGGAACTCCTGCAAATATCAGCACAGCAGGATATTCTGCCAATTCAATTGCCGATGGAACTTGGCATCATGTTGCTTTGGTCATCGATGCCTCGAGCAATCGAACGATTTACGGTTATTTGGATGGCGTTTTGGCGAATACAGGAAAAACATTTACTTCGGTCACATCTGATTTCTCCAATGCCGTAAACTTTGTAATCGGAGCAACTTCAGACGCTTCCAACAGTTACAAATGGGCAGGACAGATCGATAATGTGCGCATTTGGAACAAAGCCATGACTGCAGCAGAATTACAAGCAGATATGACTGCCGTTGTTAACGCTCCAGCAGCAGATCTTTTGGCTGCGTGGAATTTTGAAAATGTAACAGGCACTTCGGTTCCAGACGTTTCAGGAAATAACCATCCTGGAACTCTAGTGGGATCAGTAACGTTTTCAAATGCTTTTCCGATGGTTTTAAATTTAGATGGTGTAAACGATTATATGGTAGTTGCCAATCACAGCGATTTTAATTTGGCAGCAGGGCAAAATTTAACCATAACCTGCAAAATTAAAACCACTGATTTTGGGAAGCGTATTTTAAGCAAACGTCCAAACGGCTCAGGAATTGGGTATGAATTTATTAATAACACCTCGGCAGGCGGGGGACAGTTTGGAGTAAACCTCACAACAAGCGCAGGAGCGGCAGGGCCTCCGTACGGAACTTCAAATATAGCCAACAACGTTTGGCATCATTTGGCAATGGTGGTAGATGTTGCCTCAACAAGCTGTAAAATTTATGTAGATGGCGTTTTACAGCAAACTAAAACATCAGCAAATATTGGAGGAACGAACACCGTTTCTAATACTGGAGATTTATTTTTTGGAACTCTGAGCAATTTTGCCTCATACATGAATGCTCAAATCGATGATATCCGTTTTTGGAGCAAAGCCATGACCGCTGCCGAAGTTGTAACAGATAAAACGGCTGTAATTGCAGGAACAGAAACCGGTTTAATTGCAGCTTGGGATTTTGAAAACGTAAGCGGTACCAACGTGCCAGACATTACAGGAAATAACCATCCTGGGACTTTAATGAACGGAGCATCTGTAATTGCACAGACAAACGAAATGCAGATTAATTCCATTTCATTAGTGCAAACCGAACTGCCAACAGGTTTAGGCGACACAGATCAGCGAATTATTGCTGTAAAAGCCTCTGTTTCGGGCAATTTAAATCCGTTGACCGTGAGCGCTCTAAAATTTACGATGACGGGGACTACGAATATTTCAGATGTTACCAACATCAAAATTTATTCAAGCGGCAGTACATCGATTTTCAATCCGACAACGGCGACATTATTTGCAGCAGTTTCTCCGTCAAGCGGAAATCTTACGGCGAATGGCTCAAAAGCGCTGGTTTCTGGAGATAATTATTTTTGGATTACTTACGATGTTTCAGCCACCGCAACAGAAGGGAATGTATTAGATGCCACTTGCGAGTCAATAATTGCAAATGGAGTTGCCTACAATACAACGTCCAATGCAGTTTCAGGAAACAGAGTGATTTTATTGGCTAATACACTTTTGTTTACACCTGGAGATGCAGGTTCTGCAAGTTATCGTATTCCAGCAATCATCACTGCTGCCGATGGTTCGCTGGTAACAGTAACAGATAAAAGATGGAATGGTTCAGGCGATTTATCAGCAAAGATAGATCCTGTTGTGCGCAGAAGTACAGATAACGGAAAAACTTGGTCCTCTCCGCTTACAATTGCCAATTTTGGCGCAGCAACTGGCGCAGGCGATGCTGCATTGGTTTTAGACAAAACTACTGGCGAGTTATTGTGTCTAGTGTCTGCAGATAAAGGTTTTTTTGCTTCTACAAACGCAGCGCCCGCAAAAGTCTTGGTTATTCACAGCACAGATAATGGAGTAACTTGGGGAACACCGGTAGATATTACCAGCCAGATTTATGGGCCAAATCCAAATTGGAAAGGATTATTTGTAGCTTCGGGAAGAGCGCACCAATTGCGTGACGGAAAAATAGTAGCTGCAATTGCCGTTAGAGAAAATGTTTCGGGAACAGAACGCATTAGCAATTATATGATAACAAGTGCCGATCATGGTGTTACTTGGACAGCATCGACAGGAAGAGCTGAAATAGATGGCGATGAAGCAAAAGTGGTAGAATTAAATAACGGAAATATTATGATGAGCATCCGAAATCCAGGAACAAGACGTTTTAATATTTCGACAGATAAAGGCGTAACATGGGGAACGGCTTACAATCAAACAAGCATAACAGATCCAAATTGCGATGGCGATTTTATTCGTTATACTTCTACGCTTGACGGTTATGATAAAAATAGATTATTGCATTCTATTCCGTTTTCAAGCAGTCGTAAAAATGTGAGCGTGCAAATGAGTACTGACGAAGGAACAACTTGGAGCGCTCCAAAAACTATTTTTCCGGGAGCATCGGCTTATTCCAGTTTAACAATTCTGCCAGACGGAACAATCGGAATTTATTATGAAAACGGAGAGAGTTCGACCTATCAAATGTATTTTGTGCGTTTCAGTTTAAACTGGCTTACCAATGGAGCCGACACCTTTTTGCCTCCCAGTTCCTTATCAGCAAAAAAAGCAGTTCAAATAAATGAAGTTGAAAATCAAAAGTTTAGTGTTGAAGTAAGTCCGAATCCAGTAAAAGATTTTGTAAAAATTAAAGTAAATAATGCTTCAGGAACCGCCAACATTAAATTATTTGATTTATCTGGAAAATTAATCCGATCTACCTCTGTAAATTTGAACGAAAAAGAAATTTTATTTTCATTGGCAGATCAGCCACAGGGAATTTATCTTTTGAATGTAAATGATGCAAATGCTTCGATAAGCAGTAAAATAATAAAGAAATAAACTAAAAAATGAAACAAGCGATTGTAAATGCTGTTGTGCACACAGGCGACGAAATAATTGAAAATGGAACTGTAATTATTGAAAACGGAAAGATTATTTCGGTGCAGAAAGAAATTCCAAATGATATGGAACAAATTGATTTGGGAGGAAAACATCTTTCGGCAGGATTTATAGATATTCAGATCAACGGCGGAGAAAGACTTTATTTCAGCCAGACTCCAAACGAAGAGACGATTCAGGATATTTATGATGCAAGCCTCAAATACGGTACAACGCATATTTTGCCTTGTTTGATATCTTCTTCAAGAGAAACTATTTTAGAAGGAATTGAAGCGGTTCGTTCCTACATGAAAAAGCATAACAATGGCGTTATCGGAATGCATTTGGAAGGACCTTTTTTAAATCCGTTAAGACGTGGCGCACACAGTATGGATCAGGTTAGAAAACCTACCGATGAAGAACTGGATGAAATAATCGAAAAAGGAAAAGATATTATCAAAGTAATAACAATCGCTCCAGAATGTTTTACAGAAGAACAATTAAATAAACTGATCGAAAGCGGCATTACGATTTCAATTGGGCATTCGACTATTACGCACAAAGAAGCGCAGCCTTATTTTGCAAAAGGAATAAATCTGGTAACCCATTTGTTTAATGCCATGACTCAGTTTGGACACCGCGAACCCGGTTTGGTAGGAGCTGTTTTTGAAAACGAAGATGTCTACGCTCCAGTAATTTTGGATGGTGCTCATTGTGATTATGCTGCTGCAAAAGTGGCGTACAAATTAAAAAAAGACAAATTTTTTCTTATAAGCGATGCGACCTTTTTAGGGCGAAAAGTAGCCAATTTTAAATGGGATAATTTTGACGCTCATTTAGAAAATGGTTTTTACAGAAACGAAGATGGCAATCTGGCGGGAGCTACAATATCAATGGCAGAAGCAGTGCAAAATGCTTATAATCATCTGAATGTTTCTGCAGATGAAGCAATAAAAATGGCTTCTACAAGAGTCGCTTCTGCTATTGGCGTGCAAGATAGAGTTGGAAAAATTAAATCTGGTTTTCCTGCCAGTTTTGTCAAATTCAATCCTGATTTAAGCGAAATAGAAACACTTAATTTCTCTTAAACAGACTCATTCATTTTAAAATGGTTAAAGAAAAAAAGCTTCCAATTTTAAGTCAATTAAAAGAATGGAAAATCATTTTTATTGGAATTATTTTCGCTTTTTTGTGGGCATCTGCATCAACAGCCACAAAAATCGGACTTCATTCTGCACAGCCTTTCGTGATTTCTATTTTTAGATTTTTAATTGCTGGAGTTATTATGCTTGTTATTTCACATTTTATAATGGCAAAACGGCTGCCTCAAAAAAAAGAATGGATCCAGATTAGTATTTATGGTCTGCTTAATATCACTTTTTACTTGGGTCTGTATGTGATTGCCATGCAAAAAGTATCCGCAGGTTTAGGGAGTTTGGCAGTAGCAACTAATCCGGTTTTTATTGTTTTGATTTCTGCAGTTTGGTTATCTCATAAAATCAATTTTAAAAGTGTAATCAGTTTAGTGCTTTGTTTTGCAGGTGTTTTTTTAGCGGCCTATCCTTTATTGCAAAGCAGCTTTGCAACTCCCGGCGGAATACTCATTTTAATTGTCAGCATGATGGCCTATTCATTGGGAACCATTTACTATTCGACTAAAGAATGGAACGGATTACACATTCTAACCATCAATGGCTGGCAAACTATAATTGGCGCCCTATTTTTGCTTCCCGCATTAGCGCTTACATACCAATCGGATAAAAATACGTTTAATGCAGATTTTTGGTTTTCGACAGCATGGCTGGCAATTGCAGTCTCCATAGGAGCCATTCAGTTTTGGCTGTATCTTTTAAAAATCAATCCCATAAAAGCTTCGTATTGGCTTTTTCTATGTCCGATATTCGGATTTTTGATAGCTTATTTTATGGTCGATGAACCGCTGACATTGTATACGCTTTTTGGAGTTGCTTTTGTTATAATAGGCTTATACATCAGTTTGTCTTCCAAGCAAATTAAAAAATAATAAACCATGAAAAAATCTTCTCTCAAATACACAATTAAATACTTTTAATGCATAAAAACTATTTTAAATATACTTTAAAATCATACTTTCCTCTCGACAGTCTTGTTTTTAAAAATCATATTTATAGTTTTGTACGATATTTTAACCCCAAACCTACTTTACTTACTGATGAGAAAAAACACTCACTTTTTTGTATTTGCCCTATTGGCAAGTATTATTTTTGGCTGTAGCGACGATGGCGAAAACTACAAGCCCAATTACCTGCCAAGCATAGACGCTTCGGCTTTACCTGCAGAAAACAAGCCAATGACCATGTTTGAAGACAACGAAAGTCCTTCAAAAATGTATGACAAAACAGACCGATGGTTTCGAGTAAACGAGCCGTTTCAAATTATTCAGAAAGGAAAAGATTCCGTGCAAGTTTCGCTATACTCTCCAGTTGGACTTACAGATGTAAAAGTGTACGCTAAACTGCCTAACTACGATAAGAAATTTTTAATTTTTAGCTTTTCAAAAGTTCCTGCTTTTCATCGTTCGTTTCATAAAATTCCTTTAACCGAACAGAAAAATGATTATTTATTAGAAACAGGAAATACGGTAACCATCGATAAAATCGAAGGATTTTCGTCTGGCGCAATCGAGTTCTCAGTAGAATCGGAGGACCCGTTATTTAAAAAATTCAAAAAAATAAAATCCAATCATTTGGTTCAGTTTCATGATGGATACCACATTAATGAAATGGGGAAATTCCTTCCAATGAATCCCGCTCTGGCCAAAGAAGCGATTACCATGATAATCAATTACTCTTATGCGTTGAGCCATCCGCTGTACTATAGCACATTCACCAATTTCGATAAATACAAACAGGAACAGGCAGCTGCTGCAGGAACAGGTATAAATGGCGCCTTAAACTGGCACGGAAATGCAGAAGATGCTAATGGCGTTTATGATTATTATTCTAAAGAAGAAATTGAAAAAATATATTGGAATTACTTAGATAAAAGAACCGTTTGGATGGCAATGGTTGGAGGAGATTCTGCTTGGGGCGGAGGTAATCTGGCATCGCAATGGGAATCGGGTTATGTAACTGGGCATTGGGTAGGTGAAATGTCGGTTTGGTCACACGAATATTCGCATCATATCGGTTTTAGCCACAGCAGCAATCTGGCAAACAGTGGTGAGGGCGGAGGCCAGCAGGAAATGCTTACCAATTTTTATAAATACTTGATTTATTTGAATGATCTTCCGTTTACAGATCCGGAAGTTTTAAAAACGTATGCAAAAACGGCTTATGTAAAAGGAACTTATAAAAAACCAGTATTTACCATTAATCCTAAAAATCCATTTTTGCTAAAATATAAAGGTGAAGGAAAATGGAACTAAAATCTAAATTACACATGAAACATATTCTGCCCCTAATTTTAGCTCTTTGTCTGTTTACCAATTGCAGTAAAGACGATGCAGCATCTAAAGATTACACTTACTATTATCCAACAGATGAAGCTTCGATTACTAACGAAAATATTCCAGGAAGCACAGAAGCATTTGATCCAAAAGGAATCGCGATTTCAAAAGAGAAACTGTATGTTGTGAATGGGAATACTTTGGAAGTTTTTAATGCTCTGACATTGGCGCACATAAAAACAATAAAAGAATATACAAAAGGAGCTACAACAATTCCGTTGGTTAGCCTTACATCAGTTTCTGTAGACAACGGACGCATTTATGTGGGAAGCACAGAATCGAGATTATTTGTTTTTGATGAAACTACAAATGCAGGAATCAGTACGGTTGGAAATGGCCAGTGGTGGCAGACCTTCGTACACGTTTTTGGCGTTGTGGCAAAAGACGGATTGGTATTTGTAAAAGAAAAAGAAAAAAGCATCAAAGTTCTTGACGCTTCTCAAATTACAGAAACAAGCGATTGGAATTTAAAGCCAATTGCGAAATTGAATACTTTAAATGGTTATACCGAAGTGTATTCAATGGATGTCGTAGACGGAAATCTGGTTGTTGGCGGTAGAGATGCAAAAAGTTATCTGCAGTATAATATTGCTAACATTAAAGCCAATGCCGCAAATTCGCTGACAACTCCAATTGAACCAGAAAAAGTGCAATTTGTAGACATTAAGCCAATTGCAGTATCGTTTAGCAAAGATTGGGCAGTTACCTCAGAGAATGTGGGAAGTGCAAATTATTTAAAATTGTACCCAAAAGGAGAATTTATTAAAATGAATTACAAAGCAGTTTTAAGCGCTTCTGATATTTTAGGGAAAAATGCATTTGGAACAATCGTAGGAACAGCGCAGCTTGATGACCGCATTTTCTTGTCTGACAACACCAATAAAAAAATCAGAGTCATAAAAGTGAACAAATCTGTAATTGCAGAACAGAATAACTAAGAAAGTTTTTTTTTGATAAAAAGGGAGCTGTTTCAATTTTGAAACAGCTCTCTTTTTTTATGATATATATCGCTCCTCTGGAGCTTTTCTATGTTTTTTGTTTTTTACTACAAATATTCTGCTCCTCGAGAGCCTTTTTTATATCACTTTTATTTCCCGTAGCTGAAGTTTAAAAATAGAAATAACTCTAGGAGAGCGGCATATTATCTTTAAGAAGTCTATTAAATTGATAGGGAAATAAAAGTTTTGATGATTTATGCATTAAAATTGAAAATAACTATTTAAATTTGCAGTCGCTATGAATAAAGAGAACCAGAAAATGAATAATTGTTATCGTTGCAACATGATGTGTTATGCTGCTGTAATGGTGTTTGTTGATCTGGCTTAATATATAAAATGATAAAAATTTATTTCGAAAAAGCCTTTCAATTAATTTATGGAAGGCTTTTCTGTTTTTAAAACTTAAAAAATGATTGAATTAAAAAATGTAACCAAAACTTTTCATCAGAAAGATAAGATCGTTTCGGCTCTGTCTGATGTCTCGCTTAGAGTTCCTGAGGGGAAAATTTTTGGTGTAATTGGAACTTCTGGAGCAGGAAAAAGTACCCTGATTCGCTGTGTCAATTTGCTGGAAAGGCCGACTTCTGGCGAGATTATCGTTGACGGAAAAGCTTTGATGCAATTGTCAAACGCAGAATTGGCAATCGAAAGAAGACAGATTGGAATGATTTTTCAGCACTTTAATCTGCTGTCTTCCAGAACAGTTTTTGACAATGTGGCTTTTCCGTTAGAATTGGCTGGAACTGCAAAAAGCGAGATAAAAACAAGGGTTTTAGAATTATTGCAATTGGTGGGTCTTGCCGAAAAAGCAAACGATTATCCTGCAAGCCTTTCGGGCGGACAGAAACAGAGAGTGGCGATTGCAAGAACTCTAGCCAATAATCCGAAAGTGCTTTTGTCTGACGAAGCTACAAGTGCGCTAGATCCTGCCACAACTAGATCGATTTTAAATTTACTGAGAGACATTAACAAACGTCTCAATATTACCGTTTTGCTGATTACGCACCAAATGGAAGTAGTGAAATCAATTTGTGACGAGGTTGCGGTAATCAGTCATGGAAAGCTGATCGAACAGGGAAGTGTCGGCGAAATCTTTGCCGATCCGAAACATGAATTGACAAAAGAGTTTATTTCTTCGTCTTTGCATATCGATATTCCAGAAGTTTATCAGCAGAAACTGCAAAAACAGGATGATGGCAATCTAAACCCATTGCTGAAATTGGAAATGACAGGAAAGTCGGTTAATGAGCCTGTTATATCTGAAGTTTCTAGACTTTTTGATACCGATTTCAAAATTGTAAGCGCACAAATGGATCAGGCGGGAGAAGTAAATTTTGGCGTGATGCTAATTGAACTTTCAGGAAAACGCGAAAATTACGATGTGGCGATTCAATATTTTAATTCAAAACACATTAAAACAGAAATTTTAGGTTATGTCTGATTCTCTTATAGATTTATTGTTAAAAGGAACGTGGGAAACCATTGTTATGACCTTTGTATCGGGCTTTTTCGGGTTTTTATTAGGGCTTCCGACAGGAATTTTACTGTTCTTAACCCGTAAAAACCAAATTCTGGAACAGCCAGTTTTAAACAGAACATTGTCGGTTGTGGTAAATATTTTTCGTTCTATTCCATTCATTATTTTAATCGTTTGGATGATTCCATTTACACGTGCCATTGTTGGAACTTCAATTGGCGTTAGTGCGGCTTTGGTTCCGTTGAGTATTGGTGCAGCGCCATTTATTGCGCGATTGGTTGAAAATAGTTTGCTGAGCCTTCCGTCAGGATTAATCGAAGCGGCTAGAGCATTGGGAGCAACTCCTTTTCAGATTGTTTACAAAGTATTGCTGCCAGAAGCTTTGCCTTCTTTAATCAATGCGGCTTCCATTACTTTAATTACCCTTGTCGGATATTCTGCAATGGGTGGAGCCGTTGGAGCAGGAGGCCTAGGGCAAGTGGGCTATCAGTACGGATATATCGGCTACGATGCCGTGACAATGAATTCGGTTCTGGCTTTATTGGTCATTTTGGTATTCGCGATTCAGTTTGCCGGAGACAAATTATCAAAACGATTCGATCATAGATAAAAGGTTTAGTCGAAAGTCGAAAGTCGAAAGTCAAAAGTCAAAAGTCAAAAGTCGAAAGTCGAAAGTGAAATGTTAGAAGTTTAAAAATTAAGAAGATACAATTATTATGAAAAAAAATATTTTAAAAATAGCTGGAGTTTTGGCTCTGGCGCTTGTTTTATCAAACTGCGGAAAAAGTAAAAACAATGATCCCCATTTTATAAAAGTGGGTGTGGCATCAGGACCAGAATTAAAAGTGGCTGAAGCGGCTAAAAAAGTAGCAAAAGAAAAATTCGGATTGGAAGTAGAACTGGTTTCTTTCAACGATTATGTAATTCCAAACGAAGCTTTAAGCCAAGGAGATATTGATGCAAATGCTTTTCAGCACAAGCCATATTTAGACGAGCAGTCAAAACAGAGAGGCTACAAATTGGCCATTATCGGAAACACATTTGTATATCCGATTGCAGGTTATTCTAAAAAAATAAAAAGCCTTTCTGAATTGAAAAACGAAAGCACGATTATTATTCCAAATGACCCAACAAACGGAGGACGTTCTTTACTGCTTTTGCAAAAAAACGGACTATTGAAACTAAAAGAAGGTGTTGGCCTATTGCCAAAAGTAACGGACATCGTAAGCAATCCTAAAAACCTAAAAATTTTAGAATTAGAAGCGCCTCAACTGCCTCGCGCTCTAGATGATCAAAATGTTTCAATTGCCATCATCAACAATACTTTTGCTTCTGCAGCAGGATTGGTTCCTTCGCGTGACGCTTTGTTTGTTGAAGATAAAGATTCGCCTTATGTAAATTTGGTCGTAAGCCGTGAAGACAATAAAAATGAAGAAAAAGTAAAACAGTTTTTACAAGCTTTTCAATCTCCAGAAGTTGAAAAAGCAGCCGAGCAAGAATTTAAAGGCGGAGCGGTAAAAGGCTGGTAGTTTTTTGAGTTATGAATTATGAGTTATGAGTTATGAGTTTTGCTAAACTTGTAATTCATAACTCATTTTTTTTGTTCTTTATGCATATATTCAAACATAGCCCGTGGTTTCAACCACGGGAACGCGATGGCGTTCATAATTTATATTTTTTCTGTCCTATCTTCATATACATTCAAACATAACCCATGGTTTCACCGCGGGGAAATGCGATGGCGTTCATAATTCATATTTTTTCTGCTCTCTCCGCATATACATTCAAACATTACCCGTGGTTTCACCGCGGGGAAATACGATGGCGTTCATAATTTATATTTTTTCTGCCCTCTCCGCATATACATTCAAACATAGCCCGTGGTTTCAACCACGGGAACGCGATGGCGTTCATAATTCATAATTTTTCTGCCCTCTCCGCATATACATTCAAAGATAACCCGTGGTTTCAACCACGGGAACACGAGGTATTCATAACTCATAACTCATAATTCACCACTCACAATTCACAATTATATAAAACAATCCTTTGATTTTGTAAGGTTTACGTTTTTTAGTTGAATTAAATTTAATGTTCAATTTTAATACAAAAGCCATGAGATCAATTTGGACAGGTTCGGTAAGTTTTGGATTAATTAATATTCCGATAAAAATGTTTTCGGCGGTGCAGGAAAGCAGTTTGGATATGGATATGCTCGACGCGAAAGATCATGCCAATATCAAATTTAAGCGTGTCAACGAAAATACAGGCAAAGAGGTAGATTATGCCAACATCGTAAAAGGGTATAATCTGGAAGGCAAATACATTATTTTGGAAGATTCCGATTTTGAAGCCGCAGATGCCATTAAAACCAAAACAATCGATATTGAAAGTTTTGCTTTCGAAAAAGAAATTCAGAGCATTTACTACGAACAGCCCTATTATCTCGAGCCCGACAAAGGCGCCATGAATGCCTACGGACTGCTTCGCGATGCTCTAGAGGCTTCAGGAAAAGTTGGCGTTACGAGATTTGTTTTAAGAAACAAAGAAAGTCTGGCCATTTTAAAACCGTACAAAAATGTTATTGTTTTAAATAGAATTCGTTTTGAACAGGAAATTCGAAGTGCGGACGAATTAAAGCTTCCGCCAATGTCCAAAAAATCGACAAAAGAAATGGATATGGCAGAAAAATTAATCGATCAGCTGACTGAGAAATTTGATATTTCAGGTTTTAAAGATGAATATACCGCCAAGCTTTTGGACATCATTAAAAAGAAAGCCAAAGGAAAACTGCAAAAAGCAGCTCCAAAACTAAAAGTTGTGCACAAACAAAGCGATGATTTAATGGAAATGCTGAAAGCCAGTTTGGAAACCAAAAAGAAAAAATCGTCTTAACTGCTCGGACTATTTTCTAGTTTGTGAATAATCTTTTTAATATTGGCGCCTTTTGATAAAACAGGTTTCCATAAATCGCCTTTTTTCTCAAAACGCTTTAATGCATTTTTGATGGTAAATTGCGACGGATGCAGTTTTTCATTCACTTCACTCCATTCCAAAGGTGTAGAAACTGTAGCACCAGGTTTTGGGCGAACAGAATACGGCGCCGCCAAAGTTTGCCCGCGTCGGTTTTGCAAAAAATCGATATACAATTTGCTGTTTCTCTTTTTAATGCTTCTATCAACTGTAGTAATATCGGGAAGTCTAGATTGCACTTCTTTTGCAATTAATTCACCGAGAATTTTTATAGAATCATAATCGTACTGTGCACCTAGCGGAATGTAAATGTGCAGCCCCGAAGCGCCTGAAGTTTTGCACAGGCATTCGGTTTCCAATTCGTCCAAAACTTCTTTTACCATCAAAGCAGTTTTTACGACTTGTTTAAAATCATCTTTTGCAGGATCTAGATCGATTACCAGCCAATCAGGATTCTGAATATGTTTGATGGTCGAATTCCACGGATTCATTTCTATGCAGCCTAAATTTGCCATATAAAGCAAGGTCTCTTTGTTGTTGCAGATGAGATAATCGATATCGGCATTGTTGGATTCTGAGAAGATTTTTTTTGTTTTAAGCCATTTCGGAATTTTATCGACATCAACATCTTTCTGATAAAAACTGGGCGAATCAATTCCGTTCGGAAAACGGTTCATCGATTCTGGACGGTCTTTCAGATACGGAAGAATGAGTTCTGAAACTTCGTCATAATACTGAATAATATCGCCTTTTGTGATGCCGTCTTTAGGAAAATAAACCTTATTCTGATTGGTAAGATGCAATACCGTTTTGCCGATTTTCAGATCAAAATCGTTCTCTGTTTTAATCTGTGCTTTATTTTTTTGCGCTGTTGTCATTTCTTCTGGGTTTGATGGTGCTGTGCTATCATTTTTAAAAGACAAAAGAACTTCTTTCGCTTTTTTATCCATTCGTGTTCCGAGGTAAACGGGATGCCTTAAATGCTGATCTTGCGTCCACTCTGAATATTTAACCTGACAAACCACTTTTGGCTGTACCCATTGGATTTTATCCCGTATGTGGATTTTCTCCTCAAGGGGAGATTGGTCAGTAAAATAAGGTTCTAATTGTGTAAAAAGATCTTTCAAAATGGCCTCTGTAAAACCTGTTCCGCATTTGCCAATATATTCTAGTTTCTTGCCATTATATTGGCCAAGGAGAATAGCGCCGAAATATTTTCTCGAATTTTTAGGTTCTGTAATTCCGATAATTATGGCTTCTTCTTCGTTTGCGGTTTTTATTTTGAGCCAGTTGGCGCTTCTTCGGTTTATCGTATAAGTGCTGTCGGCTCTTTTGGCAATTATGCCTTCTGTTTTATTCCTAACGGCTTTTTCAAATTGTTTAATTCCGTCTCCTACCGTATGTTCAGAATAAAAAACATTGGAAAAAGGATATTTGTTAAAAAGAATTTTAAGCAGTTCTTTTCGTTCTAAGAGAGACAATTCGGTAATGAGATTTCCATCCAGATTCAACAAATCAAAAACATAATATTTCAGATTCCCGATTCCGGTTTTCATGTAGTTTTGAAGCAATTGAAAATCGGCTCTTCCAGCATCATTTTCCACTACAATTTCTCCATCGAGCACTACAGTATGATCGATCTGTTTTAATTCGTCGGCAATGGGTTTGAAATTAGCATTAAAAGAAATTTCGTTTCTGCTGAACAAATCTGCCTGCTGGGCATTGATTACAGCAATAGTTCGGTAGCCGTCATATTTGTTTTCGAAAATCCATTCGTCATCATCAAAAGGTTTTTCGCGTACGCTGGCAAGCATTGGTTTTATAAATGCAGCTATTTCAACTTTCGGATTAGGCTTTTTTTTTACTGCTTTTTTCTCAGCCGTTTTTTCTTCTGTTTTTGGAGCCAGTTTTTCAGCTTTTTCAATCAATTGTTCCAAACTTCTTTTAGAAATAACCGATTTATTTTTTTCTAAAATATCTTCATCAGAAGCATATTTGTCATTTTTTTTGATCAGCAGCCAGGCATTTTCCTGTTTTCCGTGCAGTTTGACTAATGAAAATTCGCCTTTCAGTTTTTTGCCTTTTAAAATAAAACTCAAGCGGCCTTTTGCCAGATCGGCCAGCAATTGTTTTTCGTCAGAATCAGTTTTTTCGTCAGAAGTATACGTTCCGTTGTCCCAGACAATTACATTTCCTGCGCCATAATTTCCTTCTGGAATTGTGCCTTCAAAATCTTTATAGCTGTACGGATGATCCTCGACCATCATGGCGAGACGCTTTATTTCTGGATCCATTGACGGACCTTTTGGCACTGCCCAGCTTTTTAAAACACCATCCATTTCTAACCTAAAGTCATAATGAAGGTGAGACGCGGCGTGTTTCTGCACGACAAAAATCAATTCGCTAGCCGATTTTTCGATTTTTCCTTTCGGCTCGCGAGTTTGTTTAAAATCTCTTTTCTGGTTGTATTTAGACAGTGACATAAGCTTTTAGAAGTATTAAAATGCTAAGTATAATAGAGTAAAGCGCCGTTGCAGTAATTGCAAAAATAATATGGGCAAAGAACAGCTGAATGTAATAACCTTTAAAATCAATTGGGGGTTGATGATCGGTCATTTTAAATATAAAGATCCAGCTGAGTATGCCAATTACACCACTGATAACGCCTAATATAAGCGCACTGAGTGGCGAAATTGGTAAAATATTCTTTACCCATACTATGTGATATCCCATAACAAATAGAAAACCAATACTATAATGTATCAGCCATCCCCATGTTTTCTGTAATTTTTCAGAAAGGCTGATATTTGTTTTTCTTAGAGCAAAACTCAATAGAACAGGTTCTTTATACAATTCTCTAAAGTTTTGAGACATCGCGTAACTAAACCAAGTCATGGCCGATGTAGCCCCAATGGCAACTAAAATTAATTGTATGATGATATAGATCATAAACACCTTTTTTGAATTTAAACTCTATTTCAAAGTTACTTTCAAAAAGGGTTTTCCTGTTATAGGATTAAAAGATGTAATTATATAATTATCAGTGTTATGAGTTGTGGTTTTACTGCATGATGATCTCGAGAGATTTACTCAAAATAGAAACCGATTTTTCCATTTCTTCTTTTTCCAAATGTCCAAAGCCTAAACGCGTAGCAGTAATATTTTTGGTCTGGTATAAAATGGTTTTTGGCAGAAACAGGCCATGATTGGCACATTCTTTCTGAAATTGAACCAGATTAAAATGATCCAACCATTCGACCCAAATGGCCAATCCTCGAGGCGGAATCTTAAATTTGATTTTGCCTTTCAGTTTTTCGTTTAAAAGAGAAACAAAATGATCGCGGCGTTCTTTGTAAGTCTTTTTATTTTTTTTAGACAGTCGATGCACTTCTCCTTCGGTAATCCATTCGGTTAAAACCTGCTCTTTTATGACGTCAATTCTAGGTTCAAGAATGTTCTGATGTTTTTCCAATTCTTTAATAAATTCAGCAGGAGCGGCCACAAAACCATAGCTAAAACCCGATGGGAGCGACCTTCCAAAAGAACCAATGTAAACCACTTTCTGATTGGAATCGAAAGCGGCTAAAGGCAGAACAGGATTATTGTCGTAATGAAAATCAAAATCGTAATCATCTTCTAAAATCACAAATCCGTATTGGGTGGCCAATTCCAGCACTTCGATTCTTTTTTTAGCGCTAAGCAAAATAGTGGTCGGATAATGGTAGTTGGATGTTAGGTATAAAACTCTGATGGCAGTCGTTTCGCAGATTTCTTTCAGTTTTTTAGTGTCAATTCCATCTTCATTTACAGGAATCGAAATAATTTGCGCTCCGGTATTGGTCAAGGTCATATTTGACATATAATACCCCGGAGAAGCAACAGCCACTTTGTCGCCAGGCGCGATGAGCACTTTTGTAACCAGATACAACGCAATTTCATGACTGCTTGCGGTCAGTAGATTGGAGGTCGAAATGCGGATTCCGCGAGTTAAATTCAAATAATTGGAAAAATGAGTTTTAAAGTTTAAATGCGAACGAAGTTCTATCTGTTCGTAAGTTGTTGACGTTTTTCTTCTTTTTAATTTTGAGACATACAATCTGGCCAGTACATCGGTCTGAACCAATCTCAAATCAGGCATTCCGTCATTGAACTGATATGGCAGATTACTGTTTTCTATGGGGCTTTCAAGAATAGTAGAGCGCTGAAAATTAAAACCAACAGCATCAGATGCGTTTTGTTCTTTTGAAATGGCAAGTTCAGCCTTGTTTTTTTGTTTCTGCTGCGACAGAATAAAAGTGCCTTTATTTGGAAGCGTTTCAATCCAGCCCTGCGATTCTAAATCCTGAAAGGCTTTAATTAAAGTGTTTCGGTTAACAGCTAGGACTTTGCACAAAATTCTAGTGCCGGGAAGTTTGGTGCCTTCTGGGAGAAAACCTGTTTGTATGGCTTTGATAAACTCAAAAACGAGCTGCAGATAAATAGCAGTGCTTTCTTCTGGTTTTAGCTGAATAAAGCTTTTAAAAGGAATTTCAACCGGACTATCCATAATTTATAAACTGACACTTTTTATTAGTACGGCAAGATACTGCTTTTCTCAAAATTTTTAGAAAAAAGAAAAGTGATCTTGCAGCCAGTATCAGAGCGATGACCAAATCAAACTATTAAGTCCGGCTGAAATAGAGCATATTTTATTTTTAACACATAGAAATATATTTTTTGTTTCGAAAAAAAAGAGAGGGTAAAAAAAACAAGTTTGCACAATCTATCTTATTTAAATTACTGAAACGCCTTTTTAAGCTGGCAAGACTATGTTTCTATGTGCTAAAAATTAAATGTTTACACTTTAAAAATCAGTTTCTTTTTGTAGAAAATCCATAGGATAAACGACCAGAAAACGGCATAAGACAAAGCATAAGCGAGTGATGCATTTAACGGATTTTCAAAACAAGGAACGATTCCATGATTGTAGATGTAAGCTTGGTAGCCAATTTCTTCACCTGCTTTTTCAGGATCTGCCACTTTAATGGCACTTAAGACCCTCGGAATTATTCCAGAAAAGAAAAAGACAATCATTGGGTTTACGCCCCAAATCAGGAACAATTTGCTCCATTTTTTATATCCCTTAATGTCGATTATGTAGTATAAAAGCGTTAAACAAATAGTAGCGATTCCAGCTGTATATAAAACATAAGAACTGGTCCAAAGCGACTTGTTGATCGGGAAGAAGAGGTTCCAGATTAATCCTCCAATTAATAAAACAACTCCGGCAATCGCTGTCTTTTTTACGATTTCTATTTTATCAACAGATAAGTTTAACAGCTGGCCGATGTACATTCCTAAAATTCCAGTTCCAAATGCCGGCAATGTGCTCAGGATTCCTTCTGGGTCCCAAGTTTTAGATGATGCCCATAAATGACCGTTCAAAAGTGTATCGTCTACCCAAGCCGCAAGATTGGTTCCTTTATCAAAATTGGCAGGACCAAATCCGGGAACGGGAACAAAAGCCATTAAAAGCCAATAGCCAACTAAAAGTGTGGCTAAAACTACCAGCTGTGTTTTTAAATTTGTTTTTAGATACAAAATCGAAGTAAAGAAGTACACAATCGCAATTCGCTGTAAAACGCCCGGAATTCGCGTGTCTTCAAAATGCTCCAATCCGCTGAATGAAAGAGAAATCAGAATTAGAAATACGCTTACCGCAAGAATGGTTTTTGCTTTCATCGAAAAGTTTCCTAAAAGGGCATAAGCTACTGCAAATGCAATAAGCAATCTCAATCCTAATAGCGGAATGCCTTCGAGACCAAATAAATGTATTCTGCTGAAAACGCTTAAAAATAATCCTAAACAGAAAATTCTAAGCGAACGCACTAAAATTTTGTTGAAAACACTTCCATCAAAATGTTTTACAGGCATCGCAAACGGAATCGCGGTTCCCATGATAAAAACAAAAAACGGGAAAACTAAGTCAGTAGGCGTGCATCCATGCCATTCGGCGTGTTCTAAAGGCGGATAAATAGAAGACCAGCTTCCCGGATTATTTACTATTGTCATCAGGAAGATGGTAAATCCTCTGAAGACATCGAGTGAGGTTAAACGTTCTTTTGGCATTAGCTTTGTTATTTTAGATTTTTGTTAAGATGAAAGATGTAAGAAGCAAGATTTTGGATTTTAGATTTTTTTGATGTTAGATGCAAGAAGAAAGATTTTAGAATTTGGATTTTGGAATTTGAGTTTTCAAATTTTTATTTCACAATTGCATCTTGAATTATTTGCTGAATCTCTTCTCTGATTTTTCCTTTTGCTAATTTATTTTCGTCGTTTACTATTTCCGGATAGGTTCTGTTGGAGAGGAATACGTACACAATTTCGGTTTCTGGATCTGCCCAAGCCATGTTTCCTGTAAAACCGGTGTGGCCAAAACTTGCTTCCGAAACGCAGTCGCAGGTTGGGCCGCCTTTGTGCACTCTTTTGTCAAAACCTAAGCCTCTTAAAACACCTTGGTTTTTATAATAGCAGGTATTAAATGCATCAAAAGTTTGTGGAGAAAAATATTGAATCCCGCCATAATTTCCTTTCTGTAAAAACAGCTGCATCATTTTGGCCACATCCATCGCATTAGAAAAAATTCCTGCATGACCCGCAACTCCGCCTTCCATCGCGGCAGCCATGTCGTGCACATAACCCTGAATTGTCTGATGTCTGAAATAATTGTCAATTTCAGTTGGAGCAATACTGCTTTTATCAAATCTGTCCAGCGGATTGTAAAGCGTATTGGTCATTCCGAGTGTGCTGTAGAAATTTTCTTTGCTTAAATCTTCTAACTTTTTATGTGTTTTTCTTTCTAAATATTCTTTTAAAATGATGAAAGTAAAATCGCTGTATTTGTATTCTTTTTTAACAGCCACAGGACTTTCTGCAATGATTTTCATAATCGTGTCATGATAATCGTTTCGAATGTAAAGATTGTCGGCTACTTTTGTTGTAAAACCATTTTCTGCTACTTTTCGATAATATTTTTCAGAAGGCTGATTGTTGCTGTCTAATGTTGCTTTGTAAAACGGAATCCATGCCTGAAGTCCTGCGTAATGGTTCAGCAAATCTTTAAAAGTGATGTTTTCTTTGTTGGTTTTGGCAAAAAAAGGCACCATCTCTTTTAGTTTGGTGTCAAGCGTTACTTTATTTTTATCGTACAGCTGCATTACATTTGGCAATGTCGAAATCATTTTTGAAATCGAAGCAACATCGTATAAATCGGTATCTGTGACTTTTTTTCCGTTATCGTAAGTTTGAGCTCCGTACGATTTCTGAAAAATAACGTTTCCTTTTCTAGCAACCAGCACCTGCATTCCCGGAGTCATTTTGCCGTCAATCGCTTTTTGCGCCACAGCATCAATTTTAGATAGAACAGCAGGATTCATGCCCACATTTTCCGGAGCTGTAAACGCTAGACGATTTAGTTTTTCGGTAGTCAAACCATCGTTAACATGAAAAGCATCGTTAATTGATACCGGCAATTTTCCTTTGGCTTCAATAGCGCCAAAAAGCAATTCTGCTGAAACGACCTGACTGATGTCTGAGTTTTGATAGGAAACCACTAATCCTTCAATATCATCAAAATTTGAAATGGATAAAAGGGAATAAGGTTTGGCAAAAATGTCTAAAATTACTTTGTTGTGCTTTGCAATTTCTTTCAGCCAAAGCATTTCTTGCAGGGTAAATTCTTGTTTTTCCCAAGCTTTATTTACTTTATGGTAGCTGATAATTACCTTGTCAAATTTCTTCAATTCCTTATTCAGACTGTCCAGATTGGTGTCTTTTACTTCTGTGATTTCTGTATATTTTTTTAAAGTAGAAACAAAAGTGCTGTTGGTGTCTTCACCCAATTTTATGTAAGCAATTTTTTCGCTTAAATCTTTTATCGGAAGAATTTCTTTTTCATTTTTTAAAACCGTAATGGCGTTTTCATACAATTTATAATGCAAAGCGTCATTTTGCGACGGATTCAAATCATTATATAAATTATTCAGATCAATCGGTTTGTATTTGTTCAATCCTGCTTTGTACTTATAATGCAGAATTTTTTTAACCGAATGCGCCAATCGTTCTTCTGTAATTACTTTTTCATTGTAAGCCGCTTCTAATTTCTGAAACGCAACAGGTACATTTTCTGGGCAAAGCAAGATGTCATTTCCAGCCAAAATTACTGCTATTTCCAAATCTCCGGGACCTTTAAAATTGGCTGCACCTTTCATTGCCAGACCATCGGTAAAAATCAATCCGTTGAAACCTAATTCTTTTTGAAGCAGATTGGTCACCACATTATAAGAAGCAGAAGATGGGCAGTTGGGCTGTGATTCTAAACTCGGAATATTAAGGTGCGCCACCATTACGGAAGCTAGACCTTCGTCGAATAATTTTTTGTACGGATACAATTCTACTAATTCTAAACGGTCTTTAGAGAAATTAACGGTAGGCAAGGCGTGGTGCGAATCGGTTGAGGTGTCTCCGTGTCCTGGGAAATGCTTTCCTGTGCAGAACACTCCGTTCCCTTGAATTCCTTTCATGAGCGCAATGGCTTTTTCGCTCACATTTACTTTATCTTCACCAAAAGAACGGTTTCCGATAATTGGGTTTTTCGGATTGGTATTAATATCCAAAACAGGTGCGAAGTTGAAATGGACACCGATTCTTTTGTTTTCGGCAGCCATATTTCTTCCCACATTTTCAATTAAATTTAAATCCTGAATCGCCCCCAAAGTCATGTTCCAAGGATAACGATAAGTCGAATCTAATCGCATTGCCAATCCCCACTCGGCATCGATTCCTATCATTAAAGGCACTTTTGCTTTTGACTGATACAGGTTGGTTAATTTCGCCTGACGAACTGGCCCGCCCTGAAAGAAAATAACGTTTCCTATTTTATAATCTTCAATCAGTTTGCTGATTTGATTTACGTGTACAGAATCTTTGTTGGAATAGGCAGAAACCATAAACAATTGCCCGATTTTTTCCTGCACGGTCATTTTGCTGTAAATGCTGTCAACCCAAGCCGTTTCTTGATCAGAATCTTTGAAAAATGTTTTTTTCTCTGAAATATTTTTTTGGACGTAAACAACAGTGTCTTTTGAAGGAATATCCTTTTTGTCATCTGTTGCGCCATTGTTTTTTTTGGATGCGCAATTGGTAATTAGAAATATAAAAGCGGCGTATAAACTAATTTTTATGAATGGATTTTTCATATCATTTTTTTTAAAAATCACTTTGAGTTTAAGTGCATTAAATTCAAAATTGATTCATCAATAGTAATAACTGAATTAGAAACTTATCTCTTTGTCACTGCGTGAACTGGTAATAAATAATCCTAAATAAGTAATTAATCCGTTTAGTATAATTAATTCATTATCAAAAACATATCCTGCAAATAAAACCTTAGAATATTCATTGATGAAATAGGTGAATAATGGTGAAAGCAGACAGATAAACGGAACCAGCTTATCATTTACGTGTCTTGTCTTTTGGAATAAGCCAAAAGCATATAATCCTAATAATGGGCCGTAAGTGTAAGAAGCAACCTTAAAGATCATTCCGACCACAGAACTGTCATTGATCGAGTTAAAAATTAGAATGATAAAAAAGACCAAAACCGAAAAACTGATATGTACCAAGTGTCTCATTCTTACGGTATTTTTCTTATGGCTGTTTTCGGCTTTATCCATGCCTAAAAAGTCAACGCAGAAAGAAGTCGTTAAAGCGGTTAGGGCAGAATCTGTCGTTGCAAAAGTGGCCGCAATAATTCCCAATAAAAATACGATTGCAGGTATAAGCGCCAAGTGATTTAATGCAATTTCTGGAAATAATAAATCGGTTCTTGGTTTTCCGGTAACCAAATCAGTTGGAACGGCAATTCCGTTTTTGTTTGCGTAGATGTATAAAAGCGCTCCAACACTCAAAAAGAAAATATTGATGACAACAAATATTCCTGTAAAAGTGAACATATTTTTTTGCGCTTCGCCAATGTTTTTGCAGCTTAAGTTTTTTTGCATTAAATCCTGATCGAGACCTGTCATGGCGATGGTTACGAACATTCCGCCCAGTATTTGTTTGATGAAATGGAATTTGCTCCCCATAAAATCATCAAAGAAAAAGATCTTAGAATAGTTGCTGTTTTTTACTTCTTCAAAAGCGGTGATGGCTGTTAAATCCATTCGGTCGCAAATGAAATATATTGTCAGGAAAACTGAAGTCACCAAAAAGAATGTCTGCAAAGTATCGGTAATAATAATCGTTTTTAATCCGCCTCTATAGGTGTACGAGAAGATTAAAAGCAGCGAAATAAGAACCGTAAAAGCAAACGGAACATGATAAAAATCGAACACAAAACGCTGTAAAACGATTACGACCAAATATAATCTGAATGCTGAACTGATCGTGCGGCTGATTAAGAAAATAGAAGCGGCAGTTTTATAGCTGAAAAAGCCCATTCTTTGCTCGATATAACCGTAAATTGAGGTCAGATTCATTCTGTAATACAATGGAAGCAAGAGCTTTGTTATGACGATAAATCCAAGCGCATTGCCCAATACAAACTGAAAATACTTAAACTGTTCGCCGCTTGGGGCTCCAACTTCTCCAGGAACAGATATAAAAGTTACGCCAGAAAGCGCTGTTCCAATCATTCCGAAAGCTACCAAATACCATTTTGAATTTTTATTGGCGGTAAAAAAAGCTTCGTTTCCGCTATCTTTCTTGCTTACGCGATGCGAGATATAGAATAATGTTCCGAAATAGATGATAATAAGGAGAAGGATGGTACTTGGTGTCATTTTATAGTTTTGGTGATTTTTGGTTTTTTAAAATAATTCAGATCAAGAAGATTTGTTAATAGACCTAACAGGTTTCAAAAACTTGTTAGGTCTTCGTTAAAAACTCCAAAAAATGAATTTGTCCAGTTTTTGAATTTGTATAAATCTATAAAAAGATTTTGATAGTGTGTTTTTTAGATTTCCTGGTTTTTGTTGTGAGCCAAAAGGACAGCTCTTACACTTTTGTGTTTGTGCAGTAATTCTTCGGCTACTTCATATTCTATATTCAGTTCTTCCATAATCATTTTGATGCCGCGTTTTACTAGTTTTTCATTAGAAAGCTGCATATCAACCATTTTGTTGCCTTTTACTTTTCCTAATTTGATCATAACCGAAGTAGAAATCATATTCAAGGTAAGTTTTTGAGCTGTTCCAGCCTTCATTCTCGTGCTTCCTGTTAAGAACTCAGGGCCAACGATCAATTCAATCGGATAATCGGCTTCCTGAGCGATAAGTCCGTTGCTGATGCAAGAAATGCTTCCCGTTTTGATATTGTGCTCTTTTGCTTTTTTAAGTGCTCCTAAAACATACGGTGTGTTTCCAGAAGCGGCAATTCCGATAATCATATCAAGACTTGAAATTTCAAATTTGGCTAAGTCTTTCCATGCTTGTTCCGTATCGTCTTCTGCATTTTCAACCGCTTTTCTAATCGCTGTGTCGCCGCCGGCAATAATTCCGATAATCATATCATGCGAAACGCCAAAAGTAGGAGGACATTCTGATGCATCTAAAATTCCGATTCTTCCAGAAGTTCCCGCTCCGATATAAAATAATCTCCCGCCCAGCTGCATTTTTTTGACAATGGCTTTAACCAGTTTTTCTATTTTAGGAATTTGCTCTTCAATAATATGCGGAACTTTTTTGTCTTCTGTATTAATGTTTGTAAGAAGTTCTTTCACGCTCATTTGATCCAAGTCTTTGTACAAAGATTCTTGTTCAGTTTCAGGATTTTTATTTTTCATTTTTCTTTTTTTTGTTTTTGAAACGTTATTCTTCGAATATCAGTTTCTCTATATTACATTAATAGTTTTATGTTTTTTAATCTTTTGGGTGAATTATTTCTAACACATAGAAACATAGCTTTTAGGATTTAATAAAGGCATTTCTCTTAGAATAATACACATAGCCCTATGTGTTAAAGCTTGCTTTTTCTTAAATCTTTAAAGAGAGGCAAGAACTATGTCTCTATGTGTTAAAATTAAACTTTGCTCCATTTTGCCCAATAGACTAATAAATCAGGTATTTTGTTCGCATTTTTTTGAACGCCTCTAGGTCTTTCTGCCAAGTTTTTCTGATCTCCGTTTCAGAGACACCGCTTTCAATTTGCTGCTGTAATTTTTTTGTACCTGCGAGTTTGGTAAAAAATGCATTGAAGAATTTTGTTTTATCGCTGGTATTTTGATAGGCTTTAATTAGCCATTTTAATTCTAATTGCTTCAATTTTGGATAAGCTGTCAAATCTTCCCCAAAACATTCTTTTCCGTTATACAAAGGATCTTTTGCGCCAAAGTTTGGTTTCGGCGTAAAGCTGAAATTGGTTTTGCTTAAATAAGGAGAACCATAAATTTGGAATTGTTTCTCAGTTCCGCGTCCCATACTCACATTTGTTCCTTCAAAGAGACATAAACTGGCGTACAGATTTATGGATTGATCGTTTGGAAGGTTAGGAGATGGTTTTACCAGTAAACTGTACGGCATTGTTCTGTTGTAATCTACACATGGAATGACTGTTAGTTTACATTGAACTCCATCTTTTAGCCATTTTTCTCCATTTACCATTTGTGCATATTCGCCAATGGTCATTCCGTGAAGGAGCGGAATAGGGTGCATACCGACAAAGCTTGTAAATTCTTTTTCTAAAAGCGGTCCGTCTACAATAGAACCGTTTGGGTTTGGGCGATCCAAAACAATAAGCGAAACGTTGTTTTCGGCGCAGGCTTCCATTACGTAATGCAGCGAAGAAATGTATGTATAAAACCTTGCCCCGACGTCCTGAAGGTCAAAAACCATGACATCAATTCCAGACAGCTGCGCAGGTTTTGGTTTTTTGTTGTCGCCGTAAAGCGAGATAATCGGCAAGCCTGTTTTCGGGTCTTTTCCGTCAACGACGTGTTCGCCGGCGTCGGCAGTTCCTCTAAAGCCATGTTCCGGGGCAAAAATAGTCTGAACAGCAATTTTTTTCTCCAAAAGGAAATCGACCACATGGGTTTTATTGGACAAAATTCCAGTCTGATTGGTTACAATTCCGACCTTTTTATCTTTTAAAAGAGGAAGGTATTTTTCGTAATTGTCTGCTCCCGTTTTTATGGCAACGGTATTGAATTTTGCTGAACTAGGAGTTTCAATAGGCAGAATCGATGCCGAATATGAAGGTGCGCAAAACAGAAGCGCTGCCACAAAAGCACTTTTTGCTATATTTTTTTTCATTTTAAATTACAGTTTATTAGTTAAAGACGAATTGGACTAATAAAATTAAGATTTTATCGGAGTATATGAATGTTTTGGCAGATTTGGGGAATCTAAAAACTAAGATTTAAAAGCCTGAATGATTCAGGTTGAAATTTTTTTGGTCTTCTTATCAGTCACAATGTGTTTAAAAAAGAGTATTTTAAAATACTGCCTCTAAAAATTCTCATTTCAGAGGCAGTTTATTATGGGGGCAATGATTATCTGGTTTTTACTGAATTACCAGCCTGGATTTTGTTTTAATTCTACACCTTCTGCAGCGTATAAATTGATATCATTTGTTGGAATTGCACTCAAGTAATTTTTTGGCGATACAAATAATCTTGACACACCAGCAGCATAAGGAATTACATATCCTTGCGCATTTACTTTTGTTTTAGAGTTAGTTCCGATCAAAGAAATTATTCTAGCTCCTAAAATAACATCTGGGTTTGAATTAGTATCTAAGTAATCTCCTTTTTTCCAACGCATAAGGTCTTCTTTTCTCATGCTAGTCCAAGCCATAAACTCAATTCTGCGCTCACGGCGGATCTCCCAAATAATCGGATTTACAATTCCTGAAATTTGTTCTAATGCAGTTGTTCTTTGCGGGTCATCTATCTGTACGCCATTAGCAGATGCATTTGTACCATCTGTAGTCAAAGTTGCAATTCCAGCACGTGCACGGACTTTGTTAAGTGATAAATTTAGATCGGCAGTAGTAATTGTGCCTAATTCTGCACACGCTTCGGCATAATTTAAATAAACTTCGCTTAGTGTGAAAACTGGAGCATCAATTTGATTTTGACCAATTGTGGTAACTTCTGTACCTGTTGTCGCAGGATTATTGTACAATTGGAAAACATAACCTGTTATGGATGTTAAACCGTTATAAGGTTTGTCAGAGTAAGCGTAATCTACTGTACTGAAAGCTTTAGCAAATCTTGGGTCTCTGTTGGCAAATGTATTTGCGATAGTATTATCTCCTAAATATTGAGCATTTCCAGCTTGTTTAATAGGCAATCCGTTAGTGGTTACATAACTTTCTGCGGCAAATTTTGTCAATCCGTTTTGAACAGTAGAGGTATTAGTGTATGCTTGAATTCCGTTTCCTAAAACACCTTTAATGTATCTTTTTGTCAAAATTACTTCAGTATTTCCTAATAATTCAACAGAATTATAAAGTGATTTCCAATCTGTGTTTAATTTGTAAGCGTTGTTATTCATTACAGCTAAAGAAGCGTCTTTAGCTTTCTGAAGATACACATTTCCATTTTGAGCTAAATTGTATTTTCTGTAAGTGCCTTCGCCCAAACATACTCGGCTTAATAATGCATAAGCAGTGTATTTATTTACAGTTACGTTACTATCATCAACGTTTAACAACAAAGGAATAGCTTCTTCTAAGTCTTTAATTACATTGTCTATTACTTCTGCTCTAGATAAAGCAGGTTTGTAAACATTTGCATCACTTTGTGCTAAGTACTTGTCTGTATAAGGCACATTACCAAATTGTTGAGCTAAACGAAAATAGGTGTGAGCTCTAAAAAACTTAGCAACACCTATGTAGTGATTTTTCTTTGTTTGGTCCATAGGTACATTCGGAACTCTTTCTAACATAAGATTGCAGCGGCGAATCAAAGTGTAATATTCATTCCAGTTTGAATTGGTTGCATTTGGAGCCGTTAGAAAGTTGGTGAAAACGTTCATGGCCAAGTTGTCGTCTATTAAACCTGTAGCTGAAGCATGAAAATAAAAATCTGCTGTAGTACCAGCATTATTTCCGTATCCATTAAAGGTATTATAGTTCAGCCAAGAAAATGTTTTTACGTTATTTTCTGAAGTCCAAAAATTGTTGTCTGTAAATACATCTTCAGGAGGTGTATCCAAAAAATCTGAACAGCTAGCAGTTAGACTTGCAATGGCAAGCAAGGCAACTGAAAGTTTTATCTTAGAGTTTATGATTAATTTTCTCATCTTAATTAAATTTTGATTTTTTAATACATTTATTAAAACGCAAGTTGTATACCAACCGACCATGTTTTAGAATAAGGGAAAGTTCTTCCCCACATTGATTCGCTTTCATTAATTTCTGGGTCTACCGGTAATTTACTGCTTTTCCAAGTAGCTAAGTTGAAACCTGAAACGTATGGTCTAATTTTATCAAATCCAGCTTTTTGAGAAATGCTTTTTGGGAAAGTATAACCAAGAGTCATAGATTTTAGACGTAAATAAGACATATCTAATAAATAACGAGTTTGTGCCACAAAATTGTTTGATCCAGGGGCATATGTTCCAAAAGCATTTGTAGCGTGTCCAGGGTATGGATTAGGGAAATACGCATCTGTATTAGTAGTTGTCCAGTAGTCATTCTGGTTTTCATACATAGCATCTGTTCTGTTGTAGAAAGGCAGTACTAAGTCTGAAGTTGTCCAGTAGTCACGTTTTCCAACTCCTTGGAAGAAAGCATCTATATCAAATCCATATAGAGCACCACCCAAACGAACTCCGTATTGGTAGCGAGGTGTAGTGTTACCAATTACTTTTAAATCTCCAGGTTTAAGAGCAGTTCCATCTCCTCTTGAGATTACTCCGTCTCCATCTAAATCTTTATACATTACATCTCCCGCGCCAAATTTAAACGCTCCACTTCTTATATTTTTATAATCAACACCGTTTACTATTAATCCAGTAGCATCAACTTGATCTGTTGTTTGAATTAATCGGTCTGTTTCCAATCCCCAGATTTCTCCCAATTTTTGGCCTGAGTAAAAAGACGAAGTACTGATTAACTTAGCAGAGTTGTTCCATTCTGTTACTTCTGTAGTATTGTCTGAAAGCGTAAGATCTGCGTAAACACTGATGTTTTTGTTGATTTGTTTATTAAAGTTAAGTGCAAGCTCCCAACCTCTTGTTCTTAAATTTCCAGAGTTTGTGTTGGCAGCAGCCTGACCAAATGAACCCGGAAGTGTTTTACCTGGAGCTAACATTCCTTTAGTATCACGTTGGTAGTAATCAAACGTTATACCTAACATACTAAATATTCTGATGTCGATACCAATATCTTGAGTAGTTACCTTTTCCCAAGTTAAATTCGGGTCAACGTTTGTTGGCTGATTAACAGTCGGCGGGATTGTTGTACCACTACCAATCCAATAAGGGTTAGGATTAGTAGTAACGTTAGTCATAACTGGTAAAAAGGCATTGTTAGCAATATTTTGATTTCCGATTGAACCAACAGATCCACGGATTTTCAAATCATTTAACCAGCTTCTTGTTCCTTCCATAAAACTTTCTTCCGAAATTCTATATCCAACAGAAGCAGAAGGGAAGAATCCCCATTGCTCATTAGTAGGGAATTTTGACGAACCATCATAACGTCCGTTTACCTCCAATAGATATTTACCTTTGTAATCGTAATTTACACGTGCAAAAAATCCTGCAATGGCATATCTTGATAAACCAGGATTTAGAACGTCATTAGAAACAAGAGGTGAAGTAAATTGGTCGCCAATAGCTAAGTTAAATTCTGGTTTGGTTTTGTCCAAAAGTGTGTTCCTGCGAGCATAGGTTCTTTCTTGATCGAACCATTCTGTATTCAAACCGCCTAATACTTTAAAGTTGTGGCTTTCTCCTATTGTCTTGGTGTAATTTCCAAAGATATTGGCTACATTTCTAGTGTAAGATGTTTTGGCTTGCGCAACAAAATCGTTGGCAGTTTCCATTGAAGTAGGTTTTCCGGCAACTAAGTCAGCAGCACTTGTCCACCAGTCCCAAAGCGGTACCTGACCACCATTCATTTTTAGACTTGAAAAATTGGTGTTATAACTATATTCTCCAACGATGTTAAAGTCTTTTGTAATTTGAGCAGTAAGCCTTCCGCTTATCCTCATATCATTTGACTTATTTTCATTTTGAGATGCATTTGCCATATAACCAGGTGCATGTCTAAAGTAAGTACCGTTGTAAGTACCATATGGGAAATAAGACCCCCAACGCATATAGTAGCCAAAATATCCGTTACCAGCAGTATCAATACCATTGTTGTAGTAGTTAAAAGGAGAATCATATTCTTGGAAAGTTCCCAATACTTTAAAATCTCCAGTAAGCCAGCTTGCTAGCTCAGTTGTCATACCAAGATTAAGATTGAATCTTTTGTTGGTTTCATTATTGATTTTCATTACACCATCTTGATTAGAAAGTCCTAACGAAACAATAAACGAACTTTTGTCACCCAAAGAACCTTGAGCTGATAAATTATGAAGTGTTTGTACCGCATTCTTTTTTAACATTTCATCATGCGGATTCCAAATTCTGTAGAAATATTCTTTTCCTCCAATAACATCAAAATCTTCTCCTAAGATCATGTTTTTGTCATTTGGATTTCTAGTTGCAGCATATTGTTCCTTCCACTTAATGATACCAGGCAGTAATGTTTTATAGTTCATACCAAAAGATTCTGGATTGGCATTACCAGCTCTGGCTTGAGCTTCGATCATTGCTGGAAGTTCTACAGTAGGGTCATTAAATTGAACCAAAGAAATTGGGTTGCTCCAACCTGTATTATTGCTGTAAGCGAATCGTACTTTGCCTTTAGCATTTTTACCGCTCTTAGTAGTAATTAATATAACTCCAAATGCAGCACGTGCACCGTAAATAGAAGCAGAAGCAGCATCTTTAAGCACAGACATCGATTCTACATCTTCTGCATTCAGCATCGACAATTCGCCTGGAACACCATCGACTAAAATAAGTGGTGATCCTTTAGCTTCTCCATTTATAATAGTTCCGGCACCACGAATGTTAACATTTGATCCTTTACTGATATTACCTGAATTAAAAGTAATATTAAGTCCAGGAGTGGTTCCTTGCAAACCTCTTGTGATATCAGTAATAGGAACACTTCCTAAAGCTTTTTTTACATCTACTTTAGCAACTGCTCCAGTAAGATTTGCTTTTTTCTGAGAAGCAAATCCCACGACAACTACTTCATCCAATTTTGCGGCAGTCGCTGCAAGAGAAATATTAAGCTTTTGTTGTCCTTCAACTTTAACGGTTTGAGTTTCAAAACCCATGTAGCTAAAGCTCAGGCTTCGGCCTGATGCGACGCTGATGCTGAAATTTCCATCAAAATCAGTTGTAGTTCCATTGGATGTCCCTTGAATCATTACGCTGACTCCAGGGATCGGAAATCCATCTGCTTTGTTTTTTACAGTTCCAGTAACTGTTTTTGCTTGTCCAAATGCTGTTTGAATGCACAAAAACAACACTGTAATAAAGAGTAATTTTTTCATGATTAATCTGGTTTTATATGGTTGTTGTTGAGCAAATATATTTAATTATTGCATATAAATGCGTTATTTTCTATTTTTTTTCGAAAATAAATTTGAAAAACGCAAAATAACGCAAATTTTGTCTCATAATATGGATTTGAATTATGTTCAAAATTTAACAATTGCATGATTTTGCAGTTTTAACGGTCTTTTTTACTATAAATTGAAATATTTGATATATTTGTGATGAACTTTAACTTTTATAAAAAAATGCTGAAAGCCGAAAGACATAAATATATAATGACTAAACTTATTGAAGACCAGAAAGTTGTTACAACAGATTTAGCTTTGGCTCTCGATTTGTCGGAAGATACTATAAGAAGAGATTTGAATGAATTGGACAGTAAAAAGCTGTTAGAGAAAGTATACGGCGGTGCGGTCCAAGTAAAAGAAAAGTCAGACAATGTATTTGATATTGCTATTTCTGCGGAAGAAGAAAAAAAGAAAATCGTGACAAAGGCATTATCCCTGCTTCATGACGATCAGGTTATTATAATGAGTGGAGGAAGCACCAATCTTGTTTTTGCAAAGTTAATTCCTGCCAATTTAAAAGCTACCATATATACGTACAGCCTGCCAATAGCCATGCAATTATCTCAGCATCCTAATATTGATTTGATATTTATTGGCGGAAAAATGCAAAAAAACGCAATGGTGACAATAGGAATGGACGTAATTCAGGTTGTGTCAAAAATTAAGGCTGATATTTGTTTTATCGGCGCCAGCAGCATAAGCGTAAAACAAGGCCTTACAGAAGTGGGTTATGAAATCTCTATTGTTAAAAAGGCAATGATAGAAGCTTCTGATAGAGTAGTTTCGATGTTTTCTTCAGATAAATTGAATACTAAAATGCCGCATAGCGTATGCGACCTTAAACAGCTTGATACTATTGTAACCAATTTAGATCCTGAAGATGAAAGATTGGATGAATATAGAAAATCTGGCGTTTTTATCTTATAAAACAACTTTAATTCAATTTATTTTTGCGTTTTGTTGCGTTATTTGAATTTAATTATGTTAAAAAACGCATAAAAATGTATTTGTATGCTTTTTGTATTTATATTTGTTAAAACTAATCCTTAATTAGTCAGATATATTTATAAAAGATATTCCTTCTTTGCTTGTCATTTACCAGTGCATTTGAAGAAGTTCGAAGCTTCCAAATAGGAACTTTTAGTAAATATTGACTTCTAACTAAGTTTTAGAATGTCTATTGATTTGCAGAAATGCTTTTTAGCGCACTGTAGCAATAAACATTTATTAAAGAACCAAAAGCAACAGAACCAACTCAATGTCCGATTCTCTTCAGTTACAAGAATTAGAAACTTCCCTAGAAGGAAACCTTTTTTATGATGACCTTCATAAAAGAATATATGCCACAGATGCCTCTGCTTACAGAATTATGCCGCTTGCCGTGGCCATTCCAAAATCAGAAAATGATATTATAAATATTATTCGGTTTGCTTCAAAAAATAAAATTTCAATAACGCCAAGAACGGCAGGGACTTCTTTGGCGGGTCAGACCGTGGGAAGCGGAATCATTGTGGATGTTTCGAAGCATTTCAATAAAATTGTAGCTTTTGATCCTAAGAATAAAACCATAACCGTGCAGCCGGGCGTAATTCGCGATGAGCTGAATTTATATTTAAAACCGCACGGATTGTTTTTTGCGCCAACGACATCAACTACAAATAGGTGTATGATTGGCGGAATGGTTGGAAATAATTCATCAGGAACAACTTCCATCCGTTACGGTGTTACCCGAGATAAAATTGTAGAAATAAAAGCCGTTTTAAGCGACGGAACTAATGCGGTATTCAAAGATTTAACTTCTGAAGAATTTATTGAGAAGACAAAAGGAGACTCTTTAGAAGGTAAAATTTACAAAACGATTTTCGACGAACTTTCGAACAAAGAAAATCAGGAAGAAATCCTAAAAGAATTTCCAAAACCAGAAATTCACAGACGAAATACAGGTTACGCAATTGATGTTCTTTTAAAGTCGAAACTTTTTTCAGGAACAGAAGACACGGTTAATTTAGGAAAACTGCTCTGCGGAAGCGAAGGAACCTTAGCTTTTACCACAGAAGTCACCTTAAAAGTTGACGATCTGCCTCCAACAAACAATATCATGGTGGTGGCTCATTTCCATACCATTCAAGAAAGTTTGGAAGCCGTAGTGACCGCAATGAAACATCATTTGTACACTTGCGAAATGATGGACGACACCATATTAGATTGCACCAAAACCAATAGGGAACAAGCCAAAAACAGGTTTTTTATTGTAGGCGAACCAAAAGCCGTTATCATGCTGGAAGTAGGTTCTCATATCAGTATGGAAGATGCCGAACAGCAGGCTGATGCTTTAATTAAAGATTTAGAAAATAATGGTTTTGGATACGCTTTGCCTAAAATTTACGGAGAAGATATTGACAAGGTAAATGAGGTGAGAAAAGCGGGTCTTGGACTTTTAGGAAGTATTGTAGGAGACGACAAAGCAGCCGATTCTATTGAAGATACTGCCGTAGAACTAAGCGACCTTCCTAATTATATTGCCGACTTTGCTGCAATGATGGAAAGACATGGACAAAGTGCAATTTATTATGCGCACGCGGGAGCGGGCGAGCTGCATTTGCGCCCGAAGATAAATTTGAAAACCACAGAAGGATTGCATCAGTTTAGAAACTTATCTACTGAAGTGGCTCATTTGGTGAAAAAATATCGAGGTTCGTTAAGCGGCGAACATGGCGACGGAATTTTACGCGGAGAATTTCTGCCTTTTATGATTGGCGACAAAAACTACGAACTGCTGAAACGAATCAAAAAAGCATTTGATCCCGATACGATTTTGAATGTCGGTAAAATCGTAAATGCTTCTAAAATGGATGAAAACCTGCGTTTTGAAGCTGGAAGAGTAGAACCCGAAATAAAAACCATTCAGGATTTCTCTGATAGTTTAGGGGTTTTGCGAGCTGCTGAAAAATGCAACGGTTCTGGCGATTGTCGAAAAATGCCATCGGCGGGCGGAACTTTATGTCCGAGTTATCGAGCTACACGAAACGAAAAAGATACTACGCGCGCACGTGCCAACGCTTTGAGAGAATACCTTACGAATTCGGAAAAAGAAAATAAATTCGATCATGAAGAATTGTACAAGGTTTTTGAATTGTGCGTGAGCTGTAAAGCCTGCGCTAGCGAATGTCCGAGCAATGTAGATGTCGCGACCTTAAAAGCGGAGTTTTTATACCAATATCAGAAAGCAAACGGGTTTTCGTTTCGAAACAAAATATTCGCTTTCAATTCAAAATTAAATGAACTAGGCAGCATTACGCCAGCTGTGACCAATTGGGTTTCCAATCTTTCATTTGTTAAGAAGCGCATGGGAATTGCATCTGAACGCCAAGTGCCTTTATTGGCATCTAAAACCTTTAGAAAATGGCATCAGACAAACAAAAAAAGGTATGCAGAAAATTCTTTTGAGAACGGCAGCGTTTATCTTTTTTGTGATGAATTTACCAATTATTACGATGTTTCGGTCGGAATTGATGCCTACGAATTGCTGACGAAATTAGGCTACAACGTCATTGTTGTTGATCACGAAGAAAGCGGAAGAGCTTTTATCTCAAAAGGCTTTCTGGAACAAGCGCAGGAAATTGCCAATAAAAATGTCAATACCTTTAAAAATATCATTTCTGAAAATACGCCTTTGATCGGAATCGAGCCTTCTGCAATATTGACTTTTAGGGACGAATACATCCGATTGGCAGCAGATAAAGAAAGTGCTGAAAAATTAGCCAAAAATACCTTGACGATTGAAGAATTTTTCAAAAGAGAAATTTCAAATGGAAAAATTCATGAAGGACAATTTTCTGAAAAAGAGAAAAATATAAAAATTCATGGGCATTGCCATCAAAAATCATTAAGCTCAGTTGAAGCTTCTTTTGCGATGCTCAATGTTCCAAAAAATAATACGGTTACCATTTATAATTCAGGCTGCTGCGGAATGGCGGGTTCTTTTGGATATGAAAAAGAGCATTACGAAATCAGTATGAAGATGGGAGAGGATACGTTGTTTCCAAAAATCAGAGCCACAGAATCGACAACCGAAATTGCAGCTGCAGGAACCAGCTGCCGCCATCAGATTTTTGATGGAACCAGCAGGAAAGCCCTGCATCCAGTAACCATTTTAAAAGATTGTTTGAAATAATTTTTGCGTTTTACCTGAACTTTTAAGAAATACTATTTTAAAAAATATCAGTTATGAAAAAAACAATTTACTCAATCGTGCTGCTTCTTTTAATTTTTACAGCTAGAGCGGCAAAGGTTGATACATTACAGGTTTTTAGTCCTTCGATGCAGAAGAATATCAAAACTTGTGTAGTTGTTCCAGATAATTACAAAAAGAGTAAAAAAGCATTTCCGGTTGTTTACCTGTTGCATGGTTATAGCGGAAATTATGCCTCTTGGGTTAAAAGTTTTAAGGAATTAGGAAAACAGGTAGATCAATATGGTTTTATTGTAGTCGGTGTCGACGGAAATTATTCGAGCTGGTATTTTGATAGTCCAGTAGACCCGAGTTTTAAATATGAGACTTATGTCGTAAAAGAATTGGTTCCTTTTATCGATAAGCAATACAAAACTATTGCAGATCGCAAAGCAAGAGCCATTTCGGGTTTGAGCATGGGCGGACACGGCGCTTTGTATCTTTCATTCAGGCATCAGGATGTATTTGGCGCGGCAGGAAGCATGAGCGGTGGAGTCGATTTTCGTCCGTTTCCAGAAAACTGGGACATCAAAAAACGATTGGGGCCAATTACGGAATATCCAGAAAACTGGAATCAGAATACGGTTACCAATATGCTCGATCTGGTAAAAGACAACAAATTAAAACTGATTATCGACTGCGGAGTCGACGATTTCTTTATGACGGTAAACAGAGAGCTTCATGCAAAAATGCTGGCTCAAAAAATAAATCACGATTATATAGAACGCCCGGGAGAACACAATTTGAAATACTGGGAGAATTCATTAAAATATCAGCTTCTGTTTTTTTACAATTATTTCAACGATTCTGAAAAAACGAAGTAACGCATTGTTTGTTGTGCTATATCAAATTAGCACGCATATATTTTGTTTGGTTGGTTATCCTAACAGGTTAAAAAAACCTGTTAGGTATTTTTTTAGCCAATGATTAAATTTTTAAAATAGAAAACAATTTGCATTTTCTGCAAGATTTGAGAGGCATAGTATGGAGTCTAACACGACATAACCGCCATATGATTCTAAATAAATTATAGTTTAATAAAATTAAAATACCAATGAAAAATCTATTTTCCAGAATACTGCTACTTTTTGTAATTACAACAAGTTTTGCTCAAAATATAGAAAAATCAGAACAGATCAAATTTGTGCAGCTCACAGATTTGCACGTTTCAGTAGGAAATGAGAATGATTTTTTATTGCAAGATATTGTAAAAGAAATCAATAATTCAGATTTTGAATTTGCGGTTGTAACCGGAGATTTAACCAATAGAGGCGCCGATGACGAGTTAAAACAAGTTCATTCTATCCTTTCTAAATTGAAAATTCCGTATTATGTAATTTCAGGAAATCACGAAACCAACTGGAGCGAGAGTGCCGGCTTGACTTATAAAAAAATATTTGGCGAAGACAGGTTTGTGTTTTCAAAAGGCGATTATCTTTTTATTGGCTTTCCTTGCGGACCATATATGAAGATGGGAGATGGTTTTGTAAAACACGAAGATGTGCTTTGGCTTGATAAAACTTTAAAAGAAAGCCTTAAAAATAGCAATAAAAAAGTGTTGAATTTTGCCCATTATCCTTTAGATAACAGCGTGAGCAATTATAAAGAAGTGCTTTCTGTTTTAGAAAAATATCCAACTGTTGCCACTTTTTGCGGTCATGGACATACTTTAAAAAAATATGATTTTTCTGGTTTGAGCGGTATAATGGGAACTTCGATAACTTCTTTGGATGGAAAAACAAAAAGTTATAACCAAGTAATTATTAGCAAAGACAGTATCAGTATCTATCAAAAAGAAATTGATAAGGCTGGCGTTTTTAAATTTTCAGTTCCGTCAAAACCTTCCAAAATTGTAATTCCGAAAGATAGTTTGGCAATGCAATCTCCTTATGTAAAAGATATTGCCTCAATTTACAGCCTACCAGCATTTGACAAAAAGAGCCTTTATTTTACAAATTCTATTGGCGAAATAAAATCGGTGAGTCTGAAAAGCAAAAGTGTTAACTGGAAAACGGAAACAGGAAATTCAATTTATTTTTCGCCAATAATTATAAAAAATAATTTAGTTATAGGCACAATAGAAGGAAACTTATTAGGATTTGACACTCAATCTGGAAAGCAAAAATGGACAATTCCTGTGGGCGGAGTTCTAGTAGGTTCGCCAATTGCAGAAAACAATAAAATGTATACAGCCAGTTCTACAGCATTTGTTTGCGTAGATGCAGTGAGCGGTAAAGTGCTTTGGCAGAATAATTTGCCAATGTCTTATTCGCAAGGGACCCCGCTGATACAAGGAGACAAAATTATCTTTGGTGTTTGGGATTCGTATGTGTATTGTTTAGATAAAAATACAGGAAAATTGATCTGGAAGTGGAACAATGGAAATGATAAACAAATCTTGTATTCTGCTGGAAATGTAAATATGGTTTCAACAAAAAACAGACTTTATTTTGTTACTCCACAACGTTTTTTGACCATTTTAGATATTGAAACAGGAAAAACGCTTTTAAGAACTCAGAAATGGAAAATTAGAGAATCAATGGGGAAAAGTCAGGATGGAAAATGGTTTTATGGCAAAACAATGGATGGTTTGCTTTTAAGATTGCCACTTGCTGATGATCTTGAACTTACTGAAGAAAATTTGATAAATCAGAGCAAAGTTTTGGATTTGAAATTGGGTTATGAGCACAACCCGGCAGGAATCTTAGAAAACAAAAATAAAATATATGTTGGAAGCCGAAAAGGCGAAGTTTTGATTATAGATGCCGCTAAATTTGAAATTATAAAGCAAATCAATCTAGGAAGTTCGAGCGTAAACGGTTTTGTAATTGATGATAAAGGACAAGTTTGGGCATCGCTTATAGAAGGAGGAATTTATTTGTTGGAATAGTTTTCAGCCACCTCCGATAACGCTCAGGATAAAGGATTTAAATGATTTTTTTGCCACTAATTTCACAAATTCCCACAAATTAAATCTGCAAAATCTGCAAGAGAAAAAGGTTAAATTATTCAACAACAATTAGCTAACCAAAAATACAATCTTATGAAAAGCCTAAAATTACTAATCCTAATTTTACTGTTTCAAACGAAACTTTTCAGTCAGCAGTCACCAAAAAGAGAAATGCGTGCCGCTTGGATTTCTACCGTAGAAAATATCGACTGGCCGTCTAAACCGGGTCTATCAGACAAAGAAATGAAGAATGAAATGATTGCTATTTTGGATAATCTCCGTTCTTATAATCTAAACACAGTCATTTTTCAAATCCGCCCAACAGCCGATGCGTATTACAAATCGACAAAAGAACCAGCATCGCACTGGATAACAGGAACCCAAGGTGTTGCTCCGGGCTTTGACCCATTGCAGATGATGATTGATGAAGCAGGAAAACGCGGCATGAATGTTCATGTCTGGCTGAATCCGTACCGTGTGCAGAAAGATACGGTAAGAGATGTGCTTTCAAAAAATCATCTGTACTTTAAAAGACCTGACCTTTTCCTGACTTATGGAAAAACGAGATACTTTAACCCGGGTTTGCAAGAAACTAGAAACTTCGTTGCTTCTGTAGTGGGCGAAATTGTTCGCAAATACGATATTCAGGCAGTTCATATGGACGATTATTTTTATCCGTATAAAATTGCGGGCCAAGAGTTTCCAGATGCTAAAGCATTTGCAAAAGAACCGCGCCAGTTTAAAGATAAAGATGATTGGAGAAGAGATAATGTCGATTTGATCATCAAACAAATCAGAGATACGATCATTGCCAATAAGCCAGAAGTCGAATTCGGAATTTCGCCTTTTGGAGTTTGGAGAAATATTGATAAAGACTCTGAAGGCTCTAAAACTAGTGCAGGAGCTACCAATTATGATGATTTGTATGCGAATATCTTAAAATGGCAAAAAGAAAACTGGATCGATTATGTCACGCCTCAGCTATATTGGCATATTGGTTTTGACCGCGCCAATTTTGAAGTTTTGGCAAAATGGTGGGCAGAACACAAATATGGAGCAAATGTTTACGTAGGCCACGGCGATTATAAAATTTCGACTTCGGCAAAAGAACCAGAATGGAGAAGTCCGGATCAAATTGTGAAGCAAATTGAAATGATTCGCAAAATGCCTCAAATTGATGGTTCGATGCATTTTACAGCGTCGAACTTTCTGAAAAAAGGAGATACTTTGAGAAAACCTCTTCTCCAAAAAGAATACAAATACATTGCCTTAACTCCCGAAGCGAACAGAATTACAAGATTAAAACCAGAACCGCCAACAAATGCCGTAATTGCCAAAAAAGGCAATCATGCTGTTTTGACTTGGAAAGCAGCTTTAAACGATAAGAAATATGTGATTTACAGATTTCGAAAAGGAAAAATAACCGATTTCTCAAATCCTGAAAACATTTATTATGTAACAGCAGCTCCAAAACTAGAAGTGCCAAATGCCGATTTGGAAAACTACGTTTATGCGCTCACCGCTTTGAGTCAGACCCAGACAGAAAGCAGCCCGATAGAATTTTCAGTAAAATAAAAACATAAAAAAGATGAGAAAAAGTATTCTTCTACTAGCCATATTCCTAAGCTCGCTTAGTTTTGTACAAGCCCAAAAACTAGACATAATTCCAAAACCCGTATCGGTTCAGCAAAGTGCAGGACAGTTTGATTTGCCTTCACCTCTAAAAATTGTTATCGATAAAAAACTTAAAAATAGTGCCGATTATATCACGGCAAGCATTTCAAAAAATACAGGAATAAGCCCAATTGTTTCCATCGGAAAAAAACATGGGAAAAATACAGTTTCATTTTTAGTAGATAAAAAAATGAATCTTCCAGATGAAGGCTATCAGTTAGAGATAAACCAAAAAGGAATTTTCGTAAAAGGAAAAACGGATAAAGGGGTTTTGAACGGATTTCAGACCTTCATGCAGATTTGTTCTGCAAAAGAAGTTAAAAAAGGAACCCTTCCGTTTGTACAAATTGAAGATTATCCGCGTTTTGACTGGCGTGGTATGATGCTCGATTGCTCAAGACAATTTTTTGACAAACAAACCGTAAAAAATTATATCGATTGGCTGGCTGCTCATAAAATGAATGTTTTTCATTGGCATTTGACAGATGATAACGGCTGGAGAATCGAAATCAAGTCGTTGCCAGATTTAACTTTGAAAGGCGCTTGGAGAGGCCCCGGCGAAGTTTTACTGCCATCTTACGGTTCTGGAGACAAACGTTACGGAGGCTTTTATACGCAAGAAGACATTAAAGAAGTCGTGGCTTACGCTGCAAATCGCGGAATCTCGGTTATGCCAGAAATCGAAATTCCGGGACACTCGCGTGCGGTTACAGCTTCGTATCCAGAAGTGGGTTGCGTTATAACGCAGGAACTTAAAAGTGTTCAGGGCGAAGTGAAAAATGTCTGGTGCGTGGGACGCGAAGAAAACTATGATCTTCTAGATTCGATTATCAGAGAAGTTTCTGGACTATTTCCTTTTGAATATATTCACATTGCAGGAGACGAAGTCAATCGCGCCAATTGGGAGCATTGCCCAAAATGCCAAGCTTTGATGGCAAAAGAAGGTTTTACAGATAGTTTTCAGCTTCAGAATTATTTCTTTAAAAGAGTTCAAGCAATTGTAGACAAATACCATAAAAAAACAGACGGCTGGAATGAAATACTGAAAGGCGGAGAAATCAATCCAAACACGCTGATTTCTGCTTGGCAAGGAATAAGCTACGGAATTGAGTCGGCTAAAAAAGGATATAAAACGATTATGATGCCGGGACAATTTACGTATTATGATATGGCACAGTCAGAAACAGAACGAGGCCACCGCTGGGCAGCAATTACCGATACTAAAAGAGCCTATTCGTTTGAACCAATTCCCGATGCAGATTTAACGCCAGAAGAGCAAAAAAAGATAATCGGAGTTCAAGGCGCTTTGTGGAGCGAATACCTAGATCGCCCTGCAAGAATAATGGAATATCAAAGTTATCCGCGAATTAGTGCGCTGTCTGAAATTGGCTGGTCTAAAAAAGAAGACAAAAACTGGGATGATTTTTATGGAAGATTAACCAACAGCCATTTAAAAAGACTGGCAGATATGGGAATTGCTTTTAGAGATTTCCCTCCGACAGCGATTTACAAAAACGGAACGATTACCGTAACTCCGCCTTATGAAGGTGCTGTCGTACGCTTTGATAAGGAAGGAAATGAGCCAACAAGACAATCGCCTTTGTATACAGAACCAATTCAAACCAATGATTACGAACGCTATATGTTCAGAGTATTTTTTAATGAATATTCGGCCAGTCCAGCGGTAAAAGCAGAGAAATTGCCTGTTGCCAATTGGAATACCTCGAAAGCGGAAGTTTTGGCTATTTCTGAAAATATCTCACAGCATATCGACAAAAAAGGCATTTGGTATCTGGCATTTAATCCGTCAGATGATGGAGCAAATGGAACAATTAAAAATGTCTCGCTTTTTGAAAATGATAAATTAATTCAGACTTATGCAGACGAAAAAGCTTTAAAAACAAAGCCTCGCCTGCGATTTTTGATTGATAATTACAACCCGAAAAATACATACAGATTAGATTTTACGGTAGAAAATAAAGAAGAGAAAAAGTCTGCGGCAAATGTAAAATTCAACTGTTCGCCATATCAGGAACCAGAAGTAAAAGTGACTTCTTCGATGGCAGAAAATCCAAAGTTCCCAATTTCGAACCTGCAGGATTATAACGAAGAATCGTATCTGCGCACCGATGTGGCGTGTAAAGACGGAGACTGGATTTTGTACACTTTTACCAATCCTATAACATCCTCTAAAATTGATGTTTTAACTGGAATTCCGCATCACCCGAGATTTATAATAAACAATGGTTATGTTGAGTTTTCATACGATGGAACCGATTTTATAAAAGGCGATAATTTTGATTACGGGAACGCATCAATTTTTCCGAAACAGCCTGTAAAAGCAGTTAGAATACAAATTACAGGAACTAATAACGAGCCTTTGATGGCGGGACAGGACTTAAAAATTAATCCGTAAATCATGAAAAAGATAATATTTAGCATCACCATTATTTCTTTTGTTTTTTTGGGAATGAGTTTTCATTCGCCTAAAAAAATAAATAGTGACGGCAACAATAAAGAAAATGAAGCCTACATTGATTCGATGATGCAGAATGCGCTTAAAAACGGCTTTTTTCCGGGAGCGCAAATTATTGTCGGCACAGGAGATTTTAACTTGATTTCCAAAAACTACGGTTATCATGATTATACCAAAAAGCAATCGGTAAAAACGGAAGATGTTTTTGATTTGGCTTCGATGTCTAAAGTTTTAGGAGCAACACTAGTTACCATGCGTTTGGTTGGGAATAACAAACTGAAACTCACAGACCAAGTTGGCCAGATTGTTCCAATGTATAAAAATACAGCTATTGCCAATTTAACGCTTTTAGAGCTCTTAACGCATACTTCTGGATTAACGCCAAGCATTACTTTTTATCAGGCACTGCTTTCTACGCCAGACAACTCGCCTCTGTTGAGCAATCAAAAATCGGAGCAATATCCTGAGCAGTTTGATAATATGTTTGTGAATAAAAACATTATTTACGATTCTAAATATCTGGTTTTTGAACCAAAGGAAAATTGGATTCAGATTTATAAAAATATGTGGCTCAATCCAGAATTTTATCCTTCGGTTTATGAAAGGATTGCGAAAGCGAATACAAATCCGAGAGGAAAATATTTGTATAGCGATTTGAACCTGCTTTTGGTGAAACAGATGATTGAAACCAAAACAGGAAAAAAACTCGATCAGTTTACAAATGAAATATATACAGAACTAGGCATTTCAAAAATTGGATATAATCCGTTAAAATGGACTTCGGCAGAAAATGTAATGCCAACTGAAGTGGATCATTTTTTCAGAAAAGATACTGTAAAAGGTTATGTGCACGATGAAGCGGCGGCTATTTTTGGAGGTGTTTCAGGAAATGCAGGTTTGTTTGCCAACGCAGAATCGATTGCCGTAATCTGCAAAATGTTAATGAACAATGGAAATTATAAAGGAAAACAAATTCTAAAAGCAAATGTTGTAAAAGAGTTTACAGATTCACCGCTTGCAAAAGAGGGCATCTATCGCGGTTTGGGCTTTGACAAAAGAAAACCAGACGAGTTTTTTACAAAAGACGATTTTGGGCACACAGGTTTTACTGGAACTTTTTTCTTTATGAACAGAAAAACAAATCGATTTTTAATCATTCTGACCAATCGTGTAAATCCAACTCGAACAAACAGATTAATGTACAAAGACGATTTTAGCGCCAAAATCTGGAGACAAATCAATAAGTGATTTTTTTGTTAGCCACGAATTGCTTTACCTGTTCGTTGTCGCTTGAATCATGAATTATTGTGGGAAAATGGAGCAAATGCAAGGCGTTTATTAGCCACGAATTCACGAATTTTTCTTTTACAATCTGTGTATTAAAAAGGCGCGATGAATTACTTCAATGATTTGAAATAATTCGTGAATTGCTTCGTCAGTTCGCTATCGCTCGGGTCGTGGCTAATAAAAAATAACTCAAAAAAGGATAGTTAAATATTTGATTTATAAGTAATATCTTTCAGTATTGCTTAGATTTAGGCAAAATAGAACAGAAATTCATCCGGACTAGTTATAATTATAAAACTGGTATGCTTTATTGGTACGGTAAGCAACTACTTTTGCCAAAAAAATAAGTAAACCAAAATGAAAAAAATCTATTTTGCTGTTTTTACAGTAATTTGTACCAATTTTTACGCGCAGACAAAAAAAGACTCCATTAACCAAATGGATGAAGTGATTATTAACGAAGGCCGTTTTAACACGCCTATTTCTAAACAAAACCGAAATGTATATGTAATTTCGAGTGAGACAATTAAAAAATTGCCAGGAAGAACATTACAGGAAGTACTGCAATATGCCAACGGAGTAGACATTAGACAAAGAGGTCCATTTGGAACTCAAGCAGACATAAGCGTTGATGGAGGAAGTTTTGAGCAGACGGTTGTTTTATTAAATGGAGCAAAAGTAATTGATTCGCAAACGGCTCATAATATGCTAAACCTGCCTCTTCCGGTTGAAGCAATCGAAAGAATTGAAGTGGTTCGTGGTCCGGCAGCAAGAATTTACGGAATCAATAGTTTAACTGGAGCAATCAATATTATCACGAAAAAACCAACCGATTCTGGATTTCTAGTGAGCACGTATGCGGGATCTAATTTCGAAAAAGATACTCAGGATACAGGAGATACTTTCTACGGAACAGGAGTACAGGCTGGAGCAGTTTTAGGCAAAGAAAAACAGCAGCACTTGCTTTTTGCTTCGCACGATAAAAGCAACGGTTACCGTTACAATACAGCATTCGAAAACAATAAAATTTTCTATCAGGGAAATGTGCAGATCAATGATAAAAATGAAATCTTAGGTTCTGCTGGTTATATCAAAAACGGATTTGGCGCAAACGGATTTTACGCTGCGCCTGGAGACAAAAATTCTACAGAAATTGTTCAGACTACATTTGCCAATATTCAGTCCAATCATCAAATTACTGATAGCTGGAAAATTATGCCGAGAATTACCTACCGATACAATTATGACGATTATCGTTATTTAGGAAATTCAAATCTAGCTGTTGGAAGAAGCCAGCATTACACCAACTCGATTGCAGGAGAATTGAACTCTACAGTTAAATTGTCAAAAGGAGAAATTGGTTTTGGAGCCGAGTTTAGAAACGAAAACATTCATTCGACAAACATTGGAGATCACGATCGCGAAAATGTTGGACTTTATGCAGAATATAGAAGAAGTTTTACTGAAAAATTGGATGTCAATATCGGGACATATTTAAACTACAACTCAGATTATAAATGGCAGATTTATCCGGGAATTGATGCAAGTTATGCCATTACTGATGCATTTAAAATTATAGGAAATGTGGGAACCAGCCAAAGAATTCCGTCTTTTACAGATTTGTATTTGAAACAGACAGGAAATATAGGAAATCCAGATTTAGAATCTGAAAATGCTTTTCAGAGCGAAGTTGGGTTTAAATTCAACAAAAAAGCTTTGAGCTTAAATGCCAATTATTTCTACAGAAAAATAGACAATTATATCGACTGGATGCGTAATGCTACAAATGTGCCTTGGCAAAGCCAGAATAAAGGAGATTTGAATACAAACGGAATCAATTTACGCGGAACTTACAGATTTGATTTCTCTAAAGATTCTAGATTGAGCATTCTTTTAGCCTACACTTATTTAGATTCAGAGTTCAAGACAGATCGTACAGAAACGTACTCAAAATATGCAATTTCTTCATTGAAGCATCAAATTACCAATACAATAGATTATCAGTTTAAAAACTTATCTGTAATGTTTGCAACTCGTTTTAACGAAAGAATTACAGGACCATCTTATTGGGTAAACGACTTTAGAGTAAGTCAGGCAATTAATAAGTTTACCATTTTCTTAGACGGGCAAAACATTTTTAATGCAACTTATTATGAAGTAGGGGCAGTGCCGCTGCCATCTCGCTGGTTTACTTTGGGAGTTAAACTGGTAACTTTTTAAGAGAATTTTTTTCAGAACTTTAGATTGTTAGAAACAGCCTGTAAGCCTTGTGTTTGCAGGCTGTTTTGTTTTTCAGCTTAACCAAAAAATATAGTTAAATCAGCAGTTAATATTTTTTAAGATTATAAAATCATATAAACTTTTTTTAAAATGATATAACAGATGTTCTGTTTAATTTGTTGAATTTTACCTTTTTATGAAATGGGGCAATAATCAGGCTTTCAATTTTTGAGGGTGTAAAATAATAGAAAGATGGATACAAAAAACGAACAAGACGATTTATTCCAAGATGGCATCGATCGCACTCAGGAATCAAATTGGGATCCAATTTTAGGATACCATATGTATTTTCCCAATGATGAAAATATAGACCAGCATATAAACGAAAATCCAATCTCTAAACCCAATACGGGAGATTGGGGCGATGACAAAGATTATGAAGAGCTGAGACATAAAAATCATTCGACTATGGATATTAGCACTTTTGGGAACGAAGAAACAAAAACAGATTAATTGTAAACGAGCGGAAAGTTTTCCGCTCTTTTTGCATATTAGAGCGATACCACTATTATTTATTTGAATTAAAAAGCTGATTCTTAAATTTAAGTAAGAGAATTAATATAAGATTGGTCGGGATAGTGAATTTCGGATGAAATCGTTTTGAATAATGTTTAACATAATAGTGTTTTTATTTATATTTGAGAAAGAATTTAACAAAATTATATGTTAAACGGCACAAGAAAATACTCTTATTAAATATCATAATGGAGCTGATACACAATTTAGAACTTTTTCAGACCATTTTTAATTCTGCGCCAAACGGTATAGCGGTTTTACAGCCTTTGTACAATAAGGAAGGCAAAGCAGAAGATTTTTTGATATTGCTGTTTAATAACTACTTAATAAACTGGATCGGCAATTCAGATTATAATGGAAAAAGATACAGTGAAATCTTTTCTAATGTAAAAGAAACAAACATTCTCGAAAAGTTTATTGAAACTTTAGAAACCGGTATTCCAGCTAATTTTGAGCATTGGTACCGCCATGAATCCGAGAAGCATTGTTTTAGATTTACTGCCGTGAATCAAGGCCAGCTGTTGGTGATCACAATGGAGGATATCACCGAAAAAAAGCAAGCAGAAACAGCTTTGAACGAAGCATTGATTGAGACCGAAAAGCAAAAAAGACTTTACGATTCCATAATAAACAGCACCCCCGATTTGGTGTATGCATTTGATCTCGATTATAAATTCACTTACGCAAACAAAGCCCTACTGACAATGTGGGGAAAATCGGCAGAGGATGCCATAGGACGCGGATTAAGAGAAAATGGCTATGAAGACTGGCACGCCGAAATGCACGAAGCGGAAATAGATGCTGTTGTTGCCGAAAAAAAGCCCATTCGAGGAACAGTTTCTTTCCCGCACGCAGAACTGGGAAGAAGAATTTACGACTATATTTTTGTTCCAGTTTTTAATGAAAGAGGAGAAGTAGAGCTTGTAGTTGGAACTACGAGAGATATTACAGAAAGCAAGCAAGCCGAAGGAAAACTTCAGCAAAGCGAGAATCGTTTTCGTAAAATGATCCATCAGACGCCCGCTCCAACCTTAGTGCTTAGGGGCGATGATCTAGTCATTGAGCAAATCAACAAGCATATGCTGCAAATGATTGGCCGCGGAGAAGAAATTATCGGTATGCGATTGATAGACGTACTGCCAGAACTTGAAGGGCAGTATGTGTGGGAACAGGTTCTTAAAGTGTACAATGAAGGAATTCCTTTTGACCAAAGCGAAGTTCTCGTACCGCATAATCGCACAGGAGAAGTAAAAAACTACTATTACAATTTGGCCTATCGTCCATTAATTGAAGACGGAGAAATAACAGGAATGATTCAGGTTGCAGTCGAAGTGACGCAGCAAGTAGAAGCGCGCCAAAAAATGGAAGAAAGTGAAAGCCGTTTTCGAGCTTTAGTCAACGCGTCATCCGATCTCGTTTACCGCATGGATGCCGACTGGATGATTATGCATGATCTCGAAGGCGAACGGCTTTCTAGCACTGGAGGACACGGAATCAATTGGCTGGATAAATTTGTCCATCCCAGCGATTTAAAGCAGGCGGTTCATCTTATTTCAAAATCGATAGTAGAAAAAAGCATTTTTGAAATGGAGCACCGAATCATAAATGCCGATGATTCTGTCAAATGGGTCTTTTCAAGAGTGGTTCCAATATTAGATGAGAAGCAAAAGATTGTAGAATGGTTTGGTGCCGCAAGTGATATTACTTCGCAAAAAGAACTTCAAAATGTAATTGCAGAAAGCGAAGAAAAATTCAGACAGCTTGCAGATCTGGTTCCGCAAATTATCTGGACAGCACATCCAGACGGATTCATAGATTATTATAATAGACGTTGGTATGAATATACAGGTTTTAACGAACACGAATTTGGCGATTCCAGCTGGGTTCCGACACTTCACCCAGATGATGTTTCTCGGGTTCTAAAAACGTGGTACCAAAGTGTTCATGCAGGCTCTTCGTATCAGATTGAATTTCGTTTAAAAAATGGAAATACAGGAGAATACCGCTGGTTTTTGAGCAAGGCGCTTCCTATTAGAGATAAAGAAGGCATCATTACCAATTGGTTTGGCACCTGCACCGATATACATGAGCAAAAATCTACGACCGAAAAACTGGAGATTCTGGTGGCAGACCGAACCAAAGAGCTGCAGCGTTCTAACGATGACTTACAGCAGTTTGCCCATGTTGCTTCGCACGATTTGAAAGAACCCGTGAGAAAAATAAAAACATTTGTAAGCCGTCTGGAGGACCATTTGGAAGGACATCTTGACGAGTCGTCAACGAGATATATTGAAAGAATTCATGTCGCGGCAGACCGTATGTTTACTATGATTGACGGTGTGCTTGCTTATTCTAAAATCAATGCCGATTTGCAAAAAACGACAATGGTCGATTTAAATGAAGTCATTAAGAATATTGAAACCGATCTTGAAATAGCGCTTCAAAATACAGGCGGTAAAATTTACTATGAGGAGCTTCCAATTCTAGAAGGAGCTTCTGTATTGCTGTATCAGCTGTTTTATAACCTGATAAATAATTCTATAAAATTTGCTAAAGAAAATGTGCCTCCGCTAATTACCATTAAAGCACAAGAGCAAAACGAAGACGGTAAACGAACAGCCGTAATTACTGTTGAAGATAACGGAATTGGATTTGATCTTGATCATACCGGACGCATTTTTGAAACTTTTACCCGTCTAAATTCTAAAGACCGCTATGAAGGAACAGGTTTAGGACTGTCTCTTTGTAAAAAAATAACCGAAAGGCACGGTGGAAGTATTACGGCAACTGGAGTTTCTAATGAAGGGGCTGTTTTTAGCATTACGCTGCCAATTGAACAAAAAGAAAAAGATATCTAAATTATGAGCCAAAAAATAATTTTATTAGCCGATGATGATAAAGATGACGCAGAAATGTTTTGCGAAGCATGGGCAGATATAGATGAAAGTATTGTTTGCCATTGTGCAGAAAATGGCGATGAAGCATTAAAAATACTGCAGAGTCAAGACAAAATTCCTGAGGTTGTCTTTCTAGATTTAAATATGCCCATTATGAATGGCTGGGAATGTTTAAAGCAATTAAAATTGGATGATCGCTATAAAGAGATTCCGGTAATCATGATTTCTACTTCCTCTTATAAAAATGATATGGATGCTGCTGCTAACCTTGGAGCTGTGTGCTATTTTGTAAAACCAAATAATTTTAATGACTTAAAACAAGTGCTGCGCTCGATTGCCTTAAATCTTGATAACGGATTAAAAGAGCCGATTTCAGATCTGGAAAATAAATACCTGCACATTTTTCTTTAAAACATAAAAACATATTTTGAGCGGAAGGCTTAAAATGTATGAATTTCTTCTATTGATAAAGCGTTTTAAAAACTCTTATTTTGTTTTTAAAATTTTGATTATTAGTGTTTTGGGTCTTTTTAAAAACCGCTTTTTAATAAATTTGAAAAAAAATCAATTTAAACTTTACTAATTCGGTAGAATTACTATATATTTGTATCGCAGAAAAGTTATATCATGATACTTATCCAGAAAGACTGAGGGAATAGGCCCAATGAAGTCTTAGCAACCTGTTGCCGAATAAGGTGCTAAATCCTTCCGCTGAATGCGGGCAGATAAGAAGATTTCATCCGTAAATCTGTTTAAGATCATAAATGTTAAATCTTTATTTTTTTTAAATGAAAGCAGAATCAATTTTATATGCCGGTTATGAGTTTTTGAATTCAATTTTTGAAGAAAACAGTTTTGCTTTTTTTTGAAGGCAAAAACTCTAGCTTATCCCACACATTTCTTTTTAAAAAATAGCAACAATTGCTGATGGCATTTTCCATTGGCCTGAAATTCTTTTGTCTAATCTTAAAATCAAAATAAAAATGAAAAAAATACTATTAGCTTTTGCCTTGTTTCTTGGAGCTGCTCAAACGCAGGCGCAAGAAAATAATTTGCAGTTAAAAGGTACTGTTGCAGATACAGTGGCACAATACGTTTACTTGCAGAAGTTTCACAATAAAATGTTTACCACGATCGATTCGGCAAAAGTAAAAGACGGGAATTTTAGTTTTAAAACAAAAGTAAAAATGCCAGATCTATACGGATTAAGCGTAAATACAGAAAGCTCGCCATTGTATGTTTTTCTAGAAAAAGAACCGATTACAGTAAAACTGAGTCCGAAGAAATATTATACAGCATCTGTGGTTGAAGGTTCTGCTTCTCAGGATTTGTTTGAAACCTACAAAAAGGCCAAAGATGTTGAAATCAGCAAATTTATAACCGAAAATCCAAAATCTATTGTTTCTGCTTATGTATTGTACAGAAACTGGTCGTACAGATTATCTCCAGAACAGATCACGCAAAATATCGCTTTGCTAGACAAGAGCCTTCAAAATACCACTTACGTGAAAGAGCTAAAAGAACTGGCTATTGTTTTAGACGGATTGGCAGTTGGTAAAAAAGCCCCAGATTTTACAGCCAATGATCCTAACGGAAAGCCAGTTCGTCTATATGACAATTTAAAAGGCTACACTTTAATCGATTTTTGGGCTTCGTGGTGCGGACCGTGCCGAAAAGAGAATCCGAATATTGTAGCGGCTTATAAAGAATTTCATGATAAAGGATTCAATATCGTGGCAATTTCTCTGGACAAAAAGAAAGAAAATTGGATTAAAGGAATTCAGGATGATAATTTAACATGGACGCACGTTTCTGATTTGCTTTTTTGGAACAGCGCAGTAGCTAAGCTGTATGGCGTAAGAGCTATTCCGGGAAATTATTTAGTGGATTCAAAAGGGACAATTGTTGCCAAGAACCTGCACGGAGAAGAATTGCAAGCTACATTAAAAAGACTTTTAGAAAATAAAATCTAAGAAAGAAATAGGCAATCCTGTCTTCCTGATGAATGATAAGATTGAAAAGAAATACAAATAATTGCACTATTAGTTAATTTTAAAATGACAAGGATATGAATGCTATTGAGCCAACAACAAAACCAACAGAGCCTGAGTGTTACTTCTCTAAATTTAGAGAAAACACAGTAGGAATAGATCATACTTTCGAATCGGTTTACGGAGAACAGAACCTAGTTTATGCAGACTGGGTTGCCAGCGGAAGACTATACGCCCCGATCGAGGATATAATGCTCAATAAAATTGGTCCTATGATTGCCAATACGCATTCACTTTCAAGTCAGACAGGAAAAACATCTACTTATGCCTATCAGTATGCGAGAGAAATAATAAAAAAATCGGTTAATGCCAATGAATCTGATGTTTTGGTAACGACGGGAAGCGGAATGACAGCTGCCTTATCAAAACTGCAGCGCATTATTGGCGTGAGAAAAAATTACGAAACAGAAACTGATAAGCCCGTAGTTTTTATCACACACATGGAGCATCATTCCAATCAGGTTCCGTGGTACGAAATTAATGCCGACGTTGTAATTCTTCAGCCTGATGAGAATAATTTAGTCAATCCGAAAGCTCTTGGTGATGCCATTGCAAAATATGCCGACAGAAGCTTAAAAATCGGTTCATTTACGGCTTGCTCAAATGTTACGGGTATTATTACGCCATATCACGAATTGGCCAAGATTATGCATCAAAACAAAGGACTTTGTTTTGTAGATTTTGCGGCTTCGGCACCTTATGTCAAAATTGATATGCACCCTAGCGATCCAGAAGAACAATTGGATGCAATTTTCTTTTCGCCCCATAAATTTTTAGGAGGTCCCGGAACCTGCGGGATTCTGGTTTTTAATGAAAAATTATACCAATCTGATTTTCCTGATAATCCAGGGGGAGGAAATGTAAGATGGACCAATCCGTTGGGAAAATATTGCTACAGCGATAGTATAGAAGTGAGAGAAGATGGCGGAACTCCTGGATTTTTGCAGGTTATTAGAACCGCATTGGCTTTAGAATTGAAAGAGCAGATGGGAATAGAGAAAATTAAAGAAAGAGAAAAAGAACTGCTTGATCTCTGCTTTTCGAGACTTCAAAAAATACAGGGTTTATCGATTTTAGGAGATTTAACCACTGAACGAATTGGCTGTGTATCGTTTGTAATTGAAGACATTCATTACAATCTGATCGTTAGGCTTTTAAATGACCGTTTCGGAATTCAGGTGCGCGGAGGCTGGTCGTGTGCAAGCACTTATGCGCATTATTTGTTCAATATCAGCGAAAAGAAATCGGCAGAAATTACAAACGAATTATTGCAGCGAAATCAGACCAATAAACCCGGCTGGGTTCGTTTGTCGCTTCATCCCATTACAACCAATGAAGAGCTTTTGTATATCTGCGACGCAATTGAAAAAGTGGCTTTGAATTATAAAAAATGGAAAAAAGATTATGAGTATAATTCGGTTTCAAATGAATTTGAAAATCCGAAAATTAAAGATAATATTGAAAGAGAAGTGAAGCAATGGTTTAAGTTAGATTAGTATTAGTTAGTAGCAAACCTAACAGGTTTTTAAAACCTGTTAGGTTTATAAATGAAATTTTTAAACAGATACAATATGATTACTACAAAAACGGATTGACGGAATTAAGCCATTTGATAGAAAACGAAATAATCAGTCCGCCAAATATTAATGTAATTGGAGAATTGAATAAAGAAACGGTTGATACAGCACTTGCACTCCTAAGAGAAAATAAAACGAATGGCAGAAAACTAATCATGAAGATTCATAAAGAATGAGAACAATACCAAGGAGAATCGTAACAGGCTTGCGAAACGGAAAATCGATTATAGAGCAGGATGAAATTGTTTCGAATGTATCGGAGCATTTTCCGGGATTAATTATTTCAGATATCTGGTCGACAGATTCGACACCAGCAAAATTTGAAGAAAAGGTTATAGAAAATAATGCTTTTCCAAATACTCCAAAAAACGGAAGCTATTTTCGCTACGTTCAGATTCCGCCCGATAAAGATTTGGGTGTGATAGCCTTAGAAGGAAAACCGCATCCGCTAATGCATCAGACCGATACTTTAGATTATATAATCATTATTTCGGGTGAAATTTACCTGATTGTAGACGAAGAAGAAACCTTGCTTCAAGCTGGGGATATTGTAATTCAACGCGGAACGAACCATGCTTGGAGCAACCGATCAAATTCGCCTTGTATCCAATTGGCCGTTTTATTGGATGCCGTTAAAGCTGAAAAATAATATATATACGCCGATAATTACATTTTGATTTCTTTCTAAAATTGCAGTGATTTGTTTGATTACTGCAATTTTTTTTCCTTTAAAATAAGTCTTGAAGCCTTAAAAATTGTTCCAATTTATAAAATGAAACAATTTTGAGTATTCGTTTTCTAAAGTGTTGAATAATAATTGTTTAAATTTATGTCAAAATAATTATATCAAAATCCCAATTTCAGAATGTACGCCGTGATTTTTTTAAGGTAAATTTCAATTTTTACCGAAAGTTTTGTTGAATAATATTGATTGCAAATTCCCAAAAATGAAAAATCAAATCAATAAAATCGGATGTGTTATTGGCAATTTAGAGTTTTAAATTTAAAACTTTTGATTCTTTTCCTATTGTGCTGCTGCAAGTTAGGTTTTGCACAGCAAGATACCGTCAGTCTTAAATCTGCAAAAAAAATAAGACTTGACGAAGCTATTTTATTGGGCATTAAAAACAACAGGCAGCTAAAACTGGCAAATGCCGATTTGGCCATTGCTAATGAAAATGTCGGTCAAGCTAAAATTGCAAAAGCGCCAAGAATAAGCCTAAACGGCGGATACAATTATATTGGAGATCCTAAGCTGTATGAAGGATTTTATCAAAGCCAGATTACGGTAGATTATTACAACCATCAGGCATTTGCCAATATTATTTCAACACTGCCTATTTACGCTGGAAACGCGATTAATAACAGAATCAATCAGCAGGAATTAATCAGTCAGATGCAGAAATCTGCCGTGAGAATGACCGAAGCTGATGTGAAGAATGCCATTACAGAACAATATTTCACACTCGAAAAATTATACCGTCAGATTGAGGTTACGAAACAAAATATCATTAATACCGATATTCGAATAAACCAATTAAAATCGCGTGTAAAGAACGGACAAAACCTCACAAGCGACCTTTTGAGAACCGAATTGCAGCAGTCTAATTTTAAGGTTTCAGTTTTTAGAAGCACCAACACGATTGAGCTGATAAGCAATTATTTGGATATATTAATTGGTTTTCCAACCAATACGATTCTGAAGCCCGAAGTGGCAGAAAGTATGATTCCGACAGAAAATATGAACTTGGAGGAAAGTTTAGAAGAAGCTTTTCAGAACAGAGAAGAAATAAAACGGGCGGCTGTAAAAATTAAGCTTTCAGAATCATCATTGAGTTTGACCAAAAGCGGATTTAAGCCTAACGTAAATGCAAATCTTATTTTAAATACAGAATATCCTGCGCAATGGCCCAACTATGTCAATTTGCTTAATTACTGGGCGGCGGGACTTTCTTTAAACTGGGATATTTCTAGTCTTTATAATCTCAAACATCGCATTAGCGGCGACAAACTGGAAATTGATAAGAGTAATATAGCGCTGGAAGTTACCAAAGACCAGATTTCTACAGAAGTCAAAAATGCATACGTCAGATATGCAGAAAGCAAAGAAAATATCAAAACCTACAAAAAAGATGTAGAGCTGTCAATGAGCAATTATAAAATTGTAAAAAGCCGTTATGATAACGATTTTGCCTTAATTAGTGAGATTGTAGATGCCGAATTACAGCTAAATAATTCCCGAATATCCTTAGTAAATGCCAATCTAGATTTGATTATTCAATATTACTCACTTCAATATGCAATGGGCAAACTTTAATATTTCTTGTTATGAGCGAAGCAGATACACAAAACGGAGCAGTTCAGAAAAGTGAAAAAAAGAGAAACAGCATTCTCACGGTATTGTCTTTTGCTTTTTTAATCGCAGGCGGATTGTGGATTTTAAGTTTATTCTTTGATTTCAGTTCTTATGAAACCACCAATAACGCTCAGGTAGAAGCATATATCAATAATGTTGCTGCGCGCGCTACGGGGCATATTAAGGAAATAAAATTTGAAGCCAATCAGCTGGTGCATAAAGGAGATACTCTAGTTGTTTTAGACGATTCAGAATACATCATTAAAGTCAAACAGGCAGAAGCAGATCTGGCTATAGCCGAAGGAAACCTGCATTCGCTGCAGCAAAATATAACTACTTCGGTTTCCAATCAGGCCTCGGGAAAAGAGAAGTTGGCGGGCGATTTGGCCAGTTTAGAAAAAGCTCAAAAAGATTATCAGCGTTTTAAGAATATGTATGCCGATTCGGCCGTGACACGAAATCAGTACGATCAGGTTATTTCCAAATTAAAATCAGAAGAGGCTTATGTCAAAGCAGGACAAAAAAGTCTGGAAGCAAGCAGTTCAATCACAAAACAAAGTTCGATTAATCTGGAAGCAGCCACAGCTACAGTTGCAAGAAAGAAAGCAGATCTTGATGCGGCAAAATTACAGCTGTCATATACCGTTGTATTGGCTCCTGCTGATGGTTTTGTGGGAGAGCGAAATTTATCTATTGGGGAATTGATCAATGCCAATCAGACTATTGCGACAATCGTACTGACTGAAAAATTATGGGTTTCGGCGAATTTTAAAGAAACTCAGATAGAGAAAATAAAACAAGGACAGGAAGTCACCATTACGATTGACGCTTTGGACGGAAAAGAATTTAAAGGAAAAGTAGCCGGTTTTTCTCCTGCCACTGGAGCCAAATTTTCAATGGTAGAACCCGATAATTCGACTGGAAATTTTGTAAAAATAACGCAGAGAATCCCAGTTAAAATTGAATTTGAAACTCCAGCAAAAGAGCTGCAGGAAGTAAGACCGGGAATGAATGTAACTGTTGAAGTAAAAAAATAAAAGATGTTTGCAGGAAAAAAAAGGAGCGTTTTTACACTGGCAGGATTGTATATCCTGACGATTCCTTTTTTTAATGGGCTCAATGTCACAACTTACGATAATTCGCAGATATTAGGGCATTTTGGACCTTCGACAACGGCTTTTAGTTATGCAGTTTACATTCCCATTTTTGCGATGCTGGCTTTTCTGCCTTTAGGGTTAAAATTAGGAAAACAGATTAAGGTTCGCACCATGATTTTATCAGTTTCGTTTTTATCGCTGCTTTTTAATACGGCTTCATTGTTTGCGCCAACTATTGCTTGGTTTGTTTTGTGCCGTTCGCTATTGGCCATTGTTTCCATTATCGGAATATTTGCTTCGATGGTGCCTATTTTGCTCAAATATAATCCAGCTTTCAATATGGCTTTGATGTATGGCATTTTTCAGTTTATTCAAAAAGGGAGCCAGCATCTGTATCAATATTTAGGGACACATTTTGTAAGCTTTCACAATTGGACGTTTGGAATTTATTTTCTGAACGTCAATTTTTTAATCTGCATTTTACTGGCTTGGTATTTTTATAGAGCCGATGTTGCGCCTCTGAAAACCAAATTTCAATTTGATTGGAGAGGCTGGATCATCCTGATTTTGTTTTTTGCCATTATTCTTTTTTTATGTGCCGAAGGACAGACCAGAAACTGGTTTAGCGATCCTAAAGTGACGCTCGCTTCAGCATTTTTATTGATCACAATTGGCATCTATCTGCTTCATGTTCGTTTTACGGCAGAACCATTGATTAATCCTGATGTCTACAAATTTAAAAATGTTATTCCAGGAGCATTTCTAATGTTTTGTATTGGTGTAATAAACGGAACTGGAAGTGTCGTAACAGGCTATATGACCAATGTTTTAGGATTTGATCCTGTTCTTGGAGCTGTCACGCATCTTTCATTGCTCATAGGGTTATGCATCTCAATTCCGCTTTCAACTTATCTTTTATACAAACGCATTTATCTTGCCACCATTTGGGTGATTGGTTTTGCTTGCTACGGAATGTACCACATGATACTTTTTTTTAGGTTCTATCCCGGAATCGATGCTTCTGATTTTTATCTGCCTTTAATTTTTAAAGGATTAGGAATGGGGTTTCTTTTTCCTGTTTCGCTCCTATATATTTCTGAGGGAATTCCTCCGCTTCTGAGCACATCGCGCATGATGACGGGAATTATTGCTCAGGCTGTTTTTGCTTCTTTATTGGGAAGCGCTGTTTTAGGAACTTTTATTTCTAATATGAATGTACAGCACAAAACGGGTCTGAGCCAGCAATTGAGTCCGATTAATAAACAAGCCGAAAATCAGCTCGAAAATTCGAAAAGAAATTTTTTAGCCATGGGATTGTCAGACACCGAGGCACAGAAAAAAGCAGAAAAAAGCCTTTCCAATCAGACCTCGCAAGCTTCTATATTATTGGCTTACAAAGATATTTACCTCGTAATGTCGGCGGTGAGTTTCCTGCCCATTTTCATTATACTGCTTTTCAAACTTTGGCGCAGACCAATAGGAAGGGTAGAAGTAGAGCCGATACCGATTTGAGGGTGATGGAGTGAGAAGTAAGAGTAAAGAAGTAAGAGTAAAGAAGTAAGAGTAAAGAAGTAAGAGTAAAGAAGTAAGAGTAAAGAAGTAAGAGGCAAGAGTATAGAATTCCTTAGGCTTCAGGATTGAAATTTAACATTTGGAATTTATATTATGATAGTAAAAAAAGATCATTTCTTATATAGCTTTTGGACTCAAGAAAAAGGGCTTAGCGGTATGCTGATATTGCTGTGTATCACGCATTTTATTGTCATTCCTTTTTTTGGCAGCTATAACCGTCTTATGGTGGCTGTCAATATATTTTGGATGCTGTTTCTTTTTGCCGGAATTGTGGCTTTATCAAAACATAAAAAACAGGCTATCAGTATTTCGATCATTCCTATTTTATTTTTAATCATACAGTACATTAATTATTTAAATCACAATGTCTTCATCCTTTTTGCAGACCTTATTTTTTCTGTTGCCATAATGCTGCTTATGATTTCACTGGTTTTGATAAAAGTCTTAGAGCCAGGTCCCGTAACCACTTACCGTATCGTAGGGTCTATCGTTGTGTATATGCTCTTAGTTCATTTCTGGTCAACACTCTATTTGTTTCTTTTTGAACATATTGAAGGCTCGTTTCAAATAACCAAAACCAAATTTTCTAGCGACAGTGATCGGGCTAGTTTTATATATTTCAGCTACATCTGCATTACCTCGACAGGTTTTGGAGAAATACTGCCCCTTCATCCTTTGGCGCGTTCTTTAGTTCAGATTGAAGTGCTCACAGGCGTTTTATATCCCGTCATCTTAATTGGAAGACTGGTTTCAGATGCGAATTTTGCTTTTCCGAAAAGAGGCAAGAGGCAAGAATGAAAATTGTTTTCTGAAAGGAGGCAAGAATCAAGAAAAAAGATTGTCAAGTTTTGCTTTTCTGAAAGGAGGCAAGAGGTTAGAAGAAAGATTGTCAAGTTTTGCTTTTGAAAGGAGGCAAGAATGAAGAAGAAAGATTAACAATTCACCATCCATAACTCACCATTTAAACACGATAACCATGAAAACAACCAATTCGAATAAAAAGAAAGAACTCTTTGATACCATTTTGCAGTTATTTTTCATATTTCTCCTTGTCGGATTTTGTCTCAAATTGCTGTTGCCTTTTTTTATGCCTATTCTTTGGGCTGTAATATTGTCTGTTGTATTTTACCCCTTTTTTAATTCGCTGCAGCGAATACTAAAAGGGCGAAAAGCATTGGCATCGGTTGTTATTACCGTTTTGATTATTGCTATTATGGTGTTGCCATTAATTTATTTTTTGAAAGCCGCAACGGGAAATTTCTTGGAACTGAAAAATAGTTTTGAAGCGGGAACACTTAAAATTACTCCGCCAGGAGCTTCTATAAAAGAATGGCCCATAATTGGCAAACCGCTCTATGAATTTTTATTGTCTTTGTCAACAGATTTAGAGCAGAGTGTTGTTAAATATCAAGATCAGATAAGAGAATTGTCGTCTAAAATTATGGCTAGTATTTTGAGTTCGGGAGCTGCATTTCTTCAGTTTATCTTATCGGTTATTATTGCGGGTGTTTTATTAGTATCTCCGGGAGGTAAAGCTTTCTTTATGAAATTCCTTAAAAAAATAGCAGGAAATGAGGCCGAAGAAATTATGAAGATTTCTGTTTCAACTATTTATCAGGTAGTAAAAGGTATTTTGGGTGTTGCAGTTATTCAGACTATCATTCAAGCAATTGGATTATTTATGGCAGATATTCCGTATGCAGGAATCCTAACTTTGATCTGTCTGATATTTTCTATTCTGCAGATTGGACCAATTATAATTAATATCGGAGTAATTATTTATCTTTTTTCGACAGGTGATTCTGGCTATGCAATTTTTTGGACAGTATTTTTCATCATCAGCGGACTTTCAGATAATGTGCTAAAACCGCTTTTATTAGGTAAAGGGGCGCTAGTGCCAATGCTTGTGATTTTTCTGGGTGTAATTGGCGGTTTTATCATGTCTGGTTTCATCGGATTGTTTGTGGGGCCAATTGTGTTTTCGATAGGTTACAAATTGTTTGTGGCATGGCTGGATGACAACGCAGAACCAATTGAAGAACCAGCAGAAGATATTGAAATTGTTTAAATTGTGAATTGTGAAATGTGAAATGTGAGGTGTAAGATGTAAGATTTAAGATGTGAGATGTGAGTGTCATTTTACTTTTCACATTTCACATCTTAAATCTTACATTTCATACCTTAAACTTTTTACATTTGAATTAACAATTCACACTTTATAATTCACAATTAAAAGAAGTATTTTTGCAGGATTAAAATTCCAGCAGATGAAACGTTCAGGCACGGCAGATCTTCCTTTACATTACGGGCACGTTCCGTTATGGCTTGCTGAACGAATGTCTAAACTTGGTTTTGCGATTGTTGAGACCATTGCTATGGAATTTTCAACTTCAGAAGTTATAAGCAAATTAAGCAATCCGTTTTGGTTTCAAAGTTTTGGAGCTGTTATGGGAATGGATTGGCATTCGTCTGGAATTACGACTTCGGTGCTTGGAGCATTAAAGAAATCGGTTAATCCACATTCAAAAGAACTCGGAATTTATATCTGCGGAGGTAAAGGGAAACATTCTATGGCAACGCCTCAGGAACTTCTATTTGTGGGAGAAAAAACAGGTCTTGACGGAAATAATCTTGCCGACTGCAGCCGACTTACAGCAAAAGTTGACAATACTGCCATTCAGGACGGTTTTCAATTGTATCAGCATAATTTTATTGTTGATAGCAAAGGGCAATGGGCCGTTATACAGCAGGGAATGAATCCGAATTCTCGAACTGCCAGAAGATACCATTGGCATTCGCAAGATTTAAAATCTTTTATAAATGAACCGCACACTTTTATTTATGGCGAAAATCAAGGTTCTATTTTAAACCTTACTGCAAACGCTGCAACGAAATCTCGTGAAGGCATTTTAGAATTGGTAAAAGAATCGCCAGTCAAAATCATAAAAGAAATGCAGCATCTTGCTATGCCCGCGCATCATGATGTGAGAATGGAAGATGTTAATATGAAGCGGCTTGGCGCAATGCTTTGGGCCACTCACGAAAACAAACCTGAAGATTTTGAAGAACTGCTGCTTTTGAAGGGAATGGGGCCAAGAGCCTTGCAATCGCTTGCATTGGTAAGCGAAATCATTTATGGAACTCCAACGCGATTTGAAGATCCGGCCCGTTTTTCATTTGCTCATGGAGGAAAAGACGGCCATCCGTTTCCTGTTCCAGTTAAAATTTATGATGAAACCATAGATACGCTTCAAAGAGCTATCAATCGTGCCAAAATCGGAAATAGCGATAAGCTCAGCGCCATTCAGAAACTATCTGAGATTTCTAGGAAAGCAGAAGAAAGTTTTACGCCAAACTCCAATTTTGATGCACTCATTCAAAGAGAAAGAGAGGAATCGTATAAATATGGAGGAAAAACTGTTTTTGGAGATGCAAAACCTCCTAAAAAGAAACCTATAAACCCAAACAATCAGCTGGAATTATTTTAAAAACCATAATTTTCTATCTGCCTTTAGTTATATAAAAATCCAATAATGTCACAAAACGAAAAATCAATTTATACCCTACAATTCATTTTACTTTGCTTGAGTTCTTTACTGTTTTCATCAAGTTTTAATATGATGATACCTGAACTTCCTAATTATTTAAGCAGTCTTGGAGGAGCAGAATACAAAGGGCTTATCATTTCATTATTTACATTGACGGCTGCAATTTCCCGTCCATTCAGCGGAAAACTGACAGACAAATGGGGACGCGTTCCTGTTATGGCTATAGGATCTTCGGTTTGTGTGGTCTGCGGATTTTTGTATCCTATTTTGAGCTCTGTTTCGGGGTTCCTATTGCTGCGTTTGGTTCATGGTTTTTCAACGGGTTTTAAACCTACTTCGACATCGGCTTATGTGGCAGATATTATTCCGCAGCACAGATGGGGAGAAGCACTTGGAATGCACGGATTGTGTTTTAGTATTGGAGGAGCTTTAGGGCCGGCATTGGGCAGTATGATTGTTAACAATTACGGAATTAACGTAATGTTTTACTGTTCGTCGTTTCTTGCTTTCTTTTCCATTATTATAGTAATGAATATGAAAGAGACCCTTGCAACAAAAGAGAAATTGAACAGATCGATGTTTATTATTGGCCGAAAAGATATTGTAGATAAGAATGTATTTCCTGCAGGGATTATCACTTTTCTTTCGTACACGGCATTCGGACTTATTTTGACTTTAATTCCAGATTGGAGTGAGCATTTGGGAGCAGCAAATAAAGGTATATTTTTTACGGCCTTTACAGTAGCTTCGGTTATGGTTCGTTTTGGAGCAGGAAAAGTTTCAGATAGGCATGGACGGCCAAAAGTTATCATGGCTGGATTGATCATAACATCGATTGCACTATTTATAATAAGTGCAGGAAGAGATATTGAGATGTTATTGGTAGGAGCTGGAATTTATGGAGTGGGGACAGGTATTTTATCGCCTGCGATTAGTGCTTGGACTATTGATATGAGTAATCCTGAACATAGAGGAAAAGCAGTTGCAACGATGTATATTTCGATGGAACTTGGAATTGGTTCTGGCGCTCTTTTAGGAGGAACTTACTACAATGATCAAATCAACCGCATACCGCAAATCATCAGATTTGATATATTGGTGCTAATTCTGGGAATTGTATATCTTACTTATTGGGCTCGAAACAAAAAAAGAATTAAAACCTAAAGATTTATCGCCTTGATTTAATTCATGATTTATTCTTTTTGAATGTCCAATTGGACTTTAAATTTTCCATAAAAAGGATTATCAGCCATTAGAGAGTGTCCAATTATCAGAAAATAATCTCCTTTTTGTTCCAGATGAATTTTTAGTTCTTTTGAAAAAGGCCCATCTGAAGTCTTATCAGGGAATATAATTTGATTGAAACGAATGTTTCCCTCAGCTTTAATGTTTGCTGTTAAATCTCCCGTCTTGTCATTTCTAAATTTGACATAAATTTTGGAACGAATAGAATCCAATGAAGTTTCTGCGGTGTAAAGACCTTTTTCATTAGTGAAATTCATAAGAATCGTATCGCCAATTTGTTGATTCACTTCAACTTTTTTTTGCACTGCAATTGAATCTGAAGCCGTAGAACTTACATTGTTTTTAGGGGCTCTTTGCTGGCACGAAAAAAAGAAAATTGAAATGAGAAGCACAGATAAATTTTTCATAACATTATTTTTTAGCCGATCATTTCAAAGCTTCCCGGCTTTTCTTCATTTTCATCATATTCGCCGCCAAGATTTTCATTGTAATCTTCTTCTTCCCAGTCATTTTCATCATATTCCGATTCGAAATCATATTCAAGATTATCTTCCAATTCTCCAAGCTCCAGATTATAATGATTAGAGGCCGTGAGCCTATTGGTATAATCGCCTTCTAGAAAATCGTCGTAATTTAGTAGCTGTTTCCCAAAAGAGTTCATTTCAGATGCAAATTCTTCAGATATATAATTTCCCGATCTCATAGTAGTTCTTTTTTAGATTATCCTAAAATACACCATAGTTATTTTAATTATTTTATATAATTTTCTTCGATTATTGTCAAATTTTCATCTGACGCAATCTGAGCAAGTATAAATTGGCTGTAATAAAAAAAGGATTCAACTTTTTTAAGTCAAATCCTTTTAAGTTACAAGCATTTTTTCTGTCCTTTAGTTTGCCAGAAGTTTTATAGTTTCTTCATTTTCCTGAAGAATAGCATAATCAAGTGCTGTTTTATTATACTTATCTTTTATAGTCTTGTCAGCGCCTTTATTAATCAGCATTGGTATAATGGAATCAGCGCCAAAAGTGGCCGCAAAAATTAATGCTGTTGCTCCGTTGTAATTCTGCAAATTGACATCTGTTTTATATTGCAAAAGCAGTTGCGCTATTTGATCATCACGTTTAAAGCACAATCCCATCAAAGCTGTGTTGCCCATACGATCCTGAATGTTTGGATCTGCTCCGTTTTCAAGAAGCAGTTTTGTGGCTTCATAATTTCCGTTATAACTCGCAATAATCAAAGCCGAACTTCCTCTTTCATCGGCACTATTTATTTCAATATTTTTTGACAGCAGATCCCGCAGCAATTCAATATCATTGTTACGGGCCGCTGTAAAAATAGTGCCTTGGGCAAAAGAGTAGGAAGTTGAAAATAAGACAATAATGCAGATTATAATAATCCTTATTCTGGTCATCTTCAGGTATTATTTTGCGAACATTTTTTCAACTTCTTCACGAGAAAGATTTAAAGCTTTTGCTAAACGTTTTCCGTAATCGCTGTCGGCCATGTAAAAATATCCAACCATTTTGCGTACCACATCTTTGTTTTGAACAACCATTAAATCACCAGAAAGATTTTTAATCAAATTTTGCTTGTCTTTTTCTGATAATGAACGATAAAATTCTCCTGCTTGTTTGAAATCGTTTGGTTTAGAAATTTTTTGTTGTGCTGTCGTTACATTGGTAAATGCCGATTTTGAATATTTATATTTTTCATTGTCTGCAAAACCATTTTGAGTTGCACTTGGCTGATAGTTAATATCTCCATTTGTTTTTCTGTTGGCAAAAGCACCATTTTGGTTGTTTGTGTTAACGGCTGCTTTTGGTGCATTTACAGGCAATTGCTGAAAATTGCTGCCAATTCTATAACGTTGTGTGTCAAAATAAGAAAATAAACGACCTTGTAATAGTTTGTCTTCAGACGGCTCAATTCCAGGAACTAATGTGCCAGGCGCAAACGCAGATTGTTCTACTTCTTGGAAAAAATTATCTGGTATTTTATTCAAAGTCATTTTTCCAACCAATTGTAATGGCGCCATTTCTGCAGGCCAGATTTTTGTTGGGTCTAACGGATTAAAATCCATTTTATCAAAATCAGAAGGTTTTAACATCTGTACATATAATTCCCAAGAAGGATAATTTCCTTTTTTGATATTATCATACAAGTCAACAGTAGCGTGCTGAAAGTCCTGAGCTTGAAGAGCATTTGCTTCTTCTTGAGTCAAATTTCTCTCTCCCTGCATCGATTTCCATGTGTATTTCACGTAAGTAACTTCGCCAGTTGCATTAACCCACTTAAAAGCGTGTACTCCAGAACCATTCATTTCTCTGTAATTTGCAGGAATTCCGTAATCTGAATATACTCTCGTCAACATATGAGTTCCTTCGGGAATATTGCTGAAAAAGTCAAAAACCCTGTTTGGATCCTGTTTGTTGTAGATAGGAGATGGCTTAAAGGCGTGAACCATGTCTGGGAATTTAATCGCATCGCGAATAAAGAAAACAGGCAGATTGTTTCCTACCAAATCATAATTGCCTTCATCTGTATAAAATTTAGTGGCAAAACCTCTTGGATCTCTTAATGTTTCAGGAGATCCTGATGGATGTACTACAGTGGAGAAACGAACAAATACAGGGGTAGTTTTTCCTTTTTTAAAAACCGACGCTTTGGTGAATTTGCTAAAATCTCCTGAAGCTGTAAATTCGCCATAGGCTCCTGTGCCTCGTGCGTGCACAACTCTTTCAGGGATTCGCTCTCTGTCAAATGAGGCTAATTTTTCAATTAAATGGATGTCTTCTAACAAAACTTGTCCATCCTGTCCAATCGTTTTTGAATTCTGATTATCACCAACAGGCGCGCCTGTATTTGTTGTGATTTGTTTCTGCTGTGCAAATGCCATGCTTGCAAAAAGTAAAAAATAACTTACAGATAAATTCTTTTTCATGATAATTTTTATTTAATTTTGAACAAAAATATCTCTGTGCCCTAACAGATTCAAACTGATTTTTTGTATGAATATATTGATAAAATCTAACACATGAATATTCAGCAACTTGAGTACGTTTTAGCGGTTGATAAACACCGACATTTTTTAAAGGCCTCAGAATCATGCTTTATTACTCAAGCCACACTGAGTGCCATGATAAAAAAGCTCGAAGAAGAACTTAATGTAATTTTATTTGATCGAAACAAACATCCCGTTGAGCCTACTGCTATTGGAAAGAAAATTATAGAGCAGGCAAAAAAATCTTTGCGCGAGATTTATCGAATTCAGGATATTATTAATGAAGAGAAAGACGAAGTTAAAGGAGAACTTCGAATAGGGATTATTCCGTCTCTGGCGCCATATTTATTGCCTCTATTTATAAAACAATTTCTAGATACTTATCAGGACGTCGCGCTTACTATAAATGAGTACACCACAAGCGAAATACAGGAAAAGTTGTTGGAAGGATCTTTAGATGTCGGAATTTTGGCAATACCGCTTTTAAATAATGACCTGAAAGAATCGACATTGTTTTATGAAGAATTCTTCTATTACAGCAATACCGATGTACTTTCCAAATCAAAACAACACATTTTACCTAAAGATGTAAATCCTAACAATTTACTTTTATTAGAGGAAGGTCATTGCTTTAGAAATCAAGTTTTTAATCTATGTGAATTGAGAAAGAAAGATTTTACCAGTTTAAAATTAAATTATCAGTCAGGAAGCATAGAAACCATCCGAAAAATGGTCGATCTGAATATGGGATGTACGATTTTGCCTGAATTGACCCTTTCAATGCTTACAACAGAACAAAAACAGAAACTAAGCAGATTTGAAAAACCATCACCTGTTAGAGAAATTGGCCTGGTAACACATAGGCATTTTATAAAAGAAAAATTAATTAAGGTATTGAATAACTGTATTTTAGATGCTATTCCGCAGTCGATGTTGGATAAAAGCTGTAAAACGATTATTCCACTGCAATAAGAATCAATCAAAAAAATTCAACCCGTACTCTATTACCTTTAGGAAATCGGGGAAAACAATCAACTGCAAATAATTTAATTTCACCCCGGAAATTAAGGTTTTTCGCCTGTTGCAGCGTTACTATTTCCTCCCTAAATCTTTCCTCTGCTTTTAGCTTAAGTGTCTAAAATTGTACCTAATTCGTTCCTAAAATTCAAGAAAACGTAAGCGATATTGTGTCTTATGTTTACTTTTTTATGTCCGATACTGACGTTCGGCTGATAATCATGAACTTATCTTTGCCCCGTTATTTGAAAGAAATAATTGAGGAACAAAAATACTGTAATAAATACGAACAGTATAGCCTCTTATTCTGATTATTAGAAATGTTTACTGGCGATTTTAAAGAGTAAATCAAGCAAATATTATTTAAAAAGATTGAAAATGGCAATAAGATTGGTTGTAATGGATGAATGTGTAAATAAGACGTTTAAATTCTTATTGATGGTATGTTTTATTTCTTTCCTATCATCAAAAGTTGGTGCTCAGACTAAAATAGGAGGAGCGCCAAGAGCATCTAATCCAAACGCTTATCTTGAATTGGGAGATGCAAATGCTACAAAGGGGTTTTTGATGCCTCGGGTAGCTTTATCATCTACAAAAGAGGCTACGCCTTTAATGGCTCACGTTGCAGGAATGCAGGTTTATAATACCACTACTGTAAATGATGTAACTCCCGGAGTATATTATAATGACGGAACAAAATGGATATTGTTTTCATCACAAATAGGACAAAGCTCCTTTGATGCTGGTAACGGATTAACAAAATCCGGTCAAACGTTAAAACTGGGTGGGAATCTTACAGAACCAGTCACGATAGGCACAACAGATAGTAACACGTTGGCGCTGTCCGGGCTACAAGAGGCAAAAACAGCAGACCATATTTTGGCGATTGATCCGGCAACCGGAGTTATCCGGCAAATTAGTTCAAATAACTTAAGTAACAAGATGTTGCAACAGAAAATTGTAGCAACAAATGGGCAAATAATTTTTACGACTCCATCAGTAATAAATTCTTTAGACAAAATACAGGTTTTCAGAAACGGAGCGGAGATAGAATTTACAGCCAAAAAGGGAGAGAATCAAATTTCGCTGGTCTTGTACCCTGATACTAACGGTGGCTGTCTGGCCGGAGATGAAGTAAAAATTTACCAGTGGGAATAACTGGGTAATACAATTAATAATAAATAACTATAAATTTTAAATCAAAATGAAAATGGAAATGAATGGAACACTAAAAAAGACAATTTTTAAAACGAGTATAGTTTTTTCACTGCTTTTAGCAGGATATGGAGCTCAGGCACAGGAAAAAGCAGCTACAATTGCGAAGCAGGCGCCTACAACTTTAGGTCAGATAGGAGACGGAACAGCTGCAACTCAGGGCTCAGTGAGAGTAGTTGATAACAAGGGAACAATCAAATATTTGCAAGTAAAAAATGGTATTACTCAAGTTACAAGTACGGCTCCGGCTGGCGGAATTATTACGACCTGGCAATTAGGAGGAGCATTGACAGATGATACTTATATTGATGCGGCAGGAAAAGTTTTTGCATTGGATGGAATTGAGTTGATCAAATCGACTGATTTAGCTTCTACAGATGCAACTGATAAATCTAAACATGGTACAGGAACTGGTTTTACACTTTTGGTACGTGATGAAGCAACAGGAACTACTAAGAAAATGCTGATGTCAGATTTAGTAAATGGTGGCGAAACATTAAAAACAGCAACAGCAGGTGCTGATGTAGTTTTTGCAGACGCAACTTTACCTACAAGCGTACAAAAAGTTTGGGTGTATCGTAATGGTGTAAAACTTATTGCTGGTACTGACTATACATTGGCAGCTGGTACAGGAGTTACAGTTAAAAATGTAGGAGGTACTGATCCGGACGATTACGCTTTTATTACTGGTGATAAAATTGAAATTCACTGGATTAAATAATAGTTTTTATGAGCAGTTTGCAAACCAGGTATTTTTGTAAACTGCTTATTATTAGATTGTTGGTTTCTTTTTTTAATTTAAAAAGATTAAATTTATTTAATTTTTTTAGAACGTAATAGTATTGTAAATATAATTGTCAGATTATCTTTAAACTAAACTCAGATGAATAAATACGCAATAATTTTATGGATATTCTTACTCCCTTTGATGCTTTTTTCACAGAAGAAAGTAAGGGTTGTTGATAATAAAGGTACTGTAACATATGTAGATTCTAGTAAATGGTTTAAAGTAGGTGATAATATATTCAATAAAAATAAAAATTTTAGTGTAGGTATCGGGGTAGATACCACCGCAATATTGGCAGCACGTTTGGTTGTTAAAGGAGAGGGGATATCTCCATTAGTTTTACAGGATCTTCTTCAGGGAACTTCTACAGATAAATTACTTACTTGGGATTCGGCAACTGGTGCAGTGAGGCAAACTGATGCTGGTCAATTTGCATGGCTGACAAAAGGAAATGCCGGAACAACTCCCGGAACTAACTTTTTAGGAACTACAGATGCAAAGGATTTAGTTATAAAGACCAATGCCACCGAAGCAATACGTATAAATGCTTCACAAAATGTAGGTATTGGTACTGCTGCTCCTAATAATAAACTGGAAATCAGTCAGGGTACAGCAGGAAATAGCGGGTTAAGATTAACTAATTTGACAAATGCTGTGGCTCCGACTGTGGCTTCAAGTAAATTTCTTACCGTAGATGCAAATGGAGATGTGGTATTACGAAATGTAGGCGAAAATATTGTTGATTTTAATACTGCAAATCCGAATTCAGGAGGTCCCGTTTTTGTTCCTAATGACTTACAAAATCCAGATGTTACCTATCTATCAACAATTGATAACTCTACTTGGGCATGGTCAGTTGGTCAAAATAAATATGTGCCTGCAACACCTTCGTCAACCGCATGGCTGCAGGGAGGTAATACAATGGCCGGACAACAAGCTATTGGGACAAAAAACAATTACGATCTTCCTATTATAACAAATAATATAGAAGCAATGCGTATAGATGCCTCTCAAAAAGTAGGTATCGGAACGGCTACTCCGACCGAAAAATTAGAAGTGAAAGGCACTGTAAGCGCAAACAATTACACGACTCCTGTACAGGCAACGGCTACAGGTGCTGCTTATACTTGGGACTTAAGTAAAGGTGCTACAGCCAAATGGACATTATCGGGAGGGAATAATACACTTACCGTTTCTAACGCAAAAGCGGGAATGTATGGTACTATTATCGTGACCAATTCAGGCACTAGTACTTTAATTTTTGCTGCTGGGTCAAATAAAGTTATAAATGGCGGAGGAGGTATTGTGACACTTACACCTTTGGCTGGTGCTGTAGATATTTTATCGTTTATGTATGATGGTACCACTTTTTGGTGGACGGTAGGTAATAATTACAATTAATCTATTTTCTATGCAAAGGTTATTCTCATTTTATCAATGTCTGTGGTATAAAACTATGGGAGTTTTGTTGTTGATTAATAGTTTTTACATGCAGTCACAAGTTCCAACACAGCAATTTTGGCTTAATAATCAATCAATAAATAGTTTGATATGGGACAATATTGCTTCTAATGGTAAAATAGATAATGGTTCAGGAAATTGGGATACAAACACAGCTAATTGGTTGCACAGTCAAACAATTGTGCAAGGAACAAATAACACAAAGTGGCTTGTTTTTCCAAAATGTTCTGAAGCAGTTTTTGGAGGTAATCCGGGAATAGGAAATGCAGGAACAATAACTTTGACAGAACCTATTACAAGTGTTAAATCGCTTTCTTTTAGACCTGCTGCAGGTGGTAATTTTACATTAACAGGTGGAACTCTATCACCTTGCGCAACAAGATTTAATATTTTTACGGAAAATGCTTTAAATGTAACTATTGCTTGCCCTATAATTGGTACAACGGGAATTATAAAGACCGGAAAGGGGACACTTAATTTAACAGGAGTCAGTTCTTTTGCAGAACCTAGTTTTGTTAAGGAGGGAATTGTAAATCTACCTAATGGGATAGGATTTGGTGCAGGTGGTAATATAGTTAACAATGCAATTGTTCGATACGACTGTAGTCAATATGTACAAAATGTAACAAATAATTATGCAACAGCAAATGGTAGCACTACTGGGAGTATTTCATCAGCCACTATAGAGGCATATGCTCCAGGACAAAGTGGATATGTCGCAGCTGGGACACTAAAACTTACAGGAAATATAACACAATACGGTATAAACGGTTACGGTTGCTCAACAATTTCTATATCTTCTGGAAATATTCATGTGGCATACATTAGTACAGGTAAAGGTAATAGTTATGGTGCAGCGGGGTATTTGGTGGTTGATAATGCTACACTTACTGTTGATAATTATATAACAAGTGGAGAAGCATCTGGTTCAGGTGTAAATGGAGGAGCTGTACAAGCTACTTTTAACTCTGGAGCTGTGGTACGTGCAAAAGGATTTTATGCCAATAACGCCAATTACGGCGGAGATTCCCGTATTACTGTAAATCAGGGAGCAACATTTTTAACAGGGGCTGCTAACATTGGTGTTCGCACTTATAATTTGCCTATTGTTTTAAGCGGTGGCACTGTAGGTTGCTGGAATGAAAATTCTAATATGGGAGGAACGGGTTGTTCTTTAACTGCAGGCACCAGCTCATCAGTTGATACTTATGGTTATATTTATACAATAGGGGCTGTTGTAAGTGGTGATGGAAGTTTGGTTAAAAAGAGTGCCGGTACATTGGTCTTAAATGGGAATAATACTTTTACAGGCGGTGTTACTATTAATGGTGGTATAGTTAAGGCTGGTAACGTAAATGCTTTTGGAACGGGAATCATTACCATTAACGCAGGTGCTACTTTAAATAAAAATGGTTTTGCCATTGCCAACACAATTGTAAATAACGGAGGTACCATAATTCCTTAAATGTTTTTTAGGATTCAAAAAGTGCAATGTAAAATAATAGGAAGAATGTTTAAAAAATATATTTTAGGGCTTTTGATTTTACTACCTGCGATATCCTGCATAGCACAAAGTGATGCCGTTTATATAGATGGTCCCTATCATGTGGCTGCTGGAGAATCGGAGCAATGGTATGGTGACGTTACACTGGGGCCAAATGCAAAGCTGTACATAGAAGACGATGCTAAAATATTGTTTTATGGCGCTAATTTTAAAATGGAACCTGGAGCACAGATTTACGGAACAGATAAAACATGGCTGTCATTTGAGCAAGGTGTGGGTATGGGTACTGTTGCTTTTCAGCAGCCAAATCCTAACAATGGTTTTACGATAAAACAAATGTTAGATGGTGGTAATGATGGAAATTCTGGTAATTCAAATACCTTTACAAGTATAGAAATCAATAACTCAAAAGGTGTGATGCTGGCAAACAGCAATACTCGCTTAGGTACTGATATGATTTTTTCTTCTGGAAATTTGTATGCAGATACTCATGATCTTGTATTAGACAAGGATGCGACGCTTACGGGTTATGATGCATCAAAATTTGTGGTAACCAATGATAGTGGCCATCTCGTAAAAGAAAATTATACAGGCGCATTTGAATTTCCAGTAGGTATGGCTGAAAATGATTATACACCCGCAAAAGTCAATCCGACAAAAGCGAATACAATTCATGTAAATGTTACCAATTATGATACTTCGGCATCAGTAGAAGATGGGATTGAGGGTATTGACCGCACCTGGAATATTTATGGAAGTGCTAATACGGGTGCTATAATTGCATTGCAACATAATAGTGATACAAACAATTCCGGTTTTAAATCAAATAGTAGTTTTATTACCCAATACGGTAGTTCGCCTAACAGTACAGGAGACAAAACCTCAAAGAATGGCTGGCAATCTAATAATCCAACAACAGCAACCATTTCAAATGGTATCGAAATAAGCAGTAGGGCATATATTGCGCTTTCAACGATTTCATCAGAAGATCAGTCCTTTTTTACCAAAGAGAGCTCCGTTACCAATAACAATGTCGAAAGTGATATTCAGGTCTTTAATGCTATAAGTCCAAATGGCGATGGGAGAAATGATAAAATGATTATTGAAGGACTTGATAATTATCAGTACAATACATTAGAGATTTTTAATCGTTGGGGAGTAAAAGTTTATTCTACAGAAAACTATGGGCAAAATGGCAATTATTTTATTGGTATTTCTGAGGGAAGAGCCACAATCAATCAAGACTCAAAATTGCCAACAGGAACATACTTTTATGTGTTAAAATATGTAGATGCTAATGGAAATGCGAAAGAGAAAGCAGGTTATTTATATCTCGTTAGATAAATCTCCTCTAAAAAAAAATCAGTTAAATTGTTAACTAAAAAACAAAAAGCCTGTAAACAAAGAGTTTACAGGCTTTTTTGTGGAGTCGCCGGGAATCGAACCCGGGTCCAAACAAGCAACTAAAGAGCTTTCTACACGCTTATTTCCTGATTGAATTTTCGATGTTGAGCTAGGCCAGAAACAACCACCCAACACTTATCTTCTTAAATTTCGAAATCCACCCGAAGCTCATGGAAATCTAGGTTTATTTTTACGGTTCCCCTTGACGGAACGCCACAAACCAAGGCTTTCCAGGAGAATCCAGCTTCCCTACCTTGTAGAGACGTGGCGTAATCTTACTATGATTCGGATTATGCAGCTAAAGCGTAATTATTTTCGCCGTGTAAAAGTTCGAGATCTTATATTTACGAGCAAGGTCTCAATGCTCGACGTGCTTACTGTTCAATTCGACTTGCTGTCAAAACCAGTCGACCCCAAAAATAAGTCTGCAAATTTATACTATTTGAAATTACTTTCTGCTAAAATTTTTAAAAAAAAGTCATAAAGTCGAAAGTCAAAAGTCCAAAGTCGAAAGTCGAAAGTCAAAATTCGAAAGTCAAGATTGGGAGTTGTTTTAAGACTTTCTGACTTTTGACTTTCGACTTTATGACTATATTTTACTCTTCGTCTTTAAAATTAAAAGGATAATCTCCAAAAATTGGAGCTAGTTTGCGAACTGCATAAGTATTTCTAGTCATCTTGTTAGATAACGCAATTATCGTAACTCCTTCTTTCATCAAAGTAATGTAAGATGAGGTGTTTCCGTGCCACCAGCCATTATGAAAATAGAAATTCTGTCCCGTTTCCCAATTAATCATTCTAATTCCTAGACCATAATTTTTTGTCCCTTTACGCTCGTTGCTGTAGCCCGTGTATACTTGTTTCAATAATTCAGGTTTTAAGAAATCTGGCGATTGTCTGGCGCGATCAAATTTTAAAAGATCTCGTGCTGTCGAAAATACATTTTTGTCCCCATAAACATTATCCAAATAATCAAAGCCAATTTCTACACCATTACCTTTATAAGAAGGAACAATTTTTTTTCTGTCTTTGTCGTCATCAAAAACGTAAGTATGAGTCATTCCAAGAGGCTTAAAAATCATTTCAGACATTGCTTCTTTATAGCTTAAACCCGTAATTTTTTCGATAATAAGAGCCAGCATTGCATAATTGGTATTGCAATAGCTAAAACGAGTTCCAGTTCTAGATTCTAAACCAATATCTTTTGTAGCAAGAATATCTAAAATGTCTTTATTAGTCAATTGGTTATGTCTATCCCAAATCGATTTGTCACGATCTGTAAAATAAGCATAATTGCGCATTCCAGTGCGATGATCCAATAGCATTCTGATGGTGCATTCTTCGTAAGGGAACGTTTTTAATATAGTATTTACTTTCTGATCTAAGTCAATTTTACCTGCGTTTACCAATTTTAAAACTGCTGTCGCAGTCAGAACTTTACTTACAGAGGCAATTTGTACAGGTGTTTCAGGCGTTATTTTGGTTCCTTCATTTTTATTGGCAAAACCATTATATTTTTCAAATAAAATTTGTCCATTTTTGGCCACTAAGAAGCTTCCGTTCATAGTATTATTTGGCCAGTTTTTATTATAAAAGTGATTTATTCTGCCGACAACCGAGTTTTTATACGCCTGAGAAACTTTTGGTTCTGGGCCTAACGGCTTCATTTTAGGTAATGTATCTTCGACTGTCTGAGTAGTATCTGTTGCTGTTTTTTTGTTTTGACCACAAGAACTTAAAACAAGTATTGAAAAAAGTATTTGTGGTATCTTTGTTTTTTTAAGGAAAATCATTTGCATCGTTCTTTAAAAACAAATATATCGAATTCAATTTTGTTGTATTCTTGGTTCTGAGGCTTAAATTTGTGTTTTTTAACATATTTTTAAGAAAACTAAATTTTAGATAATTGTTTTTCAGCTTCTAACGGTTTTTAAACATTCTAAATAGAATTTTTGAAACAAAATTTTAACTAAATTTGTTATATTTGAAACAAATATGTTTTAAAAAGTTATATTATTTAATATTAAAAAATCAGTTTAAATGAAATTTGGAATCATAAAAGAGAGAAAAAACCCACCAGATAAAAGAGTTGTGTTTTCTCCAAATGAATTGACTAAGCTAAAACAGCTTTATCACGATGCATCTGTAAAAGTTGAAAGTTCTGATATAAGAATTTTTTCTGATGACGATTATAAAAATATGGGAATTACTGTCGCAGATACTGTTTCTGATTGCAATGTTTTATTTGGCGTAAAAGAAGTTCCTGTAGAAAATTTGATTCCAAATAAGGCCTATTTCTTTTTTTCTCATACAATTAAAAAACAGCCTCATAATAGAAAATTGCTTCAAGCGATTTTGGAGAAAAATATTGATTTATATGATCACGAAACGATTGTAGATGAGCATGACCGCCGTTTAATTGGTTTCGGAAAATATGCCGGAATGGTTGGGGTTTATAACGGCATTAGAGCTTTCGGAATTAAATTCGAATTGTTCAAACTTCCAAAAGCTGAAACACTTTCTGGAAAAGAAGATTTGATAAAGCATTTGAAACGCATTACCATGCCAGCTCTAAAATTTGTTGTTACAGGAACAGGAAAGGTGGGGAGTGGAGCAAAAGAAATTCTAGATGCTATAAAAGTAAAAGAAATTACGATTGATAATTATTTGACTAAAAAATATGCTCAGGCTGTTTATGTGCAACTTGATGTTTTGGAGTACAATAGAAGGAAAGATGGTCAGGTGTTAGATTTTGTAGATTTTGTAAATCACCCAGAAGAGTACGAGTCCGATTTTGAAAGGTTTACAAAAGTATCTGATATTTATTTTGCAGGACATTTTTATGCAAGCAATGCACCAATGATTTTAACAAAAGAAATGTTGAATGCAAGCGATTGCAAATTGAAAGTTGTAGCCGATATTTCTTGCGATGTTAATGGGCCAATTGCCTGCACGGTGCGTTCGTCAACAATAGAAGAACCTTTATATGGTTATTTTCCGTTAGAAGATCGCGAAGTAGATTTCTTTCATCCAGCTGCGGTTGCAGTAATGGCAGTTGATAATTTGCCTTGCGAAATTCCAAAAGATGCCAGTGAAGGCTTTGGTGAGCAATTTATGGAACACGTTATTCCAGCTTTCTTCAACGGTGATAAAGACGGAATACTAAAACGCGCCAAAATCACTGAAAATGGAAAATTGACAGAAAGATTTAGTTATTTGCAGGATTATGTTGATGGGAAATAATTGTGAATTGTGAATTATAAATTGAAAAGCCTGAAATTGATATTTCAGGCTTTTGTTTTGTCGCCCTGAGCGAAGTCGAAGTCTTCTTACGTCTGAAGCCCTTCGACTTCGCTCAGTCTGGCAACGGATCATTTTTTTCATAATGGAGATAATTAATAATTAACCATTCACAATTTACAATTAAATCAAACCATATCTTCAGGCTTTACCCAAGCATCAAAATCTTCTGGGGTTACATAACCGAGACGAACAGCTTCTGCTTTTAAAGTAGTTCCGTTTTTGTGAGCGGTTTGGGCAATTTCTGCGGCTTTGTAATAGCCAATTTTAGTATTTAACGCCGTAACGAGCATTAACGAATTATCAACTAATTCTTTGATGCGTTTGTGATTTGGTTCGATTCCTTGAGCGCAATGTTCGTCAAAAGAAACACAGGCATCTCCTAACAATTGAGCCGATTGTAAAAAGTTGGCAGCCATAACAGGTTTGAAAACATTCAATTCGTAATGGCCTTGCATACCGCCAACAGCAATTGCCATATCATTTCCGATAACTTGTGCGCAAACCATTGTTAAGGCTTCGCATTGGGTCGGATTTACTTTTCCTGGCATGATAGAAGACCCCGGTTCATTTTCAGGAATATGGATTTCACCAATTCCAGAACGCGGACCAGAAGCTAGCATTCTCACATCGTTGGCAATTTTGTTTAATGAAACAGCCAGTTGTTTTAAAGCTCCGTGAGTTTCGACAATTGCATCGTGTGCGGCCAGCGCTTCAAACTTGTTTTCTGCGGTCACAAAAGGATGTTTTGTGAATTTGGCAATATATTCTGCAACTTTTACGTCGTATCCTTTCGGGGTATTTAGTCCAGTTCCGACCGCTGTTCCTCCTAGTGCAATTTCTGATAAATGGGCTAAGGTGTTTTTTAATGCTTTTAAACCAAATGCCAATTGAGCTGCGTAGCCAGAAATTTCTTGGCCAAGTGTTAATGGCGTTGCATCCATTAAGTGTGTGCGCCCGATTTTGACAACGTCTTTATATTCTGCTGCTTTTTTAGCTAAAGTAGCATGAAGTTTTTCTACTCCGGGAATAGTAGTTTCTACGACCATTTTATAAGCTGCAATGTGCATTCCGGTTGGGAAAGTATCGTTTGAAGATTGCGATTTATTGACATCGTCATTGGCTTTTATGAATTGCTCGCCTTCACCAATTTCGAAGCCTTTGAGAACCTGTGCGCGGTTGGCAATTACTTCGTTTACATTCATGTTGCTTTGCGTTCCAGAACCAGTCTGCCAGATTACGAGAGGAAACTGATCGTCTAGTTTTCCTTCAAGAATTTCGTCGCAGACTGCAGCGATCGCATCTCGTTTTTCGATTGGTAAAACGCCTAAATCATAATTGGCATAAGCGGCTGCTTTTTTTAGATAGGCAAAACCTTCTATGATTTCTTTTGGCATTGATGCTGCGGGTCCAATTTTAAAATTATTTCTAGAGCGTTCTGTTTGTGCGCCCCAATATTTATCGGCTGGGACTTGAACTTCGCCCATAGTGTCTTTTTCTATTCTGTATTTCATTATGTGGGATGTAAAATGTTATTTGTAAAATGTGATATGTTGTTATGATGTTAAATAGAACACGGATAACGTTGATTTACTTCGTAAAGCCGCGGACTGAAACGGATTTTTTATTTTTAAGATTAAGATTTCTTTTGAATACAGATGCCCTAGCCCCGATAGTAGTGAAAATCCTTTTGCTTTTTTCTTTAAAAAGCAAAAGATTGTAACGGATAGCGGGAAACAGCTCCTGAAAACACTCCTATTATTCTTTTTTGGACAGTGGAATAAAAAACGGTTAAAAAAGCTTATTTAAAATGAGTATAAATATACGGATAAATGTTATTTAACGAAAATTGATTTAGATTTTATTGCTGAGAAAAAATATATACCCTACATTTGTCGTAACATTCAAAAATTCCGGAAAACATGTTTGAATTTTCACAGTACTTAGGCTTTTTACTTTTCTTAACCATACTTACTATAGGGTTTTGGTTAATGTTTTTCTTAGTTGGTTTCGTATCTTACTGGGTTACGGGTGCTAGCTGGGAAATGATTAAAGAAAAGAGAGCCAGAAAAAGACAAGAAGAACAATCTATTTAATTTTAGATTGATGTCATAAAAAAAGAACCCAAAAGGTTCTTTTTTTTTTGTGCCAAAAAAAAGGAAATTCCAATATTTGAAATTCCAAATTCCAAATTGGATCGTATTTAAACCCAACAGGTTTTTAAAACCTGTTGGGTTTAATTATAAAATGAGAAATTCAATTTAATATAATTTGCGTTTAGAACTTTGTCAAAGTTTTAAACTTGGACAAAGTTGGATAATTAAGAATAGGCTTAAAAAGAAAAATTCCAAATCCCAATTGTAAAGTTGGAATTTGGAATTTTAATATTGAGTTTTCCAAAAAGAATTGGAATTTGGAATTTTTGATATTGGAATTTAAACAAGTTTATCCAGGAAAATCTCCGCCGCCTTCTCCGCCGCCGTCATTTCTTGGCTGTGCATTTTTGTCTCTTTCGCTTTTGGGTTTATTGAAACGGTAAGTGAATGATAAATTGAATTGGCGTTTACGGAATTGGAATTCGCTATATGAATTTACATCATCTAAATAGGTGTAAGATCTCATTTTTCTTGAATTAAATACGTCGCTAATGTTAAAAGCAATGGTTGCCTTGTCCTTCATGACGTCTTTACTGAAAGCAGTATTCATTCCAAATTGGCCTAAGTTTTTACCTTGAGCTGTTTTTTGCTCTCCGTTGTACATTGCCGTCAATTGCCAGTCAATTTTGTACGGAAGGGTAACTTTAGAGTTTACTCTTGCGAACCAAGAATTAGCTTGATTATCTAAATTTTGAACAATAACATTTCCACGCGTATCTGTGTAGCTGTGTTCTCCAGTTGTTTTTACGTTGAAAAAGTTGAAGTTGCTGTTTAATTTCCACCATTTGTATGGAGTGTAATTGAATGTAAATTCAAAACCAAATTTTTGCTCTTTTCCTAAGTTGATAGGCTGGCTTTTGATTATTGGCGTACCTTCAACAGTCTCGCCAGGCGCAGGAGTTACCACTTCGCCGTCAGGAGTTACAACATCTCCTGTAGGAGATCTTACAAAACTGAAAACATCTTTTGTGTCTTCAAAATAGGCAGATGTATTGAATGTTACTTTGTCCCATTTTTTGATGTATCCAATGTCGTATTTGTCTGTTAAAGAAGGATCTAAATCTGGGTTTCCTTGAAAAATATTAACATTGCTGGCATAGTTTACCGCAGGGTTCATGAAACGACCTCTTGGTCTAGACAAACGTTTGCTGTAGCTTGCAGAGAAGTTGCTTTGATCTGAGATTTCGTAACTAACAAAAGCACTTGGAAACAAGTTGTTGTATTTTTTAGTGTTGAAAACGCTGTTGTCTAATAAGTTAACATGAATATCTGTGTCTTCCCATCTTAAGCCAAATAAATAAGAGAATTTATTTACTTTGAAGCCATATTGCGTGTAAAGCGCGTTGATATTTTCTTTGTATTCTAAAGTATTAGATAAATTAGGGTTTTTTATAGAAACACCATCTACTAATGTAGCAACATAGTATTCATTATTCAAATCTCCGAAGCTTCCTTTATATCCTGCTTCAAACTGACCTCCTTTTCCTAATGGAAGAACATAATCTGCTTGAAATAATACTTGTTTTTGTATTTGGTCGTTTAGTGTATTATTGAAATTTGGTGAAGCTGTAATGGTGCTAAAACTGTCATCTGTATTTCTTGAAATAGAAAGATCTGCAGTAAGTTTATGTCCTTTATCGTTGAAATTTTTGATTAAGTTTGAAGTATACTCAAAGTTTTCACTTCCAGTATCTGCATCGTTTAAACGGTATGATGTTCCAGTATAAACACGATTGGCATCATAATTATAGTAATTGATCAAATCCCTGTCGTCACCAGTATTTTTTTGGTAGTTGATGGCATTTGTCCAGAATGTAGATGGCGTTATTGTCCATTCTACACCAGCTCTTCCATTAAAACCGTTTCTGATACGTTTTGTATCACGATCTTCATCTAAGAAATTTTTTGTTGTTTTATCTGGATTTAAATATTCAGAATTTGTCTTACCAGCTCCTTCTGTGGTTCTGTAGTTGTAGCCAGCAGTTGTAAAATAGTTTAGCTTCTCGGTTTTATAGTTCACATTGGCACTTAAGCCGTACGTTTCTGGTAAACCTGTTGAAGCAATAAAAGTTCCGTTAAAGCCTTGATTTTTACCTTTTTTAAGGATAATATTGATGATTCCTGAACCTCCTTCAGCATCGTAACGCGCTGATGGATTTGTAATTACTTCTACTTTGTCAATTGCATCTGCTGGAAGCTGTCTTAATGCTTCTGCTATATTTATGGCTTGAGAAGGTCTTCCGTCAATTAAAATGCGGATGTTGTCGCTTCCTCTCAAACTTACATTTCCTTCAGTATCAACAGAAACAGAAGGAACGTTGTCTAAAACATCACTAACGCTTCCGCCTTTTACAATCATATCTTGGCCAACATTGTAAACTTTCTTGTCGAGTTTAATTTCTACAGTTGATTTTTCAGCGCGAACTACCACTTCATTAAGTTGCGCAGCATCTTCTGATAAGTTTACAACGCCCAAATTGGTGTCGCCTTGAATGCTTTTTTGTTTAATTTCAGTCGATTTGAACGAAATAAACTCCACTTTTATGTCGTAAGTTCCAGGTGCAACTGCAACTTCAAATTCTCCTTTTGGATTTGTAATACCGCCAGCGACAACTTTGGTGTCATTTGGGGCAGTAAGCGAAATTGTAGCATACTCTAATGGTTGTTTGCTTACTTTCTCGAAAACTTTTCCGGTGACTTTTACTTTGGGTCTGCCTCCCGGACCTTGTTGAGAGTAATTGTAAAAACTTGTAAACAAGAATACAAGCAATACAGCAAATTTGATTTTTTTCATTTTTCTGGTTTTCTTTTTCTCTTTAGACCGCAAATGTAGTTTTTGGTTTAAAGCTAAAAATCACAAAAAAATGTTAACAGTATATTTTAGAATCAATCTAAAAAAGAAGCTACCAATTCTGGATCTCGGCCAATTATGGCTTTTCCGTCTTTTACCACAATCGGGCGTTCAATTAAAATAGGATTTTCTACCATTGCAGTTATGATTTCTTCATCAGTCAAAGTCTTGCCTTTAAAGTTTTCAATCCAGATTTTTTCTTTGGTTCTAATCAGCTGTATCGGCTCAAGATTTAATTGGCCTAATAATGTTTTTAACTCTTCAAAAGTAGGAGTTTCGGTTAAGTAAGGTATGATTTCAAAATCTTGGTTCGATTGTTCAATAAAAGCAAGGCAATTTCTTGATTTTCCGCATCTCGGATTGTGGTAAATTTGTATCATTTTGTTATTTTTAAATGTTCAAATATTCGTAAAATAAAAAAGGGGTATTTTAGCAATGCCAAAAGTAAGATTTACTTACCGAATTTGAATTCTCATTTTTTAAAATTTTAAATTTATGTTTTTAGAACAAGGGATTAAACCCGAAAATAAATTTTGGAAATATCTTTTAGGATCAGTCTTTATTATTTCAGCATCTTTTATAGGCCAAATTCCAATTACCCTAGCTGTATTTTATAAAACATTTACCGATCATATTGCTTTTCCGACAACAAATGAAGGGATAATGAAAATGTTTGAATCGAATACCACTCTTTTTTTGATAATGATTTCATTTGTTTTTGCTTTTGCAGGAATTTATTTTGTTGTAAAATATATTCATCATCAAACTATATTGTCCGTTACAACTTCAAGGCCTAAAGTAGACTGGAAAAGAATCTGGTTTTCTTTCTTTTTGTGGTCTTTTTTCTCGTTCCTCAGCTTTTTGTTTGTGTATCTAAAGGCGCCCGAACAATTTGTGTTTCAGTTTAAATTAATTCCTTTCTTGATATTGGCAGTTTTAGGAAGTGTATTGATTCCAATTCAGACTACTACTGAAGAATATGTCTTTAGAGGTTATCTCATGCAGGGATTTGCCAATTTAGCTCAAAACAGATGGTTTCCGCTGCTGATGACTTCTCTTATATTTGGCTCGATGCATTGGACAAATCCTGAAGTTGGCAAAATGGGGAATATCATAATGGTTTATTATATCGGAACGGGATTGTTTTTAGGGATTGTCACTTTGATGGATGAAGGAATGGAATTGGCACTCGGTTTTCATGCCGCAAACAATCTTGTTGGAGCTTTATTGGTGACTTCAGATTGGACCGTTTTTCAAACAAATTCAATATTTAAAGACCTTTCAGAACCGTCAGCAGGTATAGATGTAATTCTGCCTGTTGTTGTTATTTATCCTATTCTGTTGTTTATTTTTAGTAAAAAATACGGTTGGACAAATTGGAAGGAAAGGCTAACAGGAAAAATTAGTAATGTCAAATTAAATGCTTAAGAATATGCAAAACTTAACTCAAAATAACGTTCATAATTATTTTAAATTAAATGGCTATCATCTAAATGCAAAAGATTTGTGCCGTGTCGCTTATAGTTACATAAAAGAAGGCGATGCCTACGAACAGTCAATTGGAGAATTCTTCTTGGATTGGTTTGATAAAAAAGATTTTATAGAAATGACCACTTCTGGCACAACAGGTCTTCCAAAATTAGTCAGGCTCAAAAAGCAGGCTATGATTCAGTCGGCATTAGCAACGGGTGATTTTTTTGATTTGAAACCTGGCGATAAGGCTTTATTATGTCTGCCAACGCAGTTTATTGCGGGAAAAATGATGCTGGTAAGGAGTTTGATTTTAGGATTAGAATTGGATGTCGTTTCGCCAAGCCTGCATCCGCTGGAGTTAAATACGACTACCTACGATTTTGTAGCAATGGTGCCGCTTCAAGTTCAAAATTCTATAAAAGGGCTTTCTAAAGTGCGCAAACTTATTATTGGCGGTGCAAAATTAGATTCGGCTCTTGAAGAAAAACTTCTGCCTCTAAAAACAGAAATCTATGAAACATATGGAATGACCGAAACGATCACGCATATCGCAGCGAAACGTTTGGGCGATTCTGTTTTTTCGATTCTGCCGAATGTGAAAATTTCTCAAGACGATCGCAGCTGTCTGGTAATTCATGTGGCAACAATCTCAGACGAACCAATTGTTACGAATGATTTGGTAGAATTGCTGAATGAACAGCAGTTTAAATTTTTAGGAAGAATTGATAATGTAATCAATAGTGGAGGAGTGAAGCTGATTCCAGAACAGATAGAAGCTAAATTGATCGGAAAGATTGCCAACAGATTTTTTGTCACGGGACTTCCAGATACTACTTTAGGAGAAAAATTAGTTTTAGTCATCGAAGGAGAAAAACAAGAATTTGCTCCTGATTTCTTTGATGTTCTGGGGAAATACGAAAAGCCAAAAGAAATTGTTTTTGTCTCAAAATTCAAAGAGAACGAAAACGGAAAATTGCTACGCAAACCCACCCTTCAAGAGTAAAATTCCAATATTTTATCCCGAAGCTTCGGGACCAAATTCCAACGTTTTGAGTTTAGAACTTTGTCAAAGTTTCAAACTTTGACAAAGTTGGACTAAAAAATAAAAAATCCCAAATTTCAATAACTCAGATTGAAATTTGGGATTTTAAATATTAAGCAATTCCAAGGTTGGAATTTATTTTTTACGTTCCAGTAAAGCCATATAAAATCCGTCAAAACCAGACTCTGAAGCTAACATTTTACGGTCTTCAATAAAAGTAAACTGCTTTCCGATTTCTGTTTTTAAGAACTTTTCTACCTGCTCTTGGTTTTCTGATGGAAGAACCGAACAGGTTGCATAAACTAATTTCCCGCCTGGCTTTACAATTTTAGAATAGCTTTCTAGAACTTCGCTCTGAACTTTACGAATGTTGTCGATAAATTCTGGCTGTAATTTCCATTTAGAATCAGGGTTTCTTTTCAAAACTCCCAATCCGCTGCAAGGTGCATCAATTAAAACGCGATCAGCTTTTTCGTGTAATTTTTTAATCACTTTTGTACTGTCGATAATGCGGTATTCAATATTAAATGCGCCGTTTCTTTTGGCTCTGAGTTTCAATTGTTTCAATTTGCTTTCGTACAAATCCATTGCAATCAGCTGTCCTTTATTTTCCATTAAAGAAGCCATATGCAATGTTTTTCCGCCCGCACCTGCACAAGTGTCAACCACACGCATACCAGGTTTTACGTCCAAAAATCCTGCAACCAATTGTGAATTGGCATCTTGAACTTCAAAAAGTCCCTGTTTGAAAGCATCTGTCAAAAATACATTGGCTCTTTCTTTTAAAACAAGAGCATCTGGCTGGTCTTTTAAATATTCTGTTTCAATATTTAAATCCATTAAAGTATTTCTAAGGCTTTCTTTGGTTCCTTTTAAAGTATTAGTTCTCAAAATAACTTTTGCCGGCTGATTTTGTGCAGCAATTTCTTTTGCCCAAACTTTTTCTCCAAGTTCTTTCACACCCAATTCATCCATCCAATCTGGAATAGATTCTTTAATTGCTCTAGTTTTTGATAATTCGTCAAAACGCCCTTTGATTTTTCTTTCAGGAGTTCCTTCCAGTTGTCTCCAATCTGGAATTGGGTAACCGCGTAAAACAGCCCAAACGGCAAACATTCTCCATAGATTGTCTCTGTCGTAAGGTTCTTTTACTTCGGCAATTTCAGCGTATAATCGTTTCCAGCGAACAATTTCGTATATCGTTTCAGCAACAAATTTCCTGTCAGAACTTCCCCAACGTTTGTCTTTTTTTAATGCTCTGGCTACCACTTTATCAGCATATTCTCCTTCGTTGAAAATTGCATTCAAAGAGTCAATGGTAGTATAAACTAAATTTCTGTGTAATCTCATTTCTATAATTTGAGTTGCAAAGGTACTATTAATTGATTGAAAGTTAAATTTTTAATACCGAATCTTGTTCCGACTCGCATTAAAAGAAAAAAACACTCCATATTAGAGTGTTTTTTTGAATTATTTAAAAGTGTATTATTTTGTAATACGCGTTAATCCAATGTTTTCTGGAGCGTGAAGCACCATTGGGAATTTCTCTATTTTAACAGAACTGCTGTCTAGACCAAAAGCTCTTTCTTCAGACAAACTCAGTTTTTTAATGAAGAAATAAGAATTCATGATAATGTTTTCATGCCATCTTAAATCGTTGTCGTTTGATAGGAATTTCTCAGACAATACAAATTTAAAGTCTCCAATAATATTGTTTTTGTTTAAAGATTCATAACGGCTCGTAATATCTACTTCGCCTCGTTTTACCATGTCTTTGATAACTTCTCTAAACATTAAATTGATTTTGGTTGGTTCTCTAAAACCTAAGTTGAAATCAATTCTGTAAATATCATCTTTAGCAATTTCAGTTACTTTATACTGTGTTTTGTATGGCTCAGTCAAAATATTTACGTGAACAAACCAATAAATATCGGCTCTTTTTGGACGTTTTTGAAGGATAGAATAAATGATTTTTTCCTCCAATTCATCCACACGATTCGCATTGGTCATATAAACCAAGTGCGTAGCATATTTTGGAATAGATAAATCTTGGCTTAACTCTACTAGAACTTGTTTGTAATCGTCAACTTTAACCACTTTCGTGTAGTTTTTGTTGATTTTCTTAGCCAAATACCAGATTGTCATTACAGAAATCAATAAACTCGCAATGATTAACGTTACATAACCGCCTTCTGCAAATTTGGTAATATTAGCAAAAAGGAAACTGAACTCAATCAACAGATAAATAGTGATCAACGGCACCATAAAGTACAGTTTTACACGTTTCATGATCAAGTAATAGTTTAACAGAATCGTTGTCATGATCATACATAAAATAATGGCAAGACCATACGCGTGTTCCATGTTTCCTGATTTCTCGAAATGCAAAACAATTCCAACACAGCCAAAAAACAACAGCCAGTTGATGGATGGAATGTATAATTGGCCTTTTACTTCTGTCGGATATTTGATTTTTACTTTTGGCCAGAAGTTCAGACGCATTGCTTCGTTAATTAATGTAAACGAACCAGAGATAAGCGCTTGTGAAGCAATTACCGCTGCAAGAGTTGCAACTACAATTCCGAAAGGTAAAAACCAATGCGGCATGATTAAGTAAAACGGATTTCCGTTTTCTCCGCCTAATTGCTGCAAAGTGCTTCCTTCGTGGTGGATTAAATAAGCTGCTTGACCAAAATAGTTTAAAACCAATGTCGCTTTTACAAACATCCAGCTGATTCTAATGTTTTTTCTTCCACAGTGACCCATGTCAGAATACAAAGCTTCGGCTCCAGTTGTACATAAGAATACGAAACCAAGAACGAAGAAACCGTCAGGATGTATCGATAATAAATGATAAGCGTAGTATGGATTAATCGCTTTGATAACTTCTGGGTAGTTAATTACTTGAATTGCCCCTAAGGTGCCTAGCATAGCAAACCAGATCAGCATCATCGGGGCAAAGAATTTACCAACCAATTTGGTTCCGAACTGCTGAATTGTAAATAAAACGAATAAAATGGTTATTACGATATACACAATGGTTTGGGTCTCCATTGTCGGGTAAAATGCCCTAATTCCTTCTACAGCAGAAGAAATTGAAATGGGAGGCGTAATAATTCCGTCTGCAAGCAGGGCGCTACCTCCAATAATTGCGGGAACTATGAGCCATTGAATTTTTGTTTTCTTGACCAATGCATACAAAGCAAAAATTCCTCCTTCACCATGGTTATCTGCACTTAAAGTAATAAGTACATATTTAATTGTAGTTTGTAATGTTAAGGTCCAAAACACACAAGAAATACCTCCTAGAACAATGTCGGCATTTATCGTGTGATCGCCCAAAATAGCCTTCATTACGTATAATGGAGAAGTACCAATATCTCCATAAATAATCCCTAAAGTAATCAATAAACCCCCAATAGACAACTTACTATGTAAGTTTTTATGCGATGCGCTCATGTATAATTTTATAAAAAGACGGTTGCAAATTTACTGTTTTAAAACAAATTAGCAGCAATTAAAATTAAAAAGATAAAAAAAAGCACAATCGTAAAATTGTGCTCTCTTTTTTGAGTATTATTTATTTTGAAAATTAACCTCTTCTTCCATAATTTCTAGAATTAGAACTGTTATCTCTTTGGCTTTGTCCGCCTCGAGATTCTTGGCCTCCTCTAGAAGATTCCTGGCTCACTCGTGGAGATTCTGAACGCTGGCTTTGTTGCGGTCTAGCAGAGTAATCTCTGTTTGAATTGCTAGATTGGTTTTCAGAATAGCTTCTTGAACTTCTTTCGGCTCTTGGAGCAGATGCTTCGCGTGTCGAATATCCTCTTGATGTACTTGAATTATTGCTATTTCCGTAATCTACTCTTTGAGTATTTTGTACTCTTGCGCTGTTTTCTGTTCTTTGAGGATTGTAGCCATTATTTGAATAACCGCCACGGTTTGTGCTTCTTTCTGTGCTTACGCTTTCAGAACTTCTGCCTGTAGAGTTGTATCCTCTATTGCTGTTGCTGCTTCTGTCTGCAGATGTTCTGTTTGTTGCATTTCTGTTTTCGGCGTATGTTCTGTTAGAATTTCCGTAGTCAGATGTTGTTCTTCCAGTATAATTTCTGTTGGTATTATATGTATTTCTATTAGCATCTCTGCTCGCTACACGTCTTTGGTCCAACTCGTATCTGTTTGTTGTGTTAGAATGTCTTTCGGCAAAGCTATAATTCGGACGCATTCTTTCGTACCCGTAAGTACGTCTTGTTTCATAAATAGCAGGAGCTCTGTAACTTCTTCTCACGTTTACATAGTTGTATGTATTGTGTACATTGATGCAAACATTAATGTTGTTTCTATATCTGTAAACTGGATAAGGTCTCCATGCGCTATAGTATGTTGGATAATATCCCCAATACCAAGTAGAATAGTAAGGTCTATAATTTGTTACCCAAAATGAGGTGTAAATTACAGGGACAACACTATAAACAGGTTCGTAAATATAATTTGCTCCATACAAGTAAGAGTTTCCAACAATTTGAACGCTAACTTTATTGTAATTGTCTCTTTCTACATCTATTGTAGCAACGTCTTGGTAAACATCACGATCTAAAACCGCTTGGATAATAACAACGTGAGTTCTGTTTTCAACACTTTCGATTACACGAAGATAATCTACTTCGTCGTCACCGTTAAGGTCAAGGTTTGATATTTGATATTTAGGATCATTCAAACGTCTTTCAAAATCTTGAAGGTTAGCAGATTCTCCAAACATCGAAGCAACTGCTCTTAAATCTAAATTATCGCTTATATCTGAGTTTTTTGCATATACAGTAGTTTGGCTTTGTGCAGCACAAGAACCAAAAAGTAAGGCAGTTATCGCTATAAAAAGTAAATTCGCTTTCATGGCTAATTTGTATTAAATTATTTTCTGTAATGAGATATTCAATTACTGTGCCACAAAATTTATGTGCTAAAATATAGTTATTAAAGTATTGGTTATTAGTTTGTTGTTGTTTGTTTGGAATTATTTGGAATGTTTTTTAGATAAATATCTGTAAATGAAATAACATATATTCTTCTCGAAAAAAATAAAGAAATTAATTTTCCATGTGGGAATTAATTGTATTTTAGCGTTAACCAAATTTTTAAGTTTCCTATGAAAAAACTCTCTTTATTTTGTGTTATTTTTATTTTATTGATGTCTTTTAGATCATTTAATAATAAAACTGATATTGTTTACAATAACGGCTTTACTTCAATGACAATTGATACATTATTTAAGGACAGAATTAGTATTAGAGCAATTCTTATTGATAAAAATAAAGTTTGGTACGGAGCAGATAATTCTCGTTTTGGTTGCTATGATTTGGATAAAAAAGAAAAATTCGAAGAGCATATTTATCGCGATACGCTCAAATTAGAATTTAGAAGCATCGCGCAAACCTCAAAAGATATTTTTTTATTGAGTGTGGCAAATCCAGCGCTTCTTTATTCAGTTTCAAAAAAGGACCGCAAGGTCAAATTGGTTTATAAAGAAGTTAATCCGAAAGTTTTTTACGATAGTATGCAGTTCTGGAACGATAAGGAAGGAATTGCGATTGGAGATCCAACAGAAGATACTTTTTCTATTATTGTTACTCGCGACGGCGGAGAAACTTGGACAAAACTGCTTTCTGATAAATTGCCAACAAATAGTACTGGAGAAGCTGCTTTTGCAGCCAGCAATACGAACATTGTTATAAAAGGTAATGATACTTGGCTAGTTTCGGGCGGGAAAAAAGCGCGTGTTTTTTATTCTCCTGACAAGGCAAAAACATGGAAAGTTGTAGAAACTCCAATTGTGCAGGGAAAACAAATGACAGGAATTTTTACTGCTGATTTTTATGATTCTAAGCAAGGTTTTATTGCTGGAGGAGATTATGATCTTCCTAATAATAAAGCCAATAATAAAGCTTTTACAAAAGATGGTGGCAAAACTTGGCAATTAATTGGCCAAAATATGGGATTTGGTTATGCATCATGCGTACAATATGTTCCTGGAGGCAATGGAAGAGAAATTGTTTGCGTAGGTTCTGAAGGAATACAATATTCTCAAAATGGAGGAGAAAACTGGATGCAGCTTTCTACAGATACCAAATTTTTCACTATTCGATTTGTGAACAGAAATACTGCCATCGCAGCTGGACATAACAAAGTGGTTAGGCTTAATTTTAAATAAAAAATAAGAACCCTAAATAATAAAGTAAGTATTATTATATAGGGTCCTTATCACTGTTGTATCGTTAAGTTTAATCCTTATTAGCTTTATCGCGGTATTGCTGCAATAATTTTCGATTAAAATCGTCTTCAGATTTTTTAAGCAATAGTATCTTTTTTGCAGGAAGCACTTTTTTCAGACTGCTCATGTATTTTTCGCGAAGCTGGTATATTTCTTTATCTGTACTTTCGATTTGAGATAGTAACGTTGCCGCTTCTTTATCTGAAAGGTTTTTAAGATTGTCATCTTTTAACTGTTTCAGATAAGTTTTCATTTTCAAATACTTCAATTCATACTGTTTATCGTCATAAGCATTATAAATTGGCCAAAACTTTTCGGCTTCAGTTGAAGTCAATTCTAATTCTGTAGTTAAAAATGACACTTTAAAAGCTTTAATCTTTTCACGCTTTTCATCAATTTTTCCATTTTGTGCAAAAATTGAAAAACTTGTCAGAAAGAGCAGTAGCGGTAAAATGTTTTTTATTTTCATTGTTAAGCTAAGTTGTTGAGTTAAGTTTGATTTAATTTTGTTCTGAAATTAAGTGTTCTAGGTTTGGACTTGTTGCCAAGATGTCTTCTAAGGTTTCATCTTCCAAAGTAACATCGTTGCCTAATTTTTCGATATCGCTGTCGTCTAATTTTTGTATCAAGTCGTACTGGCTTATATTCGAATGATAAGACAAATAATTTTCTAAAGTTGCTTCGTCAAGATCGTTTGAATTTGCTTTATAATTATTTATTGCAGGAATTAACAATGCAAAGCCAACTACGGCAGCTGCAGCCGTCCAAAGTGTTTTTTTACGTTTGTAAAAAGGAATTACTTTAACTTCTTTTTCGTTTAATTGCTGTAAAACCTTTTCTGAAAAATGATCAAAATAGTTTTCCGGAGTTTTAAAGCCGGATTTTATCTTGGGTTCGTTTTCTAATTTAAATGTTTTCATAATACTTATAAGACAGTTTTAGTTACAAAAGGTTTAATTTGATGTAACATATAATTCGATTTTTTTTACTGCGTGATGATAAGATGCTTTAAGAGCTCCGACGGATGTTCCTAAAATATCTGCAATTTCTTCATATTTTAATTCTTCAAAATATTTCATTTTGAAAACTAATTGCTGTTTTTCTGGAAGCGTTACAATTGCTTTTTGAAGTTTGATCTGAATTTCATCTCCGTCAAAATATAGGTCAGCTTTTAAGCCGTCTATTGTTTTGTTCTGCAGATCTTCAGACGTAATCCCGCTTAATTTTGCCTTTTGCGATAAAAAAGTCAAAGCTTCGTTGGTGGCAATACGATACATCCAGGAAAAAAGTTTGCTCTCTCCTTTAAAGTTTTTAAGATTTTGAAAGACTTTTACAAAAGTGTTCTGTAATACATCGTCGGCATCATCATGATTCAAAACGATGTTTCGAATATGAGAATACAAAGGTTTCTGATAATCAGACAAGAGTTTTTGAAACGCAATGTTTTGCGTTTCAGGGGTTAATAATTGTTTTATAAATTCTTTCTCGTCTATCAAACTTTTTGTTTTGTAAACTTACTTTAATGGAAGTTAGACAGAATTTAAAACAAAAGGTTTAATATGCTTTTGAAATTATTTAAAATTCTGAATCTTCTTCTTGTGCAGGTGTTTGCGCGGGAGCAGGTGCAGGTGCAGCTGGTTTGCGTTTTACAGGTTCTGTGCGCGGCTGTTCTGTACGAGGTTCGCTTGGAGTTTCTCCGCCAGCGCTTTCTGGAGTATAAACAGGTTCGGCAGCTACAGGAACTACTTTTGGTTTTATTGGAAAATAAATTTCGGTTACCAATTTTGAAGAAGCTTTTACATCCAATTTGCTTAATGTCAAAATTTCAAGATGCGACCAGCTTAAATCTGGAATAATCTTTTGATTGTTGATATAAGCTGTTGTTTTTGCAATAGCTTCGTTTCTATGAGAGTAATCTCCGTTAAGAGTTGTTTTTACAGCATCAAAACCATTTAGTTTTCCTGCTAAAATATCGCTTCCTGAGCTTGTTAAAATTTCTTTATTGATTGGAAGGCAAATCGAAATTTTGGCCAAACCAGTCTTAGTGTCATAGGTATGATAAATGATAAAAGGTTTTCCTACCGCAGATAAACCATTTGTTTCGCTAAAACGAATAAGCTTCGGAATTACAATTCTTGCATTTTTGCTTACTTTGGCAATTTCGCTGGTAAAAGTCTGCTTGATGTAAGGAGTTTCTGTTTTCTTAACCACTCCGTCTACTTTAACAGCATAAGTTTTGGTTTCGTAATCTAAATTTTTGTCAATATTGGCTAAACTTTTCTCATAGATAGTTCCAATAACTCGATCAGAACCCCCATGAAGAGCAGTGTATATTTTAAATAAAAAACTCATAGTTCCTTTTCCTTTCCAAGTAACTTTTGTTTTTCCGTTCAAAGTATCTTTTAAAGTCCAATTTACATCTGCTTCAGTACCGTCAAACTGCATTTTCTGATCGATGCTTTCTCCGTCTTTCGTTTTAAGGATAATAGAATTTCCTTTTCCTTCAGCACCATCCCAATAAAATGTAGCCCCATTTCCGCTGGTTTTATTAGCGTAGGTCATTTTAATTGTAGGATCTTCAACAGACCATGATTCAAAATCTTCGTAATTTCTAAAGTCGTTCAGATAATTATAAACTGTTGTACGAGGCGAATTGATAACTTTACTTCTTTCTACAGAAAAATCTCCTTTCTGTGTAGCAACAAAAACAGTAAGGGCAACAAAGCTTAAAAGTGCAAAAAGAAATAAATACTTTAGAATTTTCATGGTAGATTGTTTGGTTTCGGTAAAGTTATAAATTTTATTACGAGTCTTACTAATAACCCATAATTATTAGGTTTTATTTTATTGTAACCAGAATAATTTATCTTTTTAGAAAGATTTTAATTACGAACAAAAGGACAATGAAAAGCAGAAAGGCAAGCAATACTTTGTAATTTCCTTTGTAAAAGACTTTGTGTAATTTTAAATCTTTTCGATAAGCAAAAATCATAATGATTACAAAAGCGATAAAAAAGCATACTCCAAATAGTATTTGTCCTTGACTAAACATAGTTATAAAAATTTTTAGCAAATTTAGAGATTTGTAAACGATTTGCTGCTAAATTGCCTTTTCATTTCGTTCAATAAATTTTCAGATTTATAAGAAAGTGACTTAAATTAGCCAAAAAAAAGAAAACTACTATATGAAAAAACAACTTGATGCCGTTACAGAATTTCACACTGCTTTTAGAATTGGCCACAGCACGACTCCAAAGGCTGATGTGGGAGCAGAGAAAAAATTGCTTCGTTATAATTTAATGAAGGAAGAAAATGAGGAATATTATGAAGCGGTACAGAATAATGATTTGGTTGAAATTGCAGACGCGCTTGGAGATATGATGTATATCTTGTGCGGAACCATTATCGAGCACGGACTTCAAGATAAAATAGAAGCTGTTTTTGATGAAATTCAGCGCAGTAATATGAGTAAATTAGGAGAAGACGGACAGCCAATTTATCGTGAAGACGGAAAAGTGATGAAAGGGCCAAATTATTTTAAACCTGATTTTTCTAAATTATTTTAAGTGCTATAAAATTTAAACGCATAAAAACATAGTTTTAGATACTTAAAAAAGGCGTTTCACTTTTATAAATACACATAGCTCTATGTGTTAAGAAACATATTTCTTTTTGTGCTATTTTATAAAAACAAAAAATCTATGTTTCTATATGTTATAAAATCAAATGAAAAACCCGATAAAACTTAATTTATCGGGTTTCCTTTTTATATGGTTTTGGATTATTGAACTTTAACTGTCCATCCGTAAGTATCTTCAGAAAGTTTGTTTTGAAGACTTGTTAGTTTCTCTTTTAAGAAAGAAGCGTAAGAATTTTCGACTGGAGCCATTTCAAAATATTCATCTTTATAAGAGAATCCTTTGATAACGCTAATTACAGCTGCCGTTCCTGCTCCGAAGATTTCTTTCAAAGATCCGTTTTTAGCAGCCTCTACCAATTCTGAAACAATTACTGGACGAACTTCTACTTTTAATCCTTCTTTTTCAGCCATTGCAATCAAACTTTTTCTAGTAACACCATCTAAAATTCTTTCGCTTGTTGGAGCTGTCAATAAAGTATCGTTAATTCTGAAGAAAACGTTCATTGTTCCCGCTTCTTCTAGTTTTGTGTGCGTTGCATCATCAGTCCAGATAACTTGTTGGAAACCATCTTTGTTTGCCAAGTTAGTTGGGTAAAATTGAGCTGCGTAGTTTCCGGCAGCTTTTGCAGCTCCGATACCGCCATTTGCAGCTCTACTGAAATGTTCTGCAATAATAACTTTTACTTCGCCTCCGTAATATGCTTTTGCAGGAGAAAGTAAAATCATAAATTTATATTCGTCAGAAGGATTTGCGATAACTCCAGGACCTGTAGCAATCATAAAAGGACGAATGTACATACTTGCTCCATTTCCTCTCTGAATCCATTGTTGGTCAATTTTCAATAATTCATTTAAACCATCCATAAAAATAGATTCTGGAATTTCTGGCATTGCCATACGAACAGCAGAATTATTGAAACGTTTGTAATTTTCATCTGGTCTAAACAGCCAAATGTCATTGTTTTCGTCTTTATAAGCTTTCATTCCTTCAAAAATAGCTTGCCCATAGTGGAAGACTTTTGAAGATGGATCCATCAAAATAGGAGCATAAGGCTTAATGACAGGATTTTGCCATTGCCCGTTTTTAAAATCGCATTCGAATAAATGGTCTGTAAATACAGCACCAAAACTTAAGTTGTCAAAATCTACTTCGTTTATTTTTGTAGAAGCAGCTTTAATGATTTCAATTTTGCTCGTTTGAGTTGTACTCATAATTATGTAGTTTTTTGTGAGATATTTTTCACTGTCAGAAAATCTAAAGTGATGATATCGTGTAAAATAGAATTTATTGAATGCAAAATTACGTAAAAATCTGTAAAACACTTAGTGAAAAATCATTATTTGCTCGTTTTGACTGAGATTTATTTATCCTATAATAAACTCAAATATTTAATTGGTTTTTATAAAGATTTTATGAAAAAAGTATCGTTTTTTAAGGCTTTACGCATTTGTTTTGACTAATTTTGAATATTAAAATAGCTTGAAAATCAATAAAAAGCTATTGCTAAATTCTTAAAAAGGTGAAAAGAGAAATAATTAAAACGCTAGATGGCTCAACTACAATTCGTTTGCCAGAATGGGACGAATGCTATCATTCCAAACACGGAGCAATTCAGGAAGCAAAGCACGTTTTTATCAAAAATGGACTTTTATTATTTGAAAATCCTATAAGTATATTAGAGATAGGTTTTGGTACTGGTTTGAATGCTTTTATTACTTTTTTGGAAGCTATTAGAAAAAATCAGAAAATAGATTACGTAGGGGTAGAGGCGTATCCTGTTGATGCAGATGAAATCTTAGAGATGAATTATGCCGCTGAACTTGAGGCATTGGAATTTGAGAACATTTTTGAAAAAATGCATAAAAGCGAATGGGATGAAAAAGCAGAAATTTGCGATCTATTCTCGTTAACCAAAAGAAAACAATTTTTTCACGAAATAAACGATTTTGAAACTTTTGATTTGATTTACTTTGATGCCTTTGGGTATAGAGTGCAGCCGGAGCTTTGGAGTACCGAGATTTTTCAGAAAATGTACAATAGCTTAAAACCTAATGGTGTTTTGGTTACATACGCTGCAAGAGGAGTTGTTAAAAGAAGTATGATAGAGGTTGGATTTACGGTAGAAAAATTAACAGGTCCACCAGGAAAAAGAGAAATGTTTCGAGCTTATAAAAAGGTTTAAATGAGTTATTTAGAATAATTCTACATTGATTTATATGTTTTAAGAAAACGTATTCGTTGCTAAAGTTTTTAAAAAAATAAGTTAAAAGTAATATTTATGTTAGTTATTTGATTAAATTTGGTTCGAGTTTAAAAAAATAGATAACCCCCGAAAATCTTATTTTATTATGTCAAAAATGATGTTTGATTACACGAAATCAATACTTGAAAGAGTTAGTTTCGATCCGGTACTTTTCTGCAAAGAGTTAGAAAAAGCTATCAAAACACTGTTACCTTACGAAATGGAACAATTGCAAGAATGGTTGCTGAATTTCGTTGTCGGAAAACCAGAATTAAAACAAAGTCTACAACTAATTAAAGTATAAAAAGAAAGGAGCCAAATTGGCTCCTTTTTTATTGCGCTTTCTTTTGTAATGGACTAATGATTTGAACATTTTGAAAAACAATTGCACCTTTTACAACGCCAGCAATTGTAGATCTGAGTGCATCAATGATTTGCATCTTTAATTCGCTCTTTGGGTAGATCAAACTTACCTCTCGAGCCGGTTTAGGTTCCTTAAAATTTCGAAGTTTCAGTTTATCGGATTCTTTTAAGTCTAAGGTGTGCAAGTACGGAAGTAACGTTGTACCAAGGCCTTCGTCTGCCAATTTAATCAAGGTTTCAAAACTTCCACTTTGAATCTGGAAATTATTCTGGTCGGCGTCTGAGACATTTTTGCACAAATTCAAAATGCCATCTCTAAAGCAGTGACCGTCTTGCAAAAGCAGAATTTCATTCAGGTTTAAGTCGGCTACTTCAATTTCTTCTTTCTGGAAACTGGCATGATGCTCAGGAATGTAGGCCACAAATGGCTCAAAGTACAATACGATTTCTTTGATTTTTTCGTCTTCAAGCGGAGTTGCAGCAATCGCCGCATCAAGATGTCCGTTTTTCAATTTCAAAATAATTTCCTCTGTATTAAGCTCTTCGATTAAGAGTTTTACTTTTGGATATTTTTTAATGAAGTTGTTCAAGAACATTGGCAAAAGTGTAGGCATAATCGTTGGAATAATCCCTAAACGAAATTCTCCGCCAATAAAACCTTTCTGCTGTTCTACAATATCTTTTATGCGATCAGCCTCGTTTACGATGTTTTTTGCCTGACTTACAATTTTTTGCCCTATATCAGTAAGCTGGATCGGTTTTTTGCTTCTGTCGAAAATTAAAATGTTAAGTTCTTCTTCAATTTTTTGTATCTGCATACTTAAAGTTGGCTGTGTTACAAAGCATTTTTCAGCAGCAAGGGTGAAGTTTTTATGCTCAGCAACCGCTAACACATATTGCAATTGAGTTATAGTCATATTGATAGTAATTTGTGATGCAAAAATAAGAAAATATAATTTTTATTTATATATATTTTAGTAAAGTTACCCTAAATTTGTAGTAAATTAGTGTAAAAAATTAAATTATGAAGACAAATATTTTAGGATTACCTGTAAAAGAATCAGAATTGTTAGTAAAAGAACTGAATGTTTTATTGTCAAACTTTCAAGTGTATTACCAAAACTTGAGAGGAATTCACTGGAATATTCGTGGAAAGCGTTTTTTTGATTTACATGTAAAATTTGAAGAATTATATACAGACGCACAGTTAAAAATTGATATGATTGCAGAAAGAGTGCTAACAATAGGAGGAACGCCACTGCATACTTTTGAAGATTATATTAAAAACAATAAATTAGCGGTTGGGAAGAATATTTCTAACGACGAAAAAGCAGTTCAATTGATTGTTCATTCGCTATCAGATTTATTAAAAATCGAAAGAGAAATATTGAACAAATCTGATGAAATTAATGATGAAGGAACCAATTCTATGATGAGCGACTTCATTGCTGAGCAGGAAAAAACAATTTGGATGATGAATGCTTGGTTAGAAGAATCATTATAAAATATTGGTTTTTAATAAAATAGAAGCAGAATGGAATGAAAATTGCATTCTGCTTTTTTATTTATGTTAAATTTCTATAAAAATCTCTTTGATTTTATTTGTTTAACGCTATTTTTGCTTTAATGAAATTTATAGCTCGCATATTATTATTCATATTCATTGCCTTCTTATCGACCCCAACAATTGTTCAGGCGTTAAAGAAAGGAAATAATACGGCTATATCTTTTAGCATTGCTGAAGAAGAAGTGCATAAAGAACTTAAAAATGTAGTTCACCCTGCAATTCTTGAGCACGAAGTTTTGATTCCGGTTTACATCGAGAAAAAAACAATCATTTCTGAAAACATTGTCAAACTAGACAATATATCTCCGAGCATATTTGCTCCACCGCCAAACGTAGCATAATACTTTCGATTATTTTGATCTTTATCTGCATTTCTGTCGAGATGCGGAAAATCTTTAATGAATAATTTTTTTAGTATTATATTATGACAAAAAAAATCAATCTTTTTGCCAACCTTAAATCTGATTTTGCCTCAGGTTTAGTGGTTTTCTTGGTGGCTCTTCCGTTGTGTTTAGGTATTGCAATGGCTTCTGGAGCGCCGTTATTTTCTGGAATTATCGCTGGTGTTGTGGGGGGTATCGTTGTAGGATATTTGAGCCAGTCGCATATTAGCGTATCAGGTCCAGCTGCTGGGTTAACAGCTATCATTTTAACCGCTATTACCGATTTAGGTGCGTTCAATGTATTTTTAATGTCTGTTTTTATTGCTGGATTAATTCAATTAGCATTAGGATTTTTAAAAGCGGGAAGTATATCGAATTATTTTCCAACAAACGTAATCGAAGGAATGTTAGCGGGTATCGGAATTATCATCATCTTAAAACAGATACCGCACGCTTTTGGCTATGATGCAGATTTCGAAGGAGATCAAGCTTTTATTCAAAATGATGGAAGCAATTCATTTTCATTTTTGTTTGATGTTTTAAATCACATTCATTTAGGAGCTGTGGTGGTTTCGGCAGTTTCATTGGTCATTTTATTAGCTTGGGAAAAAGTGCCTTTCCTAAAAAGAATAAAACTGGTTCCAGGAGCTTTGGTTGCTGTTATTGCTGGAGTAGTTTTAAACGAAATATTTTTATCTACAGGAAGCACTTTGGCAATTGCGAAAGAACATTTGGTTTCTTTGCCAGTTCCAAAATCTTTTGAAGACTTTAAATCAATTATAATTACGCCTGACTTCACTGCTATTACAAATCCGCAAGTTTGGGTAGTTGCCATTACGATTGCCATTGTCGCTTCTATCGAAACGCTGTTATGTATTGAAGCTTCTGATAGAATGGATGTGCAAAAACGTTACACCAATACAAATGTAGAGCTTAGAGCGCAAGGTGTTGGTAATATTGTAAGTTCTCTTTTGGGAGGTTTGCCAATGACTTCTGTCGTAGTTAGGTCATCTGCGAATAATAATGCAGGTGCAAAATCTAAAATGTCTGCCATCATTCATGGTGTGCTTTTATTGATAAGCGTATTGTCTATACCAGCTATTCTAAACAAAATTCCATTGGCAACATTGGCTACCGTTTTGATTTTGGTTGGATATAAATTAGCAAAACCAGCAACTTTTATGCATTTCTGGGAAAAGGGAAAATACCAGTTTGTACCTTTCATTGCAACTTTGGTCTTTGTTGTTGCGACAGATTTGCTAAAAGGTGTTGCGTTGGGAATTATCATCAGTATCATCTTTGTTTTGAGAGGAAACCTAAAAAGAGCTTATGTCTTTAAAAAAGAAGAATACGAGGATGGGGATATCATTCATATCGATTTAGCTCAGGAAGTTTCGTTTTTGAACAAAGCGGCTATCAAACAAACTTTAAATGAAATTCCGGAAAACTCAAAAGTCGTTATCAATGCTCATGATACGGAGTATATTGCGCATGACGTTTTAGATTTGATTCGCGAATTTAAAGAAACCAGAGCAGTTGATGAGAATATCAAAGTGAAGCTCAAAGGGTTTAAAGAAGCCTACGAATTGGAAAATACGCCAGAAAATAGTAACCACGTAACGATTGAACATTATTATGATGTGGCAAAAAGAGAAATGGTTAAAAGAGAAGTTGTTAGAGAAGAATAATTAAAATAAGGTGTTTTTAAAGCCAAAGAAATGTCAAAATTTAGGTAACTTTACATCAAGTTCATTTTTTGAGACTATTATAACTTAGAAATTACCACACAAAAAATAAAAGAAATGAGAAAATTTTATGAGCAGTTATTAGAGAACAATAAAAAGTGGGTAGAAACTTCATTAGCAAAAGATCCTAATTATTTTGCTGATTTAGCAAAAGGACAGCAGCCGCCATTATTATGGATTGGATGTTCTGATAGCCGTGTTCCTGCAAACGAAATTGTTGGTGCAAAACCAGGTGAAGTTTTTGTGCACAGAAACATTGCCAATATGGTTGTACACTCTGATATGAATATGTTGAGTGTTCTTGATTATGCAGTAAATGTTTTGAAAATTAAGCACATTATCGTGTGCGGGCATTACGGATGCGGTGGCGTGAAAGCTGCAATGGGGCATCAGTCTGTTGGAATTATCGATAACTGGCTGCGTCATATTAAAGATGAGTACCGTCTGCACGATAAATATTTAAACTCAATTGAGAATGAAGAAGAGCGTTTTAATGCTTTTGTTGAAATCAATACTAAAGAGCAAGTTTACAACTTAGCAAAAACATCTATTGTTCAAAATGCTTGGAAAAATGGCCAAGACTTAATGCTTCACGGATGGGTTTACGGATTAAATTCAGGTTTTGTAACTGACTTAAATGTAAACATTGCTTCGAATGATGAGCTGGACGAAGTTTACCAATTAGATCTTTAATAGTTAGAAATAGAAATCGCCCTGTAAAAAGGGCGATTTTTTTTATTCGTTCTCGTCTAAGTTCTCATTAAATGCTGAGGGCAGCATTGTTGGAATAAACTTAATCAATATAGGGAGCAGCAAACTTCCTCCTGGAAGTAAAAATATGGTGAGCGACGGAATGGTTTTACAAATGTCTAAAAGCTGTTTTTTTACCTTCTTCTTTTCTTTTGCATCCAAATCTCTCGTTGTAGAGTAGGCAAGAAGCACCATTAATTCTTTGCTTTGAACAATTTCTTTAATCAGCCTGTTTTTGTTTCGTATGATTAATTTGACTACGCTATGCGTCATTTGGTCATAAAAATGTTTAACAGGATTCGAATAATTAAAGTACGGAATCTTCTTTTTGTGAGTGGTGATAAAAGTATTGGTTGTATCCATACTTTTCGTTACAAATTCGTCTGGAACTCCCATTGTTGATCCTAAAGCATATAAGAAATACGATTCTTCGTTTTCTACTACACCATCACTCCATAAAGCCATTCCGGCCATGTCGATTAGGTAATATTGTTCAAGTCTGTTTTTGAAGTAATCAAGATTCAAAGTCTCCAGAGTTTCGACAGTAACTTTTGAAAATTTCGAATAGCGTATTGAAGCCTCAAAAAGTTTTATTAAAAGGTCGTCGTGCTGCGATTTTACGGTTTTGGTTTTTAAAGCCAAACCAACAATTCCTAAAACAGTTTCTTCAATCCTTTTTAAATATTTTTCAGGAATTTCTCCATGTTCCAAATATTGTCTAAATGCCAAAACATCAATAAATAATAGCGCATTGGTTACCAAATGCGAAAAGTTTTTACTGATGATGCTGTCATTGGTTTGAACTCGCTGATCTATAATGTTTTCCAGAGATAGCGAAGGAGTGTCTTTGGGCAATAACATTTTAAACAAATTAAATCCCTCTGGATTCATTTGTTTGTAAAACTTTAAAACTTCTGAAATAAAATTTTTAGGTTCCGAATTTCTTTTCTCCAAACAAAAAACATGATAGAGAGTGTTCAGTAAAGCTACTTTTGAAATTTCGGTTTTAAACCAGCCTTTGATCGGGATTGGAACTTGAGAATCTATAGCAATAATATGGCCATAAATAAACCCTGTTTCTCTTACTTTATAGTAAAACGAATCTACAGTTTCAAAAGGAATAGCTTCTGAAAACTTCTGTTCACTAAAAAACTTATCGATCCAGCCTGGTGCTGATGGGTTAATCATTGACTTTATTTTGCTGATGCAAAGCTATGTCTTTTTCTTGTTTTAGAATTCATTTTAAAATGAAATAACCGCTAGATTTTGTTAAAAATAGCGGTTATTATGATTTTTCTTATTTGATGATTCCTGCACAAGCTACTCTTCCGCCGGCATTTCCAGTTGGCTGAGTGGTAAAGTCATCTGTTCCTGCGTGTACAATTAAGCCTTTTCCTAGAACATCTTTGTTGCTGTCACCACATCCAATACACCATTCGTCAGTGCTTAAAGTGATAGATCCGTTACCTTTTTCGTCAGTGGTAAAGTTTCCGATATCGCCTTTGTGATATTCTCCAACTCCCCATTTTCCGTGTTTCTTGAAAGTAGGATTCCAGTGTCCTCCAGCAGAACTTCCGTCTGCAGCGCTGCAATCTGCTTTTTCATGAATATGGATGGCGTGAACGCCTGGCTCTAAACCAGTTATTTTTGCGGTAAAAGTTACTTTGCCATTTTTCTCTACAAAAGTAGCAGTTCCGGCAACTTTGCTGTTGCTTTTTGGTTCTAATGCAACAGTTAGAGTTTTAGCATCATTTGACTTGTTATTTGTTTTACAGCCAATGATTAAGGCTGTAATTATAGCGAAAGAAACAATTAGTTTTTTCATATCTACGGGCATTTTAGTTAAAGATTAAGTAAATTTAACATAAAATAACGTAATTGATTAACTCTAAAAGTTAAAAAAAAGTCAAACTATACGTTATAATTTGACATCGATTGAGTTAAAAGTAGAAAATATTGCGTAAATTCGTAGAGGTTTTTAACGAATAATTTCCGAAAATCATTTATCTAATTCGCTCACATTTAATCCTTAATGTTATGATGAAAAAGATTTTTACCCTCGTTTTTTTAAGTTCGTTTTTAATTTCCTGCAAATGCGCAAAAACGGATGCAGTTTCTAAACTTGATGGAACATGGGAATTGAATTATATTTCCAATTCTCAAACTTTTGATGCTTTATATCCGAATAAAAAGCCAAGCATAAAATTTAATACTAAAGAGAATCAAGTGTCTGGAAACAATGGTTGCAATTCTTATACTGGAAAACTGAACGTCACTGGAAATAAAATAGATTTTACACAGCCAATGGCAGTAACTAAGATGATGTGCATGGATGGCAGTAAAGGTGAGCAGGCGTATATGAGCACATTGCCTAAAATTACATCATATGATATTACAGATGATGGCAAAACATTGAATTTTATTTCTGGAGATATTGCCATGATGCGTTTCACTAAAAAATAGCGTTATGAAAAAGAAACTATCTGTTTTGCTGTTTTTAGCAAGTGTTCTTAGTTTTTCTGTTTCTGCACAGGAAAAAACTAAGAAAGAGCTCAAGCAAGAAAGAGAACAAAAAAAGCAAAATGAAATTAAAGCGCTTATCGATTCTCAGAATTTTGTTTTTGAAGCCCAAAAAGTAACGCCTCAAGGCGGCAGATTAATTAATTTGGACTATAATACTTATTTCTTAAAGTTTAAAGCTGATAGCACAACTTGCGATCTTCCTTTTTTTGGACGTGGCTACAATGTTGGTTACGGTACTGATGGCGGAATAAAATTTGAAGGAAAGCCTGAAAATATTAGAGTTGAAACCAAAAAGAATAATACCACTCTAAAAGCAACCGTAAGAGGCAAGAGCGATGTTTACGATTTAATGTTTTCTATATACTATAACGGAAGTACAACTCTTTCTGTTAATAGTAATAATAGAGCCCCAATTAATTACGATGGAATAATCTATGCTCCCAAAACAACGGAGAAAAAATAACATAATTCATTAGCTAAACTTGTCACAAATTCGTCTGAATATATGGTAAGAAATTCTTTTAGGTTATTAAAGTGGCAGTTTTCGGTTTTGTTTTTCTCTTTTGGTGCTTTCACTGCGTTTGGTCAGGATTTGGAGCCTCGAGCGTATGCAAATGTTCCTAAAGGCTTAAATGTAATTGCAGCTGGGTATGTTTTTATGAATGGAAATGTGCTTACAGATCCTTCTCTACCCATAAAAGATTTTACCCTTCAAAGCCACAATATGGCTGTAAATTATATCAGAACTTTTGGGTTGGCAGATAAACTGGCGCGTGTACAGGTAGCGCTACCTTTTACTTTTATGGATGGATCTGCTGTAATTAGCGATCAGCTGGTTACTGGCTCAAGAACTGGTTTTGCAGATATGAAAGTGCGTTTTGGAATTAATTTGCTAGGTTCTCCTGCACTTGATAAATCTGAATTCAGAAGTTTTGAGCAAAAAACAATTCTTGGAGTCAGTTTGGTTACTTCAGTCCCAACAGGAAGATATTATGGCGATAAGCAAGTAAATATTGGAACAAACCGTTGGGCTTTTAAACCTGAAATAGGGGTGTCTAAACGGTTTGCTCATGTGTATGCTGAGGCCTATGGGGGAATGTGGTTTTATACGGATAATAATGACTATCTAGGAAAAAAACTAGAGCAAAAACCAACCTATAGCCTTCAGGCTCATGCAAGCTATTATTTTAAAAACCAAATGTGGGTTGGCTTCAATACGACTTGGTTCTTTGGCGGAAAAACGATCATTGATGGTGTTGCCGATGACAGCCAAATCGATAACTGGAGAGTAGGAGGGACTTTTTCTACTCCAATTGCAAAAGGGCAGTCTATTAGATTTCAATATCATGTTGGGGCATATACCAACAACGGTCTAAATTATTATGCGCTTTCCGCAGTTTATCAATATTCTTTTTTTTAGAAATTGATTTGAGTTTAACGTGTTTAAAATCAGTATATTTGAGTATGCATATCTTTTTAAAAACAAATTTAAAATTAAAACTATGAAAAAATTAGGACTTATTCTTATCATGGCGGCAGCCTCGTTTTCATCTTATGCGCAGTCTTCTTATAAAGAGGATCTAGAAGTGGTACAAAGTGTTTACGGAAAATCTAAAAGTGAACTGGTGAAACAGTACATGAATTTATCTGATGCGCAAGCGGCTGCTTTTACAAAAGTTTATGATAATTATGAAGTCTCCCGAAAAGCATTAGGGCAGACTAAATTTCAACTGATAAATGATTATGCTGCTAATTATGAAACCTTAACTGATGCGAAAGCTGACGAATTGGCTAAAGCTACTTTGAAAAACCATATTGATTATGAGAAACTTTACTCTAAAACTTATAATCAGGCAAAAAAAGCAATAGGTTCAATAAACGCGGCAAAATTTATTCAGCTTGAAGTTTATCTTCAAACAATAATTAGAAGCGAAATTTTAGAAGCAATTCCGTTTATTGGTGAGATGGATAAAAATAAAGTAATGTAGATTTTTACGATTTATAAAAAATGGCTGTCTCAATTTTTAAGACAGCCATTTTTTTTATTTCTCAGTTTTAACTTTGTAAATTTCATTTACCATTCCGTCGCGGAAACTATCTAGAGTAAGTTCCCAAAACATGATTCCGCCCAGTTTTTTTGCTTTTACATATTCTGCTTTAGCTTTGATCGATTTTAAATCATCTGACGTAGCAAAAGTTTTAGTCGAAGCGTTGTACCAATAAGGAGCTTTTGCTTTATCGTCCCAGAAATATTTCCATCCGTTGGCCTCAGTATAAACTGTTGAGTAGTTTTTAAAATCAACACCTTGAAAGTGCTCTCCTGCTTGATATAAACCGTTGTTGATGTTTTCTACGTTTTTCCATTGTCTGGTATAAAATGCGCCTCCGATTACTAATTTTTCAGCAGGTACTCCTTCTTTCAATAAAAACTCAACAGCTCTATCTGTAGATTCTTCCTTAGGATTTGTGCTGTATAATGGAGTATGGTGTCCAGTAACTTTTGAATATCCGTTTACCAAATCGTAACTCATAATATTAATGCGATTTACAAATGGAGCAACAGCTTTCCAGTCTATAGATTCGTCTAGACATTTTTGAAAACCTCCCGCAGCAAAACTCAATTCATATTTTTTGCCCAATGTTGAGCGCAATATTTTAACCAATTCAGTAAAATTAGGTTTATCAGCCGCTTGATACAAATGCCCAGGAAGTCCTTCAATTGATGGATATTCCCAATCTAAATCTAAACCGTCAACCTTAAAATAGTCGCTTACTTCTTTTACCGATTTTGCAAATTTTAAGCGCCCTTCTGCTGTCGAAAATGCTTCAGAGCAAGGTTCACAGCCTCCCCAGCCTCCAAGAGAGACAATAATTTTAAGCTGTGGATTTTTTGCTTTAAGCGAAACCAAATGTTTGATGGTAATAGAATCTTTGGCAGAATCAACGCTTAATTTACCATCTTTTAAATGGCAAAAACTAAAAATAATCTGGTTCAATTTTCCAACTTCATATTGATCAATAAGCTGAGAATCGCCAGTGTAATAGGCAATAATGTCCATTTTCTTATTTTTTTGCGCAAAAGCAGCAGTAAGGCAAAAGCATAATAAAAATGATGCAATTAGGTTAATTTGTTTCATTATTCTGTTTTTTATAGTTTTTAGAATGTTAAATATACTCGAATGCATTTGATGTTTAACTATTCCATAGCAGTCTGAAAGCAAATTTTAACAAATATTTTGCAAATAAATGCAAAAATATTGCGGGATATAAGAAATATCTTTCGCTAAAAATATCAGAAAAAATAAACCCGCACAGTTTCGGACTTGTGCGGGTTTATAACAAATTAAAAGCTAAAAACTATTTTGAAATTAGAAGCAGTATGAATTTTCTGCTACTAATTTTTCTGCGATTTTTTCTCTTAACGCTACCACGTTTGGCAGGTTAGTATATTTAGTGAAACGTTTAAGTCCCATTAACATCATGCGTTGTTCGTCACCTTCAGCAAAAGAAGCAATTCCTTCTTTTCCTCTTAAGTTTACGATATCTACAGCTTTGTACAAGTATAATTTTGCCATAGCGATTTGCTCCTGAACTTTGTCTTCGCCTTCTTTTTTAGCTAATTTCTCAGTTCTCAAAATTGTACTTTCAGCCATGTAGATTTCGATTAGGATATCAGCAGCAGCCATCAATAATTGTTGGTGAGAATCTAAATCCGGACCATATTTTTGAACAGCGCTTCCTGCAACCATTAAGAAAACTTTTTTCAAGTTAGCTACGATTACTTTTTCTTCAGAGAATAATTCAGAGAAATCTGGAGTATCAAAAGATGGAATTCCCATTAATTCTTCTTGAACTTTCATTGCCGGTCCAAGTAAATCAACGTGACCTTTCATTGCTTTTTTAATCAACATACCTACAGAAAGCATTCTGTTGATTTCGTTTGTGCCTTCGTAGATACGAGCGATACGAGCATCTCTCCAAGCACTTTCCATTGGAGTGTCTTCAGAGAATCCCATACCTCCAAAAACCTGAATACCTTCGTCAGAACAGTTTTGAACGTCTTCAGAAACTGCTACTTTCAAGATAGAACACTCGATAGCATATTCTTCAACACCTTTCAATTCTGCTTCTTGGTGAGAAGTTCCTTCCGCTTCACGAGCAGCGATTCTGTCTTCAATGTCTTTTGCAGCACGGTAAGAAGCACTCTCTCCAGCGTAAGCGTTAGTGGCCATTTCCGCTAATTTAGAACGGATCGCTCCAAAAGATGAAATAGATGTGTTGAACTGAATTCTTTCGTTAGCATATTTTACCGCTCCTGTAGTAACTCTTCTTTGAGCATCAAGACAAGCAGCAGCCAATTTAATACGACCAACGTTCAAAGCATTCATCGCAATTTTGAAACCGTTTCCTCTTTCAGATAACATATTTTCAACCGGAACTTTCGTTTCGTTGAAGAAAACCTGACGAGTAGAAGAAGCACGGATTCCTAATTTGTGCTCTTCTTCATTCATAGAAATTCCGTTTGAAGGATCGTTTTCTACGATGAAACCTGTAATATTTTTATCATCTCCAATTCTAGCAAAAACGATGAAAACGCTACAGAAACCTGCATTCGAAATCCACATTTTTTGTCCTGTGATAGAGTAGTATTTTCCATCTTCAGATAAAACAGCTTTTGTTTTTCCTGAGTTTGCATCAGATCCTGCGCCTGGCTCCGTTAAGCAATAAGCTCCAAACCATTCTCCAGAAGCCAATTTTGGAACGTATTTTTTCTTTTGTTCTTCAGTACCGTAAAGTGTAATTGGCATAGTTCCAATTCCGGTATGCGCACCAAAAGCAGTTGAGAACGAACCTGTTGCTCCAGAAATGTAGTCGCAAACCAACATTGTAGATACGAATCCCATTCCTAATCCTCCGTATTCTTCAGGAACTGCAACTCCAAGAAGTCCAAGTTCACCAGCTTTACGCATAGATGATTCTGTATAAGCGTAATCTTTTTTCTCAAAACGATCTTTATGCGCCCATAATTCTTTGTCTACGAACTCTTTTACAGAGTCACGCATCATTAACTGCTCTTCTGAGAAATCTTCTGGTGTGAAGATGTCCTCGCATTTTGTTTCTTTAACTAGGAATTGACCTCCTCTTGTTTTGTCGCTCATGACTTTTTGTTTTTAGATTGATAAGATGAAAGAGGCAACAAGCAAAATTTTAATTTAACTTACTTATGAAGCCTGATGTCATCCTTTGAAATTCAATTATTTTGTTTTCTATTTCTTCTGTTTTTGTTTTTGATAGATAATCATTTTGAGAAGCTATCAGCAATTGTGTCTGCAATTCAAATGATGATCCTAAACTGATATTCAGATAATGCTGAAAATGTTTATTACCTCTGTTGGAGCCTTCAGCAATATTAGAAGGCATTGAAACAGAACATCTATTCATTTGATTTGACAAGCTATACGTTTCTGACTTTGGAAAAGTGGCGGTTAGTTTATAGATATCATTAGTGATCTCCATAGCTAAAATCCAAATTTTCAAATTCTTAAAATTATGTCTCATGTTTTTTTGAGGCAAGATAAGAATTAAGACTTCAAAAAGTAGGTTTTTTATTACTTTTTAAGATACTTGTTTTCAAAATATCTTCATTCCAAAAATCAAGTCTTGCTTCTTGCTTCCTTCCTCTTAAAAACTACAACACCTCGTAAATCCCCGCAGAACCTTGTCCAGTTCCCACACACATAGAAACGATTCCGTATTTGTTACCTCGACGTTTCATCTCGTCAAATAACTGAACAGAAAGTTTTGCTCCTGTACAACCTAGAGGGTGACCTAAAGCAATTGCGCCACCATTTACGTTTACGATTTCTGGATTAATGTTTAATTCACGAGTTACTGCTAAAGCTTGAGAAGCAAAAGCCTCGTTTAATTCAATTAATTCAATATCGTTCAATGTTAAACCAGCTTGTTTCAAGGCTTTCGGAATTGCTTTTACCGGTCCGATACCCATAATTCTTGGCTCAACACCAGAAGAAGCAAAGTTTACTAAACGTGCAATTGGTTCAAGGTTTAGTTCTTTTACCATTTCTTCACTCATGATTAAAACGAAAGCGGCACCGTCGCTCATTTGAGAAGAGTTTCCGGCAGTTACACTTCCGTCAGCAGCAAAAACGGGTTTTAAACCTGCTAAAGCCTCTTTAGAAGTTCCAGCTCTTGGTCCTTCGTCTTTATTTACAACATATGATTTCGTTTCTTTCTTTCCATTTTCGTTGATGAAAGTCTGCTCAACAGTAATTGGAACGATTTGTTTGTCAAATTTTCCTTCTGCTTGTGCTTTCAAGGCTTTCATGTGAGAGTTGTAAGCAAACTCATCCTGATCTTCTCTTGAGATTTTGAATTGGTTGGCAACCGCTTCAGCAGTTAAACCCATTCCCCAGTAGTAATCTTCGTGACCTGCAGCGGCAACTTTATAATCCGGAGTCGGTTTGTAACCTCCCATCGGAATATAACTCATGCTTTCTGCACCACCTGCAATGATACAATCTGCCATTCCTGATTGGATTTTAGCAGTTGCCATTCCGATAGTTTCTAGTCCAGATGCGCAGTAACGGTTTACAGTAACACCAGGAACATCTTCTACTTTCAATCCCATTAAAGAGATCAAACGTCCAACGTTAAGACCTTGTTCTGCTTCCGGCATGGCATTTCCTACCATAACGTCATCGATACGTTTTTTGTCGAAATTAGGCAGTTCGTCCATCATAAACTGAATGGTTTCAGCGGCTAATTCATCAGGTCTTTTAAATCTAAAAACACCTTTTGGAGCTTTTCCAACTGCTGTTCTGTATGCTTTTACTATATATGCTGTTTTCATTTGTTTTTGTTTTTTTAAGATTTATAGAAGCAAGAGCCAAGAGAAAAGACAAAACTTTGTTTTGAAATTTTGCTTCTTGCATCTTTCTTCTACTTTTCTAATTACGAAGCGGTTTTCCTTTAGTTAACATATATTGAATGCGCTCCAGAGTTTTTCTTTCTGTACATAAACTCAAGAAAGCTTCACGTTCGATATCTAATAAATATTGTTCAGATACTAAAGTAGCTTCAGATAAATCACCACCAGCCATTACATAAGCCAGTTTGTTAGCGATTTTCTTGTCGTGCTCAGAAATGTATTTTCCAGCCTGCATTTGGTCAGTTCCAACTAAGAACATTCCAAGAGCCTGTTTCCCTAAAACTTTAATATCATTTCTTCTGATTGGCTGCGTATAACCAGCTTCTGCCATTAATAATGCGTGCTTTTTAGCTTCAGCAATCTGACGGTCTTTGTTTACTACGATAATGTCTTTTCCGTGTTGAAGAAGTCCTGTGTCGAAAGCTTCATAACCAGAAGTCGAAACTTTAGCCATAGCAATTGTTAAGAAATACTCTTGAAGAACGTTCAATTCCACATCGTTTTTGCGGAATAAATCTGAAGCTCTTAAAGTCATTTCTTTAGATCCACCACCACCAGGGATAACACCAACACCAAACTCAACCAATCCCATGTATGTTTCGGCAGCAGCAACTACTTTATCAGCGTGTAAGCTCATTTCGCATCCACCTCCAAAAGTCATTCCGTGAGGCGCTACAACAACCGGAATAGAAGAGTAACGAACGCGCATCATAGTGTCCTGGAACAATTTAATCGCCATGTTCAATTCGTCGTATTCCTGCTCAACCGCCATCATGAAAATCATTCCGATATTAGCTCCCACAGAGAAATTTGCAGCTTGGTTACCAATTACTAAACCTTGGTGTTCTTTTTCCGCTAATTCAATTGCTTTATTGATTGCTGAAAGAACATCGCCACCAATTGTATTCATTTTAGATTGGAATTCTAAGTTCAAAATTCCGTCTCCTAAGTCCTGAATAATTGCACCGCTATTGCTCCAAACTTTTTTGCTTTCGCGAATGTTGTTCAGAATAATGAATGAATCTTGTCCAGGAACTTTAACTTGTGATTTTGTTGGAATGTTATAGAAATAAGTCGCTCCTTCTTTTACAGAGTAGAAACTTTCGCTTCCAGAAGCCAACATTTCAGTAACCCAAGCAGCAGGCTCTAAACCTTCCGCTTTCATGATTTCAATTCCTTTGGCAACACCAATAGCATCCCAGATTTCGAATGGACCATTTTCCCATCCAAAACCAGCTTTCATGGCATCATCAATTTTGTATAATTCGTCTGAGATTTCAGGAATTCTGTTTGACACATAAGCAAACATTCCGGCGAAACTCTTACGGTAGAATTCTCCCGCTTTGTCTGTTCCTTTTACTAAAACTTTAAAACGATTGATTGGTTTATCAATAGTTTTTGTTAGTTCAAGAGTAGCAAAATTTGCTTTTTTAGCAGCGCGGTATTCTAATGTATCTAAGTCTAAAGAAAGAATATCTTTGTCTACTTTTTTGTAGAAACCTTGTCCGGTTTTGCTTCCTAACCAATTGTTTTCCATCATTTTGTTGATGAAATCAGGAAGTTTAAACAATTCGTGCTGTTCGTCATTAGGGCAGTTTTCGTAAATACCGTTGGCAACGTGTACCAAAGTATCTAGACCAACAACGTCAACCGTACGGAAAGTAGCCGATTTTGGACGACCGATAACTGGACCAGTCAATTTATCAACTTCTTCAATCGTTAATCCCATTTCTTTAACTAGGTGGAATAAACTTTGAATTCCGTAAATACCAATTCTGTTTCCAATAAACGCTGGGGTATCTTTAGCGACAACCGAAGTTTTTCCTAAGAATTTAGATCCATAATCGTTTAAGAAATCCAATACTTCTTTTGAAGTTTTTGGACCCGGAATAATTTCAAATAATTTTAAGTAACGCGCAGGGTTAAAAAAGTGAGTTCCGCAGAAGTGCTTTTGGAAATCTTCGCTTCTTCCTTCACTCATAAAGTGAATTGGAATACCAGAAGTGTTAGAAGTAACCAAAGTTCCCGGTTTACGGAATTTGTCGATTTGTTCAAAAACCAATTTTTTGATGTCTAAACGCTCTACAACAACTTCGATAATCCAGTCTACATTGGCAATTTTTGCCATATCATCTGTCGTATTTCCAGTCGTAATTCGGCTAGCGAATTTCTGACTGTAAATAGGAGAAGGTTTTGATTTTAATGAATTCGCCAAATGTTCGTTTACCACACGGTTACGAACGGCTTTACTTTCAAGTGTTAATCCTTTTTTAGCTTCAGCTTCGGTCAGTTCACGCGGTACAATGTCTAGAAGTAAAACTTCGACACCAATGTTGGCAAAATGACAAGCTATACCTGAACCCATGATTCCGGATCCAATTACAGCAACTTTTTTAATTGTGCGTTTCATATTTGTTATTATTTGTTTGTAGGAGGAAAAGAATGCTATTCTTTTTCTTTGTTTTCTGTTTGCTTCGCCAGTTCGCTGGCGCTCGTGTGATTAAATATGTTTTTATCGTGAATCAGTTCGTTGATGATTTCAGAAACTTCGATAAAATGATTCAGTTTTTCTTCCGAAACGTGCTTTCTAACGGTTTCATTAAACTTTAGAACTGTATTTTTAGATAAATCTCTTTTTTCTTTTCCAAACTCAGTCAGGTAAATTAAAACACCTCGGCCATCGCTTGGGTTTTTCTTGCGAACAATCAAACCTTTTTCTTCCATTGATTTTAAGGTTCTTGTTAAGCTGGTGGCTTCCATTCCCATTCTCGGGCCAAGAGCCGTTGACGGAGTTCCTTCTTCCTTGTCCATACTTAAAAGAGCAAATCCTGTCGCCATTGTTGCATCGTACTTTGCAGCTTCTTCATTATACATTCTTGAAACAGCCTGCCATGTTGCTCTTAAAATATAATCTATCGTTTTGTCTTTCATAGGTAACTATATCGATTTCAAATATAATTAAAAAATACTATGCACGCATATAATTTTTTAATAATTTTTTGGTTAGTTATAAAATATCCCTGATTTAGAGGGTTTTGGTCGTTTATTTTAAGTGTAATATACTATTCTTTTTTTAGATTTTAACATTTTTAATGCGGTAAAAATCCTTTTTTTGTTTTTAAAACGCATTTAATTCTGTATTCTGTAAAAAATTATGAATTAATTTCAGTCGGTTCTTCTCGATTATAGCGCAAAATAGCATCTTGAAGTATCTTTTTCATACGATTTCTCAGACCTTCTGGCTTTAGAATTTCAACACAGCTTCCAAAACCTAAAAAAAGCCTTTCCATTTCATAATTCGGTATCACAAACAAATGCACGATAATGCTTCCATCTTCATTTTGCTTAATGATGCGTTGCGAAATATGCAGCGGTTTTGTGAGCACGTAAGGCGCATTCGAGGCATCGACCCATAATTCAACTCGTCTTGCTTTTAGTCCCGAATTAACCGTAACGCCAATGACATCTTTATAATAATCATCGGCATCAAAATCTTCATCCAAATAATGATGATTAAAATCGTAGTCAATCGAGATGATTCTATCCAAAGCTAAATTAGTAATCGGCTGTGACGCTTTTTTCTTTCCGATCAAAAACCAGCGGTTATTAAATTCCTTCAAAATAAAAGGATGAAAATGAAATTTTGTTTCTTCAGCAGATTTAAAAGATTTATAAGTAATGATGAGAACCATTTTCTTGATTATGGCCTGATAGATTTCATCGAGATAATGCAGTCCTTTTAGCTTCTCATTTTTGTCCAGATAGATAACTGGTTTGGTATGCGATTTCTCAGCGTAAATTTTATCTTCCAAACGCTGAAGAATATCTGAGACATCATTAAATAGAGAGAAATCTTTAAATTGCTTCAACATTGAAACGGTTTCTGTCAAAACATTCATATCTGTTTCCGTCAGCGGAATATCGGTTATCGAAAAATCTTCGTCGTCATATTTATAATACTTTTTATCGTAAACCACGATTGGAGCGTTATAACCCAATTTTTCGCTTCTCATCAGCTGAATATCCATCTGTATGGTTCGCTTGCTGATTGGGTTCTGACGTCCTTCGTACTCAGAAAGGGCTTCAGAACATTCTTCGATTAAATCTTCGAGCGTCCATTGCCTGTATTTATTCTGAAGGCATTTATCGATCGTTTTGTACCGAATTAAGGCATTTTTGTTTTGTGACATTGGTTGTGTTGTTTAAACGTAGAGACGCAATTCATTGCGTCTAAACATTGTGGATATTCATTGCGTCTAAACATTGTGGATATTTATTGCGTCTAAACATTGTGGATATTCGTTGTGGAAAATCATTGGCTGTGCGTCTAACACATTTTGGATATATTCGTTGTGTAGACGCAATGAATTGCGTCTCTACATTAATAATGAAATTTCCTTTTCGATATTTTGTCTTGCTTTCTCTTCATACAAACTCCTAAATTCATCGGTTTGAAAAATAAATTCATTCTCCAGAAAATGCTTCAGCGCTTTCGCGCGCCCAGGTTTGTAGAGAAAATCAGGATAGATGCGGTATTCTTTTCTGATCTGTTCAAAATAGATTTTATAATCGTCCCAATCTTTAGCCAGAATTTTCAAATCAAAATCAATTAGCCAATTAATGTCTTCAATAGAATTATGCTGATGTTGCTGCGTGGCACAGATCGCATCAAAGACCAATTGTTTATTAAGATTGATATTTTTGGGCAGAATCGATAAAGCATATTCGGCACTTTTGAGTTCGTTATCTTTTTTGGAAGCCGAATACACAAAATCGTGATAGAAAATAGAAAACAATATTTCGTTTGGGTTTTGAAGTTTGCCACGATACGTTTCAAAACTCTCAATCATTTCTTCTAAATGCGTGAGATTATGATAATGTCTTGATTTTTTAGAATATGCCTTTTCTAAATCCAACCAGTTTTGCTGAATTTCATTTGCTGAAAAGCCAATATTGGAGAGTAAATCAGAATATATTTTCTTTAGAATCATTTTGTTTTTTATTTAAATCTATGAAAAGCTTCAAAGAAGCGTAATATTTTAAAGCTTAATTATAATTGATTAATATTCAAGCCGCATAAATAGCTCTGGAAGAGCTAAATATTTATAGCAAATTTATAGACGATAGTAAAAAAGCTCCAGCGGAGCGACACCCACAATTTTTGCATCTCATTAATATATGTCACCCCGCTGGGGCTCTTTTTAGGCATAATCAAAAAGCTTTAAATATTCAGTCCCGCTTTGACTTATGTGACTTTTGTAAATAAATGTTTTACTCAAATTTAAAATTCTTTTTTTACTGCGCAAAATAATTGCGTAGTAGTTTCGAAATCTTTGCTCAAGAAATAAAACAAACAGTATTTCTAAAAAAATGAAGCAAAAATTTTACTGCGCAAAATAACTGCGCGCTAGTTTTGAAATCTTTGTTCAGAAAATAAAAACAAACGTTCATAGAAATAAAATAAAGAATAAAACAGGTCAAGTTTGAGTTACTTCGAAACACTTTCCACGTACACACTTACACCATTACCTTTTTATTCCATTATATAGGAAGCAGTAGCTCAGTGGTAGAGCAGGTAGTTTTGAAATTATCCATCAAAGGTCAATCAAAATTTACTTCTTACACTTTTAATGTCCGGGTCGTGGGTTCGAATCCCACCTGCTTTACAATTAATGGTCAATTAAAACTTACTTCAGGAAATTGGATACTACGGTTCGAGTCCGGCAAGTTTTAAAATCATCATTAATAAAAATCGAGGGTCAAGATTAACTTACTTCTTTCGCGGTAGCCCGCTCCATTTTAGCTTAGTTAATCCATTATCGTCAAATTTCAGGTCAAGTGTTTCTTACTTCAAAATCTTTTAGGTAGAACTCAGAAACACCATTATCTAAATTTTAAAAATTAAAAAAAATGAAAACAAAAGAATTATTAAAAATCAGTTTACGCCAAAATGCTATTTTCATTCCGTCAGAAATGATTGCGAATGACGTTAAAAATTTATCAGGAACAACTTCAGTTTTGTTAGCCAATGTTTCTAAACTTGGATTTACATTTTCTGAGTCTTTGCTTCATGCTTTAAACAATGTGAGCCCGACTTATAAAATCGAGGTTTTAGAAGTCTTGAGAGCAATTTTAGGAACAGATAAAAATTGGACGCCATTGGTAAAAGAATGGAATATTCCAACCAATGAATCTGTTGTAGATCATATCATCACGTTTTTTGGAAATATTTTTCAGACTAAAAATGGAACTAAATTACAGTGCGGTCATAGTATTCCAGATAATACTTTTCCACTAGAAAGATACAATGGTTGTCCGTTCTGCGGAACTCCGTTTGAATTTGGAAAACTGGAAAATATCGGACAAGGAAGCAAATTGAAAATGTTGGAATTATGGACAGAAAAAGATTTAAATGATTTCTATATATCGTTATTGCAATCTAAAACCGCTTTAGACGCTACTCAGGTAGATAGTTTAAAAATGGCGATGCACTATTTGCCTTTGCCAAAAACAGAAGTGGCAATGAAGGAAACTTTAATGCTGGTGATCGATCTTTTGATTGAAAATGGTAAAGAAGACCAAGCATCTCAGTTTTTGAAAACGCCAACAGATATCTTGCGATACTTGTGGTATAAAAACACAGGTATGCTTCAAATTATTGAGCCAAAAACAATTATCAAAAGAACATCAAAAAACGGACAGCATTTTCATAATGTTTTGGATACAAGCGTTCAGGCGAGAATTGCATCTCAGAAAGATTTGAAACTGAAATATTCTCGAAAAGAATGTTTGATGGTAGCAAATTGGCTGAATAATATGGATATGGAAGTTGAAGCGATGTGCGAATCCATGCATCCAAAAAGAGGAATGTGGGTTCGTTTTATCCGAGCGCTTCGTTTGGCAGAATACAGCAAAAGAAAAGGATTCGAGAAATTGAATTTTTTAATGGATGTGTTCTACAACCAAGTGTATGACGTTTGGCAAAGCAAAGTGAATTCGTCAAGATTAAAATTTGATGCCGATAAAACATTTGCATTGTTAAAACAGCGTCCAGGCTTATTTGCACGTTCGTTATTTTCGAATATGCTTTGGTTTGGTGCGGACGAAACTGTTGCCCATTTTGAGGAAATCATCGATAAAGTTCCGGCTCGATTGGTGTTTACTTTAAATATGTATGCTCAAAATTATTTTGATAAAAATATGCAGAGAAGCGTGAAACCTTTGGGCGGAACAAACAAACGAATTGAAGCTAACGCTTTATTGAAGTTGTACGAAGATTTTCAGTTGGAAGCAATGAAAAACCAAATTGAAGAATTATGTCTTTTGGCCATAAAAAAACGATTTGCTGCAGTTCCAAATACCAGCAAAACAATCTATATCGATCCGCAATTGTTTAATATTCCGGTTTCTATAGGAGATCGAAGCGAAACAGTTCAAGATTTGCCAGTTGCTTTAATGGGAACCCGTTTTCCAGTTGAAGGAAACGAAGTGCGATTGTTTATGCAATGGGGTAAAGATCTTCCTGCACAACATTTGGATATGGATTTAAGCTGTCATATTGCCTACGAAGATCGTTCAGATATTTGTTCTTTCAGCCGATTGACCACAACAGGTTGCCAGCATAGCGGTGATATCCGAAGCATTCCGAATAAAATTGGAACTGCCGAATATATCAACATCAACATCGACGAATTGGCGAAAGCCAAAGCTAAGTTTGTAACGTTTACCTGCAATGCGTACAGCAACGGAAGTATTACGCCAAATTTGGTTGTAGGTTGGATGAACAGCAAGTATCCGATGAAAATTTCGGAGAAAACAGGTGTCGCGTACGATCCGTCGTGTGTAGATCATCAGGTTCGTGTGACGCAGAATGTGGCCAAAGGTTTGGTTTTTGGAGTGTTGGATGTAGCCAAAAGAGAAATCGTTTGGTTAGAGATGACTTTCGGAGGTCAGGTTGTAGGCGGATTGGATTTCAAAGGTGTTCAGGCGTTGTTGGCAAAACTAAACAGCAAATTGAATATTGGTAGTTTGTTACAGCTTAAAGCGGAAGCTCAAGGTTTGACAATCACCGAAAATGAAATTGCCGATGAGGTGTATACAGCGCAATGGGCAATGAATCCAGCGGTTGTTACACAGTTGTTAATAGATTAAGAAAAAAGGTGCTGAGGTACTAAGGTTCTGAGATGCTAAGGTTTTTGTAGAGGCGCATTGCTGTGCGTCTCCGCAAAGTTTGGTAAATTAGGTACAAAGGTTCAGAGAGGCAAAGGTTCAAAGGTTTTTGTAGAGGCGCATTGCTGTGCGTCTTCGCAAAGTTTGGTAAATTAGGTACAAAGGTTCAGAGAGGAAAAAGGTTCAAAGGTTTTTGTAGGGGCGCACTGCTGTGCGTCTCCGCAAAGTTTGGTAAATTAGGTACAAAGGTTCAGAGAGGCAAAGGTTCAAAGGTTTTTTGTAGAGGCGCACTGCTGTGCGTCTTCGCAAAGTTTGGGAAATTAGGTACAAAGGTTCAGAGGTTCAAAGGTTTTGTAGAGGCGCACTGCTGTGCGTCTCCGCAAAGTTTTTTTGCCACTCCCCATAGCTGTCGGGATAGGATTAAGATGATGAAAAAAATCTCCTTAATCTGCTCAATCTGCGAGAGAAAAAATTTAGCGATTTTGCGAGAAATAAAAAAACCTACGCAAAATAACTGCGCAGCAGTGCAAAACCTTTGCACCTATGAACCTCAGGACCTTTGTCCCTTAAAAAAAGAAACAATGAAAACACAAATAAGCGGTACAGATATATTAGAATTAGGATTCCCAGAAGGAAAAATAATTGGGATTGCCTTAAAAATAAACAGCAAAAGAAACGGATTCACAAGAGACGAGATGATCGCTCATTACAAAAATGTTCTAGAAGCTCCTGAGAATTATATAGACGATAAAGTGTTCAGCAAACTGGCTGTTGCTTTAATCGAAAAATCGAATGAAAAACCAGAAGATTTCATTGCTTTAAATCAGAACCCGAATGCGTATTCTGCTTACGGATTGGATCATATCGAAGATGGAGCCAGAAAACAGATGGAAGTGGCCATGAAGTTGCCTATTACGGTTGCAGGAGCTTTAATGCCAGATGCGCATCAAGGTTACGGATTACCGATTGGCGGAGTTCTAGCTACAAAAAATGCCATTATTCCATATGGTGTTGGGGTGGATATTGGATGTAGAATGGCGTTGTCGGTTTACGATATTCCAGAGGATTTTTACTTTGAAAACGAAGCCAAATTCAAAAAAGAATTAATCTCGAATTCCATTTTTGGAGCAGGTCACGGATTTCACGGCCAGTACAGATCAGATCACGCGGTTTTGGAGAACGAGACTTTCAATATGAATCCGTTTGTGAAGAACTTGAAAGATAAAGCTTGGTCGCAATTAGGTTCTTCTGGCGGCGGAAATCACTTTGTAGAATTCGGAATCATGGAATTTGCACAAGACGATGCGGTTTTGAATATTCCAAAAGGAAAATACGTCGCTTTGTTAACGCATTCTGGTTCACGCGGAATGGGCGCAACCATTGCCGGACATTACACTAAAATTGCCAAAGACGAGTGCAGACTTCCAGAAGTGGCTAAGAATTTAGCTTACTTGGATATGAATTCGCAATTGGGTCAGGAATATTGGCTGGCGATGAATTTGGCTGGAGATTACGCTTCTGCTTGTCACGAGATTATCCATAACAAAATGGAACGCGCTTTGGGTGCGGCGATTTTAGCCAAAGTCGAAAACCACCATAATTTTGCTTGGAAAGAAATCTGGAACGGCGAAGAAGTGATCGTACATAGAAAAGGAGCAACTCCAGCCGGAAAAGGCGTTATGGGAATCATTCCCGGAAGTATGACCGCACCGGGATTTTTGGTGAGAGGAAAAGGCGAGGAGAACGCCATAAATTCCGCTTCGCATGGAGCAGGAAGACAAATGAGCAGAACCCAAGCCATAAAAAGCATTACACAAACCGAGATGAAAGCGATCCTGAGCGATCATGGCGTTACGCTTATCGGAGCAGGCCTAGACGAAGCCCCAATGGCGTATAAAGATATCAATCAGGTTATGGAAGCACAACAGGATTTAGTAGATGTGGTTGCCAAATTTACCCCGAAACTAGTTAGAATGGCAGATGATGGAAGCAAGGAGGATTAGTGGTCAGTGATCAGTTTTTTAGTGTTCAGTGTAGAGGCGCACTGCAGTGCGTCTAACGCATTGTGGCAATTTTAACCGCAAAGTTCGCTAAGATCTACGCAAGGTTCGCAAAGGTTTTTTCCTCATTTTATGTCATTTCGACTGAAGGGAGAAATCTCCACGAGAAACTCCACAAAGATTGGACTCACGTTGCGGAGCTACTTGTGCAGATTTGTTTCGCCTGTTCGCTATCGCCCAGTCTCCTAACGTCGAAATGACAAATATTGTGGTTACTTTGACTGTAAATAATTTTTCATGCAGATTTTGCAGATTCCAGCGGATTTAAAAAGATTTTTACAAATAATCTGCGCATATCTGCTTAAATCATTTTAAATCTGCGTGAAAAAAAACTTTGCGACTCAGCGACTTCGCGAGATTAAAGATCTAGTTAGAATGGTAGATGATGGAAGCAAGGAGGATTAGTGGTCAGTGATCAGTTTTTTAGTTTTCAGTGTAGAGGCGCACTGCAGTGCGTCTAACGCATTGTGGCAATTTTAACCGCAAAGTTCGCTAAGATCTACGCAAGGTTCGGAAAGGTTTTTTCCTCATTTTATGTCATTTCGACTGAAGGGAGAAATCTCCGCGAGAAACTCCACAAAGATTGGACTAATGTTACGGAGCTACTTGTGGAGATTTGTTTCGCCTGTTCGCTATCGCTCGGGTCTCCTAACGTCGAAATGACAAATATTGTGGTTACTTTGACTGTAAATAATTTTTCACGCAGATTTTGCAGATTCCAGCGGATTTAAAAAGATTTTTATAAATAATCTGCGCATATCTGCTTAAATCATTTTAAATCTGCGTGAAAAAAAACTTAGCGACTCTGCGCCTTTGCGAGATTAAAAACAAAAATCTTAGCGTCCTAGCGCCTTAGTGGCAAAAAAATAAAAAATAATTTAAGGCAATAGAGAGAAAAAACCTTAGTCTCTCAGAACCTTACTAACTTTTAAAAAAAATGACATATATAGATATCGGAATTAATTTAACGAATAAACAATTCCAAAACGACATAGACGATGTCGTACAAGACGCGCTCGACGCCGACGTATCGCAGATGATACTCACGGGCACGAGCGTACGTAATAGCGAAGAATCTGCGAAGATTGCGAGACAGTATCCGGGCGTGTTATACGCTACGGCGGGAATACACCCGCATGATGCGAAGAGTTTTGATGCGCAGAGCATTTCGAAACTTAGGAAATTATTAGAACAGAAACACGTCGTTTCGGTTGGGGAGTGCGGACTCGATTTTGATCGTGACTTTTCGCCCCGAAATAAACAGGAAGAATGTTATAAAGCCCAATTAGAATTGGCGATTGATGTACATAAACCGTTGTTTTTGCACGAAAGAAGCGCTTTTAGTTCGTTTATGAATATTACCAAAGACTATCTGCCGAAACTGCCCAAAGCCGTTGTGCATTGTTTTACAGGAACTTTGCAAGAAGCCAAAACCTATCTCGATAACGGATTTTATCTGGGTTTTACGGGAGCGATTTCAGATGCCAAGCGTTTCAGCCATTTAAAAGAAGTCATTCAGTACGTACCGCTCGACCGAATGATGATTGAAACTGATGCGCCGTTTATGCTTCCTAAAAATGTCCCGAACAGCCTTTTGAAGAAATACCACGAACGCCGTTGCGAACCTGCTTTTCTACCGTATGTTGCCGGAACAATTGCACAGTTTAAAGGAATTACTTTGGCTAAAGTAGCGGAGGAAACAACTAGGAATTCTAAAAGCTTTTTTGGGATTTAGGTTTATCTTCCTAACAGGTTTCTAAAACCTGTTAGGTATTTATTTGTTGGCTTTTAAATCAGGGGTTTGTACTTGGTTTGAAGGCTTTTTGTTTATATACAATTTAGAAAACAATAAGTTTTCTAAATTGTGGTGATTATGGAAAACCGTAAAATTATGTAGTAAAAATCTTTATATATTTACTGTGGAAATAATATAAGAAATTATAAATGGCAAGTAGAATTAAAGAAATAGATTGGTTAAAGCTTATTAAAGTAGATAGAGATACTTTTTTAAAGTGGTTTTTTCTACATGAAGAAGAAGTGATTTCAGATGATATAAAAGTTAAATTTTACAGTTTAAAATGTGAAAATAATGAGCTGAATATAGAAGGTTTTATAAATTACCTGTATTGTGAAGTTGAAAAATATGTATTTGATGAAAAAGAAATAAAAGAACTTATTGAGGATGGATATAGTCCCCTTGAGAAAGCTCTAAGCTATTTTGGAGATATTGACCCTTTAACTGATGGACGATATGGAGAACTAATTCTATATCTATTTGTTGAGTCTGTATTGCAAGCACCAATGATTGTTCATAAAATTTCTCAAACATATAATAATAATGATCAGGTAAAAGGAGCAGACGGAATTTTTATAGGAAATATTAATGATAAGGCAACTCTATTAATTGGTGAATCTAAGATGCGTAATAATTTTAATTTATGCGTAGGAGATGTAATGGAATCACTAGGAAGATTTATAAGTGATTCTGGAACAGTAGAAAGAGAACTTGATGTGGCAAAAAAACATTTAAGTAGGAATTTACATAATTTAGAGCGAGGTGATTTGGATTTTATTTATCAAAGCTTAAGAGTCAAACAAAAAGAATTTAAGGAATACAGTATTTGTTATCCAGCTTTTTTAATGTATAAAGAAAAAAAAATTGGTAAAATAATTGACGAGGACTTAACAGAAATAGAAAACGAAGTTTTAAAATTAATTAAATCAGTTAAATCTAAAAGAGCCAATTATATTAAAAAATCGTTACCTGATGTTTTAGATACCACGCTTGAATTTTTTATGATGCCAGTGAAAGATGTTAGTTCTTTTAGAGAAATGTGTTATCAGATTTTTCATAATGGAAAGAAATATGAAAGGAAAGAATGACTAATTTAACGATTAAATCAGCAAAAGAGCATCCTGTTTTTAGAGAGGTTTTACATTCTTTAATAACTAATAGATTTTATTCAGAATTAGATTTAGAGTCTAAAAAAAACTTGATAGATGAAAATAATCTAGACAAGGCGATATGGCTTGCTTCTATAATTGCTACTAGTACAGAAGAAAGTGACAAATATTTGAGTTCAGTATTTGGAATTGCTCTTTTTTTAGAATTTGAATCTAAAGAGTATAGAAAGGTTGCATATATAATTTTATCGAGATCTGGTAATTTGATTACAACTCGTTTTTTTAAAGAGCTTATAACAATAAATTCAATATCAGGAGATTTATTTTTTGATGATAGTTTTGGTACTGTAATGGATTTTGAATTGGGATCCAAAATAGCATTAAATGAAATTGAGAGTGGGAAAGGAAAAATTATTGGTTCAGATTATCAAAAGTATTTATGGACTATATTAACAAAAAGTAATGAAAATGTAGCGATATCTGCCCCAACTTCTGCTGGTAAATCGTTTATAGTTCAAAATTTTGTTAGACATTCATTTTTAAATAGAAAATCTTTTTTTGTAGTTTACATTGTTCCTACAAGAGCTTTAATTTCAGAAGTTTCAGAAGATTTTAGGAAAATATTAGATTCCGATGTAAACATAAATACTGCATTCATTGAAAAAGAAGATCTTACTTTAAAAGAACAATTTTCAGATAAAGAGATATTTATATTAACTCCAGAAAGAACATTAAAATTAATACAGTATTCTTATAAAAATGATTTTTATCCAGATATAATTTTTATAGACGAAGTTCAAAATATAGAAGATGAAGGGAATAGGGGTTTTATTTTTGAACATTTAATCAATGAAATAGAAGCTATTTGGAAAAAATCTAGAAAGGTAACTGCAGGACCATTTTTGAATAATCCAGACTTCTTATTAAAACAAATGTTTAAAGAGTTTAGTGAGAATTTAAAAACAATATTCTCGCCAGTATTTCAATTAAAAATTAGTCTAAAACCACTAAAAGATAGTAAGTTCGTTTTGGCTAAAATTTTTTTTCTTGAAGAATTAATTAATAAAGTTGAGGTTCCAATTGATTTTGATTATGGAAAGCAGATAACGGATAATAAGTTAAAAACTACTGTAAAGGTTTTGTTGAGATTTGGAAAGAATAGCAAGAATTTAATCTATTTACCAAAGACAAATTTTGTAGAGCAATTTTCGAATTATTTGGCAATAGAAAAAATGAATGAAAAACCGGAATTGAGTGAAGAAATATTTGAATTGATTGAATTGATAAAAGAGGAGATTCATCATCAATACAATTTAATAGATATACTAAAAATTAAATCTGCTTTTCATCATGGTAAATTACCTGAAATTATAAGAGGTGAATTAGAATATCTTTTCTCAAATGGCTATCTCGATAATATTATTTGTACTTCAACATTAGTAGAAGGAGTTAATCTTCCCGCTGAAAAAATTTTCATTCCATATCCAAGAAAAGATAAAAAGAAATTAAGCCCATTTGAATTTGGAAACATCGTCGGTCGGGCTGGTAGGATTAGAGATGCACTTACAGGAACAATAATTTGCTTAGAAAAAGAAGAAGAAGAATGGGCTGAAGATTTTTTTGAAAATGAACCAGATAAAGAAATTATTCCAGCAATTAATAAAATATTAAGTTATCCGATTGATGATTTAGTTAATGCTTTAAATCAACCACTAGATATTGGAAATAAAAAAATAGAATTTGGAGTTATTTTTCTGAAACTAAAGTACCTAAAAGGAGAAGAAAAACTTGTTGAATATTTAAAAGATAAAAATGCTGATAAGGAATCAATAGAAGTGATAGTAAGTAATCTCTCTAAAAAATTAGAAGATATTAAACTTCCTAGTGATGTATTAAGGCTTAATCCAAGCATAGATCCTGAACTTCAAAATGCACTATATTTAAGAATAAAAGAAGAAGGTATAAAAAATTGGGTTCTCCATATGCATAAACATATAAATGCAAAATGGAATAGGGAGACGTTATCGAAAAAGGTTCACGAGGAAAGTAATTTTTATGGTCAATTGAAGAATATTTTATATAAGTTGGATGAAGTATTTGATTTTAATAGAGAGGCATATTTTAAGCATGATATTTCCCGAACGGTTCCACAAATGGTATTTTATGCCACTTTATGGTTAGAAAATAAAAGTTTTAAAGAGTTGATAATTAGGGAGATTAATTTTAATGCAGATACTAAGAAAAGTATTGATAGGGATAATAAAAAAGATGTGAATAAAACAATAAATGAAGTAATAAAAATTTATTCATCCATTATAAGTTATGTTTTAGTAAAATATACAAAGCTTCTGGCGGATATTTTAGAATATATGCTTACAGAAGAAGAATTAGAGTTGTATAAATTAAGTCTTTCTTTACCTACAATGTTAGAGTTAGGAACTAGAGATAATTTAGTTTTATTTTTAATTTCTAAAGGGATTTCGAGATCAATTGCAATTAAAATTTATAAAATTATACCTGAGGAACATATTGAAAAACCAATAGAATGGTTGTCAACTCAAAAAGAATTAAAAATTCAAAAAATTTATAACGATTATCTAAAGAGAAAAGGTTATTTATTAATTGAGGAAAGTTAAGGTAGCTAAATATCAGACGAATTGTTTGAGGGAGATTACAAAGAACAGCCCTTGTATTTGCAGGAAATCTTCGAGCTTTTAATGCATACAGAGTTTGGCGACGATATCAATTTAAGGCAAAAAATACTAAGCTGTTTAAGAACCAGTCGTAATTTGGCAGAAACTTTATCGCCATTTTCAGATAGGCAGATTCATAAGGCTTGTGTAAGCAATCGTAAAATAACCCAATAAAAACTCAAATCCCGATAACATCAGCTATCGGGATATTTTTTTAGTATAAAATAGCCGTTTTAACGCCTCGATTTTTTAACATTAAAAAGATATTATTTTAAGAGAAAATTGCTTTAAAAATCTTACTTTACAGCTTCAAATTAAATGCCACTAACTAATGAATATAAGCATATCTGTCAAGCAATTAGGCAAAAAACATCCGCTTCTTCAGGAAAAAAATATAGCGCTGGCTATAGAAAATCCAGTAATTTCCGTACAAAAACTCATTGAATCGATTGTAGATTATCAAGTTCAATTGTTTCATTCTTCTTCTTTTGAGTTTGAGGACGAAGACAAAATCCATCTCCCAAAAGAAAATTACCTTCCCATTTTAACCGATACCGGAAAAGTCGGTTTTGGCGCACTTTACAACCATAACAAAGTCGATTTGGCCAAAGCGCAGGAAAATGCAATTGTAGCTTTCGAAGACGGTCTGTACGCAGTTTTCTTCGGCGACGATCAGCTCGAAACGCTAACAGAGGAAATTGATTTATCTCAAAATAAACCGATCACTTTTATCAGGCTTACGTTCTTGGCGGGAAGCTACTGGTAATTAAATTCCAAAAAATAAATCCCAAATTCCAAAATCTGTTTGGGGAAATCCTTCGACTTCGCTCAGGACGACAAAGTGAAGTAATCTAAAATCTGCAATCTAAAATCTAAAATAATCATGACGATAGAAGATCTTTTAAAAAATAAAATAGTCGAGAATCCGATTAAGAGGTTCAAGAAAGAACTGGAAGAAATTGTAAACAGCAATCTGGTTACGAAATTATTTTCTGGAACAAAACTCAAAAAAGAAGTGGCCGAGTTTGGTCTGGAACTGGTTAAGTTTGAGGACAACTATTATGGCACGTATATTTCTTTGGGCTCAAAAGAAGCCGAAAAGTTTGAAACGCTGGTAAAAGAAAATATCTGGGAAGACAAAAACTATTATGAGCTTCTGGTTTTCTTTTTTGGAGAAGAAAATGCCGCTTTCGTAAAAGAAGCTTGGAACAGACTGCCTCAAAAAATGTATCAGACAGGTTATTCCAGACGATCTTTTAGAGCGCCAAATCACAAGAGTTATCTGCTCGTAAATCAAGTTAATTTTCTGCGTTCGTTATTGAATGGCGCCAGTAAATACTATTATCAGGACGCTAAAATGGTCTATTATAATTTGAGTATAGAAGATCGAATTCGTTATGATACGGAGATTTCGAACTCGCATAGCCAATTTATGGTGTGGTCTGCAGCGCTTGATTTGAATAAAGAAGGCCTTTTTCAGCTGTTTGAAGATATTATTTTCAATAAAGATCCTCAGGGAAAAGTTTCAAGAAATATCATCAAAGGACTTTTAAACAGTGAGAAAAAAGAAAACTGGGAGCTGGTAGAAAAACTGCTTTTGTCTGCTCAGCGTCAGGAAGGATTGCGTCAGGTTGTTTTAGAAGCGCTGGACGAAACCAGTATCGGCGCTTTGCAATACATGATTAAAGTGATTATCGATAATAAACTGAGCCGTTTTTCATCGGTTGTGCGAGCGATAGACACGTGGACAGGTTTGGGCTGGGATGCCGAAAAAGAAACTACGGTTCGCAATATTATCGAGTTGGCTTATGGCTATTTTTCAAATCCGGAAACGATTCCGACAGGCATTCGCAGCAAAAATAATAATGAAGCCTATATGGCGCTTTGGGTTCAGGGCGTTTTGGATGTCGAAAAAACAGTTCCGTTTCTGCATGAGTTGTTAGAAAAAGGTACGGTAGAAAAGAAATGTCTAGCGCTGAAATTTGCGGGAGAAACGCACGATCCGTATATCGAAATGCCGCTTTACTTTAAAGCTTTAGAAGACGAAAATCTTCAGGTTTTGGCATTTGCCGCTCCGAGATTGAACGCGCTTTTGGATGCCAATATCAAATCGAAATATTATATCGACAATGCCGATTATCCAGACTTTTTCAATAAAGTGTATAATCTTGCGCAAAGCATAACGGTAAAAGAAAAAGCGTTTGAAGGAAAAGTATTTTCGTGGCTGAATGCGAAGTTCGAAAAAGATACTTTGTATTCGTCGGCTATTAATTTAATTGGTGATCATAACGATAGATTAGAACTTATTTTAAGCCAGTTCGAAAGTTTCGCCATCAATTTGAGAGAAAAACTTACGCGCCAGATTTTGGGCGGTTATTACTGTTATTCGTTTTACAATTTTCAAAGCAATAGCGGAAGGGAGAAAAAAGCTCCAACCGATTTTCAGCGAAGTTTTGCTTTAAGAATCCTGAAAGATAGGGGAGAATCGCTTGTCGCTTCGGCAATTTGCACATTGAACAATCTCACGCTGACGTCTGATGAATTGACTACTTTTCAGGAATTGTACAAACGTAAAAATTCCAATTTAAAGAAAAACCTAACGGCAATTTTACTGAAACAGGAAGAGCCTCAAATCACTTCTTTTGTAGAAGCTATTCTAGAAAAAGGCGATCTGGAACAGCGTATGTCGGCTTTGGACATTATGCTGCAACTGCAGAAAAACAATAAATTGGCTGATAAAGTAAATGACTGGGTAAAAGCATATTCGGCGAGACCAAAAATCACCGAAAAAGAAACCAAATTTATAGAGCAGTTAGAACCATCGCAAAATAAAAATATTCTAAGCGCCGAAAACGGTTACGGATTTTTTACGCCAAACTTTATATCGGCTTATGAGCTTCCAAAACCTGCTTCGGATTCTTTGTATTCAAAAACGGTGAAAGAACAGCAATATGGTTTTTCAAAATCAATGTCGCATATTAAAACCGAGATTTCGAAACTCTATAAATTGTTTGAAGACAATCGAAATTTTGAATACGAAATTGAAAACTACGATAACAGTAAAGAGACTGTACTGCTCGGAAATACTTTTAGACAATTTAAAAAGCTGAAAGACGAAAAAGACCAGGAAGCTGCAGCGACAAATTATCCTTTGTATGAGGTCTGGTCGGGCTGGTTTCAAGATTCTGGATTACAAGAAAGAGATTTGTTTTTATTGACGCTCGTAAGCAATTGCGATCGAAAAATCTGGCGTGATTTCCTTGAAAAACACGTTTTTTACTATAAAGAATTATTGCCGCATCCAAACAAAAGAGGTTACGATTGGGACAATGCAATCCTGAATATTTTGAATGCTTTACAGCTGAAATATGTCTTTAAAGAAAAAACAGATTTCTTAATTGATGCCTGCGCAGCTTTGTATGCCGATCTTCCAGAATCGATCTTGGAGTTTGAATTCAAACCGGGAAAAGATCAATACTATTATAATTCGGATAGCGGAAACGGCTGGCAGAATCAAGGTTTTTTTGATGTTTATCTGAATAAAATCAGTTTAGGCGATTTAACGGCAGATCAGGAAAATAAGATGTGGAATCTGTACAGATGGCGACAACTTAACGGATTGGAAAGAAATATTTCGTACTGCAGACCGCCAATTCATTTGTACTGCACCGCTTTTGAACAAAAATTAATTACTGAAGGCGAATTGTATGAAGGCATTTTGGAACCTGAGAGAATTTCGGTTTTAACGGGCGGAAGCAGGCATTACAGACATTTTGGAAGCGAAGAATTATTGGTTAGATTTCCGTTTCTAGTGCCGATGATTGATAAAATCAGAGAAACATTTTTGGATATTGAGGTCAAAAGAGGTGATTCAAATACTTCGGTTACGCCTTTGGTTCAGAGTTTCCAGAAAATTTATGGCGTTAATCGTTTAGTCGAGATGCTTACGGCGCTTGGAAAAGCAAGTTTGTACAAAGGCTACATTTATTCGTGGAGCTATACCGAATTGACGAAACAAAAACTGTTTAGCTATTTGCTGAAAAGATGTTACCCTTTAGCTTCAGATACGCAGAAAATCTTTAATGAGGCCGTTAAAAAGGCTAAAATTTCAGAAGAAAGATTAATTCAGACTGCAATTTATGCTCCGCAATGGCAAAAGCTAATCAGTAATTATTTAGACTGGAAAGGTCTTGATGAAGGAATCTGGTGGTTTCATGCGCATACTAAAACCGCAACATACAGCGCCGTAAATTCGGAGTTGGAAAGCGAAATGGCAAAATTCTCGTCTATCGATTTGCAGGATTTTAAAGATGGAGCGGTTGACAAAGACTGGTTTGTATCGGCTTATAAAAAATTGGGCAAAGCCAAATGGGAAATGCTCTACGAATCGGCTAAATACGTAACAGACGGAAACGGACACCGCCGTGCGCGCTTGTACGCAGATACGATTATGGGCGATTTGAAAATCAGGGAAGTAACTGCAAAAGTAAAAGACAAACGCGATCAAGACTATTTGCGCGTTTACGGTTTAGTGCCCTTAAGCAAAGCAAGTCCAGAAAAAGATATTTTGGCGCGTTACGAATATTTGCAGCAGTTTAAAAAAGAAAGCAAAGAATTTGGTTCGATGAAACAGGCTAGCGAAGCTTTGGCAATTCGCGTAGCATTAGAAAACTTAGCTCGAAATGCAGGTTATCCAGATCCCGTTCGCTTGACTTGGGCGATGGAAACCAAACAAATTCAGAATATTTTATCTAAAGAAACGGAGCTAAAATTAGATGATGTAACTATAAGTCTTGTTATCAGTAAAGAAGGAAAAGCTGATTTGGTTACTTTGAAAGGAGATAAAGAATTAAAATCGATTCCGCCAAAATACAAAAAAGATAAAGGAGTACTGGAATTGACCAATTATCGCAAAACCATGCGAGAGCAGTGGACGCGTTCGAGAAAAGGCCTAGAAGAAAGTATGATTCGCGGAGACGAGTTTTTATTCGCAGAAATGCAAAACCTTTTTGAGCATCCAATTATTTCGAAACATTTAGAAAAACTGGTTTTTATTTCAAACGAAGAACAAGTTGGTTTTTATGTAGATGGAAATCTGGTAACGGCTTTGGGAGAAATGATTCCATTAAACGAAAACCAAACTTTTAGAATTGCACACTGTTTTGATTTGCATAAAAATAAGGTTTGGACAGATTTTCAGAAATATTGTTTTGACAATAAATTGCAGCAGCCGTTTAAACAAATCTTTAGAGAGCTATATGTTCCAACGCCAGACGAATTGAAAGAAAAATCAATTTCAAGACGTTACGCAGGACATCAAGTGCAGCCAAACCAAACTTTGGCATTGCTGAAAGGAAGAGGTTGGAAAGTAGATTATGAAGAAGGTTTGCAGAAAGTTTTTCATAAAGAAGGCTATCAGGTCAAAATGTACGCATTGGCAGACTGGTTCTCTCCAGCAGATGTAGAAAGTCCGACTTTAGAAACGATTGAATTCCATTCGCTAAAAGATTATAAAAATGTAGCTTTTGAAGATATTAATCCGAGGATTTTCTCAGAAGTAATGCGTGACATTGATTTGGTGGTAAGCGTTGCCCACGTGGGTGGAGTTGATCCAGAAGCGAGCCATTCTTCTATCGAAATGAGAGCGGTATTGCTAAGAGAAACACTCCGTCTGTTCAAAATTAAGAATGTTGAAATTACAGGAAACCATGCCATTATAAAAGGACAAATGGCAGAATACAGCGTGCATTTAGGAAGTGCAGTGGTGCATCAGGTTCCAGGCAAATATTTATCAGTACTGCCAATTCATTCGCAGCATAGAGGGCGTTTATTCTTGCCATTTGCTGATGATGACCCGAAATCGGCTGAGGTAATGTCTAAAGTATTGCTATTTGCCAAAGACAATGAAATTCAAGATCCTACTATTTTAAGGCAGATTGATAAAACGTACGCTTAATTAAATAGTGGATTAAACCTGTAAAGTTTGTTACTTTGTCAAAGTTTAAAACTTTGACAAAGTTCTTTATCGATTTAAAAACAAATTCAATAGAAGATTCGACCAGCTGTTTTTTTTTGTTGTAAAAAATATATTTTAAGTGTATTTTGTTAAATTATTCTAAAATATAGTATATTTGTACCTGTAATTAATAATTAGAAAAATATATATGAAACTTTTAACAAGCCCATTTTTTGAACCTTTAGCCGGAGATTCTTCAGCTGAAAGATCAGGATGCATATATATTTTTATGAAATTATAAGGTAGAACTTAGAGTCAAACTCATCATAGAATAGAAAAGCGTCCTCATTTTGGGACGCTTTTTTTGTTTTTAGGCATTTCGATATGTTACTAAAAAGTAATTTTCTCGAAGCCTCGGGATCGCTCAGTGTGATAAAAAAGATGTTTAAAATGATAGAAAACAAACCATAACTAAAAAAACTGAAAAAATAATTAGCCAAAATGTTTAATGATTAATCAAAATAGGGAAATATAGTCTTGAAAAGTAATCTGATGAGTAACAGTCATTTGATAAAAAGATGAATCTGCACAAGTATGCGGACAGGAATTTCTTTGCTTTTATTTTGCTGTTAACTAATTGATAATCATAAAATTATTATTTGTAAACATTTGGAAATATGAATTTTTCCATCATATCTTTGCCGAACAAATTTGAAACAAAGCGTTTCAGAAAACAACAACAACAACAACAACAATTATAAAAAATAAATAAAATGAGTTTTAAATTATACATACACAACCCAGGACTAGTAGCCGCGACTTCGGATCGTGAATGCTTTTTCATATCGGTGCATCAATATAGGCAATAGGATAGTGATATCGTATTTGTTATAGAAGCACCTTAATAGGGTGCTTTTTTTGTGCTTATTTGTTAGTCGCAAAGGCACAAAGGCGCAAAGGTTTTTAAGAAAACAAAAAATAAAACTTAGACTCTTAGCGCCTTAGCGGCAGAAAAAAGTTTAACAATAAAAATTTAAGGATGAATCAAGAAATAGGATTTACGTCGGGCCATAGTGGTCAAACAGATAAACTGGAAGGAAGTGAACCGTCATTTGCCTCAATTAAAAAGAAAGATTTGGAACTGATTAACCTGTGGAAAGAAAGGGTCAATTTTAGGGAAACCATATATATCATTTAGAGATATTTCTCTGGTAAAGCAAGGGTGCTTTTAAACTTTTGTGATATTGGATTTCCCAGAAAACCTTCGATTTCCTGAGATTCCCAAGAATTGCAAAAACCAAAAAATACCATGCAAAACAATACACTAGATAAATACAAAAAAGCAATTAGAAAAAAATACGAAATAGAAAAAGAAGGCAAATACTTTGATTACTTGTACAAGCCTTCTCGTGGAAAACTTCGTGATTTGTGCTGGCTAATTTTCGAAAATAGCCCAACAAAGGATGACTTGAATGTTTTCAGCAACCTATTGGGCTTAGATTTCGATCACAGCAAAAAGAATAAGTTTAAGGAGAAAAAAGATAAGTTTAGACCTATCGAAACCTTCTTAAAGGGAGAAACAGATCCATCAAACATTGACGCTATAAACATGGCTGCAATTTTGGTTGATTTTGAGCCTCGTCCTTTCAAAAAGTTTTACGAAAATTCTAAAACTGAAGGGACAAAACCAGTTAAGCGGATAGAGAAAGCTAAAGCTGTTCTTGAAAAAAAGAGTGCTGCAAAAAAAGAGAAGCATGAGAAAAAGTCTAAGAAAAGAAGTTTCTTTCTAGATTTTAAAAGTATGTTTTTCTAGGGTTTTGCCACAAAGGCACAAAGACGCTAAGTTTTTTATCCGCAGATAAATCTGCGTGAAACTAATCTTAGCGTTGCTTTGCCCAAATCTTAGCGCCCTTTGCAGTTAGAAAATTTCGCAAGGCGGTCAGAGATAAAGAATTAAAAAAGATTATTAAAAAATCTGCTCAATCTGCCCAATCTGCGTGAAACTAATCTTAGCGTTGCTTTGCGCAAATCTTAGCGCCCTTTGCGGTTAAAAAATCTCGCAAGGCGGTCAGAGATAAAGAATTAAAAAAGATTATTAAAAAATCTGCTCAATCTGCCCAATCTGCGTGAAACTAATCTTAGCGTTGCTTTGCGCAAATCTTAGCGCCCTTTGCGATTAAAAAATCTCGCAAGGCGCAAAGACGCAAAGTTTTTTACATAAATACCCAGAATGGTTCAAATTCACTCTCCAGCTGCATTGTAATCATCTGGAAGATACGTGAGATATTGAACCATTCGCGGTTTTTCTCCTTTGTTTGGAGCAGCACAATGCGGAAGCGTTTGATTCCAAATGATAAAATCTCCTGCCTGCCCCTCAATTGGTTTGGGCTGTAATGTCTGCAATGCTTTTTCTCTCGGATTTTCAAGAGGCTGAAGCGCATCAAGCCACTGATCGATTTGGTTATGAAAACCAGGAACACAATGAAAAGCGCCATCATTTGGTCCGCAATCGGTTAAATAAAGCAACCCCTGAAGTCTAAAGGCAAAGGGCCTTTTTAAACTCATATCCTAATGAAGCGGACTTCCCAGAAATTTGAAACTCTCCGTTTCAGGCGGATTAAAACTTACCTTATCTATCGTTTTGTAGATTTTTGTGGTATTATAAAGCTGCTCGTACGTTTTTTTTATCCTTGGAGAAAAACGGTTCCTGTTTAAAGTTTCATGATCAGAAAAGTTAAGCATTAGCCCTTTTTGATCTTCATGTCTTTTGTACCAGCTTTCCTTTTCATTAGGATCCATTTTCAAATATTCCCAAATAGCTTTTTGAGTATTTTCGCAGTCTTCTGCTGAGATTGCATTTTTAACCACTATATAGCCATTAAGGTTCCAGAATTCCAGATCTTCTTCTGATAGCACATTTTCTGCTAAATCTTCGACCTCAGAAAAAACATCTCGTTTTCGGTCGCCGATCCATGTTTTAAAAGATTCAAAATCTGGTTTTTTCGAATACAAAAATAGTAAAGCATCTTCCATGCCAATGCCCAGCTGATACAAGGTTCTGATTTCGTTGTTCCAGTTCGTCTGGTCAAGATTGGTATTTTCAGGATCAACAGTACGTTTCCATAAATGTTCAAGAGTGTTCCAAGGCATAGCTTTACAGTTGTAGAAGATAAAGCTAAAATACTGTATTTACGGATCGATATTCAAAGTATAAATACCTGTTTTTGACGCATTAAAAAAGGCTGTCTCAAATGGGACAGCCTTTTCGTTTTGGTTATATTATTCTGATTTATTAATTGTTTCCGTAGATTTTAACGTATAGATCTTTGTAAATCTCTTTAATAATTTTACGTTTTAATTTTAAAGTAGGAGTAAGCTGTCCGCCATCAATTGACCAAACGTCTGGAGTAAGTTCAAATCTTTTCACTTGTTCCCAGTGTCCAAATTTTTTATTGATGCCTTCCACTTCTTCATCGATGCGTTTAATTACATCTGGATTTGCACTAATTTCGGCATCAGAAGCTCCTAAGGTAATTTTGTGGATTTTTGCCCATTCTTTTACAAATTCAAAATTTGGCTGAATAAAAGCGCCAGGCATTTTTTCGCCTTCGCCAATAACCATAATCTGCTCGATAAAACGAGATTGTTTCATGGCATTTTCGATCATTTGCGGAGCGATATATTTACCTCCAGAAGTTTTGAACATTTCTTTTTTACGGTCTGTAATCTTTAAGAAACCTTCACTGTCAATTTCTCCAATGTCTCCCGTATGGAAATAGCCATCTATTACGGCTTCTGCAGTTTTTTCAGGATCTTTATAATAGCCTAACATTACGTTTGGACCTTTTAATAAAATTTCTCCGTCTTCGGCAATTTTAACTTCTACATTGCGAATTGGTTTTCCAACGGTTCCAATTTTGAATCCTTTGTTTCTCTGATCGTTTACAGCAATTACCGGAGAAGTTTCCGTTAGACCGTAACCTTCCATAACTGGAATTTCTGCAGCAGCAAAAACTCTCGTAAGACGTGGCTGTAAAGCCGCGCTTCCAGAAACCATTAAATCTAAATTTCCGCCCAAACCTTCTTTCCATTTACTGAAAATAAGTTTACGTGCGATTTTTAGCTGAAACTCATACCAAGCGCCATTTGCTCCGTATGGTTCATATTTTAAACCTAAATCGATGGCCCAGAAAAACAGTTTTTTCTTGATGCCTGTCAATTCAGCTCCTTTAGCATAAATTTTATCGTAAACTTTTTCTAAAAGTCTTGGTACAGCCGTAATTACAGTTGGACGGACTTCTTTTAAGTTATCGCTGATTTTGTCTATAGATTCTCCAAAATAAACCGATACGCCATAATATTGATAGATGTACAAAATCATTCTTTCAAAAATGTGGCAGATTGGCAAGAAACTTAAAGCAGTGCTTTTTCCTGGATCAAACGGAATTCTTGGAGAGCTGTCTAAAACATTTGACACAATATTTTTGTGCGAAAGCATAACGCCTTTTGGTCTTCCTGTTGTTCCAGAAGTATAAATAATGGTAGCTAAATCGTCTGTTTTGATGCTGTCTTTTCGAGCTTCAACTTCACTTTGATTGCTGTTGTCCTCGCCTAAAACCAATAAATCTGACCAGTGTTTGCATCCTGAAATTTCATTAAAAGAATAAACTTCTTTTAGCGAAGGCACATTGGCTTTAATTGCATTTACTTTCTGTAAAACTTCTTCATCAGAAACAAAGCAATAAATACTGCCGCTGTGATTTAAAATATATTCGTAATCTTCCTCAGCAATTGTTGGATAAATAGGAACATTCTGCGCACCGGTCTGCAAAATACCAATATCCATTACATTCCACTCGGTACGGTTATTTGAACTAATTAAAGCAATTTTATCATCTTTCTGAACGCCCATACGCAATAATGCTCTCGAAATAGCATTTGCTTTTGCAATATATTCCTCGCTAGATGTTTTTTCCCAGACTCCATTTTTTTTGGTTGCAAGAGCAACTGGAAGGTTGTAAGTTTCTTGTTGATAATAGGGAAAATCAAAAAGGCGTGTGATTGAAACCATGTTTAATATATTGAATTTTATTGCAAATTAAATAAAAATTGGGTATGATTTTCAGTTTTATAAAATTTAATGGGAAAATTTATAGAGACTATTAAAAATCAACGAAAACGTTTTCTTTTTGATAGGAAATTTTATCAAAAATGAAGAAAAATTTAATGAGAGGGCAAATTTTTATAGGCTACTGAACATTGTAATCTACGTATTCTTTTACTCTTTCTCCCATTAAAAACATTTTTTTCTTGGCAAAATGAATAGAAAATTGAGAATAGTACCATTCTTCGCTGTCATTTGGTCTGTACCAGAAAGTGTAAGAGGCACTATTGAATCCTTCTTTGAATACAGGAACTCCTTCTTCTGAGCATTCTATTCCCCAATTTATTTTTTGCTTGCTTAAATCTTCAGCTTGAATAAAACCTGTTCCGTCTGGATTTAGAACGGTAATAGGCTGTTTTTGGTTTAACGGGGCATAAGTTCCTGGAACCGGATAACCGATTGTTGTCGTGATATAACGCTCCTTAGAATTGTGAATGATTTGGTCTACGTGAACTTGTGAATGTGATGTGGTAACAGCAAAGAATAAGCTGCAAATGAAAAGCAATTTTAAAAATTTCATTCTATGTAGGTTTAAGTGTTTTTGGGCTGAAAAAATCTGTCGGGCTGATTTCTTTCGGCGAATATAATTCAATTTTTTAATAGAATTATAGCTTAAAAATACAAGAATGAAATTTTTACATATTATTTATTTTTGACCAATTTTTATTCCGTAGAAAACTGATTTTCGAGTAATTTTTCTTTAAAATCAGATCTGAAAGTATAGGCAAAAGTAACCATCAGAGCACGTGTGTCTGACTTGTTGGTGCGGTGATTGCTAAACAAAAGGGTATTGTTTTTGTAACCGCTTTCTAAAGTGTTGAACATATCGGTGACAACCAAACCTAATCTTGCATTTCCTTTTCCTAATTTCTGCTGAAATCCCATATCCACATTATAAATTGGAATTCTTTTTCCTTGCGGAGTTGCAACGGCAGAATTGTAATTTCCGATTAGTTGAAGTTTTCCTCCCTTCCAAGGAACAAAGTTGTTGATTATTTTTCCGTACCAGCTGAAAGCACTGCTGACAATATCTTGCGCTTGCGGTAAATTGTCTGCATTGATGTTTTGCTGAAAAGCGGTCAAACTAATATTTGCATCATAAAATCCAATTGGCTTAAGGCTGAAAATGGTTTCTAAACCATATGTAACAGTGCTTCCAATGTTTTGAGGCTGAAGTAACACTACGCCATTGTCCAAAAGCTGGGCATATTGTCTAATAGCGTCGGTTGCATTTCTGTAAAAAGCATTGGTCGAAAAAGAATAATTTTTCCAGTTTTTATTATAGCTCATTTCAGCAATATGAATGATCTCCGGTTTTAAGTACGGATTTCCTCCATGCGGATTCAGTGCATCTGTAATATCAATGAAAGGGTTCAAATCATCAAGATCAGGACGATTAATTCGTTTGCTGTAACCTAATTTGATAAACTCATCTGATTCTAAATTCAGCTGTAAAGAAGCCGATGGAAATAGTTTCAGATAATTATTGCTGAATCGATCGCTATTATTTTGCGTTGCTCCTGTATTGGAAACATTTTCTGCACGCAGACCCAAATTGTATTTCCATTTTGGATTTTCGCTTTCGCCAATATAGGAGTTCATCAGACCGTAGACAGCATTTATCTGTTCGTTAAATTTGAAAGTATTGCTCGCTAACGGATTTACAACGTATTCTCCATTAACCATATCAGCACTTTCAAAATCTGAATTGAAAAATCTAAAAGTCCCTTTGTAGCCCGTTTCTATAATCGATTTTTCTGAAATTGGAAAAGCATAATTCACAATTGCATTAGAAATATTCTGATTTTCATAATTGTGCGTTCGCTGTAATTGCGCATCGCCAATCTGCTGCTGGTATTCATCGTAATTGTACGTGTCAATATCGGTATTTTCTCTGTGTTTTCCGAACGAAGAAGTAATTGAAGCATTTAAACTTTTTCGCTCATCAGAAAATTTTCGATCATAAGTAAAAGCAAGCTCGCCAACTTTTGAACGTTCCAGTTCTAAAGAATGTCTTCTGTTGTTTGAGAAAAATGCGTTTGTATTTGTATTCACCTGCGTATATAAAGTCTCGTCATTGTCTTGAGTTTCAATATTTCCCAATGCTTCAAAAGAAAAGCTGTTTTTGTCATTTGGAGAAAAATCAATGTTTAACTTCAAATTCTGCAGGCCTTCAGTTCGCTGGTCGCTTCTGTTTTGATAAATATAATGCTCATCATCAATATAATAATTTGTTCGATCGGCATTTATTTTTTTCGTTCTTCCTGCAAAACGATTATCATATCCTAAACCAAAATTCCATTTTTCAGTTTTATGGTTAAAAAGAACAGAACTATTAACTCTTCCTTTTGCTCCAAAACCTGCGCCTAAAGCTACCGCACCATTTGTACCGCTTAGGTTGTTTTTTTTGAGCTTTATATTGATGATTCCGCTTTCGGCATTTGCATCATATTTAGCCGTGGGATTACTGATCACTTCGATGCTTTCGATACTGCTCGCGGCAATTTGATCCATGTTGGTAATGGCAGAATTTTTTCCATTGATCAAAATCATAGGCGATTTTCCTCTTAAAGTAATGCCGCCTTCAGCATCAACAGCAACAGTTGGAATGCTCTTAAGCATATCTGTAGCAGTTCCGCCTGTTTGCGAGATATTCGAAACGGCATTAAAAATAAAACCTTCGTTTGTTTTCTGAATCTGTTTTTTCTGTGAATTTACAACTACTGTATTTAGCTGTTTTGCATCTTCTTGCAAAGCAATTGTGCCAAGTGAAATTGAGGAGCCTGTATAAGTAATTTTTTTAGTATTCGTTTTAAAGCCTATTAGCTTAAATTGAAGCAAATAATCTCCAGAAGTCAGATTGTCTAATGAGAAATTTCCTGAAACATCAGTAACAGTATAATTGGCAATTTTTGTTGAATCGCTTACATTTTTTAGAACGACATCGACAAATTCTATGGGTGATTTTCCGTCTGTGACTGTTCCGCGCAAAGAAGAAGTTTTTTGTGCAAAGGAAAATTGGCTTATAATCACTAAAAGAATCGGAAGGTATGTTTTTTGTATCATATTTTTCATTTGGCAAAGATATTTATCGAATGAAAAGAAGCTTTAAAATGCGCCTTAAGATATCATTAAGCTATTCTTATATGTTAATTAGAGTATGGTTAATGAAGAAAAAAAGGGTCTTTTTCCCCTTTGAAAAACAGTGGTTTGCCTTGTGATATGCAATTGGCCTTGTCCTAATTTTACTTTACCGAAATGCGAAAGCCGAAAAGCAAAAGAGTAGGCGCAAAATTAAATCATGAAACTATGGAAACTGCTTTATTTTTAGCAATGGGCTGGTGCGGAACCAAATACCCAGGCTGGTGGAGACGTTTTTGGAAAAATCCGCCGCCACCGCCAGATCCAGAACCTTGGTGGACTATTGCATTAATTGGAATAGGACTTATAGCGGGAGCTGCAGGCGGATTGTTCTTTAGCAACGCCATTGCCGAAAATCAATTTTTTGCTGGTCAGAATGCTGTTGCTTCAGGGCTGTTTGCTTTTGGAGCTTCAAATGTGGTAACTGGCATCGCTTCTTCCTTTAGAGGCTAAAAAAAATGCTTCGACTTAGGGATAGCGTCGAAGCGTTTTTTTATAATGAAGAATTTGTTTTGAGATATATTTAATAGCCACAAATTCAAGAATTTTTATAAGTAATAATTCGTGAATTCGCGGCTATAAAAAAACGCCCGATAAATTCGGGCGCTTTTAGTAAAAATATATTTCTTAGTTTTTCTCAATCCATTTTCTGGCATTGACAAAAGCTTCGTGCCAAGGCGTAACCTCGTCATTTCTGTCTTTTGGATAATGAGCCCAGTTCCATTGGAAAGTTGAACGTTCAATGTGAGGCATCATAACCAAATGTCTTCCGGTTTTATCGCACATCATAGCAGTGTTGTAATCAGAACCGTTAGGGTTTGCAGGGTAACCTTCGTAAGCATATTTAGAAACAATGTTGTATTGGTCTTCTGAGTAAGGCAATTTGAATTTACCTTCTCCGTGAGAAACCCAAACTCCCAAAGTGCTTCCTGCCAAAGTTGATAACATCACAGAATTGTTTTCCTGAACTGTTACAGAAGTAAAGATGCTTTCGTGTTTCTGGCTTTCGTTATGAAGCATTTTTCCGTGAACTTCATGCTCAGGATTAATCACTTCCAATTCCATAAACAGCTGGCATCCGTTACAGATTCCAACAGATAAAGTATCTTCTCTTTTGAAGAAATTATCTAAAGCAGTTTTTGCCTTTTCGTTGTATAAGAAGGCTCCGGCCCAACCTTTAGCAGAACCTAAAACGTCAGAGTTAGAGAATCCTCCAACCGCTCCAATGAACTGAATATCTTCAAGAGTTTCACGACCAGAAATTAAATCCGTCATGTGAACGTCTTTTACATCGAATCCTGCTAGATACATTGCATTTGCCATTTCACGCTCAGAATTACTTCCTTTTTCACGAATAATAGCCGCCTTAGGTCTTGGTTTAGAATTGTCAATTTCTGGTTTTTTTCCTGTAAAGTGTACAGGGAAAGTATAATTTAAAACCTGATTTTTGTAGTTTTCAAAACGTGCCTGAGCTCTTCCGTTTTTAGATTGTTTTTGATCTAATAAATAAGAAGTTTCGAACCAAACGTCTCTATACTTCGCAATGTCCAAATTATAAATTCCAAATTCCAAACTTGCTGTACTTTGAACTGAACCTAATTTGAAGAACTCGATGTTATTCGCTTTTAATTTAGCCTCAACAGCCGCATCAGATTTTGCCTGGAAGACGATTCCGATGTTTTCTGCGAAAAGGATTTTCAATAGGTCTTTTTCCGCGAAAGCGCTGAAATCAATTTTAGCTCCAAGATTCACATCAGCAAAACACATTTCTAATAAAGTTGTGATTAAACCACCGCTTCCGATATCGTGACCTGCTAAAATTTGGTTGTCAACAATTAAATCCTGAACTGTATTAAATGCATTTTTGAAGAAAGAAGCGTCTTTAATAGTAGAAGTTTCGTTTCCAATTGTATTTCTAATTTGTGCAAAAGATGAACCTCCAAGTTTGAAATCATCCTGAGACAAATTGATATAATAAATAGAATCTCCGTTTCTCTGTAAAACAGGTTCTACTACTTTTCTAATATCAGTACAGTTTCCAGCAGCTGAAATAATAACCGTTCCTGGTGCGATTACTTCATCGTTTGGATATTTTTGTTTCATCGAAAGTGAATCTTTTCCTGTCGGAATGTTGATTCCCAATTCAATTGCAAATTCAGAACAGCCTTCAACAGCTGCGTACAAACGAGCGTCTTCACCTTCGTTTTTACAAGCCCACATCCAGTTTGCAGACAATGAAATTCCTTTTAATTGGTCTTTAATTGGCGCCCAGATAATGTTTGATAATGATTCTGCAATTGCATTTCTAGATCCCGCAACAGGGTCGATCAAAGCCGCGATAGGAGCGTGCCCGATAGAAGTTGCGATTCCTTCTTTACCTAAATAATCCAGAGCCATAACTCCAACATTATTCAATGGCAATTGTAACGGACCTGCATTTTGCTGCTTAGCTACTTTTCCTCCAACGCAACGATCCACTTTATTAGTCAACCAGTCTTTTGAAGCAACTGCCTCTAAACGTAAAACGTCTTTTAAGTAGCTTTCAAAGTCAGCTGAATTGTAAGCAACATCAGCATATTTTCTATCTACTGAATTGTCAGTCATAACCGTTTTTGGAGAACTTCCGAAGAAATCTTCTAAAGCATAATCCATCGGTTTTGAACCATTTGATTGTGATTGGAAAGTAAAACGGTGATCTCCCGTTACATCTCCAACCTGATACATTGGCGAACGCTCTCTGTCAGCAATTCTTTGCAAAGTATCGATATCTTTTTGACCAATAACCAATCCCATTCTTTCCTGAGATTCGTTACCGATAATTTCTTTTGCTGAAAGCGTTGGGTCTCCAACTGGCAATTTGTCCAAGTCGATCAAACCTCCAGTTTCTTCAACCAATTCCGAAAGGCAGTTTAAGTGTCCACCCGCACCGTGATCGTGAATAGAAACAATTGGGTTATTGTCGCTTTCTACCAAACCACGAATCGCGTTTGCAGCACGTTTTTGCATTTCTGGATTTGAACGCTGAATGGCATTTAATTCGATTCCTGAACCAAAAGCACCTGTATCTGCAGACGAAACCGCAGCACCACCCATTCCGATTCTATAATTTTCTCCTCCAAGAATAACGATTTTATCGCCTTCTTGTGGTTTCTTTTTAATTGATTGATCTAATTTTCCGTAACCAATTCCACCAGCCTGCATGATTACTTTATCGTAACCAATTTTACGCTCGTTTTCTTCGTGCTCGAAAGTTAAAATAGAACCTGTAATCAACGGCTGACCAAATTTATTTCCGAAATCAGAAGCTCCGTTTGAAGCTTTGATCAAAATATCCATTGGTGTTTGATACAACCATTTTCTTTCTTCAACCGCGTTTTCCCATTTTCTGTCATCCTGAGTATCAGATGATTTCAAACGAGAGTAAGAAGTCATGTAAACTGCAGTTCCTGCTAATGGCAAAGAACCTTGTCCACCTGCAAGACGGTCACGAATTTCTCCTCCTGATCCTGTTGCAGCTCCGTTGAAAGGCTCAACTGTTGTTGGGAAATTGTGTGTTTCGGCTTTTAAAGAGATAACCGAATCAAATTCTTTTATTTCGTAAAAATCAGGTTTATCGGCCGATTTTGGTGCAAATTGCTGCACTTTTGGTCCTTTTACAAAAGCAACGTTGTCTTTGTAAGCAGAAACAATATCGTTAGGATTTTCCTGAGATGTTTTTTTGATTAATTTGAAAAGAGAAGTTTCTTTTTCTTCTCCGTCGATCACAAATGTTCCGTTGAAGATTTTGTGACGGCAGTGCTCTGAGTTTGCTTGCGAGAAAGCAAAAATCTCAGAATCAGTTAGTTTTCTTCCTAATTTAGTCGAAAGATTGTTTAAGTAATCAACTTCTTCTTCGCTTAAAGCTAAACCTTCAACTTTGTTGTAAGCTGCAATATCATCAATCTCCAAGATTGGTTCCGGCTGAATGTTGATAGTGAAGATTTCCTGATCTAATTCGTTGAATTTTTGTGAAAGCATTGGATCAAAATCAGTAAAATCTTCCGTTGCAGGATGAAATTCTTCGATTCTAATGATGCCAGAAATTCCCATGTTTTGAGTAATTTCTACAGCATTTGTACTCCAGGGCGTAATCATGGTAGCGCGAGGACCAACAAAAAAACCTGTCAATGCAGATTTTTCGATCTTACTTGCGTCGGCAAAAAGCCAGTTTAATTTTGAAATGTCTTGAGCTGAAATTTCGTTTTGCGTTTGTACGGCAAAAACAGTTTTGCTTTGGTTTTCAAAGAAATGGATCATTTGTGTAGTTTGTTGTATTGAGCTGCAAATTTAATGTAAATAAATAGTAAGCGCAAATTTGAAAACCATCTCTTTTCAAAAAAAATGAAATTGCTTTTTTCTTGCATTTTTTCTACCAAAAAGACGCAATATCAAGTGGTTTCGGTCTTTCGTGAAATTTAATGTTTTATTAAATTTTCTTTTTTGATATGTTCTGTAATATTAAACTTTTAGAAAGGAAAAAAGCAAAAATGAAACAGCATAATTTTTATGCTGATACTTGGACTGATTTGCAAAATTTACGAAAAGCTGAAATAGATTAAAAAAGGATTTTAAAAGAAAAATCTTTCATGAGTTATGAAAAAAGCGGCAATTCGCCGCTTTTTTAGTTGATGAAAAATCTAATTTTTAATTAATAATGACCTTTTTAAAAGCTGTTTTGTTTCCCTTTGTAATTTTTATAATATAGATTCCTGTTGAAAGATTATGCACAGAAACTTCTGGAGAAGTGGTGTTTTGTTTTTCAAAAACTTTCTGGCCGGAGAATGAGAAAATTTCAACTGAATAAGGATCATCTGTATTGCCTGGGTTAATATCGAAATTTCCATTCGAAGGATTTGGATAAATTGAAATTTCATCTGCAGCAATTTCTTCTTCGATTTCAGGAGCCTGAACCATTTTGCTGGCTAAATTGTTGCAAGTGTCTTGTGAATACGAATCCCATTGTGCGCTTAAATTGAATGTCGTGCTTGGAGAAGTCACAGTCGATTTTCTTCTTAAAGTAACATCTATCGCAAAATTGGCTGTTCCGCCATTGAAAGTACCAATAATATCAATTAAAACACCATTTTTGAATAAGCCTACAGCATCATTTCCGTTAAAAGTTAGTTCGGTTGCGGCTGTCGAAATATTGGCAGCGCTTGTGGAAAAACAGCTTGATGACATAGAACTGTTTACAATTACAAATTTGCTTCCTGTTGCCAAATTGCCAGTCAATGCTAAACCTGTGCTCCAAGAACCTGCGCCATTTGTTTGTTTTTTGATTGTATACGCAGATAAATTAACAGAAGCTCCAGTGTTGTTTGCAATTTCTAGAGCTTTGTTGTTTCCAGAACCTTCAATATATTCAGAGAAAAGAAGATCGGTTGCTGTTCCTGTTCCGTTGCTGTCAGTAGTGACTGAAATAGTGTTGCTTAATGCGGAAGAATTTCCAGCGGCATCTTTTGCTTTTACATAAATTGAATAAGCTGTTGAAGCTGTTAAGCCTGTAATTGTTGCGGTTGTGCCGGAAACCGTTGTTTTTAAAGCACTATTTGCATAAATTTCATAACCTGTAACGGCTACATTATCTGTTGAAGCTGTCCACGAAAGCGTAATTGAAGTAGCAGTTTTTGATGTCGAAGCCAAACTCGTCGGAGCAGTCGGTGCTTGAGTATCTCCAGAAGGTGTTCCTCCCCAAATTTGATTTACATATTCAGGATGGTCAATAAACGGATTTCGATTGTTTTGTCTTGCATAAACGGCATTGTTTCTGGCAATTTCTCTTGCGCTTACAGGATCTTGCGCGTGCCAAGCCAAAAGCACATTCAAGAAAGCGGTTGTAAAAACTTGGTTGCTTGTGCCATTAAACATGGCATAAGAATAACCTGCAACTGTATTTTCATATCGTGTCGCAAAATAGAAATACATTCTCGCGATATCTCCTTTAAAATCATTTATTGGTTCAAAAACGGTTCCTGAATATCCAGAAACTGCGCTTGATCCTAATTTGCTTCCGTTTTGCGATGTGTATGTTGCAGAACTTACATTTCCATGCGGATAATTGGAACGCATTCCGTTTACTTTTCCGTCAGTTGGTGTAATAAAATGTGCATCAGCAACCATTGGCGACTGCTCGTTAAAAACAGATTGCGGAATAATATGCTCTCTATTGTAGCAGTCGCCTTCTGCAGCATAATTGCCGCATCGTTGAGTGCTTCCTGTGCTGTAATTGTAAGGGTCTGTTCCAGAAGGATTTTCAGAATACATATCTAAAACAGTTCCGTCATTTTCATAAAAATTATCAACATCAGAAGTTTGATAAGTGGTATACAATCCAGCGTAACCGTTATCAGTATGTCCTTTGATAATGTTGTACAATTGAGTTTTTAAAGTATAGCCCGTTCCAGTTGCAGTGCTGTAATATCCAGAAGGAATTTGGGCAAAACCAAGTGTAGTAAGAAATAATAACAGTAAAAAGTAGTTTTTTTTCATAAGTAATAGTTTTTAAGATTTGGTTGAGAAAATAATTTTAAAAACTTGATTGTTAGTTTTTTAAAATCTTATTGTAGCAAATCTACTACTTTTATGAAAGCAATGCGTTAAGTGATGTTTAATTTTAGATATATTTTCTTACTATCGTTTTGTTTGCCGCTAAGGCGCTAAGTCACTAAGATTTTTTTTTTACTAAAGTTAATCTCCTTAAGAAGTCTAGTAAAGATTGAATTTTTAGCCCAATTATTTCGTCGAGACGCACTGCTGTGCGTCTAATGAATTGTGGATTTTCTTTGCGTAGACGCACTGCAGTGCGTCTCGACAGATATACTTTGTGAGATCAAAAAAACTCAAATTTTCTTATATCACTTATATGGTGAAAAAAAAATATGGCTTTATTTTGGAAAGTCTTTACTCTGATAAGCGCCCAAATCGGGTGGAGAAGTTCTGGTAATTCCTAAAATATCAGTCTGGATTATGTAGACCTGATTTCCTTTCGCGAAAGCAGAAGAAGTTTTATCGATATTGAATTTGTTCTGCGAAACATTATAAAACTTCGGATTTTCATTCAGAATGATGTTGTTATAATGTTCAGCATCTGTTTTGAATTGGTAATCAGGATTTGTTGTTGAACTGCTGAATTTTAAAAGACAGTTATTTAACTGATAGACAAAAGGCGCATTGATATTCTTACTCAAATTAAATTCGTTTGTGCTTGAGCCGTAGATAATGCAGTTGTTAAAAGTAGCCTGTGTCAACGGATTGGTTTCTGGAGTTGCTCCTGCCAAAGAATTGCTTAAATGGACTGCAAATTGTGAAGGAGTCGGCCAGCTGTTGTTGAAAGTGCAATGTGTGAATTTGTAATTTCCGCCGTAAACGCAGGACAAACTCGCTAATCCAGCATAATTAATCACTAGATTTTCTCCAATAATCTGAGTATTTTGGGCTAAAATTCCGTACTCGGCGCAATTGTAAATCTGCGAATTTTTGATTTCAATAGCATTTAACGGACTTCTAAAATCTAAGCCGACAGTCGCATTCTTTAAAGTTAGATGATTAATGGAATGATTGGCGCTTCCTTTTTCAAAAATAACCGATTTCCACTGTCCAGGAATATCAGAATAAAGCGATTCTAAACGATCGCCTTCAAAAATGACTTCGTTTTCTAATTTTTCAGTTGAAGAAGCGGTGCCATTAATTTTAAGCGAAGCATTTTTACCAACATATAATCCTGAATTGGCATGAAAATGAACTCTTGCGCCAGCTTCAAAAGTTACGGTTTTGTTTTCGGGAATTCCTGCGTAGCCGTAAATAACGTAAGGCTTGTCGTTTGTAAAAATAAGTTCGTTTCCGTTTGTTGGATCATTTTCGCTTAAATAAAATCCGTCAACATCTTTGCCGTCGATTTTTATTTTTTCCTTAGTCCCATCAGGATTCTGGTTTGGATATAAAAAAATAGCATCTTGAATCAAAGTCACCAAAGCCACTTCCTGAAGATTGGCTCCGCTGTCAAATTGGATTTCGTCGGTATATAAAAAATCTGTTGGATTGGCATCTGTAATGTCTGCGGTGGTTTCTATAAAAATGTATAAACTGTCTTTTGCTAAAAGCGTAACATCTTTAAAAATCTTTCCGTTGTTGCCGCTCATTCCGTCAACGGTCATTCTGTACTTAGAATTCAGGCCCTTTTTAAATTGGACAATTGGAATCGAAATATCATTTTTACTCTGGTTGTACACTTTTAATTGGTAAGTGCTTGAGCCAATGTTTTTAAAAACAGTATCCAAATAAACGGTGTCTTTTGAAAACTTTAAATTTCCATTACTGGCAACGGTATCAAAGTCAGTTCGGCAGGAACTAAAAATTAGAATTAAACCCAGAATGAAGATTGTAAAATATTGACGCATTGTTATTTTTCTTTTTTTTGCCACAGATTAAAAGGATTAAAAAGATTTTTTTTCGCCACGAATTCACGAATTGTTTATTTTTTAAATTAGAAAAATTCGTGAATTCGTGGCGGAAAAAATCAACACAAAGTATTTTAAAATCCCTTTAATCTGTGTAATCAGTGGCAAAAAAAATGAGCCAAAGATTGATTTTTGATTGTTTTTGTAAAAATAGCAAAAAACTGATTAGTTCATAATTGAATTCTAATTTTAGTCCCGAAATTTCGGGATTGATTTTACGATTTGTGTCTTATCTTTCTTTAATTTTACGTTTTTTAAAGTTTATTTTAATGAATTATACAAAAGAGCAGATTTTAGCGCGATGTAATGAGTTTTCTAAAAACACATTAATGGAAACGCTGAAAATTGAATATATCGACGCCGGAGAAGATTTTTTAACTGCAAAAATGCCTGTAAATCCAAGCGTTCACCAGCCAATGGGATTGCTTCATGGAGGCGCCTCTGTAGCTTTGGCAGAAAGTGTTGGAAGTGCGGCTTCTTTCTTTTTTATCAATCCGAAAGAGCAGGAGGTAAGAGGCATCGAAATCTCGGCAAATCATCTAAAAAGCATTCGTGAAGGCTATGTTTTCGGAACAGCCAGAATTATCCACAAAGGAAGAAGTCTTCATCTTTGGGAAATTAAAATTACCGATGAGGAAGGAAATTTGGTTTCGCTTTGTAAACTGACGAATATGGTTTTGGATAGAAAGAAAAGTGAGTAAATTATGAATGCATTTTTCTTAAAAATTAAAAACCATAAAGAACAAAATTTGCCTTTTGTACTTTATTCCAAACCCAATGCAACAAACTATGTTGGAATTTTACAGCAAAATAATCTTCTGAATACTGTTTCAGATTACAGTGAAAAAGGATTTGTTTTTGCTTCTTTTGATGAAAAACAATTGATCTTGATTCCTGAAAATGAATCTGAAATTATTACTGCCGAAAAAGAACTGACTTCATTTGAACCAATAGAAATTGATGATTTGAATTTTGACGTTGAAGCTAAATTTCAATATGAATATTTGGTTGCACAGGGAATTCAAGCCATCAAAAATGAAGAATTTAAAAAGGTGGTTTTGTCACGAAGCGAAGAAGTTCCGTTGGCTGAGTTTGATTTTATCGAAACTTTCCAGCACTTGGTTCAATTGTATCCTGCAACTTTTTGTTATTGCTTTTTTCACCCAAAAGTCGGACTTTGGATGGGAGCGACGCCCGAAAAGTTGTTAAAAGCGAATGATAGTGTTTTTGAAACTATGGCTTTGGCAGGGACGCAGAAAGATAATAAGGAAACAGAAATTGTCTGGCAGCAAAAAGAAAAAGACGAACAGCAATTTGTGACTGATTTTATTGTAAAGAGACTTCGAGAGTTTACTGCTTCGGTAGTAGTTTCTGAACCTTACAGTTTAAAAGCGGGATCGATTTGGCATATTAAAACCGATATTTCAGGTGTTTTAAAAGATAATTCAACTTTAGAAGAAGTAATTGACACTTTGCATCCGACACCTGCCGTTTGCGGACTTCCTAAAAAGAAATCGAAAGCCTTTATTTTGGAATATGAAAATTATGAAAGAACTTTCTATACCGGTTTTCTAGGCGAATTAAACAGCACTTTTGCAGGAAATAATTCGAGTTCTGATTTATTTGTAAATTTACGATGTATGCAGATTCAGGACGATAAAGCGATTCTGTATATGGGCTGCGGTATTACTAAAGAAAGTATTCCCGAAAAAGAATGGGAAGAAAGCGTCAACAAATCGATGACAATGAAAAGAGTCTTGAGAATTATGAGTTAGAAGTTATGAATTATGAGTTATGAGTTATGAGTTATGAGTTTTCAGCAGTGTGTCACCCTGAGCGAAGTCGAAGGGCTCAAAGGGCTTCGACTTCGCTCAGCCTGACAGAACGAGCAAAACTTGAAACCTGATCCCGAAGCTTCGGGAGAAACTTGAAACCTGAAACAAAACAAACAAAAACAAAAAAATGAAATTAGACATATTAGCATTCGGTGCGCATCCAGATGATGTAGAATTAGGTTGTGCCGGAACCATTTTAAAGGAAGTTTCCCTTGGAAAAAAAGTAGGCATTGTAGATTTAACCCGAGGCGAATTGGGAACGCGCGGAACTGCAGAAATTAGAGATCAAGAAGCAAAAGATGCTGCAGAAATTTTAGGGGTTTTAGTACGTGAAAATTTGCGTATGCGCGATGGATTTTTCGTTAATGACGAAAAACATCAATTAGAAGTCATAAAAATGATTCGTAAGTATAAACCAGAGATTGTCTTGTGCAATGCCGTTGACGATCGTCATATTGATCACGGAAAAGGGAGTAAGCTCGTTTCTGATTCTTGCTTTTTGTCTGGATTAATGAAAATAGAAACTTCAATAGACGGAGTGAAACAAGAAGCTTGGAGGCCAAAAATAGTTTACCATTATATTCAATGGAAAAATATAACCCCAGATTTCGTTGTAGACATCACAGGATTTGAAGAAAAGAAAGTAGAAGCGATAATGGCGTATAAAACGCAATTTTACGATCCGAATTCAAATGAACCTGCAACGCCAATTACGAGTAAAAACTTTTTTGAAAGCTTAAATTATCGTGCAAAGGACCTAGGAAGACTAGTTGGGAAAGATTTTGCAGAAGGTTTTACAGTTGAAAGATGTTTGGCTGTCAATAGCTTAGGAAATTTGATTTAATTTTTTGAAAATTTTTTCATTTTTTTCTTTGTAGAACTCAACCTTTGTTCTATATTTGCACTCGCTAAGCAGAAAAATGGTGGTTGTAGCTCAGCTGGTTAGAGTAGCGGTTTGTGGTGCCGCGGGTCGCCGGTTCGAACCCGGTCAGCCACCCAGATTTAAAGCCTTGAAGAAATTCAAGGCTTTTTTTGTGCGTTTAATTTTCTTTTTAACTATATAAGTTATATAAGTTCATTTTAGATTGCGCTCTAACTTCTTGAGTCTAAAAAATGGACGTTTGGAAATCCTATATTTTATTTTTTACGATAATTTCAAACATAGCCCGCGGTTTCAATCTCGTGGACGATACGAATGCGCGTTGCGGTGACATTGCGTTCCAGCGAGTGAAAACGTTGGTTATGTCCTCTGAAAATAAAACGAATATATTTCAAACCTAGCCCGCGGTTTCAACATCGTGGACGATACGAATGCGCGTTGCGGTGACATTGCGTTCCAGCGAATGAAAGCGTTGGTTATGTTTTATATTAACCAATATTTGTTAGAAATGAGATTGCTCATTCCTAATCGTATTACAGATTAGAATTTAAAAATTAAAATATTAGAAATATAAAAAAAAGCACAACTGCTTAAGTTGTGCTTTTCTGGTGGTTATTATATTTGGTTTATGTATTATCGAATTTCTTCAAATGTAGTGCCTTGTGTAATGTCTCCAGTTTTGAAGCCTTTTTTAAACCAATACATTCTTTGCTCTGACGTTCCGTGGGTAAAAGAATCTGGAACTACGTGTCCTTGCATTTTACTCTGAATGGCATCGTCTCCAACAGCATTTGCGGCACTTAAAGCTTCTTCAATATCGCCAGTATCTAGATTGGCTTGATTGTAGTGCGCCCAAACTCCAGCATAAAAATCGGCTTGCAATTCTAATGCTACCGATAATTTATTGGCTTCTGCTTCGCTTTTTCCTTGTTGCATCTGACGCATTTTAGAAGATGTTCCCATTAAAGTTTGAATGTGATGGCCAACCTCATGCGCAATAACGTACGCAATGGCAAAATCGCCTCCTTTTGCGCCAAATTTGCTTTTTAATTCTTCAAAGAAACCTAAATCCATGTAAACTTTACGGTCTCCAGGACAATAAAAAGGACCTGAAGCAGATGACGCACCGCCACAAGCTGTTTGTACAGCGCCTTTAAAAAGAACTAATTTTGGGGTTTCGTAAGTCATGCCGTGTTCGGCAAAAATTTTAGTCCAAATATCTTCATTATCAGCTAGAGCAACTCTTACAAAATTCCCTAATTCTTCATCCTCTTTGCTTAATGGGGCTGTAGCTTCTGTCTGCTGGCCTCCGCCTTGCATTTGTTCTAAAATTGGAGCTATCTGCTGGCCAGTTTCACCGCCAAAAACATTAAGCAGCAAAACAATGATTCCGATAACGCCACCGCCAATTATTGCTTTACCACCGCCAGAAATTGATCTTCTGTCTTCGACATTATCACTTTGTCTTCTGCCTTGCCATTTCATATTGAATTGTTTTTTAACTTGTTATTTAAAACGTTGTACGAATTTATAGATTTTTTATGATAAATTTTTAAAATTAAAGCTTTATGTTTTGAAAAAAATTAGGTTTTTAATCTCAGTTGATGCTACGGTTTTTAGTAGCTGTTAGCGGTTTGGAACTTAAAATCAATTTTATCCCAACCATTTGATTAAAGCCTCTTCTACAGTTCCTTTCATAATAGGTTTAGAGATGTAATCATCCATTCCGGCAGAAAGACATTTGTTGCGTTCTTCTTTTTCGGCACCAGCGGTAACAGCGATTATCGGGACATCACGGCCTTTTTTAGTGTTCCTAATGGCTTTTGCAGTTTCGTAACCATTCATAATCGGCATCTGGATATCCATAAAGATGATAGTTGGATTAATTTGTTCAAACTGTTGAATGGCTTCGTATCCATTTTCGCATTCGTAGATATAAGCGTTGTTGTAAAGGTTTTTTATAATGGTTTTAAGAAGGAGCATATTTACTTTGTTGTCTTCAACAATTAGAAAAGTAATATTGCTGCCATTTGCTTCTATTTCGCTGGCATCTAAATCAATGTTTAAACTTTTGAGTTCGGCGTTGTATTTGTCATTAATGCTTTGGTTGCTTGTTTTTAGATTCAAATCAAAGAAAAAAGTGCTTCCCTCATCAATTTTGCTTTCCAGCTGTAAACGGCTTTCCATTAAAGCCAACAGCTGATTGGATATGGTTAAGCCTAATCCTGTTCCTCCAAATTTTCTTGTAGTAGAACTATCTTCTTGTAAAAATGCTTTGAAAATTTTCTTTTGATTTTTTTCCAGAATACCAATCCCAGTATCGACTACAGCAAAACGAATAGTAGTATTGTTTGATTTTTTTTCTAAAACCGAAACATTTAATTTGATAGAACCTTCGGTTGTAAATTTTACAGCATTTGAAAGCAGATTGATTAAAATCTGTTTGATGCGGACAATATCTGTCCAGATATATTTTGGAACATCTGGATCAATATTCAATTCAAGTTCGAGATTCTTTTTGTTGGATTCATAAACAATCAAGTCAAAAACCTGCCCTAAGATTTTTTTAATATCATACAGATCAATAAACAGCTCCAATTTTCCAGCTTCAATTTTTGAGAAATCTAAAATATCATTAATAATTTCAAGAAGAGAATGTGCCGATTGGTTAATTGTGGTCATATATTTCTCTTGAATTTCCTCCAAATCTGTTTTCATTAATAAGTGTGTAAAACCAATAATTCCGTTTAGAGGAGTTCTGATTTCGTGCGACATATTGGCTAAAAAGTCAGATTTTGATTTGCTTGCGGCTTCTGCCAGCTGTTTGGCTTTTATGGCGTCTTCGATTTCTTTTTTGCTTGTAATGTCAAAATAAATTCCGCCAACAAATTCAATTTCATCATCTCGCTTAATTACGTCTCCAAATTCTTCTATCCAAATATACTCGCCAGTTTTGCGCTTAATGCGATACACATTATGCAGAGGCATTCCGTTTTGGAGATTATCGATTTGATTGTTAATTACTTCTTCTTTGTCTTCTGGATGAATTAACGATAGAAAAGACAGATTATTTTCGATGAATTCAGATTTTGAATATCCCGTAAGATTTAAAACTTCGTCGTTTAAGAATATTTTGGTCGAAAAAGCATCAAATTTGGATAAATAAACTGTGCCGGGAATATTGTTGGCAATCAATTTAAATTTTTCTTCACTTTCAATAATCTTCGTTTCGTTTCGGTTTCTTTCTAATGCAGACGAAATATTATTTGCCAGTACCTGAAAGATATTGATTTCATCTTCAGACCATTCTCTTTCGGTAGTGCAATCATCAAAACCAATAAAACCGGTAAAAATATCATTAATGTAAAGCGGTAAAATTAGGATGGATTGAATTTCATTATCGATTAGAAGTTTTTTGAAATAACCGTCATGAAGATTTCGAGTTAATGTGTTTAAGATTTTTCTCTGCAATGCCGCATCATAGATTTCTTGCAGATTTTGTTCGGTCATAGTGCGCAATGGCGTAATTTGATGCGTAACACCGTCGCGAGACCACTTGTATTTTTGGCTGACAGTATTGTAAATCGCGTCTTTTTCGTAGTAGTACATATGATCTACTTTGGCCGCTTTTCCAATAATATTATACGTTTCTTCAAACATTTGATGCGTAGTTTTGCTAAGCAGAAATTTTTCGGTGCATAAAGAAAGTGCAGACAAAAGCTGGCTTTTAAGTTCTAATTTTCTTTCTGCTTCTAAACGCATTTGGGAAGAAATGGCAAGCGAAATCACATCTGAAATTGTTCTCGCATAATTAATGTCTTCATTATCCCATTCTCTTTTGTGTTCTGTACTTTCAAAACAAGCTACACCGGCCAGTTGCCCTGTTAAAAAAATAGGCACATCAAGCATGGATTTAATATTGTTTTTTGTAAAGTAAAGTTTTTGAAACTCAGATGTTTCCAGTTTGTTGAATACATCTGGTGCATTAATAATCGCCTTATTGTTTAATGTTTCAAAATAAATGGGATAGGATTCTTTGTTTAAAATATTTTTATCAGTTAAACTCTGATTGTCAAGACTGAAAAGGTTTTTACAGGTAATTAAATCATTGTCATATTTCCAGAAACTTACACGATTTACTTGACTTATCAATGAGGCTTCTTTTAATATTAGATCTATGACTGTATTTAAATCGTCATATTTGCTAAAGTCTGTGGTTGATAGTTTTTTTGTTGAATTGTTATAGGCTTCAATTTTTTTAAGACGTCGTTTTTTCTCATTTTCGATGTTCTTTTTTTCGGTAACATCTCGTGCAATTCCAGAAAAACCAGTCGTAAGTCCTAAATCATTTTTACGGACAATGATCTTTTGCGACATCCATATTTCTTCGCCATTTTTCTTCAGGATCGGAATTTCAATAATTGGGTAATTATTTTCATTGAGTTCTAAATTTTCGTAAAAATCTACAGCACTAGTGATGTAGCTTTCATGAATAAAATTGGAATAATGTTTCTTAATGATTTCATTTTCAGCGTAGCCAAGAATAGAAAAGCCAAAATCATTCATAAAAGTAAAGTAACCTTCGGCGTCAATTTCAAAAATGATGTCAGTCGCAGTCTGGATTAGGTTTTTATATTGATCCTGAACGATAATCTGCTCTGTGACATCTTGCCCGATACTGATAATTAGATCGTCTGAAAATTTTTTATCTTTCCACTGAATGTACTTGTATTCGCCGTTTTCGGTTTTTAATTTTCTAATGTAAAGTTTGTTTTCTTGATTTTCTGCCGGATTTGATTTTCCTAGAGATTCCGAATCTTCGGTTAGTTCCCAGAATTTTGATCCAATGACTTCTTCAGGGAGATATCCTAAAATTGGGGTTATGGTTTCGCTGCAAAAGAGTATTTCTCCTTTTTTATTGGATGCTATCGTGAGCGAATTTCCTTTATGCACGATTTCGTTTGCAAACCTAAAGTTGTCCCGATTGTTTAATAAAACAGCATATTTTACTTGGTTTATGATAAAAATCAGAATGCAGAAGTTAAGCAGTAAAATAGATGATTTTATTGGAATCAGATGAAGCGCTAATGTGGCAATTAGAAAGGTAAAGGTTAAGCCAACAAAAAGCCAGTAAATTTTTATGGGTTTAAGGATATTATAGGAAAAGAAAAAAGAAATGAGGAAAACAATAATCGGTACAACATCATTTCTTAAAGTGACAATATTGTAAGCAACGTAACCGATGTAGATGAAAAAACAGGAAATAAAAATTTGCTGGATTTGATCTCTCATCCATTTGATTTTATCTGTTACCATGTAAATGCCAAGGACAAAAACACCAATTAGAACATTTACAAGCAATAGACTTTTGGGCCTGATCTTGAAAATTTCATTGATGATTTCGATGACAATTACAGCAATGCCAAAAAATAAAATGTAAAGCTGATATTCTTTACTGATGGTATCTTGCTCTTTCTTTTTTTCGATGAAATATCCAATTTTAGCTTTAATTCTAAAAAATTGGTAGATCAAGAGTGCAAGAAACGCAATGAGCGACAAACCTAAAACAACAAGTTTGTGATTGCTGTAGTAAATGATGTCAGAATTAAACACATACCATCCGGTCATAATTGATTCGAAGGCACTCCCGACAGCGGAAATTCCTGAGATCACCGAATTGAAAAAACTACAGTTTGCGGCCATAGAATTTGGGGTATGTTGGTTTAGTAAATAGCGTTTTGAAAATTCTTAAAAGAAGTGGTTAGGTTCTCTGTAATTAAGAAATTTCGATTTTAATCTACATCGTATTTTCCAATTGAATCAATTGAATCTTCCTCTTCAGATTCTGTTCCAAAAATTGCGAAATAAGTTGCATAAATCATAGAGCTGTTGAAAACAACGGTAAAAATGATTCCGACACAACAGCCGATCAAACCAACCATTGAGCCAAGAAAGCCGATGATGAAAAAAGCAAATATATTAAGCGGATTTTTTGTAACGATAGTAATGCTAGATTTGATTGCATCGATTGCTCCAAGATTTCCGAAAACAATTAATGGAATTGTTAAGTACATGAAGTAAGAAACCGTTAGCGAAATGATGTTGCCAACAAAAAGAACGCCTGAACTTTCGATTAGAGTGGCAAGAGCTGTTCCTAGCAAAGCAGGGATAAAAGCCGCTGCGAAAATTTGTCCAAAGTAAGGAGCTTTGTAATAGGTGAAGATGGTTGAAACATTAAATTCGACATCTTTATCTGCTGAATCTGCCATTTTAAGAAAACCCGCGCCAAAAGGAGCTGTTATTCCGGCAATTAAAGAAACCGCAACGGTTTGAACTACAAGCTGTACAGCTGTAAATTGCTGGTTTTCGAAATTTTGAATGAAATCTCTTGTCATGGCTTCGGCTCCAAAATAGGCAATCACTATGCCCATAAAAGCAACTGCGGCAATAATCGAAAAAACTAAGATGATAAGCCCCGAGTACAGTGCTATTTTTTTGTAGTTTTCGAAAGCGTGATTAAAAACTGTAGCAAAATCAAGGGAATAGCCATTTTTTTTTATGTCCTCAATTTGGTTAAGTGTAGATTTCATTTTATGTAAAATTGTTTTATAGACTTGTAATAATTAAAAGTATCTTGACGTAAATATAATATTTTTAATCAATACCATATAAAAATCTACAAAACATTCCGAAATGTTTTTAACTGATTTATAACCAGTCTAAAATTCGTTTTATGGAGGCCAATTTGTCTTTATATGGAGCATATCGCATAGGCAGATCAAGCCAATTTCCTTTTTTTACAATCGCTTTATGATGGGAAAATGTATCGAAACTGCGTTTGCCGTGATAAGCCCCGATTCCGCTATGTCCGACGCCGCCAAAGGGAAGCCTTTTATTAGAAAAATGAATAACCGTATCGTTTATGCATCCGCCTCCAAAGGAGTATTTCGAAATTAATTTCTTCGCGAATGCATTATTTTCGCTAAAAATATAAAATGAAAGAGGTTTCTCATATCGGCTGACGATCTTTTCGATGTCATTTTCATTTTCGTAAATAAGAATCGGCAGAATAGGGCCAAAGATTTCTTCTTTCATAACCGGGCTATCCAAATCTGGCTCTTCGAGAAGGGTTGGTGCAATATAAAGTTTGTTGGCATCGCTTTCTCCTCCAAACAAAATATGTTCGTCATGAATCATATTGGTTAAGCGATACCAGTTTTTTGTATTTATAATTCTTGCAAAATCAGGTGATTTATCAATTTTCTTTCCGTAAGCTTTAATGATTTCTTCAATTAAATAAGAAATGAAATTGACCTTCATGTTTTTCTGGATCAGAATATAATCGGGGGCAATGCAAGTTTGGCCAGCATTAATGAATTTTCCCCAGACAATTCGTTTTGCCGCTAGTTTTAAGTTGGCAGTTTCATCAATAATGCAAGGGTTTTTTCCGCCTAATTCGAGTGTGACCGGAGTTAAATGTTCTGCGGCCGCTTTTGCAACAATTTTACCGACTGCAACGCTTCCGGTAAAAAAGATGTAGTCCCAACGCTGTGCCAGCAATTTATTCGAAACTTCGACACCGCCTTCATACACTTCGACATGATTGACATGAAATGTTTTTTCTATGATCTTCGCAATTATTGCAGAGGTATGAGGCGTAAGTTCAGATGGTTTTAAGACAACCCTGTTTCCTGCAGCAACTGCGGCAACAAGAGGGCATAAAGCAAGCTGAAAAGGATAATTCCAAGGAGCAATAATCAGTACATCGCCATAAGGTTCTTTATAAAGGTAGTCGCTAGAAGGAAAGTTAAGCAGTGATGGAAAAACGCGTTTAGGTTTTGCCCATTTATTCATGTTTTTTATAACATCTTTAAGTTCTGAAATGACGTAATTGGTTTCGGTCAAAACAGCCTCGAACTCAGGTTTTTTAAAGTCATCGTATAAAGCTTTTACGATTAAATCTTCACTTTTCTGAATATTATACAATAACTTTTTTAGAGTTTCCTTTCGATATCTGATATTGCTTTTATAATCCATTTTCTGGTTAGCTTGAATTTTCCCTATGCAAGTTAATTGATAAAATTTAAAAATTTAACAATTAAATCATAAAAATCATACAGCATTCCAAATCGGATCATCTGGAGTAGGAGCAATAATGGTAATGTTTTCTTTAGAAACAGGATGTACAAAAGTTAGTTTTCTGGCATGAAGATGAATTCCTCCATCTGGATTGCTTCTGTCTGCGCCATATTTTAAGTCTCCTTTTATCGGTGAACCAATTGCACTTAACTGGGCACGAATCTGATGATGCCGCCCAGTATGTAAATTGATTTCCAATGCCGTATAATTTTGAAGTTCTTTAATTATGGCATAATCTAAACTTGCTAATTTGCTGTCGGGAACTTCTTTTAAATGCGCTTTTGAAGTATTGTTTTTTTCGTTTCGTTTTAAATAATGAACCAGTTTCGATTTTGCTTCCTTTGGTTTGTTTTTGACAACAGCCCAATATGTCTTTTTAGTTTCGCGATTGCTAAACAGTTCATTCATTCGCGATAAAGCTTTGCTTGTTCGGGCAAAAACTACGATTCCAGTTGTAGGCCGGTCCAAACGATGAATAACACCTAAGAAAACATCACCAGGTTTGTTGTACTTTTCTTTGATGTATTCTCTCACAACATCAGAAAGAGGTTTGTCGCCAGTTTTATCTCCCTGCACAATATCGCCTACACGCTTATTGACCACAATGATGTGATTGTCTTCATGAAGAATTTGCAGATTGTTTTTGTTGGAAAGGATTTTCATATTAGACTTGCTTAGATTTTAGACTTGCTTAGACTTCTTAGATTTTGACTGATTTTTTACAATAATGTCGCTCTAAATCGGGATGTCATTTTAGTGATTTCTTCCAATAGATTAATTAATTCAATTGTACTTTCTTCGTTTATAAACCCTAAATCAGAAGAAATTAATAGCTGTGTTTCAACTTCATATGCTGACTCAATAGCAATTTCTAAAAATCGAGCAAAATCTTTGTTTGAATTTCTTGAAGAACCCTCTGCAATATTTGAAGGAATTGATACTGCCGCTCTTCTTAATTGATTAATTATTCCGAATTTTTCTTCGCTAGGAAATGTGGCTGTTATAGAATAAATTTTAGAACAAAATGATCTGCTTTTCTTCCAAATCAAGAGCTCTTTAAATTGATGCATGGCTTAAATTGTTGATAGTTTTCAGAAATAGCTCAAGATTTCAAAAATTAGACTTCTTAAAATTTACGCAATTAAACAAAATTTAAGTGTAATTTCTAAGAAGTCTAAGTATGTCTAAAATCTAAGCCAGTCTGATTTTAGTACTGTTCACTAGCATTTGGAAAATCGCTAGACTTGACATCTGCAGCATATTGTCCGATTGCTTTTGTCATTTCTTCGTAAAGATTTAAGTAGCGGCGTAAGAAACGCGGACTGAATTCATTGTTCATTCCCAGCATATCGTGGATTACTAAAACCTGACCGTCAACACCGCCACCAGCGCCAATTCCGATGACAGGAATAGAAATGCTTTCTGCCACTTTTTTAGCAAGTGCTGCAGGAATTTTTTCCAAAACAACTGCAAAACAGCCTACTTTTTCAAGCATTTGAGCATCTTCAATTAATTTTTCCGCTTCCTCTTCCTCTTTGGCGCGAACAGTATAAGTACCGAATTTATAGATTGATTGAGGAGTTAGGCCCAAATGCCCCATAACAGGAATTCCGGCGTTTAATATTTTTTTGATAGACTCTTTAATTTCTTTTCCGCCTTCAAGTTTTACAGCGTGTGCACCGCTTTCTTTCATGATTCTGATAGAAGAACGTAAAGCTTCTTTTGAATCTGATTGATAACTTCCAAAAGGCAAGTCAACTACAACCAAACCTCTTTCTACAGCACGAACTACAGAAGAAGCGTGATAAATCATCTGATCTAAAGTAATTGGCAGCGTTGTTTCGTGACCAGCCATTACATTTGATGCCGAATCGCCAACTAAAATTACATCGACACCAGCAGTATCAACAATTTTAGCCATTGTATAATCATACGCAGTCAGCATAGAGATTTTTTCTCCATTGCTTTTCATTTCAATTAATGACTTTGTTGTGATTCTTTTATAATCTTTTTTTGCTACTGACATTTTATTGTTTTTTTGATATTGTAAAAGTATTGAATAATTGTAGAATGGGTATCAGCAATAATAGAATATTTCGACAGAAAATAGTTTTCCGTCTTTAAATTCTAATCGGAATTGACTGTCTTCCATTATGATACTGTAAAAATGAGGCGATTTTAGTGAAGCTTCAATATACGTTCCATATTTTTCAATGAAAGCTTTTTCAGACAGCGTATGGTCTAAAATAGCGCTGGAATTTATAATGAATTTATTGTTTTCGTTGATGAAGACTTTGATGATTTCTCCCTGATTCTGTTTTTCATCCACAGAAACTTCCAAATCTGGATAGTAATAAAATAAATCGCTTAAATAAATGCCGCATTCATCTGAAATGCGAGCTTTTTTGGTTGGATTTCCCATTGTTTTAATCAAGTCGGTTTGGGAAATGGTGACCGATTTTGTTTTAAAGCCTTTTAGAGAATAATGAGATTTTTGACTGAATGCAATAATCTGTTCCGACAGTTTATGATTGGCTAAACCTTTGGCTAAAGTCATATTCAGTTCAGTTTCAGAAAGCAATTTAGGATCGTTGAGCTGTTTTATGACTTCGTAATATCGCTGATAGGCTGGAATTAGTTTAGCATAATCGCTGTTCCAAGCCAGTTCCACAATTCTTTCGCTAACAGTTTTGCGATCATTAAGCGCGCTTGCATCCAGTTTGTCGAAATCTTTTAATAATGAATCAAAGTTTGGTCTCGGGCCAAGAAATTTTCTAAGCGTAAATTTAGAATACTCTTCATTAAAGCTTCCGTTGATATTTACCCATTCGTCAGGATTTATTGGGAGATAATTTACTGGGACAGGGTCTCCTGTAAATAGAATTTCTCTAATTTTTGAAGTTTTATCAGGCAAAGCTCTTGCTTTCAGCCCAGCAGCAAGAACAAAAAGATGATTGCCACCATAATAAGCATCGCCACCTTCAAGAATAGGGTTTTTAGGATCTTTAACTTTTACATCTTTTGCATTCAGGCTTTTGGCAATGTATTTTTCTTGAATATATCCTTCGTTAAAATTATCAGCCTGTATTCTGTACCAGCCATTCTGATTTTCAGATAGCAAGCGAACTTCGGCACCATATTTAAAATAGCCTAAAAAATCAGCAGATGCATTAGGAGAAGTAAAAAGTCTTGTGTCTGAATTTAGAAAATAACGTTCTTGAGAATGCAGTAGAATGGAGCAGAAAAAGAGTAAGAAGTAAAGTTTTTTCATGAATGTTTCTAGGTTTTTTGCCACAGATTAAAAGGATTAAAATGATTTTTCCACGCAGATTTGGCAGATTCTAGCAGATTGAAATAAAAAATTTGCGAATATCTGCTTAAATCTTTTTAAATCTGCGTGAAATAAAAAATCTGTGTGAATCCTTTTAATCGGTGGCAAACAAAAATTTTAGCAATCAGCCATGTTTACGGCAACTGCTAGACCTCCTTCAGAAGTTTCTTTGTATTTTGAATTCATATCTTTTGCCGTTTCCCACATTGTGTTGATCACTTTGTCTAAAGGAACTTTAGCATTTTTAGAATCTGTTTCTAGAGCCAATTCGGCAGCGTTTATTGCTTTTATGGCGCCCATTGTATTTCTTTCGATGCACGGAATTTGAACCAGACCGCCAATAGGATCGCAAGTTAAGCCCAAATGATGCTCCATTGCGATTTCTGCCGCCATTAAAACCTGAGCAGGAGTTCCGCCCATCAATTCGCATAAAGCGCCCGCTGCCATCGCAGAAGAAACGCCAATTTCAGCCTGACATCCGCCCATTGCAGCAGAAATAGTAGATCCTTTTTTGAAGATACTTCCAATTTCACCCGCAACCATCAAAAATTGTTTGATTTCTTTTTCGCCTGCGCTATGGTTTTCAATCACCATATAATACATTAAAACGGCTGGAATTACTCCAGAACTTCCATTTGTAGGCGCAGTAACCACACGGCCAAGAGAAGCATTTACTTCATTTACGGCAAGTGCAAAACAGCTAACCCATTTTAAAATCTGGCGAAATTTAACTTCGGTTTTTCTAATTTCTTCCAGCCAGCTTTGAGGGTCTGTATAATTTGATAGTCCAATTAGATTTTGGTGCATATCAAAAGCCCTTCTTCGCACATGAAGCCCTCCAGGAAGAATACCTTCAGAGTGACAGCCAATGTACATACATTCCAGCATTGTATTCCAGATACGCATTAATTCGGAATGCACTTCAGCTTCCGGACGCATCGAAATTTCATTCTGATATACAATTTCAGAAATCGATTTGTTTTCAGAAATCGTATAATTCAATAATTCAGCTGCGTTTTGAATCGGGTAAGGAAATGCACATTTTATAGCCTTTTTTTCTTTGGCATTGGTACGTTCTTCTTTTACGACAAAACCGCCTCCGATAGAATAAAAAGTAGATGCATATTCAGAATCATCTGCTTTATAAGCCGTAAATTTTAATCCGTTGGCGTGAAAAGGAAGAAAATCTTTGTTGAAGACAATGTCTTGAAGAAAAAAGAACGGAATCACTTTTTGGTTGCCCAAATTGATTTCGTTTGTAGTTTCGATTTTTTTTATGATTCCTGCGATGTCTTCAACAGGAATATATTCAGGATCTTGTCCGCTCAATCCGAGCATAACGGCAAGATCTGTTGCGTGGCCTTTTCCAGTTAAAGAAAGTGAGCCATATAAGTCGACTTTTACTCTCGTAATGTCGTCTAAAATTGCTTCGTCTTTGAGCTCTTCAAGAAAACGTTCGGCAGCGCGCCAAGGACCTAAAGTATGTGAGCTTGAAGGGCCAACGCCAATTTTAAGCATATCAAAAACAGAGATACATTCTTCCATTGTTCAATTTTTATTAAGACAAAGATAATCGAATAATGCAATTATGATTATTTTTGACTGTTAATCTTGCGTATTTGTTAAAAATTATATTAAAATTTAATAATTCGATAACGAAATAAATTTAAAGTCTTAATATGCACTTTACGTAAAAAGTTCACTATTTTTCGGTATTTTTGTAAATGAACGAGTTGTTAAAATACTCGATTCTTCAATATTAATACTTCATGGATTTTGTTTTAATTCTGAAAAATGTCTTTTACAAATTATAATACCATAAGAAGATAAAGTTACCATATGATAGAATTTTTCAGACATCTATTACAAGAATTCGAATTACCATTAAGCAACCCCGTATTGATTTTTTCATTAATACTTTTTATAATTCTGCTTTCGCCAATTTTACTTAAAAAGATTAATATACCAGGAATTATCGGGCTTATTATTTCAGGGGTTATCATTGGACCGCATGGTTTAAATATTCTTGCCAAAAACTCAGCAGTCGATCTCTTTTCAACGATTGGACTTTTATACATTATGTTTATTGCAGGGTTAGAGTTGGATATGAATGAGTTTAAAGCCAACAGAAATAAAAGTTTGCTCTTTGGTTTTTTTACATTCATTCTGCCGCTTTCTATTGGTTTTCCAGTCTGTTTTTATTTGCTGCAATACGATTTTAATGCCAGCTTCTTAACTGCCAGTATGTTTGCGACTCACACGTTGGTTGCATATCCGATTGTGAGCAAATTGGGAATTGCCAAAAATCAAGCAGTTGCCATTACGGTTGGAGGGACAATTTTGACCGATACAGCGGTTTTGATTATTCTTGCCGTAATTATGGGAAGTGCTCAAGGGAGTTTAAATCAGGCTTTTTGGATCAAATTGACAATTTCGCTGGCTATATTTTCTGCCATCATGTTTTTGCTTATTCCAAGAGTAGCCAAATGGTTCTTCAAGAAACTGGAAAGTGAAAAACACGCCCATTACATTTTTGTGCTTTCTGTGGTCTTCTTTGCAGCCTTTTTGGCCGAAGTGGCAGGAGTCGAGCCTATTATTGGAGCGTTCGTTGCCGGTTTGGCGCTTAATCCTTTAATTCCGCATTCTTCAGCCTTAATGAATAGAATTGAGTTTATTGGAAATTCGTTATTCATTCCGTTTTTCTTGATTTCTGTTGGAATGTTGGTTGATGTAAGCGTTATTTTGAGCGGACCAACTGCTTTGATCGTAGCGGGAACTTTGAGTGTTGTGGCAATATTCGGAAAATGGATTGCGGCATTTTTTACTCAAATTGTATTTAAATATACCAGAACCGAAAGACAGCTTATTTTTGGGTTGAGCAGCGCGCACGCGGCAGCAACTCTGGCAGTAATTTTGGTAGGATTTAAAGCTAAAATTTTAGACGAAAATATCTTAAATGGAACCATTATTCTAATTCTGATTACGTGTATTGTGGCTTCGTTTGCGACTGAAAAAGCAGCAAAAAAAATTGCAATCTGCGAAGAAGAGTTTTCTCATGAAGATGCTGGAAGAGACCAAATTTTAGACGAACATATTCTTATTCCGCTGGCTAAAACTTCTGCCGCAGCAAGTTTATTAGACTTTGCACTTTTGATAAAAGATAAAAAATCATCTAATCCAATTACTTTATTGACGATTGTTCCCAACAATAGTCAGGCAGAAAAGAACATTTTGAAATACAGAAAAGCGGCTGATAAATTTGTTATTCAAGGTTCGGCTTCAGAAGTTAAAATCAATACCATTGCCAGAATCGATCACAATCCTGCGAGCGGAATTGCCAGAACTTCAAAAGAAATTATGTCGGACATTGTGATTGTCGGATGGCCAAGAAAAACTGGGTTTATTGATAAAATCTTTGGAGAGAATGTAGATTCAATAATTAACAATGTTGATAAAAATTTGTTTATCTGTAGATTTCAGAAAAATTTTATCGAAGAAAAAAAGCTCGTTTTTATTTGCCCGCCATTTTCTGAAAGAGGTGTTGGATTTCATTTACTGCTCCAGAAAATATGCCGTTTATCGCAAGAATTGAGTATTCCAATTGTAATTTATGCCGAATATAAAAGCTACGAAATTATTCAGCAGATTGCTAACAATTTGAAATTAAATGCCAAATTAGGATTTAAAAATGTTTCGGATTGGGAAGATTTTGAAAGCATCTCAGACGAAATAAAAACAACAGATTTAGTAGTTTTCAATCTTTCTAGAAAAGGCTCTGTTTCTTATCAGTCCATTTTTGATAAACTGCCGCAGAAATTTGAAAAATACTTCAACGATAACAATGTGATTCTCGTTTATCCGCAAGACGATAGAAAAGAAAGTTCAATGGACGCTTACGAAGATTTTACATCATCGCCTTTGGCAAAAGGAATCGAAGCCATAGAACAGATTGGACGTGGTTTGGGAAGTATTTTAAAGAAAGGATAACTTATTTATTGCTTTATGACAGAAGAATTAGAAGAAATTTTTAGGAAGCACGATTTTCCAAAAAGGGATGAGAATTCTTCAATGAAAATTGAAAGCATTCAAGAGCATTTAAAATTTGATCTTCCAGAAGATTATGTTTATTATCTTGAGAATTACTTAGGAATTGACCAGTTTATAGGAGTTGAGTTTATAAAGCTTTGGAGTTTGGAAGAAATTATTGATGCAAATTTAGAATATCATATTTTTGAAAAATTACCCCAAACACTTGCTATTGGCACAAACGGAAGCGGCGAGTTTATTGGAGTTGAATTTGATGATGATGATACGGTAAAGATTATTCTTTCTCCCTTTATTGATTTAAATGCTAAATATCATGTCGAAATTGGAAAATCATTTACAGATTTTCTTGTTCGGTTAGATAAGGGAGTTGAATGGTTCCAAGATTAAAAAACAAGTAATATGAATCACAAAATCAAATCAATCAGGCCTTTTATTGGAGCGAAAAATTTCGAAATCTCGAGAAGCTTTTATCGCGATTTAGGATTTGAAGAAGGTGTTTTAGAATCTAATTTTTCAGTTTTTAAATCAGAAGAAATTGCTTTTTATCTTCAAGACTATTACGATAAAAACTGGATTGAAAACACCATGATTTTTGTAGAAGTCGATGATGTTGAACGTTATTACAGCGAGCTTTTGGCTTTGAATCTTCCCGAAAAATATGAAGGAGTAAAATTAACTCCGATCAAATATTTAGATTGGGGAAGCGAATGTTTCCTGCACGATCCTTCTGGAATTTTATGGCATTTTGGGAAGTTCAAATAAGACAGAATTCTTTTTTGCCACTAATTTTACAAATTTCCGCGAATTTATTTTGCTTTTTATTTTACTTGATAATTAGTGGAAATTTGCAGCAAAAAAAATCAACGCAATCCAAAATCACCCAAAACACGTGTTGTATTTTTTCGCTGATACCAGTCATTATAAACCAATTCTAAATTTTTGACTTCAAATGTTCCAAAATCGTAATCGCGGAATTTTTCTGCAATTTCAATTAATTTCTTAGGGTTTTGAAGCTTTTCCTGAAAACGCATTACAGTTGAATGCGCAGTAGAAATTTCATAGCGACTGTCTATAGATTGCTGCAATCCCGATTTTTTAAAATTTTCGCGAAGTCTATTTCTAAGATTATTTAAGGTTTCATCGCTTGGAAATCCCTGAATCATAATTGCTGAAGGAGAAACGGTTATGCCTTGGTAATGAATTTTGATTTTATCCACTTCAACAAGACTTCTGCAGATGACTTCAATATATTCGTTTGGAGAAATCTGATTCAAAGTAAAGTTTTCTGAGCAAGAAATAATCGACATTACTGTAATATGAATATCTGAATCTGGATAAAAATACTGCTCAGGTTCAGCTTTTTTCAATTCGTTGATAAATGTTTGGATATTGGCTATAATTTCATCGTTTGGACGAATAAGCAGCGTGATTCCAAAGCGGGAATCGGATTCGTTTTTAAGTTCAGAATCGATCGCGTATTTTCCTGCTGAAATGATTTCAGAAGATGTTTTATAAAGCTGATTGTAATGTTCGGTTAAATTCATTGCTGTTTATTTCTTTTTCGCTTTTTCCAGATTTTCTTTGACTCTAAATTTTACAATTTTCGTAATGAGATCATATGGCATTGGATCTTTCAAAGGAAATTGCACAGAACCTTTCCCTGATTTATACTTAGAAAGTTCAGTAGCAAAAGCTTCGTGCCCAGAAGGCAGCGCGTAAAGTCCGATATGGTTTTTAAAGGCCGCAAAATAAACAACAATTCCGTTCTGATCAAAAGCGGGCATCGAATAGCTAATTTTTTCCTTAGCATCGGGAGCCGCTTTCTGAATTGTCATGCGAACTTTCTCTAAAACTTCCTGAACATCATTCGGAAATCCGCCAATGTATTCGTCTATGTTTTCGGGTTTTTTAACGTCCATTATCTTTTGTTTTTGTTGTTTCAGGTTTAACGTTTCAAGTTGCCTTCTTTTTTGGGGTAATTTTTTAACGCAGAGCTCGCTAAGAAAATTTAATGTGCTTTAAAAAGCTTAGCGAACTTTGCGTAATCCTTTGTGCACTTTGCGGTTAGAATTTTAACGCAAAGTACGCTAAGGTATTTTAATAGCGAGACGTATCGAAATCTATATTTTAAGTTCGCAAAGCTTTGTCTGCAAAGCTTTATCTAAACAAAGCTTAGTGAACTTTTCATTTTAATGATTCTCAAAAAAGCTTAGCGAACTTTGCGTAATCCTTTGTGCACTTTGCGGTTAGAATTTTAACGCAAAGTACGCTAAGGTATTTCAATAGCGAGACGTATCGAAATCTATATTTTAAGTTCGCAAAGCTTTGTCTGCAAAGCTTTATCTACGCAAAGCTTAGTGAACTTTTCATTTTAATGATTCTCAAAAAAGCTTAGCGAACTTTGCGTAATCCTTTGTGCACTTTGCGGTTAGAATTTTAACGCAAAGTACGCTAAGGTATTTCAATAGCGAGACGTATCGAAATTTATATTTTAAGTTCGCAAAGCTTTGTCTGCAAGTCTTTATCTAAACAAAGCTTAGTGAACTTTTCATTTTAATGATTCTCAAAAAAAGCTTAGCGAACTTTGCGTAAACCTTTGCGATCTTTGCGGTTAGAATTTTAACGCAAAGTACGCTAAAGTATTTTAATAGCGAGACGTATCGAAATCTATATTTTAAGTTCGCAAAGCTTTGTCTGCAAGCCTTTATCTACGCAAAGCTTAGTGAACTTTTCATTTTAATGATTCTCAAAAAAGCTTAGCGAACTTTGCGTAATACTTTGCGATCTTTGCGGTTAGAATTTTAACGCAAAGTACGCTAAGGTATTTCAATAGCGAGACGTATCGAAATCTTTATTTTAAGTAAACAAAGCTTTGAGAACTTTTCATTTTAATGATTCTCAAAAAAAGCTTGGCGAACTTTGCGTAATCCTTTGTGCACTTTGCGGTTAAAAAATTAACGCAAAGTACGCTAAGGTATTTTTAATTGCTAGACTTAGCAAACTTTGCGCAACTCTTTGCAATCTTTGCGGTAAAAAAGAACACACAGATTTTTGCGTTTAAATAATATTAAGCAAGACCTTTTGGAAAACGATCCAAGACCAGATTCAATCTTAAATTATGCTCCAAATAAGCTTTTGCTCCTGCTAAGACCAAAGTAAAACCTTCGGTTGAATTGCGAACCTGATCGATTATTTTATCGGTGTCACCCTGAAAACCAGAATTGGTGATGCTTACAAAAGTTTCATTTTCGTTCAACGGACTAAAAACCCATTCGACTAAAGTAATTTCGTCTGGATTTCCCCATTCTATGACAATCTTTTTATTTTCTTGTAAAACAAGCGTTGTAACCGAAAGTGAAAAACCATACATTTCCCAAGTCCATTCGGTTTTTTGGTTTTCTTCTAATTTTCCCGATCCTTTTGTAAACCAAAATTTACTGGTTATCTGAGGATCAATAAAAGCCTGAAAAACTTCTGAAACAGGTTTCCGAATCAGCATTTCGGCTTTTGCAAATTTGTTATTTTCCGTTTTCATTTTTTTTAGGTTAGAGGTAGTTTGTTAGAAGTTTAAAAGTATGTTTTTAAATGATTTACTTTTAAACTTCTAATTTAGGAATTCAGATATTAATATGTGCTAAAATTTAATTAAAATGTAAATCCAGCGATTAAATTAAGAGAATTTGTTTTCATTGATTCATCAGTTGGCATTGCAGGTTTAGCAATGTCTGTTAAGCCTAAATTTTCTCGTAATTCAATATAAATATTATGGTTGTCATTTAGTTTAAATTCTTTTCCAAATCCAGCGGAAATTCCAAAATCCATTGATTTTCGATATTTTGTATCTTCCAAATTCTCATCTTGTTGACCAGAAGTTTCATATTTCCAACCAGATTTAAGCAAATAACCTAAATAAGGGCCTCCATTAATATAAAAACTTTTATTACGGGTAAAACTGAATTTTAACATTATCGGAAGTGTGATATAATTCAAATAATTGGTGGCTTTAATGTTATAACGGCTATTTGGGATTTCCAAAGTATTAACCTCTCCTTTTGAAACTTGTGTTTTTCTGTCGTAGTCCAAATCTGCTTTTAAAGATAGGCTTTCATTTAGTTTGTATTGAAATGAAACTCCAAATAAATAAGAAAAGCCAGGGTCTTCATCTAAAAAAGGTTCATAGCCTCTAAAACTTGAGTAAGTTAATCCTGCTTGCACTCCAAATTTTATTTTTGATTCTTGTGCGGTAGTTTTGAATGTGATTAAGGCAATAGTAAAAAGTAGTAATGTAATTTTTTTCATTTGATAGCAGTCTGATTAATTTTGAAGGGCGAATATATGTAATTAGCTTTTGCGATTGTAATTAAACGTTCTTTTTATCAATCCATTTTCCAACGGTTGGAGCAACATAATTTTTCATCTTTTGCAGCAAATCATCGATATTATCGCTAACTAAAAGCATTTCTCGATTGATTTCTTTTAGCAGTCCTTTTTCTGTCATGGTTTGCAGTAAAGTTATCAAAGCATCATAAAAACCGTTTATGTTTAAGATACCTATTGGTTTTTTGTGCAGTCCTAATTGTGCCCAAGTCAGCATTTCGAAAAGTTCTTCCAGCGTTCCAAAACCACCAGGAAGTGCAATAACACCATCGCATAAATCGTTCATTTTGGTTTTTCTTTCGTGCATACTTTCCACCAAAATTAATTCGGTTAAGTGCAGATGCGCAATTTCCTTAGATCGTAGAAAGTTGGGAAGAACGCCAATCACTTTTCCGCCGGCATTTAAGGCTCCGTCTGCTACTGCGCCCATTAAGCCTACATTTGCACCTCCGTAAACCAATTCAATATTTTGTTCTGCTAAGGTTTTTCCCAAAGCTATTGCTTGTTCTTCGTAAATTTTTTCAGTGCCAAAACTAGAAGCGCAGAAAACGGTTATTCTTTTCATTTTTTTGTTTTTTTTGACAAGATGAAAGAAGCAAAAAGCAAAAAGCAAGACGATTTTTCTCTTGCTTCTTCCTTCTTATTTCAAGTCTCTGTTTTTCTTCAATTCATATTCAAAATACGGCACTTCTGTACCATTAACAGTAAATAACAGTTCATTTACTTTTTCTGCACCCAGTTTTAGAACGGCTTTTTGAGAACGGAAATTTTCTGATCCGACATGAAAAAGCACCGAATTAACGTGCTGGAAAGCATAATCCATCATTAGTTGTTTGTTTGATTTATTGTAGGATCCGCCCCAATATTTTCTTGTAATAAAAGTATATCCAATACCAACGCTCGATCTTTCGGGATTGTAGTCGTAAAAACTAGTTGTTCCCATAACTTCATTGGTTTGTTTATCAAGAATTAAGAAAGGGCTTTTGGTAAGTATCATTTCAAAAAAAGTTTTAAAACCCTCTTTTGTATGTCGGTCTTTTGCAGGATTCTGCTCCCAAATTAAGGGGTCTGAAGCTGCTTCAAACAATGCGTCAAAATGTTTTTCTTCTAACGGGATTAATTTTGAGATTTCGTTTTCTAAGAAATCTGGCTGTAAATTGAAGTTTGATATTTCCATTTTTTTTTGTTTTTAGAATGGTTAATTTTTATTCCATTCGGTTTTTCGTTTTTAATCTTTGTCGATTCAATAGCAATCCTTCGACTTCGCTCAGTTTTAATCGGCAAAATCTGCGTGCAACAGAAAAATTAAATCTGTTTGATCTGCACGCACGAAACATTTTGCATTTTAATCTGTTTGCCTACTTTTTTTAGTAATCCAGTTTCCGGATTTCTTTTAAAAACAATAACATTCCCAGTTATAACATTTGAAGCTACTAAAAACTTTCCGCTATCATCAATAGCAAAAATACGCGGGTGCTTTCCTAAAGTTGACTGATAACCAATGTTTTTGAGATGTCCATTTTCATCAATCGAGAAAATGGCGATGTTGTTTTCTTTGCCGCGGTTTGTGGCATAAAGAAATTTTCCATCAGGGGAGATGTGAATATCAGAACTTTCAAAACCTTCTTTTATTGTGTCTGGATGGGCGGCAATGCGCTGAATTTTGTTTAAAGTGCCATTTTCATAATTATAAACGCTTATCTGTCCTGCCATTTCTTCAATGCAATAGACCCATTTTTGATTGGGATGAAAAGTAAAATGTCTTGGTCCAGCTTCTAAATCGGTTTTTGTAAATGGATTTTTAGTTTCTGCCAAAGGTTTTTTCTGATTTTCATCAAAAGCATAACAGCGAATTTTATCTGCTCCTAAATCGGGTAAAAACAAATAATCGCCTTGTGGCGAAAATACGGCTGAGTGCACATGAGATTTGGTTTGCCTTTCTTTATTTATGCTTCCATCTGCATATTGAAAATTCTGTGCAATCGAATCGATTTTGCCGTTTTCCAAAAGCGGATAAACCGAAACGCTCCCTTCTGTATAATTAGCATTGGCAAGCCATTTTCCGTTTTTATGAACGCTTACGTACACAGGATTTTCTCCACCGCTTCTTTGGCTGTTTAGAAAAGTCAAAGTTTTTGCTGACGGATTAAATTCAAAACTGCTCACGCTTCCTGCATTTGGCGTTTTGGTATCAGTACAGGCATAAACGTATTTGCCGTTTGGAGAAACCGTCAGAAAGGAAGGATTCACAATGTTTTTTGCCGAGGTAAATTTAGTCAGTTTTCCGCTCAATGTATCCAATTGGTAAACCTGAATTGCTTCTGCTGTTTTATCGCGATTATAAGATCCCAAAAAGACGTAAGTGTTTTGAGAAAATACATTGAATGTGAAGAGAAATGTTAGAGTTAGGTAGGTTAGTTTTTGTTTCAAAGCTTTTAGTTATTTGTTTCGATTACGAAATAATCTTTAGTCTAAATCCGAAAACAGGCAGTTCTCCTTGCATAAAGTCTAAATCTTCAGATCTTTTAAATCCTAGATTTTCATACATTTTCCAAGCTGTTTTCATTGCTAAAGTCGAATGGATAATGAGCTGGTTTTGATTGTTTTCGGTTGCTTTTTTAATGCATTCTTGAGTTAGCAGTTTTCCTATGCCTTTTCCGCGCGCATTAGGATCAACGCCCAATAATCTAAATCCGGCAACATTTTTTTCCTGTGTTGCAGAGCCTCCAGAACCATAATATTGCATATCGTTAAAAAAGACAACCGCTCCAAGAATCGTATTGTTCTCATCAACAGCTGCTAGAATCTCAGTCTCGCTATGATTGGTGAAATTTCCAATATTGGCCAGCATTTTATAATAATTGGGCTGTTCATTTTCTTTTGGAAAGCCTTCCAATTGTGAATAAACCCGAATTAAAAGCCTGCCAATCTCTTCAAATTCTGAAGGAAAAGCATTTCGGATAATATAGTTTGAGGTATTCATTTTTTTTAAAGTTTGTTTTAGGTTTCTCCCGAAGCTTCGGGATCAAGTTTCAGGTTTTTCCGCGTTATCAGGCAGAGCGCCCTTCGACTTCGCTCAGGGAGACATCGTGTAAAATTGTGATTCGGTTTAGAATTCACAATTCACAATTCACAATTCACAATTCACAATTCACAATTCACAATTTACAATTTACAATTTACAATTTACAATTAATTAACCCCTTTCCACCATTGTTTAAATTCTTGTTTATCATTTTTCAGTTCAACCATTTCGCCAATCATTGGGGTAATTAGCGGAATAGGATTTTCTGATAAACTATTCAATTCTGTTACTTTTATTAAAGGTTCGTCCCAAGAATGGAGCGACAACGAAAATTTAGAAGAATGTACAGGAAATACTCTTTTGGCTTTGAGTTCTTTCATGGCTTTTATGACATCTTCTGGCATATTATGAATGTATTTCCATTTTTCATTGTATTGGCCATTGTCAAGCAGGGCAATGTCAAACGGGCCATATTTTTCGCCAATTTCTGCAAAATGCGAATCATAGCCGCTGTCTCCGCCCAAATAAATTTTAAAATCGGCGGTTTCGAGAATAAAGGAAGTCCAAAGCGTATTGCATCTTTTGAAACTTCTGCCCGAAAAATGACGAGAAGGAGCAGTGTGGATGGTTATATTTTCATCTAATTTGATCGTGCTGTACCAGTCTTTTTCTATAATTTTTTCTGACGGAAATCCCCAAAATTCCAAATGCGAACCTACGCCAAGTGCCGTGATTATTTTTTTAATTTTTGGTTTTAGTTTTAAAATTGTATCGTAATCCAAATGATCGTAATGATCGTGCGTAATCAATAAATAATCAATTTCTGGAAGATCGTCGGCCGTATAAATGTCAGATCCTTTAAACGATTTTGTTGTGCCGGGAATAGGAGAGGTGTTACCGCTGAAAACGGGATCAATTAAAAAACGTTTTCCTTCCAGCTGAATAAAATAAGAAGAATGCCCAAACCAAACCAAAATATCTTTATCTAAAGGAAGCTCCAATAAATTGGTTTTTACAGACGGAATCAAATCGGTTGGAATTTTTCGATCTACTTTTTTAAAGAAAAATTCAAACAAAACTCCAGCCATACTTGCTCCTTCGGCAAGATCTGGCGTAAAACTCTGATTTTCGAATTTTCCGTTTTTGTACTGAGGAGAGTTTTGAATTTGAGCAAGTCTTTCGCCAGAAGGCGCTTTTCCAAATTTTGGATGCTGAAGAAAGCTATAAACGATAATGGCTATTAATGCGATCAGGATTAAGAATGTAATCATTTTATTTTGAGGGATATAATTTTTGGGTATATTTTATAGAAAGTAAAATTATTTCTTTTAAAGTTTCGATATCAATATCAGCCAGTTTTTTAATGTAAATGCAAGCTTTTGAAGAAGTGTGTTTTCCTAACTGAGATAAAAGCGCTTCTCTTTTTTCTTCTGGAAGGTAAAAATAAACGGTCATTGCGGCTTTTCTTGGCGAAAAACCAGCAAGCGGTGCATCTCCTTCATGTCCGCTTCCATATTTATAATGGTAAGTTCCAAAGCCAATAATGCTTGGACCCCACATTTTGGGTTCAAAACCTGTTATTTCCTGCATGATTTTCAGAAGTTCAAAAGCATCATTTCTTTTTCCTTCACTTTCAACAGCGTTAATAAAATCAGTAACGTTATTTTGAGTTTCTGTGGTTTTATTTTTGGCCATTTCGGTTTACTTTTTATTTAATAAGCTACTTTTCAAAAGGACATTTTTGATTTTAAATTCAGATGCATAAAACAAATTCGAATCTTCTGGCATCTGATTTTCCATAACAATCAGACTCACGTCACTTTGTGGGAAATACAAATTTACAGAAGAAAATCCATCTCCTAAACCTGTATGGCCGAGATATTTAACAGGTTCGTTCTCGATAACTCTAATCCCGTATCCATAACCGTCTTTTTCTTTTCCGAAGAAATTATGCTGAGACAGAATGGTGTTTTGGGTTAATAGCTTGTACGATTCTGGTTTGAGGATTTTTCCTTTGTGAAGATTGTTATTCCAAATCGCTAAATCTGATGCAGTCGAAATAATTCCATCTGCCCCAAGGCTTTCATCGTTAATTTGTCTGGCTGTAATAGGTTCCAGTCCATTTTTTGAATTGAAATATCCTGTTGCAAGATTTTGAGCGTTATTTTCAGAATAACAAAGAGTATGATTCATTTTTAGTCTCTTGAAAAGTGATTCGGCAACTTCTCTATAGCTTTTTTTAGTGCTGAATGCTACAATTTTGGCAACCAAATTAAAACTTAGATTTCCATATTTAAATTGCGTTCCAGGTTTAAAATCCAATGGTTTTTGTAAATCGACAATTCCATGCGAATGGTTTAAAAGCTGATGAACCGTAACAGAATCTGCCCAAGTTTGAGTAAGTTCTGGCAAGTATTTTTTGATTGGAGCATTCAGATCAACTTTTCCTTTTTCAACTTCCAATAAAAGCAATGTTGCAGCAATTAATTTGCTGTTTGACATGATTTCAAACTGAGTATCCATTTTTAAAGGCTTTTTTGTCTCGAAGTTTGAAAAACCTACAGCTTTTGAATACAACGCTTTTCCGTTTTGCGAAATTAAAACCACGCCATTAAACTTAGGATTTGAATTTTGAAGTATACTGTCAATGCTTTTTTTGTAATCATCGTTTTTTTGAGCTGATGAATGGCAAGAAGCAAAGAGTAAAACGAATAAGAAGGAAATTTTGGTAATGAAGTTCATTGAGGGATAATTGTGAATTGTAAAATGTTATCTGTAAAATGTAAAATATGAATTGTTATTTGTTAAATGTGAAATGTTGCCGTATGACTTAGCCGTTATTTTTGAATTAATAATTAACCATTTACAATTCACAATTATCTAAAACATTCCATTTTCGTTAATCGAATCTTTAGGAACAGGCTGGCCTAAATCCCAAAGTTCGATGATTTTGTCTGATTCAAATTTGAGAATATGCACGACGGCAAAACCTATGTCTGATCGCGTTTGTTTGAGATGCGAATGTACGGCAACCAAATTTTTGTCTTCTAAAATATGATGGATCTTAAAAAGTTTATTCGGATTTGTTCTGGCAGACTCTTCCATAGCAAGCATCAATGTTTCAGCATCGCCTTTGAAATAGGCATTATGATGTTTGAAATTCTTTCCCACATATAACCGAAAAGCTTCATGAGAATGTCCGTTGGCTGCCAGTTTCAGGAAGTTTTTAGCGATTTCTTTCTTAGTCATGATTCAGGATTTAAAAACAAACTAAGTTATGAAATAAAGTGCTACGAATTTTGCAGAAAATGAAAGGGAATTTATAAAATTAAATGGTTTCAGATTTTATTTTACTGAGGTCTACGCCGAGTTTGGCAAATTCTTTTTCTCCCAATTCGGTAATGTAAAAGTGCTTATCTGAAGGGGCATTTTTAGCAATCCAATTTTTTTCAGCAAACGTTTCCAGAAGTAGTTCGCCGAGTTTGCCGCCAATATGGCTGTAGCATTTTTTGGCAGGTTTGATAGTGTTTTTGGTATCCATTTTTTTAGATTTTCTTTTTTACGGCAATTTTACAAGCCAGATAAGCCATTGGCAAATAGGCAAAAACTAAATCTGCAATGCTAAACCAAGTTGGAGACGGAAGTGTGAAAACCATTGTGATGCCGCCAAACAAAAAGAAGGCTCCAATAATAAAAGCCAGTTTTGTTTTATGAGTAGCCGCAGACAATGCAGTTGTGAGTGCTCCTGCAAACGTCCCAATGGCATGAGCTAAAAAGGGAAATAGAAAATGCTTTGGCTCGAATAAATGCATGGTTGCCTGTAGACCTTCTGTAGTGGTAACATCAGCGCCATTTGGGGGCGGAATTATAGAACCGCTTACTAAAATGATACTCATATTGACAATGCTTCCGATGACAAGACCTGCAATTACGGCCAAAGTATTTCTAAAAAAAGGGTTCATAATTTTCGTTTTTTATTTTAACGAATTTATGAAATTTATTCTTTTGATGATAATGCTCTTTCGGTTTCTATTTGAGGTTTTCCGGTTGCATTAGGCTGTCCTTTTCCAGTTTCTATTAATTTTTTTAAACTGTTCTCAATATAATTCGACCAGCCTTTCGTGCACACGTCAAAACATTCGTATTCTGGAACCAGACCAACGTGTGTAAAAGTGAGTTTTGTCTTATGGTCTTCTTTTGAAATGTCAAAAACGGCTGTTGTGTTGGTCCATTCAGTATCGTCTTCGGTAAAACTGAAATAGTTTTCCTCAATTAGCCAGACTATTTTCTGATTCGGAATTACTTCTGTCAGCTTAACTTTACAGCGATGAACATCTTCATAGTGGTATTTAAATTCGTCGCCTTCATTTGCTGTTTTTCCTTCAATTTCTTCAGACCACCAGCCTTTAACGTTTTGTATGGCTTTAAAAACTTCTTCTGGAGATTGATCGACAATTATGGTTGTGGTAAAATCTTTAGTTTTCATAATTAACTGACTTTTAAATTAGTAATGTAAAAGTACAATCTAAAAATCAATTGGTTAAGGTGCTTAAAAGACAATTTTAAGGTGTGTTTCAGACAGATTCTTATATTTCAGATTTTATATTTCAGATTTTAGATTTTAGATTTTAGAATGTGGGTTTATAGGATTGCCTTGATTTTTTTTGGGATTTTACTGATGAGTTCAAAATGTTTTGCCATTACGTTTTCAAGTTCTAATGTTCCGCCTAGAATAATCATTTCTTTGTGTGTAAAACGTTTTCCAAGTCTGTCTTCAAGCATGATTTTTTCCATGCTTTGTGCGATTTCAATTTCTTGTAAAAACTCATTTGGATGTCCTGCAGTGCAAATTACAAGTCCATACGGAATGGTTTTCATTTTTCTTGAAGTTTCATTTTGCCCGTAGGCATAGCCAACAGAATAAACTCGGTCAAACCAGCCTTTTAGTTTTGCAGGACAGTCGCTCCACCAAACCGGATAGAGAAAAATAATGCAATCTGCTTTTTCTATTTTTTCCTGTTCGGCTAAAACATCGGCAGGAAGATGAAGCTGTGTTTTAGCAAAACCTTCGCGTTCATATTCCGTCTCAGACATATCGCTCACAAAATGCGATGCGTATAAATCGGAGATTTCTACATTCCAGTTTTCATTATTCAGAGTTAATTTTAATCTTTCCAAAACCTGAAAAGTGTACGATTTTTTGCTCGGATGCGCGTAAACGATTAGAATATTCATTTTTGGATTTTTTAAATATTAACTATTTAGAAATCAGATCTAATTTGAACTAAAAATACAAATTAATCTTCAGAAAATTCTAAAATATCGCCTGGCTGGCAATCCAAAACTTTGCAGATAGCTTCTAGCGTGCTGAAACGGATTGCTTTTGCTTTGCCTGTTTTTAAAATGGAAAGGTTTGATAATGTTAAGTCTACTTTTTCTGAGAGTTCGTTTAATGACATTTTTCTCTTTGCCATCATGACGTCTAAATTTACTATAATGGGCATAATTTTTCGTTTAAATGGTTAAATCAATTTCAGACTGCATTTCGATTCCTCTTTTAAAAACCTGTCCAATTACAAACATCACAATTGCCATAAAAATCCAAATGCTGTGTCCTTCTAGATTCAGCAATTCTAATGAAGGAAGTTTTACGCCTTTAAGAGTCAGCCAGCTATTGAATTTGAAAGCCCAATACGAAAACAATCCAATTCCGAAGGCGAGATAAGAAAGATAAGAGATAAATTGTCCAGTTTCTGGGGTAAAAGGCTGCTGCATATTTAATTTTTTTTCGTGCAGCATTTTTACAATCAGATAAAACATAATCGCTTTTAGTATTGCCACAATGCTGATAAAACATATTTCTTGAATATAATGGCTTGGTTTGTAATTGTATAAGTCAATTAAACCAAGAAAATGGGCATTATAGGAATTTATGGTTATGGTATAAATTCCGTTAAAAAGATACATTCCGGCTTCTACGCATAAGCCGACAAAAATAATCCATGATAAAATATTGAGGATTTTTAGAATCTGCGGTGTTCCAATTTTAATTTCCATGATATTCTAGATTAGAAGTTATGCTGCTAAAATAATAAAAATTTATTGATAAACAATAAATAAATAGTTTTTATCAAAAAAAAAGCTTCAGCATTACAATCTGCTGAAGCTATGTTTTTCTTTTTTTATAATCTTGTTATCGAAGCATTTTCTTCTCGTTTTCGAGCATTTTTTCAATGTTGAAATAAATCCCGTCCACGTTGTAAACCCCTTTTTCGAAGCTTAAATAATCGCAATTATCAACCAGTGACTGTCCTTTCGATTCAATTTCAAAAAGGTTAAGCAATATGTATTCGTGATCGACCATTATGACATGAAAACCAGTTTCGCATTTTTTTCCGTCGCCAGAAGAGAGAATTACATTCATGATGCTATGAAATTTGAAAGAGGCAATTTTTGCGGCAGTTTCGTCACCTTTTAAGTGATAAATATACGCCAGATAGTTAAGCTGTCGCAAGTCAAATGGGAAGTCGCGTAAAGAATTATTGGCCAGTTTTATGATTTCATCGTAATCTGAAGTTTCTAGTTTTTCTTTTGCATAATAAGTGCGAAGTTTTTCATCCTCAGGAGATGTCCAAAAAGCATTGTATTTGGGTTGAAAAATATAGCCTAAATATAAATGGCGGTATTCATCATGCGTTAAAAGTGTATCATTTTTTACAAGTCTTTCCATTAATTTCGGATAAAAGAATTTGGAATTTTTATCACCGATTTCTTTTTCGATTGCTTTATAGTCAGGTTTTGTAAAGCCTATATCTTGGGCATTTAACTGAATTCCGAAACAAAAAATGAGGACAGCAAAAAAAGTTTTTAGCATGATCTGGAAGGTTTTAGGTTATGGTCTTACTAAAATACAAATTATTTTAAAGCAAAAGGTTCTTGTAAAATCCTGAACGGAGGGCTATTATTTTGCTTCATCTGCTATGCATAAGCTAAAGATCAATTAATTTTTGAAAATTAGCTTATTATGTATTTTTTTGTTTATTGCTGAATCTGTTTTCTTAGATCTAAATTGAGATTGTATTGTTCTTCAACAGGAATAATTTTTCTTTGCACTTTGTTGATGTCGCTTCCGTCTTCTGTCCAAAGAAAAGGGTAAAAATTAAAGACTTGATCTCCTTGTAGCGCAACGACTTCTTTTTTCCAATCTTCCCAGCGGCTGCCTGCATAATATTTGTCGAGATCGTTGTTAAAGCAGAATTCCAGAAATTGGGAATAGGTAATATCCAGAGGTTCAAATTCTAAATTATCGGGAGCGAAATAATATATTTTGCCAAGATCTGTTCCAAACGCACCTCCGTTTAATAAATAAAAACCGCCCAAAGCATCATCGGCAATTAAAAGATAAGAAGGAGTTTCTCCAAATTCTTTAAACGATTTTCCCTTGTTCCAATCGGGAAGGCTGCGGTTTAGTTTGGCGCTTCCGGAGCCAAGAATTCTAATCCAGCCATTATCGACTAGAATGCCTCCGGTTTTGTATACAATTGCGCCCATTGGCGAACTGGTAGTTACTTGGGTATGGTACAAAGCGTCTTTTGCTTTTTGAGGATCTGCAGGAAGAATTTCGACTTTATTTTTAGCAGAAGCTGTCCATTCTTTTATTAATTTCCATCCAGAATCATTCTGATCGATAAGTTCGTTTATTGGTCGCATTTTTGTCTGTGAAAAGGTTATTGAAGTTAAAAATGTAAAGGCGAGTAGGGGTAAAAATTTCATTTTGTTTTTTGGTTAATAGGGTTTGGTTATTATTCGGATTAAAACTCCTTTGCGTTTTACAATGTTTTTGTAGTCCCATTGAATTTCTCTGCCTTTTTGGAGCCATCGTTTCAGCTCTTCTTCATTGATCTGGCTAGAGTTTGTATAGCGTATTTCTGCAGCTTTAAAGGAACCTTCATTTTTAAGTTTTTCTTCTTCAAAAGATTGTCCGCTCCAGAAAAGAAGTCTCACCGAATCTTTTAGTTTGCTATAGCCCACAATCGGATTTCCGTCTAGAAACCAAACCGGATGGGCGTGCCAGATTTTGTTTTCGGCCTCTGTTAAGTTTTCATGTATAATGGTATAAAGAAGATCGCAGATTTCTTTATTTTCTGCTGTTTGAGAATCGTTGTAATCCTGAATCTGGGTCATGTCTTTAGCCTTTTAGTTATTTTATCTCTTTTGTTAGTTCAAATAAAATATAGATTCCGTTGCTTGAATGTCCTCTCGATTTTTCTGTAAATCCTTTTCTAACATAAAAATCAGCTGCTTTTGTGTTGCTGGCAAGGCATTTTAAAGTAATAGGAAATGCTGCTTTTTTTGTAGCGGCTTTTAATAATGCTGTGCCTATGTTTTTTCCCTGATGTTTAGTATCAACGTATAGATGATGGATAAAATTGTTGGGCATCCAAATCGAAATAAATCCGACAGGAATATCATCTATAATTGCAGTCAATATATATTCTCCTTGCGTTTGCTTGTCAAAATCTTCTAATTTAAATTCTGATATATCCTGATCTGCAAATGTTCTTTTCCTTTCCTCTAAGAATAGTTTTCTCAAGTGCTGTAAATCGATATCTCTGTATGCTTTTATAGTTGCCATCAATTTAAAATTTACTAGGCTAAACCATTTTAATGTTTTTTTAGAGAGACAAGATAAAAAAAAATCCGACCTGTTTGTACAAATCGGATTTGATCCATTTTATGGCTGGAGTTTTTTCATGAATTCATTTGAAGCCAATTCTAAAGCTTTATAATAGTTTCCTTTTTTAAGTTCAGGAACAGAGTAGGTGCTGATTATATTTTGCGTGTCTTCAGTACTCAATTTGTATCGTATAAAATCGACGCTTATAACCTGAATCTGTCTTAATGTTTTACTTACGATTATTAAAAGAGTTGGGTCTAGACGAGGGTCTTTTGATAGAAATTTATCCAGTTCCAATGTATATTCTTCCAAGGACTTGAATGGCGAATAAGAAGGGGTCGTGATAACAACAATTTTATAAAGATACTTTTTTTCGAATCCGTTTAAATTGGTGTTCAAAGATTTGAGCTCGGCTGGTGTCAGTATTTTTTCGAAGTCATTGACACAGTCTGTAGATCCTGAAAAAGAATTTTTTAGTTGAGCAGCAAAATCAGTGTCGTTTTTTGTTTGGGCAGATAAAAGAACTGAGGTTAGCAGTACTAGCGTATAGAATAATTTTTTCATTCTGTGGCATTTTAGATTTGGTGCAGCAAAAGTAGCACATTCTTTATTTTAAACAGATGAAAAATAGAATAGTTTTGGTTTGGATATGAAAAAATATTTAGCGTTCTAAAAATAAAAATCCGATCTGTTTTTGCAGATCGGATTATTAAAATCTTATTGTAGTAATGGCAGCAAATGTGCCCATTTTAATTCTTTAGCAAAATCTAAAGGGGTTTTGCCAGTTTCTGTTTTTGCATTTTTATCTGCTCCAAATTCGAGTAAAACTTCTACAGATGTCTGGTTTCCTGCAATTGCTTCTCGATGCAGAAAAGTGTAGCCTAATTCATCTTGAGCGGTTACTTCTTCAGGGTTGTTTTTGACAAAATCAATAAGACTTTCTTTCATGTTTTTGCTCATTGGGTGTTCTGTCAGGTTTTCTGGTTTTTCTTTCTGTTCATTTACGACCAGAATATCATTAAAATCGCCAAAATCTAATCCCCATGCTTCATCATGTGATGCTCTTTCTTCGTCACTCATTTCTGAGCGCATGGCCTGTATTGTAAATGCTCCATACGTCGTGCCGCCAATTGCAAAGAGCCAGTCGCTAATTTGATTAATTGGAATCGCAATTTCGTCTCCATTATTTACATTGGTCAATTCATCGGGATCATTTACCAAAATTCCGTATATAGTTTCTCCGTCAAAGTTCACGTCGTTAATCCACATATGTTCTACGATGGTTTCGTTTTCAATTTCTTGCGTAAAAGCCAGTTTTACACAAGCAACGTCCAATCCTGGAACTATTCTTCTGTATTCCCAGGACAATTCTCTCCAGAAATATTTGAAAGTTTCTTGAGCTCTTTTGTAAGCTTCAATCATTTTTGGGTTTTCTCCGTCGGCGTAGAATATTTTTGTTTCTTCCATTATATGTAATTTTTAATGATTTTATAGAATTGAATAGTTTTAAACGAATAAAAAACCGATTTGTTTTTGCAAATCGGTTTTTTACTATGAGGGATAAATTTTAAAAATTCACATCGTCTGCAATATTTCCTCCTTGTTCGGCAGCAAATTTTGCGGCATATTCTTTTTGTTTTTCCTGCTGATAATTAGAAAATTCGATGATATCTTCAGAATTCCAATTTTGATTTTGTTCTGTCATCCATTGCATTGCTACAGATTGGAAATCAGCAAGATTGATTCCAAAGTTTTCCAAAATCCATTGCGCTCCGTCAATTCCGTATTCGTATGCAGCTTGTCTTGCTCCAGCAAGTTCTTCGTAGAAATAACGATCGTTTTTTATTCTTTCTAAATTGGCAGCGCCTTCTTCAGAAATTTCAGCTTTTAGATTTTCTAACTGAGGAACAGTTACATTTTCAGCATAATATTGACCAAATAAAGTTGTAACGGTAAACGAAGTGTCTTCGCCCATACGCTGTGGCCAGATTGTGTTTAATTCTTCCCAAACCGCTGGCTCAAATCCCATGGCTTTGCAAACTTCTAGATAATCGATTCCTGCACTGATTTTAAGACACATTGCTGTGTAAGTTCTTAAATCAACACCGTGTACTGGTTCTAAAAACGGATTATTATCATCTGCTTTTACAAATCCAGAAGTTTGAACTCCTGTATATTTTAATGAATTTGCATGCTCAAAACGAATCATTTGGTCAGAATCACAATTGTTCCATTCTGTATAAACCGTTCTTCTGTAATTAAAATAAATGTTCTGAATATCTTTTTCGTCAAGGTTTTCTCCACTTGCGCGCTCATCTGCAATCCATGCTTCAGCTCTTTCAGCTACTTCGTTATCAAAATCTTCAACAGAATAATGCGTTCCATGCAAAGTTTCAGGATCGTATTCTACTTCTTGATAATTATCTTTATAATCATTTTCATAATTGCCATTCGATGTCTGAGTCTCGTAATTCTGGTTTTCTTGTTTGTCTCCTGTTAGAGCTCCAAAAAGTTTTTTAAACATTTTTAAATTTTTTAAGGATTAATAAATTATAGGTATTGCAATTGATTTTGATACATTTTTTCGTTGTGCTCTTTTAAGTCTGGCGTAATTTTATTCCATTCGTCATACATTGCTCTTAAATATTCTTGATGCAATTTTGGAGCATTTTTAATAGCGAATTGTCTTTGCTGTTCAAGATCATCCATTATTGCCCGAACTTCATTAACTACTTTTTTATCTGATTCATGAATAATGCTCAAACTTAATTCATGGCGCTGATGATACAAATCACGTTCTTTGTCTTTTTCGGATTCATAAGCTTCGTACAAATGCGCTGTTCGCTGCTCAGCGAGATTTCTTGCAATATTCTGAAGGTTTCTGCCGAGCGTGCTTGGAGCAAATGTATTTTGTGTTTGGCAATATGGACACGAAATATAGGTTTCAATTAAAAATATTTTCTCAATCACGATATTTCCACCGCATTGTGTGCAGTTGAATTTGTTTTTAATGGCTTCGTATTCGTCTAATATTTTTTGATATTCGGTTTCGAGATCGCGTTCTTGAGTTTTGTCTATCTGTTTTCTCCAATAGTCATATTTATTTTCAAATTCGCTATAACGATCAGAACATGCACTTCTAAAATCTGAAAGCAAATTGTGATGTTTGCTTAAAACTGAAATTTGCGAAGTGAGACTGTAGTAAACATCATTTACTTTTTCTTCATAAACATCTCTGGCTTTTTCTCTAATGTTATTTAACTGACCGTTTACACCCGAGTAGACTCTGTGAAAGGTTCTTTTATATATATCATCATCGCTTTGCATAATTTCTTTAAGCTCTGGAATTGCAGCTGCGGCAAATTCTTCCATTTTAGCGTCAAGTTTTTCTAAGAAAGCAAACCATCTTTGTTGATTTTCCTGAAGTTCTGAGTACCATTCTGGAGCAGATTCTCCATTTTGGTTGTCTTTTGATTTATTGAATAATCCGAACACTTTAGTTGAATTTTAAATTGAATTGTCTTCTTTTTTGATATAAACTCCATCGGTAAGTTTTATGTTTAAAAACTCAAATCCGCAGTAGGCACAATGTGTCAGTCCATCTTGTTTGGCTCTTCCAGCGCCACAGTTTGGACAGTCTTTAGCATTCATTTTAGCTTCTGTAATTTCCATTTCGCCTCCATAATTGGTTTGTTTTTGAGCATTTTCTTTGAGTCTGTTCAAAAACGAATTGACTTTTTTCTCTTCCATTACAATTGGCTTAATAATTCCGATTTTTTAGTTTTAAATTCATCTTCATCAATTAAACCAGCGTCAAACAGTGATTTTAATTTTTGAAGTTTGGAGGTTAAATCGTCTCCCGTTTCCTGTTTTGGAGTTTCTTTATTCTGTTGCAGCTGATTTAAAAGAATTCCCATACTCAATGCATTTTGAGTTGCATCGTGCAGAGCGGTTCCTTTATCGCCAATAGCAGTTGCGGTATTGAATTTGGTAAATTTATCCATATCGGTTACCATATTCATATTGGTGATTTTATCATAATGCGCAGTTACTTCTTCTGGTAAGGTTACGCTTGTAATGACAAACTGAGTAAGTTCTATTCCTAATTGCTCAAAATACGGTTTAAGGTACGGTTCTATTTTTTTGCCTAATTGGGTAATGTTTCCAGCTACATCTGTAACGGTTATATTTTCATTGGCTAAAACTTCTCCGAATTTTGGCGCCACAAAATCTCTTAATTGGCTTTGTAATTCAAAAATCGTAAGCTGTTTGTAAGTTCCTGCATATTGACGGAAGAATTTGGCAGGATCATTTATTTTAAGGTCAAAACTTCCAAAAGCTCTGATTCTGATTTGTCCAAACTGTGGATCATTCATTAGGATAGGAGCAGGAGTTCCCCATTTATTATTAATGAATTGATGTGTATTGAAAAAGTAAACATCGGCTTTAAACGGACTTTCGAATCCATATTTCCAGCCTTTTAGTTTACTTAGAATTGGAATATTTTCTGTAGATAAAGTATGAAGTCCTGGAGAAAAAACATCAGCAAGTTGTCCTTCATTTAAAAGCATTGCGTGCTGACTTTCACGAACGGTTAGCTTTGCTCCATTTTTGATTTCTTTATCTTCATCGGGAAACTGCCACATTAATAAGTTAGGATCGCTTGTCGTGGCTTCGATAATTTCTATAAAAGGTAATTTCATCACTTATCTTATTTAAAAAGAATAAAAATAACGATTTAGATCTAGTGACAAAATTTTCTTACGTAAAGTTTTAAACAAATTTTTGCTTTGCTTGTTTTTTTCCTACATCGGAAATTATAAAAATAGGAGAGATTTAATTAGTGGGAATAAAAAAAATCCGATCTGTTTTCACAAATCGGATTTTATAAATTGAGAATTATATATAACCGTAAAACGGTATATTTTTACAAGTGAATTACTTCGCCGTAAGCATCAGCTACAGCTTCCATAACTGCCTCGCTCATTGTTGGGTGAGGGTGGATTGATTTAAGGATTTCGTGCCCTGTAGTTTCTAGTTTACGAGCTACAACTGCTTCAGCAATCATATCTGTAACACCAGCACCGATCATGTGGCATCCTAACCATTCTCCGTATTTAGCATCGAAAATTACTTTTACGAAACCGTCAGCATTTCCAGCCGCTTTTGCTTTTCCAGATGCTGAGAAAGGGAATTTACCAATTTTCAATTCGTAACCTTTTTCTTTTGCTTGTTTTTCTGTTAAACCTACAGAAGCGATTTCTGGAGTTGCGTACGTACAGCCAGGAACGTTTCCGTAATCGATTGGATCTACGTGAAGACCTTTGATTTTCTCCACACAGTTGATTCCTTCAGCAGAAGCTACGTGTGCTAAAGCTTGGCCTGGAGTAACGTCTCCAATTGCGTAGTATCCTGGAATGTTAGTTTCGTTGTAAGCGTTTACTAAGATTTTATCTCTGTCAACAGCGATTCCAACTTCTTCTAATCCGATGTTTTCAATGTTTGTTTTGATTCCAACAGCAGAAAGTACAATGTCAGCTTCTAAAACTTCTTCTCCTTTTGCTGTTTTAACGAATGCTTTTACTCCTGCGCCTGTTGTGTCAATGCGCTCAACAGAAGAGTTAGTCATTACTTTAATTCCTGATTTTTTCAAAGAACGCTCAAATTGTTTTGAGATATCTTCGTCTTCTACAGGAACTACGTTTGGCATAAATTCTACGATAGTAACATCTGTTCCCATTGAGTTGTAGAAATGAGCGAACTCAACTCCAATTGCTCCAGAACCAACGATAATCATAGATTTTGGTTGAGTTGGCAATGTCATTGCCTGACGGTATCCAATTACTTTTACACCGTCTTGAGGTAAGTTTGGCAACTCGCGAGAACGAGCTCCAGTTGCGATGATAATGTGATCAGCGCTATATTCTGTAACTTTATTGTCTTTATCAGTAACGTCAAGTTTTTTTCCTGGTTTTAGTTTTCCAAAACCTTCGATAACGTCAATTTTGTTTTTTTTCATCAAGAATTGAACTCCTTTGCTCATTCCTTCTGCAACACCACGGCTGCGTTGAATAACTGCAGGGAAATCTTTGTCAAATTCAGAAACTTTCAATCCGTAGTCTGAAGCGTGCTTAAGGTAATCAAAAACCTGAGCAGATTTTAAAAGCGCTTTTGTTGGGATACACCCCCAGTTAAGGCAAACTCCTCCAAGATTTTCTTTTTCTACTACAGCTGTTTTAAAGCCCAATTGTGAAGCTCTAATCGCTGTTACATATCCTCCAGGACCACTTCCTAAAACAATAACGTCGTATTTCATTTTTTTTGTTTTTAGTATTAACTATCGAAAATGAAGTTTATATTTCCGAAACTCATCTTTCGATTTATTCTTTTGTTATTTGTGATTGCGAATTTAAGGATTTATTTTATATGAACACCTGAAATTTTGTTTTTAAAGACAGACATTTTGGTCTTTTCACAGAAACCGAATGAATTGTGAATTGTAAATTGTGAATTCTGAGGTGATTTTTGTGATTTAGTGAGTAATTGTTGGTGCTGGTGGTTGATGGTAATAAAAATGAGCCACAGATTATACTTATACAGATTAAAATGATTTTTAAAAAATCTGTATTAATATGTGTAATCTGTGGCTTTTATAATTTTTTATTCAGATGGAAAGACTTTGCGTGGGCTTCGACTCCGCTCAGCCTGACAACTGTTAATCGACAATTAATAATTAACAATTAATAATTCATAATTAAATTTTAACGTGTCCCCAGTTTTCTCCGCTGGCAATTCTTCTGATTTGCATTTCGCTTACGCCAAACTGTTTTGCGATCATTTTAAGACGTGTTTTTTGTTCGGGTCTTGCAAGGATTTTTTTGATGAGCATGACTTTTGTGGTTGTCAGCTTTCTTCCGTCTGCTTTTAGGTTGTGTTCGATTAAATTCTTTTTTGCCTGAATAACACGCGGGCTTTTGCGGCTATGCGCCATCATTTCCTGTTTGGTTGCCCAGCGCAAATTGCTTACGTCATCGTTGGCTCTGTTGTAATCTAAGTGCAGCACATACGTTTGGTCTTCAGAATCTTTAGGGATAAAATATTGAGCGACTAATTTGTATAAGAAGAGGTATTTGTTAACGATTTTATCGTCTTTTTTAACCTTAAAACGGAAAGTCGGATATCCGTCGCTTAAGCCTCCTTTTAAAATGCGTCCGTTTTCTATGTCGTCAGTAAAACTTATTAGTCTACCTCTGTTCGAAATGGCGTATCTTAATTGTAATGAGGCATTTATTTCTATTTCTTTGAATTTTTCATCAGGATAAAATCTATTTTGTGGCATTGTCTTTTACATTTGATTTGTATATTCTCAAAGATAAAAAATAACCAAAAATTTTAGCTATCTCATTGATTGTGAAAGGCTAATTTTATGATTTCTATAACGCTAATTTAACGTTTTGACGACTTTTTGATACTTTTCGTCGGATTTTAATTGCCAATTTGTGAATATTGCAATTTTTGAATTTAAGAAACCGACATCAATTTATAGCTAAATAATTATTAATTTATTGGTCTAGCCAGTTTTTGAAATTATTGATTTCTTTTTTGCTTATTAAAATAGGATCAGATTCGACAGGAGGAACGGTCAAAATCAATTCGATTTTCTGATTGGAATGTTTTATGACTTCTTTTATCGTATTTCGATGGACAATATACTTTCTATTAATTTTAAAGAAATTGAACGGATCAAGACTGTTTATAATCTCTGTTAGGGTGCTGTTGTACAAATAGCTGTTTCCAGATTTTACATAAATAAAAAGATGCTTTCCTGTGGCAGCAAAATAGGTGATTTCGTTTTCATTAATAGAAATTAGTTTGTAGCCGTGATTGACGAGAAAATGGCGCTGGATTTTATTGGTTTCAGGATTTTCTATTGCTACCAAAGACTGGATTGTAGAATCGCTGTTAAAACTGTCTTTTATTTTTTTGAATTTTTGGAGCGCTTCCAACAATTCTTCTTCTTCAAATGGCTTGAGAAGGTAGTCGATTGTAAAATGTTTGAAAACCGAAATGGCATACGAATCGTAAGCTGTTACAAAAATAACAGGGCAGGAGATATCTGTTTTTTCAAAAATTTCCAGACTTTTTCCATCACCCAAATGAATGTCCATAAAGGCAAGGTCGATTTTGTTTTCGCTAAAAAAAACAACGGCTTCTTTTACTGATTTTAGAACGCTGATTGCTGCAATCGATAACACATCCTGCTGTTCTAAAATAGATTTTAGATAGCTAGAAGCAAGATATTCATCTTCAACAATAGCGATTTTCATTTTACGGACATTTATGATGCAAAGATAAAATCAGTAATTATTATTCGCAATAAAGAAGGCGATTTGTTGTCTAAATTTTTTGTAAAAAAAAGGTCCAGCATATTGCTGAACCTTTTTAGGAATTTAATAGGTATTATAGATTGGGATTGTTCAATCTCGCGTTTGCCGGATAAATAATGGTATAACGCGGATCATTTTGTATAAGAGTGCTTGATACGTTCAAGAAACTATGAACGATTTGTTTTTGAGTTGTTCTTCTTAAATCAAACCAGCGGTGGCCTTCTACAGCAAATTCTCTATGTCTTTCTTCGTAAATGAAGTTTGTTAAATCTGCAGCGTTCATAGCATTAACTTCGCCTTCTAACTGCGCATATCCAGCTGTTGAATATCTGTTTTTAATGAAATTTAAAACAATTGCCTTAGAATCGTTGATGTTATTTAGTTTCAACAAAGTTTCGGCTTTTGTCAAATACAGCTCAGAAGTTCTGAAAGATGACTTTTGATTATCATTACCGCCTTTTAGAATTCTGAAACGGCTTCCACTAGCAGAAAAGTAAAGAGGGAAACGCAAGTCTGCTGTTTTGTTGTACGCTGCAATTAAGTCTGCAGAAGCAAATGAAGCTCTTTGAATTCCAACTATATATCCATCTTCAAGCGCTAAAATAGATTCTTTTCCATCAAATTTTGTAGCCAGAACTGGAGTTGCTTTTAAATCGATTAAAGTATTATTGATTTCTAAAGCTTTGTTGGCTGCGTCTAATGATTTTTGCCATTGCTGCTGATACAAATACACGCGGCTTTCTAAACTGAATAAAGCTGCTTTTGAGAAACGGTAATTTAATCCTTTTGGCTGTGTGCTAATGTTGATTAATTTTTCAGCTTCTTTAGTGTCAGAAATAATTTGATTGTAAACAGCTTCTACGCTCTGCGGTACAAAAACTTGTTCTAAGTCAATTTCTAAAGCCAACGGAATTCCTTTGTCTGTTCCGGCAGTTGCAGCATTATAAGGTTTTCCGAAAAGGTTTACCAAATCAAAATGCGCCATTGCTCTCAAAGCATAAGCTTCTCCTAGTAATTGGTCTTTCTCTTCAGATGCCTCTACTTTTTTTGAAGCTTCGTTTATAACCACATTGGTGTAAAAAATGACATTGTATAAATCTTGATAGTGAAATTCTAATGTGCTCTTGTCAGGATTTACATCTTTCCATAAGTACACATCTTTATAAATAGAAACTTCACTATTGTCCTCATTCATTACCAATTCGTCTGTGCGAACCGCTGATAATGATTTGTGCTCTGGATATGAAGCATATCCTTTGGTTAGAACTGCACGAAATTCTTCTAGCGATTCTGGAATTACTTTTCCTATTGGCGTAATGTCCAGATAGTCATCGCAACTGCTAAAGGCAATAGCAGCAACGAATAGTGTTATATATTTTGAGAATTTTTTCATCTTTTTTAGTTTTTTAGAAAGTAACATTAAGTCCTACAGTAAATGATCTAGGAACTGGCTGCGCGTAAATGTTTCCATAAGTTTCTGGATCAAAATAACCTTTGAAATCTGAGCTTATCACAAATAAGTTTCTAGCTTCAAGATTTAAACGAATACTTTGGATATTGATGTGATCTGTGAATGTTTTTGGGAATGTATAACCAAAACGAACACTGCTTAATCTCATATAGCTCATTTCGCTAACCCACGTATCTAAGTAATTGTAAGTATTGATTTGATTTGCACCAGAAAACCAGCTGTATGCCATCCATGAATCGCCTGTACCAGAATCTTTACTTGTAATACCAGGCAAATTAGATGAAGTATTGGTTGGTGACCAAGCGTTTAAAATATCAGTCGTATAATTCTGTCCTCTGTCTACTATTGTTCCGTTGTAAGGAGGCGTTTTGGTAACAGTTTGTTTGATATTGAATGATGCTGCAACTGTAAGGTCAAAATTGCGAACTTTAAATGTGTTTGTAAGACCTCCTGTAAATTTAGGATCTCTGTCTCCTAGGTAAACAAATAGATCTCTAAATTCTGCTGGCGTTAAACTTGATTGAGTAATTTCTCCAGGCAAAAATTCAGCATAAGGATCATATAGACCAAAGAAAGTCTGTGCATTTACAGTTTCTCCTTTTTTGTTTACGAATAAAGGATAACCGTTTTCGTCAATTCCATTTGTTTTAAACCCAAAAACGGCGTTTACAGCATGGCCTTCTTGGTTTGGCAAATAACTGTTGTCTCTTATTTCTAAACGGTCAATGTTACTTTTGTTATGAGCAAAATTAATTGTGGTATTCCATTTAAAGTTAGGACGATCTATGTTTTTTGTTGCCAAAGCAATTTCGTATCCTTTGTTGCTTACTTGTGCCCAGTTCATGTTGGTAAATTCAAAACCATTTTCTAACGGGAGCGCTTTTAGACCAATTAAATCGGTACTTTTTCTTCCGTAGAAATCTGTTACAATGCTAATGCGGTTATTAAACACGCCAAGATCAAAACCTAAGTTGGTATTTTCTGTTTTTTCCCAACGCAATTTGCTGTTTGGTGGGGTCGTTACTTCTATTATAGGTTCTGTCTGTCCTGGTAAAATAGTAGTGGTTTTATTTTCTCCAACTACATAAGGCGAGGTATTTTTGTCAATATTCCCTTGTAAACCATAAGAAGCGCGAAGTCTTAAGTTAGAAATCGTTTTGCTGTCTTTTAAGAAATTTTCTTGAGATACTAACCAAGATCCAGATGTTGACCAAAGTGGCAAATATTTGTATTTAGGGTCTACACCAAATAAGTCTGAACCATCATAACGCACACTTCCGTAGAAGCTATATTTTCTGTTGTAAGTATATGCTGCTGTTGCAAAGAATGATGCAAAAGCATTTTCTTTTTGTGTTTTGATGTATGTTTTGTAAATAGCATCATTAACAGAATTTGAGTTAGGGAAAATAATTTGCTGCGTAGTCAAATTCTTTTCGTCAAAACCAAAACCTCTTGTCAAGATAGAAGTTGTTTTATTTCTTCTTAATTCATTACCAACCATTACTTCAATTTCGTGTTTTTCTCCTAAAAGTTTAGAATAGTTCACCATTGTTTTTAAGTTGTACTGAAAAAAGTCTGTGTTTGTATTTTGAATAATACCGCCTTCAGGAAGGAAATACTTTTGAACTCCTCCAGAATAGTAACTTGTTTTTTCTTTTTGCTTTCTAGTATAAAAAGTTTCTTTGCCTGCAAATTTTTCGCTAGAAGAATTATCCAACTGCAAACCTAATTGGCTTGATACTTTCAAATCTTTAGTGATTTTATATTCAGCATCAAACAATGCTTTTATTGCTCTCGTTTTTAAATCGTACGAAGTATTGTTTCTTTCTTCTAAGAAATTAAAAGGCAATTTAATATCTGAGTACGAAGCAATATCTGGATCGTATTTATAGCTTCCGTCTTCATTATAAGGTGTAAGATACGGATTTACATTTCTTGAATAATTTGCAGGATTTGTAAAGCCATCAGTATCTGTAACATAAGAAGTAGTTTTGCTGTCTGAACCAAAAATTCCAACACCAACTTTAAATTTGTCAGTAATGTCGTAGCTATTTTTTAAGGTTAAATTATAACGCTTAAGGCCAGTTCCTATTGTAGTTCCTTTTTCATCATAATATCCTAAAGAGAAATAGTAGTCAGATCTTTCGCTGCCTCCAGATAAACTTAATCCATGCTGTGTATTAATGGCTGATTGGTATAATAAATTACCCCAATTTGTATTAATGCTTCTTAAGTTGTTGATTGACTGTTGCGTTTGCGGACTCAAAGAAGAGAATCCACCGGCTCTGTACGCGTCTAATTCATTCGCTCCATTCAGGATACGAGCAACATCACCACCGGTGTCTCTGTATGTCAAATCTGCACGGCTAGCCATATCAAGTTCAAGATCAACTTTCTGATTAGAGTTCATCAAATTTAATTTTGAAAATTCTGGTCTCTGCGTGACAAAAGTATTGGTGTTGAAGCTAACGGTCATTTTTCCGCTTCTACCTTTTTTAGTAGTTACAACGATTACACCATTTGCCGCACGAGCACCATAAATTGCTGTTGCCGCGGCATCTTTTAAAATCGTAATGTCTTTAATATCGTCTGGATTTAAACCAGCAATAGAGTAATTGTTTAATACATCGATATTGTCTTTATCGTAATTTTTAGGAACATCATTGTTCTCTAATGGAAGTCCGTCTAATACCCATAAAGGATCCTGAGTTCCGTTTAAAGAAGCTGTACCTCTAATTCTGATTTTTGCTGCTGCTCCCGGCGCTCCAGATGGAGTCGTTACAGCAACCCCTGCAACTTGCCCAATCAGTAATTGGTCAATGCTTGAAACACCTGTCTGTTGGATCGAAGCCATATCTACTTTTGTAATAGCAGATGTCAGCTTTCTTTTTTCAATTTTCTGATAACCTGTTATAAGAACTTCCTGAAGTTTTGCTGTTTCGGAAGTTAATGCAATAGTATAATCTTTTTGAGCAGATAATTCAAGAGTGTACGATTTGTATCCCATGAAAGTAACTCTCAAAGTAGTAACGTTCTTTGCGATTTTTAAAGTGAATTTACCATCGAAATCTGAGGTAGTTCCAATTGCTTCGCTATGAATAATACCTGCCATAGCAGTTTTGTTCGATATAGAATTGTTCTCAACGAAGATTGATGCACCAGGAATTGGCGACGAATCTGCTGCGTCTTGAACAATTCCCGTAATGGTTCGGGTTTCCTGCGAGTATCCTGCGATGGCCAGGAACAGCAGTAAGGCTTGTAAAATTTTCTTCATGTTTTTGGGTTGTGTATTAAAAGGTTGTATTATTTAGGGCTTTTTCGATTCGTTGTATCAAATCGCGGTAATGGTTTTGGGTAGATTGATCTCCTGTATTCTTTTTAGTTTTTAGTAATTGAAGGATTTTATTTAGTTCTCCTTTTTTATCAGAAGTCACCTCTGTAACTCTTTTTAAAGAAGATTGATTAATATTTCTTGCCATATGCGCATCATCCAAATAGGTGCACAAATGCGGCATATTTAAAGTCTGCTGAATGTCGATTAATTTTTTAGCATCTGTTTTTTCAAACAATTTATTAGTCGAAACAACCAACACATCTACGTAATTCTTTTGCGTCATACGTTCTAGAATCGACAGTGATTTATTAGCAATCGTTCCTGCAAAAACACTTTGATGTATTTTTTTAAACAAATCATTTACGGTAAAAACTGGATCTTTGGTTTTGTTGCGCTGATATAATTCGTTTTCAGTCATTCTAAGCAAACGATCGTCGCTGAATAAATCATACATAATGCCGTACTGTAATTCTCTAGAAAGTGTATACGGAGTATATTCGTAAGGTCCAAGCGGAGAATCCTTCAGCGGGTTTGTTTTGTCCAAAATGTCATTAAAGAATAGCCATTGCGGAATGGTAATTACATTTTTAGCTAAATAATCTGCAGCTCTTTTTTGCATCGCTGCAGAGACAGGAATGTAGCTTTGCTTGTTGTCGCCGTGAACCGTTGTATTCAAATATACACCACCAATATTGTTCATTACGTGTCGGTTGTACATTTGCCATTGACCGATCGTTCCGATGTATAATTTTCCAGTTTCATAATATGACTGATCTTTATCGTAAGTCCAGTTTAAGATATTGTCTACGACACGTTTTAAGTTTTTTAAACCGTATTCGCTAGCTTTCATAGCATCATTTCCTAAATCTTCAGATTGCGAACGCGGATCAATTATATTTTCCTGCTGTTCTCCATAAAAATAAATGGGGTCATCTTGATGTTTTGTAATTAAGGCGTTTAGTTTTGTTGTTTCGTTGTCGTTAGGCGAGTACCATCTGTAACCCCATTCAATAGCATATTTATCATATTCTCCAATTTTCGGAGTGATAACTGTAACATTGTCTTCTGGCTGCGCTACATAATTGTAACGTGCATAATCCATAATTGACGGAGCAGTTCCGCCCATTTTTGCTGTAAATTCTTTAGAACGTAAAGATTCTACATCATAGGCAAAAGAAGAACCCATATTATGTTTCAAACCAAAAGTATGCCCCACTTCGTGAGACGAAACAAAACGAATTGCCTCTCCCATATGTTCATCACTAAATTTGTTTCCTCTAGCTTTAGGATCAATTGGCCCTGTTTGGATGCGCATCCAGCTTTGAAGAGAAGTCATTACATTATGCCACCAGATAATATCCGCTTCGATAATTTCACCGCTTCTCGGGTCAACCACAGATGGCCCCATAGCATTCGATTTTGGAGATGCTGCGTATGTAATTACAGAATAGCGCACATCATCAATGTCAAAATCTAAATCATTTTCAGTAGGTTCTTTTGCTATAATAGCGTTCTTGAAACCCGCTTTTTCAAAAGCTGCCTGCCAATCGTGTACCCCATCAATAATGTATTTTCTCCATTGTTTTGGAGTCGATGGATCGATGTAATAAACGATTGGTTTTTTCGGCTCTACTAATTCACCCTTTAAATATTTTTCTTCGTCTTCTTTTTTAGGTTCTAATTTCCAACGTGTAATGAGTTCTTTTTCAACCATTGCCTGCTGAGCATCGGTGAAATACCAATGTTTTTCAGAAAAGAAGCCAATTCGGTCGTCAGAAAAACGTGGTTTCATTGGAGTTTTATCCAATAAAACAATATTGCTTGTTACGCCAAGCGTTACCGATAATGCTGGTCCGCCTTCACTTACAGATGTAGTGAGCTGCGATTTTACAACTACATTTTTTGGAAAAGATTTTACACTTTCTATATATGAAAGATCAGATTTTACAGAACCGCCAAAACCAATGTTGCTCAAAACATCATTGAAGCTTTTTTGTTTTCCGTCAAAAATCTTATTTACTTTAATAACAACAGAAGTCGAGTCGTTGTTCTTTGTTTCGATATCAAAAACTTCGATAATAGACTCGGAAAAGTTATTTTTAACCGATTGAGTAATGGCGTCTTCTTTTGGAGAAGAAACTTTAGGAACATACGATTTTACCCAAACTTTCTTTGCAATTGTGTCTTTATAAAAACTAATGACTTTGTTTTCATAATTCATTCCTTTGTTCAAACCGGCTTCGTTTACTTGAAAAGGAACTTGAGATAATTTGTTTACAACTAAAAATTCTCTTTGGAATAAACTGTCTTGAATTTCAAAATAAACATCAGTTTTAACTTGAATGATATTGAACAGTCCTTTTTTGACAGAACCTTTTTTTACAAGGTCATTGTATTTTTTACCTTTTTTAGAATCGGTAGAGTCTTTTTTAATTTCAGTTGCGGTCTCTTTTTTGTCCTTCTTTTTCTTTTGAGAATGAACAGTAAGAGGCGATAATAGTAATAAGGATATGCAAAATATTATCAAATTATGCAGGAATGATTTTTCCTTCATCAGATGTTAAGTTTAGGTTAATTTTCGATCCGAAACTATTTTATTTTAGTTCAGGAAAAAAACAAAAAGGAGTGAGTGGCTTTTTTTTAGGAGTGAATGGATATTAATGGAAGAATACAAACAAAATAGCCATCTTTTTCTGATGTCTTAAATTCTGTTTTTAGATAATAATTGTAAATACGCTTTAGGTAATTTAACCCAAATTTGGTACTTGGCTCTGCAGTCAACTTCTTTTGAAGATTATTGCTGATGATAACCTGATCTTCTGTAATCAGGATTTTTGTAGTAAGAGGGCTTTCCTGAGTGGCTTTATTATGCTTAATGGCATTTTCGACCACAATCTGAAAAGCAAGATAGGGGATGTGTTTGTGTAATGCAGTTTCGTTTTCAATTTCGATAGAAAAAAATAATTCATCTTTAAAACGGGTCTGCTGCAAAAAGATATATTTTTCGATAAATAATAATTCGTCCTTCAAAGGAACAATGTTCTTTTCTGGCGGATCAATTAAATAACGATAAATGCGGGATAGGTTTAAAGTAAATTTCTGTGCAACTTTAATATCGCTACCAATCAGCATATAAAGCGAATTGAGCGAATTAAATAAAAAGTGCGGATTAATCTGCTCTTTTAATTGCTGCAACTGGATGAGCGCTTTCTCTTTGATGATTTTTTCGTTCTCAACCAAAAGTTTGTTCTTCTCTTTTATGACAATTCCCTTTTCTCGGTAAGCGCGTCTGTTGGCATACGAGAAAAGATAAAAAATCAAAAGCAGCATTATGGTCGTAATCGAATACGTTAAAGTCGAATACCTTTTGATGACTGCTACATTTTCATCAACAAAAATTTTAGGAAAATTGACGCAGATAAACCAGTTAGTATTTTTGACATCTAGTTTTTGTGTATAACGAATTACATCTAGCTTTAAAAACTCAGACATGGTAATTCTTTTTGCAAAATCTTCATTCTTCTGGAAAATCGTATCAGAAGAAACTAACGACGAAATTTTAAAAATGTTTTTTCCAATAAAAGCAGCTTCGGGATGGTAAACGCAAGTCCCTTTTTTGTCAAAAACAAAAGCGTAGTTTGAAGCTGTTTTGTCTATTTTAGAAAAATAAGTATGAAGCAATCTGAGATTAATGTCATAACCATATTTTACAACCGTATTATCATCAGAAACTAATCTGAAAAAAATACGCCAAACCAATTCTTTCCCCTGACGGACAACGATACTGATGTGCTTCGCGTTTTTATTTTGTAGCAGAAAAGTTTTTAGATCATTTTTGGTCTCATTAGAAATGCCTTTTTTTCCGTATTGAATCGGATTTTCATTAATCTGAAACCAATTATCCTCAATTAATCTATTGCTGGCTTGCAGCAGCGACATAAGCTGCAGATTATTATGAAGATTTGTGGCGTTGCTTATTTCTAAAACGTGCTGGATTTTTTTCTCCTGCTCCAGAAACTTAGAAAATTCTTCAGACATGAACTCCTGCTTTTTAATTAAAGTGCGCAGCGAAGCATCGTCATTGGCTTTTTCGGTCAGATCTGTAATCAGATTACTCAAAATGTAAACTGCCGAAACTGTAATGAGAATCGATACAATAACGTATATTAAAAAAGCACGTCTAGAAGTAATATTTTTTAACCTAAATTTCAAAAAGCAACATTATGACTTAATTTGCCACAGCAAATTGCGAGTCATACAAATTTTTATAGTAGCCATCAGTTTTAAGCAATAGCTCCTGATGGGTTCCTTGTTCAACAATCAATCCCTTATCCATCACCACAATTTTATCTGCATTTACAATTGTTGCTAATCTATGTGCAATAATAATAGAAGTTCTTCCTTTTGTAATCGTTTCTGTTGCACGCTGAATCATTTCTTCAGAATACGTATCGATCGAAGAAGTAGCTTCATCCAAAATCAAAATACTTGGATTGCTCACGTAAGAACGTAAAAAAGCAATAAGCTGGCGCTGTCCAGAAGAAAGCATAACGCCTCGCTCTTTTACATCAAAATCATAATTATCCGGAAGGTTCATAATAAAATCATGAACACCTATTTTTTTCGCGGCATCAATTACCCTGTCTCGAGTAATTGCCGGATTGTGCAAAGTAATATTATTGTAAATCGTATCGGCAAACAAAAACACATCCTGCAAAACAACAGCAATTTGTTTTCTAAGAGAAGCCAAAGTGTAGTTTTCGATATTTTCGCCGTCAATGCAGATTATCCCACTGTTGATTTCGTAAAAACGATTCAATAAATTAATGATCGTCGATTTACCTGCACCCGTAGACCCCACGATAGCAATAGTCTGCCCAGCCAAAACCGATAAATCAATTCCTTTAATAACTTCCTCTTCTGGAATGTAGCTGAAACGAACGTCCTTAAATTCGATGCTTCCCTCAAAAACAGGAGCTTCAATTGTTCCTGTATCCTGAATATGATCTTGAGTGTCAATAATATCAAAAACACGATTGGCAGCAATCATTCCCAGTTGCATCTCGTTAAACTTATCTGCAATTTGCCTCAACGGATTAAAAAGCATTCCGATAAACATGGTATAAGAAAATAAATCTCCAAACGTGGTAAAATGATCTCCATTCAAAATTCTAAAACCGCCATACACCACAACCAAACCTAAAGTGATAGACGAAATAATATCGGCGATAGGGAAGAAGATGGAGTTGTACAAAATAGTTTTAATCCAAGCGACTCTATGTTTGTTGTTGATTTCTTTAAAGTTTTCGGCTTCGATTTTTTCGCGGTTAAAAAGCTGCACGATTTTCATTCCCGTTACGCGCTCCTGTACAAACGAGTTCATATTCGCAATTTGAGTTCTCACTTCTTCAAAAGCTACTTGCATTTTGCGTTGGAAAATTCTAGTGACATAAACCAAAATCGGCATCGCAATCACAACGATCCAAGTCAGTTTCCAGTTCATGTAAAACATAAAAATCAAGACCACAACCATTTTCATCAAATCGCTTATAATCATAAACAGACCTTGGCTGAAAATACGAGCAATCGACTCAATATCCGAAACGGCACGTGTAACCAATTGTCCAACTGGCACCAAATCAAAATACTTCATTCTAAAACTCAGAATATGCTGAAAAAGTTTGGTTCTAATATCTTTTACAATGTCCTGACCAAGCCAGTTTGCCCAATACACAAAGTAAAACTGAGAAAAGACTTCCATAAGCAAAACCACCCCCATCAGAATGATGTACAGCAGCAATCCCATTTTATCGTGGGTTTTGATATAGCCGTCGACCGTTTCTTTAAGTAAATAAGGACGAAGCGCGGCAAAAATAGACAGCGAAATAGCAAAAATAATTACGCCGTAATAGCGCCATTTGTAAGGGCGGGTATATTTTAAAATTCGTTTGAATAATCCTGTGTCGAATGCTTTTGCTTTCATTTGTTTTTTCAAGCTTTAAGCTTTAGGCTTTAGGCAATAGGCTTAACACTTAGTGCTTAAAGCCTATAGCTTATTGCTTATAGCTATAAATAATCGTAATAAATATTGGTCAAATATAAACCATGTGCCGGGACAGAAAACCCCGCTTTTTCTCTGTTTTTGCTGGCAATAATATTTTCAAAATCTGCCAGGGTGATTTTGTGCAACCCTATATTAATTAGAGTTCCCACAATTGAGCGAACCATATTTCTTAAAAACCGATTTGCCGAAATGGTAAAAATCAGCTTTCCGTCCTCCTGTTTCCAAAAGGCCTCAAAAATCGTGCAATCAAAAGTGTTGACATCAGTATTAACTTTTGAAAAACACTGAAAGTTGGTATGATTCAATAATAATTGCGCGGCTTCATTCATTAAATCCACATCAAGTTTCTGTGTAACATACCAGCTCAATTCCTGTAAAAATGGGTTTTTGAAGGTATTGATATGATATTCGTAAGTTCGCTTTGTAGCATCAAATCGGCAATGCGCATCATCATGAACTAGTTTAATGTCAAAAATAGCAATGTCTTTTGGCAGATACGAATTCAATTTATAAACTAAAACCGGAATATCCAAAGTCTTTTCTGTGTCAAAATGACCGTACATTTCACTCGCATGAACACCAGTATCTGTTCTTCCAGCACCCATAATGCTGATAGTTTCGTTTAATAAAACCGAAAAAGCCTTATTTAAAGTTTCCTGAACTGAAGAAGCATTTGGCTGTATCTGCCAGCCATGATAATGTGTTCCGTTATAAGCGAATTGAATAAAATATCTCATTTTAAGGGACAGAGGTTCTGAAATGCAAAGGTATGAAAAAAAGCTTCTAAGATGTTAAGATGCTAAGGTGCTAAGGTTTTTTCTTTTTTAGGGGCAAAGGTTCAGAGTTGCAAAGAGGCAAAGGTTTTTTATCATACATATCTGTAGAGACGCATTGCAGTGTGTTTAACATCAAAGTTTTTTCTTTTTTAGAGGCAAAGGTTCAGAGTTGCAAAGAGGCAAAGGTTTTTATTATGCATATCTGTAGAGACGCACTGCAGTGCGTCTAACATCAAAGTTTTTTCTTTTTTAGAGGCAAAGGTTCAGAGTTGCAAAGAGGCAAAGGTTTTTTATCATGCATATCTGTAGAGACGCACTGCAGTGCGTCTAACATCAAAGTTTTTTCTTTTTTAGAGGCAAAGGTTCAGAGGTGCAAAGAGGCAAAGGTTTTTATTATGCATATCTGTAGAGACGCACTGCAGTGCGTCTAACATCAAAGTTTTTTCTTTTTAGAGGCAAAGGTTCAGAGGTGCAAAGTTGCAAAGGTTTTTTATCATGCATATCTGTAGAGACGCACTGCAGTGCGTCCAACATCAAAGTTTTTTTTAGAGGCAAAGGTTCAGAGTTGCAAAGAGGCAAAGGTTTTTTATTATGCATATCTGTAGAGACGCACTGCAGTGCGTCTAACCAATAGATATAAAAACATCTAAACGTGAACATAAAAACGAAAGACGCACAGCAGTGCGTCTCTACAAAAACCTTTGTACCTTTACACCTCTGAACCTTTGCACCTTTAAAAAAAAAATGACTAAAATTCTTCTCCTTTCCGATACTCACAGCCACATCGATGACACAATTTTAAAATATGTTGCCCAAGCAGATGAAGTCTGGCACGCTGGAGATATTGGAGATTTGAATGTTACGGATACGATTAAAAAACTAAAACCATTAAGGGCAGTTTACGGAAACATAGATGATGCAAAAGCAAGATTAGAGTTTCCGCTAAATAATCGTTTTTTCTGTGAAAACGTATCTGTTTGGATTACGCACATTGGAGGTTATCCAGGAAAGTATAATCAAAATGTTAGAGAAGAATTGGCTTTGAATCCGCCAAAACTTTTTATCTGCGGACATTCGCACATTTTAAAAGTCATGTTTGATAAAAAGAACAACCTACTGCACATGAACCCGGGCGCGGCAGGAAAAAGCGGTTTTCACAAAGTGAGAACCATGCTTAGATTTGTGATCGATAATGATAAAATAAAAGATCTCGAAATTATTGAAATAGGAGCGAAGTGATTAATGTGGCAAGGGAATCTGAATTTTTATTTTAGTTCCCTGATTCTCTTTTGAAACAATTGACAGCGAGCCTCTGTATTTTTTTATTCTAGCTCTAATTCTGTTTAAGCCAAAACCTTCTGCTTCTTTTAATTTTTGGGTTTTAAAGCCAATTCCGTCATCATTAATGCGCAGAATTAATTGATTCTCTTTTTCGTTCAAAGAAAGTTTTGCTTTTTTGGCGTTGCTGTGTTTGGTGATATTGCTGAATAATTCGCTGACAATAAAATAGATTTTCATTTCAAATTTTTCGGCATATCTTCTGCTGGTGGGAATAGAACTTGAAAATTCAAATTCAATGGCAGAATTGGAGTTCTTTTCGCATAAATCTTCTAAGGAATATATTAATCCAAAGCGCACCAAAAGCGTCGGAACAAGATCGTGAGACATATCTCTTAAGAGTTCATGAGCTTCAGATAAAATGGCTTTTGCCTTCTGTATTTCGTCCGATTTTATATTATGCTGTGCTGTAAATGTATTTAAATGCAATCCTGCTGAAGATAATAGCGAATTGATATTGTCATGCAGAAAAGAAGCAATTTTTTTGTGCTCTGCTTCTTGAGAGTCTATTCCAGAATTGATGATGTCCAGAAGGATTTTCTGCTTCGTGTCTTTTCGTTTTATTTTTTGCTTTAGTTTGCTATTTTGATATAAAAAGTAAAGCAAAAGAAAAATAACTACAGTAAGGATAATAGACAGGCTGACGATTTTTTTATTTTGCAGCTGTTCCGATTTGCCAATAGGTTTAGGCGCAGTGGTATGGACAGCTTGGGTTTTCAGCGCCTTTGCATCTACAGTATCTTTTGGCTGTGCAATGTGAGCTCCCTTAACAGCGAAAAATAATAATAAAGTGATGAAAAAATGTAAACCAGGCATATATGCAGCTGTTTAAGGATTAATCAAATTGTTTTTAAGAGCATATTTTACTAAACCGATTGTACTTTTTATATTCAGCTTTTTCATGATATTTTTACGATGTGTTTCGACCGTGTGCGAACTAATAAAAAGCTGTTCGCTGATTTCTTTTCCGCTGTATTCCAAAGCAATCAAAATAATGATTTCAATCTCTCTCGGACTTAAAAGAGGATTTTCAACTACAGCATTACGGTTTAATTTTGGATTGTCCATAAAGGAATTGAAGATTTTTTTTCTAACAGCGTCGCTAAAATATTCCTGACCCTGATATACGGCTTCAACCGCCTCAATAATGTTTTCGCCAGCACAATTTTTTGTCAGATAGCCTTTTGCTCCTAGTTTCATCACTTCCTTAATGATCTTTAAATCGTCGTAGCTGGATAAGATAATGACTTTGCAAAGCAGCTTTTTTTCATTAAATTCTTTCAGGGTTTCAATGCCATCTTTTTTAGGCATACTGATGTCTAAAATCAAAACATCGGCTTGATCTTTTACAACATCTTCGTAAACAGTAGTGCCGTCTAGAGAAGTTCCTGCTACTTCAAAGTTTGAAACGGTTTGAAGTAAGTTGGATAGTCCATCAATTAAGACCTGGTGATCGTCTGCAAGATGGATCCTTATTTTTGGTGTCATGATTATTTGAATTTGAAAATGCAAATTTATCATGGAAAGCACATTTTTATTATGCTCTTTAGGTCTGATTTATATTATAATAGGGTAAAAAAAAACCCGAATCAAAATTCGGGTTCTTCTTCGCACAAAATAAACTAAGTTTATAGGTTTACCTCAAACGATCAACAGATTTTACAAGATCTTCGTCCTTTTTGATGGCCTTATTAGCTAAAACTAATAACACGATAGCAACAATCGGCATGAACATCCCAATACCTTTCTCAGAGACTTCAGTCCCTCCAGATAAATTTAGTGATCGATATACAAATAATCCTAATAAAATTAAATTTAATATGATGTTCAGTCTGTTTAGCACAAACTGATTTTGTCTCTTCTTAAATGAAATAATACTGATAATGCTTAGCATAGTGGTTAAGCCTAATAAAACAGTATAAAGCTGGTCCTGCATAAAAAAGAATGGCTTTCCTGCACTAGTTGTCCAAAGCGGAATAAAAAGCATTAAAATGCCAGTTACAGCAAAAGCTAGAAATATATATACAGTCTGAATTCTTTGTATCATGATCTAAAAATGTTTTACAAAAATATATTTTCTTTTTTTAAAATACTATTGTATGATAAAATTTTATTCGTATTATTGCATCATAATACCGTAAGCACTTCATACTGCGGTCAATTCAATTTCAAATTAATTATCTACCTATTCTTTTTACAGTATTCCTTAAAATAATTAAATTCATAGAACATTCATGTTTGATATTTCTGCATTAAAAGAAATGAAGCTTTCTGAGCTTCAAGAAATAGCTAAATTAGCTAAAACAATAAAGATTACTGGTGTCAAAAAAGAGACTTTAATTAGTCAGATTTTAGCACACCAAGAAGCATCTATTGCGCCAACGGAAACTCCAAGAACTGAAACAGCTGCAGAAATCAAAGAAGAGAAACCAAAGCGTACTAGAATTGCTCCAGCCAAAACAAAAGCAGCAAATACCAAAAATACTCCCGTTTTAGAATTTGATAAAGTAGAGGAAACTGTTCAAAAAAACGATAGTGCTGAAACAGCTGAGCCAATTGCAGAAACGCCGGCAGCAGAAGCACAGGGAAATAAAGCATCAGCAGCAAAAAAAGAGCCTAAAGCTGTAAAATTCAATAAATCGGCATACGAGAAAAAAGTGGCTCTTAAAAAAGAGAAAGAGACCATAAAAGAAGCGGCAGCTGAAGAAACAGCAGAGTCAATTCCATCAGAATCAATTCCATCAGAATCAATTGCTTCTGAGCCAGTAGCTGAAACAGCAGAAAAAACTCCACAAATTGCTCCTGCAAAAAAGATCAATCCGAATCAGAATCAAAATCAGAACGGGAATGGCAATGGAAACGGAAATCATAACAATCAAAACCCTAATCACAAGAATAAAAAGAATAACAATAATTTCAGGGATTCAGACTTTGAATTTGATGGAATTATCGAGAGTGAAGGCGTTCTTGAAATGATGCCAGACGGTTATGGTTTTTTACGTTCATCAGATTATAATTATTTAGCTTCTCCAGATGATATTTATTTATCAACTTCACAAATCAGATTGTTTGGTTTAAAAACTGGAGATACCGTAAAAGGAGTGGTTCGCCCTCCAAAAGAAGGAGAAAAGTTTTTCCCGTTGGTTCGTGTGTTAAAAATTAACGGACACGATCCGCAAGTGGTTCGAGATAGAGTTTCTTTTGAACACTTGACACCGGTTTTCCCTTCAGAAAAATTCAAATTAGCCGAAAAAGGCAGTTCTATTTCGACAAGAATTATAGATTTGTTTTCACCAATAGGTAAAGGTCAGCGTGGTATGATCGTTGCACAGCCTAAAACAGGTAAAACAATGCTTCTTAAAGATATTGCAAACGCAATTGCAGCCAACCATCCAGAAGTTTATTTGATTGTTCTTCTTATCGACGAACGTCCTGAGGAGGTTACTGATATGCAAAGAAGTGTTCGCGGTGAAGTTATTGCTTCAACTTTCGATAGAGAGCCGCAAGAACACGTAAAAATTGCCAACATAGTATTGGAAAAAGCAAAACGTCTAGTTGAGTGCGGTCACGATGTAGTGATTTTATTAGACTCTATCACTCGTTTAGCAAGAGCTTACAACACTGTTCAGCCAGCGTCTGGAAAAGTATTGAGCGGGGGTGTTGATGCGAATGCATTGCAAAAGCCTAAACGTTTCTTCGGAGCTGCTAGAAATGTAGAAAACGGAGGATCGTTAAGCATCATCGCTACAGCATTAACAGAAACTGGTTCTAAAATGGACGAAGTTATCTTCGAAGAATTTAAAGGAACAGGTAATATGGAGCTTCAATTAGACCGTAAGATAGCCAATAAACGTATTTTCCCTGCAATCGATCTTACGTCTTCAAGCACACGTCGCGATGACTTGTTGTTAGACGAAAAAACACTGCAAAGAATGTGGATTATGCGTAAATATCTATCAGATATGAACCCAGTAGAATCTATGGATTTTGTAAACGATCGTTTCAAGAAAACTAAAAACAACGAAGAGTTTTTGATCTCGATGAATGATTAGAATAGGAGCAAAGGCTCAGAGGTTCAAAGTTACAGAGGTTTTACTAACTTTAAGATAATAAATATAAAGTAACAAAAAAGGATAAGCTAAGCTTATCCTTTTTTTTGTTTAGAAGTCAAAGTTTAGAAACCTTTGCAACTTTGCAACTTTGAACCTTTGAAGTTTATTTCTTATCCACCACAGGTCTATTTTCTCTATTGGCTAACTCCCATGCTACAACAAAAGCCAGTTTAGTTCTTTTGGTCAAAGCATCGTATTCAATTTTTTGAGGTTCGTCACCTTTTCCGTGGTAATCTTCGTGAACTCCGTTGAAGAAGAAAACAGAAGGAATGCCATGTTTAGCAAAGTTATAGTGGTCAGAACGCTCATAGAAATGATTAGGATCTTTCGGATCGTTAAATTTAAAATCTAAGTCCATTTTGATGTATTTGTCGTTTTGAGCTACAACAGCATTATGCAAATCAGATGATAATCTATCAGCACCAATTACATAAACATAATTGTTTGTATTAGAATGCTCAACATCGCGACGTCCGATCATGTCAATGTTGATGTCAGCAATTGTATTTGCAATTGGAAATAATGGATTTTCAGAATAATAGCGTGATCCGTGCAAACCATGTTCTTCGCCAGTTACGTGAAGAAACAAAATAGAGCGTTTTGGTCCGTGGCCCTGTTTTTTTGCTTTAGCAAAAGCCTTAGCCATTTCCATAACTGCAACAGTTCCTGAGCCATCATCATCAGCTCCGTTATAAACTTCGCCATCTTTGATTCCCACGTGATCGTAGTGCGCAGAAATTACCAAAATTTCATCCGGTTTTTCAGTGCCTTCAATGTAAGCCCAGATGTTTTCTGAATCAGGCAGGTTCTGATTGCGTTTTCCGTTCATAAACGCAGCAGGAACAGGCTGGTAATAATCTGAGGCTCCTTTTGGGAAAGAGATTCCATTTTTTTTGTATTGCTCAATCATGTAAAGCCCTGCTTTTTTCTGTCCTTTAGAACCGGTTTCACGGCCTTCCATTTCATCAGAAGCAACTGTATAAAGCATTTTCTTAAGATCTTTTTCGCTGATTGCCTTAATATATTTTGAAGGATCCGAATTGTCTTTAGATGCTGTCGACTGCGTAGTTTTACATGAGTACGCAGTAACAATTAAAAATAAAATGAGTAATTTTTTCATTCTAAATAGTTAGTGTAAATTAATAAATGTGTAAAGAACGTACAAAATGAGTAAAAATAGTATAAAAAGTGAGTTTATTACGAAGAGCATAGCGCTTTTAATAAATGACACGATTCTAGATTCGCCATAAAAACGATGGTGAGCTGGATAAAAATAGTAACACATCCAGATGGTTCCCGCAAAAGTGATTGTGCCTGAGATAAATGATAGCAAATTGTTTTCTCCAAATAGCCCTAAAACTCTGTCAATGACAAACATGATAAGGAAAATCAATAAGAGGAACGAAAAATAATGGAGCGTGAAAATTCCGTGGTCAAAATAGTACCATTTCTTTTTGTTGTGAAAAAGCCACAAGAAAAAAGCAAAAAACGGCATGATGATAAAGAGAATTTTAGGGAGATTATGAAAAAAAGCTTCTACGAATTTTTCATAAATTTCTTTTTTGGTGTATTTTTCTGTAACGTGAATTGCTTTTTCAGAAAACCAATAAGACGAAGCGTTCAGCTTCTCGCTTTCTTTTCCATATTTTTGAATCGAATCAATTTCTTTCATCGTTTTAAAGTGAAAATATCTTTTGTCTTCCTTTCTGCTTATGCTTATACTATCAGTAGCTTTAGAAATTTCTTTATTCAGTGCTTCCTCACTTTTATCAATTTGCTCATTGACATTATTTGGAAACATTGCAATCAATAGAAAAGTAATAAAACTGATGAAAATATACAGTCGAACTGGCGCAAGATAAGACAAACGTTTTCCAGAAAGGTATTCTTTTGTAAGTGTTGAGGGCTTGAACAGAAGATTTTTTATGGTTTTCCAAAAGGCATTTTCATAATGCGTCAAATCTTCGAAGAAATGAACAAATAAATGATGAAAAGTTTTTCGGCTATCGCTGTTTTCCTGTCCGCAGTTTGGGCAGTATTTCTGCTCCACTACGTGCCTGCAATTTAGACAAGTTTTGTCTTCTCTAATTTTATTATGTGACATTGGTTTGTGTTAAATGATTTGTTCTTGGGTATCTGTTTTTAGAAATTATTTTTTCAGGACTTCGTTTAAGAAAAGCTGTAAATGGTCAAAAGATCTTTTTGCTGCTACAGCGTTATATGCAGCGCCTTTAGAATTGTCATTGCCTGCTTCTGGATTAGTAAAAGAGTGAACGGCATTGGCATAATAAATCATTTGCCAATCTGCTTTGCCATCACGCATTTCCTGCTGAAACGATGTGATTTCTTCTTTAGAAACAAACGGATCATCTGCTCCATGACAAATAAGAACTTTTGTAGAAATTGGCTCATTTTTTCTGCTGTCATCTTTTCCTAAACCTCCATGGAATGAAGCAATACCTTTTATGTTCAAATGACCTCTTGCGGCTTCCAAAACTCCAGTTCCACCAAAGCAGTAGCCAATAGCGACAATATTATCTGCATTAGCTCCAGATTTGATTAATTCTTGAAGAGCGGCATTTATTCTTTTTTGATAAACTTGATAATTTGTTTTGTAAAAACCAGCCTGTTTTCCAGCTTCTCCCGTATTTTTAGGATAATTTCCTTCGCCATAGATGTCGGCGATAAAAACGTGATAGCCCAGTTTAGACAATTCTTCGGCGATTCCTTTAGAAGCATTGTCGATTCCAAGCCAAGCTGGCAGCAGTAAGATTCCTGGATTGTTAGCGCTTTTTTCAGCAGATTTTATAAATAAGCCATTCAATTTTTGGCTTCCATCGCTATATTTTACTGGTTTTAATTGCGCATTCATAAGATTTGAAAATAAGATTGCACTGAATAAAATGAGTATGGGATTTTTCATGATTTCTTCAATTTTTAACAAATATCAGAAATATTATGTTACAAAAAAACCTCACAAGTAAATTCTTGTGAGGTTTGTAACCCATATTGTAAAAGAATAATTTTTCTTTTTACAATGATATATTTCGTTTAAAAGCACAGCCCAATTCTACAATAGAATCGGTTTTGTCAATGCCAGGAATTCCATCAATTTTCTCATACAGGATTCGGCGCATATGCTCGTGATTTTTGGCAATGATTTTTATGTAAAGCGTAAAAGAACCAGTTACATAATAGCATTCGGTAATCTCGGGAATTTCTTTAAGCGCTTCAATAATTCTTTCAGAATCAGAATCTTTGTTTAATGTGAGTCCAGTAAAAGAAGCCCAGTCGTAGCCAATTTTCTTTTCTTGAATAATTGGTCTTATTCCGCCAATTACACCTTGTTCAATCATTCTGTTAATACGCTGATGTACCATTGTATTTGATATTTTTAGATTAGTGGCGATCGCAGAATAAGCCATTCTTCCATCTTTTTCTAATTCTTTTAGGATACTAATATCAAATTCGTCTAATAATTCCATTCAGTAAAAATCGTTTTAAAATTGAGTCTTTTGCGATTCATAAAAGTAATTCTTTTTTTTAATAAACAGGCATTGAATCATATTTCTCAAAAATAAATATGCCTTTTTTGAGGTGTGTAAATTTAAGTTTTGACTTTTATTTTGTTATATTTAAGTCAAAATATTGTTTTTTGGATTGTTATTGGTTTAATTTTAATATTTTTGCAGAAATAAAAAGCATATTATGATAAGTACAGAAAAAACACTTTCGTCGAAATCAGAAATTTTGATTGAAAAAGAAAACAAATATGGTGCTCATAATTACCATCCACTTCCAGTAGTTTTAGAACGAGGTGAAGGCGTATATGTATGGGATGTTGACGGAAAGAAATATTATGATTTTTTATCTGCTTATTCTGCAGTAAATCAAGGGCATTGTCACCCTAAAATTGTAAACGCAATGGTAGAGCAAGCTCAAAAACTTACTTTGACTTCTCGTGCTTTTTACAATGATAAGCTAGGAAATTACGAAGAATATGTAACGAAATATTTTGGTTTCGATAAAGTTCTTCCTATGAATACGGGTGCCGAAGCAGTTGAAACAGCGCTGAAAATTTCTAGAAAATGGGCTTATGAAGTAAAAGGAATTCCAGAAAATCAAGCCCAGATTATTGTGTGCGAGAATAACTTTCATGGAAGAACAACGACTATCATTTCATTTTCTAATGATGAAACGGCACGCAAAAACTTTGGGCCTTTTACAGATGGTTTCATCAAAATAGAATACGATAATCTTGAAGCGCTTGAAAATGCTTTGAACTCATCAAAAAATATCGCAGGGTTTTTGGTTGAACCAATTCAGGGTGAAGCAGGAGTTTACGTTCCTTCTGAAGGTTATTTGGCGAAAGCGAAAGCACTTTGCGAAAAACATAATGTACTTTTTATTGCTGACGAAGTTCAGACTGGAATTGCACGTACTGGAAAATTGTTAGCAGTTCATCACGAAAATGTGCAGCCTGATGTTTTAATTTTAGGAAAAGCAATTTCTGGCGGAGTTTATCCGGTATCTGCAGTTTTATGCAATGACGAAATCATGAATGTGATCAAACCGGGACAGCATGGCTCTACTTTTGGAGGAAACCCTGTTGCTGCTGCTGTAGCGGTTGCTGCTCTTGAAGTGATTAAAGACGAAAAACTGGCTGAAAACGCAGAACGTCTGGGAGTAATTTTGAGAGAGGGACTAAATAAAATAGCTGAAAAAAATAATTTGATTACGCTGGTTCGCGGAAAAGGTCTTTTGAATGCCATTGTCATCAATACAGATGAAGAATCTGATCTGGCTTGGGAAATTTGCTTGAAATTTAGAGATAACGGATTATTGGCAAAACCAACTCACGGAAACAAAATCAGATTGGCGCCGCCTTTGGTAATGACCGAAGAGCAAATTCTAGAATGTCTGCAAATTATTGAGAAATCTTTGAATGAATTTAAAAAATAACACTCCTTTTTGGGGTAAAACGAAAAAGCAGCAAATTAATTTGCTGCTTTTTTTGTAGACCATTTCATTTTTATTAAAAAGCGATTGCCCTGACAACAATCGCTTTTTTTATAATTACTTAAAATATCAAAAAAAGTAATTATTTCGTTGGGTTTCAACTTAGGCTTACAAATCAACAAAGTATTTCTGTTTGCCAAAATCGAATTCATAATAAGTTAAATTGGGCCAAAGTGGTTTAATTAAACCTTTTTCCCAAGTTTGCAGCGCAGTTTGCAATTCTTTTACTTTTTCTGGATGTTTTTGTGAGAGGTCTGTTATTTCAGATTTATCAGAGGCAAGATTATAAAGCCATTTTTCATGCGTTTTTCCGCTGATGATTAGTTTCCAGTCACCGCTTCTAATGGCTTTTGCATCGCCAGAGCGCCAATATAAATCTTTGTGCGCTACTTTGTTTTCATTTATTGTTTGAATTAAATCTACACCATCATAAATACGGTCTTTTGGTAATTCAGAACCAATAGCTGATGCGATTGTTGTAAAAATATCCAAAGTGCTTACAGGGTTTTTGTAAACGGTATGAGGTTTTATTTTTCCTTTCCACGAAAGCGCAAACGGAACATTGATGCCGCCTTCAAAATGAGAAAATTTGCCGCCTTTAAGAGGTGCATTTGTTGTCGCAAAAGTATAATCGGCACCGCCGTTATCACTGACAAAAATGATTAAGGTATTTTCTTCAAGACCTTCTTTTTTGACTTTTTCGCGAATTCTTCCAATGGCATCATCCAAAGCGCTGATCATGGCAAAATAGACACGTTTGTTTTCGTCTTTTACATTCGGGAAACGATCGTAATATTTTTTTCGAACTTGAAATGGCGTGTGAGGAGCATTAAACGGAATGTAGAGCAAGAAAGGCTTGTTTTTATTTTTATCAATAAAAGCTTCTGCTTCTTCGGCAAACTTTTCTGTCAAATAGGCTTTTTCATCAATAATTGTAGTGTCTCTGCGAATTTGTCCAATTCCGACACGGCCATTGCCCCAAATGGTCTTATCTGTAAAATCTTTATGATGATGATTGATAATATCTGGATCATCTTCGGGAGCAAAAAGCGAAAACGCCTGATAAAATCCGTAATGATAATCGAAACCTCGATCTAAAGGAAAAAATCCTTTGTTGTGGCCCAAATGCCATTTTCCGATAATTCCTGTGCTGTAACCTTGCCTTTTGGCTAAATCGGCAAAAGTGATTTCAGATTTAGGGAGTCCTTGCGTTTTGATAGAGGCCTCGTTTGGATAATCGATCTTGTCATTTAATTTCCAACCGTCCGTTTTGATTAAATATTTAAAAGCATAATATTCAAGATTGTTTTTAGGATAGCGATCTCCGGGCTGATATTCATGTCCAAAGCGTTCTTGATATCTTCCTGTGATCAGTCCTGCACGTGAGGGCGAGCAGATTGCGGCAGAGGCGTAACCGTCTGTAAAAGTAGCTCCTGAAGCTGCTAGAGAATCGATTTGGGGTGTCGGTGTCGATTTTCCGCCGTAAAGCGAAATGTCGTATTTTCCTAAATCATCTGCGAGGAGAATAATAATATTGGTCTTTTTCCCAGTAACGGAATCTTTAGGTTTTGAAGCTAAAAATTCTTTTTTCCCTTCTGCCAGTTTTTGGTCTTCTTTGATTAAAGTGCCATCCGTATTTATCGGCCAAAATAAAAATGCTGCCAGAATGAGAAGCGCTATTAAAATGGGAACAGCAATTTTGGTTATTTTTTTATAGGTTGCCATAGTATGGTTTTTGGTTGGTTTTTGAGTAACCTTTCTCAAGGTTTTAAGATTTTGATAAAGGTTTACAAGTATTTTTTGTCATTCCGAGGCTTCTCCCGAAGTCTCGGGATCGCTCAGCCTGACAAGCAGTGCACTGATTAACTTTGTCAAAGTTTAAAACTTTGACAAAGTTTGAAATATCTATTTCGAAACCAGTGCTACATCAACTTCGTTCTTCAAATCGTTGATGCCTTCTTTCTTAAAAACGATTTTTCCGTTTTGATATAAAATCAAAGTAGGGAAAACTTTTACGGTTTTTAAATCGGCAATAACTTGCGGACTGTCTTCTAGCTCAATTTCTACGATTTTTAAGTTTGAACCATATTCTGATCTAATGGTTTCTAAAAGCGGTTTGACTTTTTTACAGGCGCCGCAGTATTTTGAGCCAATATCAACCAAAACGGTTTTATTTTCAGCAATGATTGTATTGAATTCAGCCAAAGACAATTTGCTTTTTAGGTTGGAGTAAAAAGGTTTTCCGTTTCCAATCCAATTTGCAATTCCGCCTTCCAAACTATAGGCTTCTGAGAAACCGTTTTTTAATAGTTCTTTTTCTAAGGCGACACTTCTGCCGGCTCCGATAGAATAAATAAAAACAGGTTTTGACTTATCTAATTTAGCAACAGATTGCGCATAATTTTCAGACTGAAGATTAAAATTTACCGCACCTTCAATATGATTCAATGCAAATTCTTCAGGCGTTCTCGCGTCAACAATCTGTGGATTTTTTTGACTTTTAATTTTCGAATAAAAAGAATCCAGAGACAATGAGCTATGGATTTCATTTTGAGAAAAAGCAGCAACTGTCCATAAAAAGACAATTGCTGTTATGCTGGTTTTTAGAATTTTATTTTTCATAATCGAGAAGTATTATACTCTTTCTAATACTGGCGCAGGGGTTTCTTCAGCAGCCTTAGGTTTTAACGGAAGTGACAAAACGCCTTCGGCAAGAGAACTTCCTTCTTTTTTAGATTTAAAAATCGGCCAAAGAAACTGAGCGTACCATTCTTCTTGTTTGTACGATTTTGTTCCGAATGATTTTGGATATTGGCGAGTAATCAATCCTGTTCCGAAAATGACATCCCAGATGAAGAACATATTTCCGAAGTTTCCTTTGAAATGTCCTACACCGTCTCCGCTTGTGTCTGCGTGGTGTGCATGATGCGTTGCAGGAGTAGAAATCAGTCTTTCTAAAACCCACGCAATTGGATGCAATACTTTGTATTTGTAAAAAGGTTTATCCCATGGAATGCTGGAGTGCGCTCCTAAAGTGATGAAACTTTTGATTACTAAAACAAACAACGCAGGAAGCCCTAAACCTAAATACGTTAAAGTCGCCGTCAAATAAATTTGAGAGAAGAAAACCGTATAAATAAAGTTTTGTCTAGAAGCCATTGCCATTCCCATGTATGGAGCTGAATGGTGCGTTCTATGAAAACGCCACAAAAAAGGAACCTGATGATGCAATCTGTGATACCAATATTGGGTTAAATCGTCTGCAATTGCAATTAAGAAAAAACCTCCCCAAAATGGGACCCACGATAGTGAATTAGCCAAATTTGGCAATAGATAAGGCAAAGCGGTTAAGCTGAAAAATGCAATTACAGGAGGCAAAAGCAATTTTGGAGCTAAGAAACAAACAATGTCAATTTTGCGTTCTTCGCCTGTCCATTCATCATCGTATAATCCAGCCGCAAATTCAATGATTCCTAAAACGATCATAAAGACTGTTAGCCCCCAAGTTCTGATGTTAGCAAAAACAGGTTGGGCAAATTCTAAAAATGAAGGAAGCGTAATATGCGATTCGCTTACAGCTCCGCCTGTTAATTTAAAATAAAGGTAAATTGCCACAACAGGCAAACTGTAAATGAAGAAACTTATGGTTAAGTCTCTCGTTAATTTTTCTTTTTGAACTATTGCCATGATTTCTTATTTTAAAAATTGATTTACTACTGCTAGTCCGCCAGCAAGAATGGCCAGAGGAACTAAGAACAAGATTATCCCAACGACAATCTTTTTTCCGATAATTTCATAATCTACTCGTTTCATAATCGTTCATTTTATGTCCTGCAAGGTTTTTTAAACCTTGTAGGTATTTGTTTTTTTAGTAGAAACCTACAAGGTTTGGAAAACCTTGCAGGTTATGTATTTTAGTTATTTGTTCCTCCAGGTTTTGTAGCCTGTTTGATCAAGTCAGAAACTGTTTTTCCTTTGTCGGCACCAGTATTATGGATTCTTCTGTTGTAAACATCCTGCCAGTCAATCAATGGGTATAGATTGTTTTCTTTGGCTTGCTCGTCAAATAATTTTTGAAGTTCAGCCAGTTTTTCAGGATATTTTTTCGCCAGATTATTACGTTCGTTAAAATCTTCGTTTAGATTGTACAATTCCCAAACATCTGTATCAAAATTGCTTGGAGCGGGTTTCTCGTTATTGCCTAAAGATTTTTTCACAGCAAAAGAATCTGGCAAATGCGCGGCAGAAGCTTTCCATCCGTCTTTATAAATGGCCCTGTTTCCAAAAATGTAGTAGTACTGCACTTTATGCAGCGATTCTGCTTTAGGATTATCTAAAGAAGCTTGAAATGATGAACCTTGAATAATGTCTTGTTTGATTCCTTTGATATATTCTGGCGCTTTAATTCCAGTAATGGCTAAAGTAGTAGGAAGCAAATCGGTTACGTGGCTGTATTGGTTTCTAATGCCGCCTTTGTCTTTAATTCCGTTTGGATAAAAAACAATCAATGGGTTGCGAGTTCCGCCTTCTGAATGGGCATCTTGTTTCCAGTTTTTGAAAGGAGCATTTGTTGCCTGAGCCCATCCTAAAGGATAATTGGTGTTTAAACCTTTTGCTGTTCCGATTTCCCCAATATTGTTCAAATTGCTTTGAAAGTTCTCTTCGTCTGTTTTTCCTTGAGCAAATAAACTCTGATTGATTGTTCCTTGCAAAGTGCCTTCTTTACTTGCGCCATTATCGCCAATGGCCACAAAGATTAAAGTATTGTCAAGCTGTCCGCTTTGTTTTAAATAATAAACAACTCTTCCAATTTCGTAATCGGTATACGTCAAGAATCCAGCGTAAACTTCCATGAATCTAGCGTATACTTTCTTTTGGTCAGGAGTCAGTTTTTTCCATTCTGTAATTAAGGCGTTACGATCTGGAAGTCCTGCGTTTTGAGGAAATATTCCTAGTTTCTTTTGGTTAGCCAAAACTTTTTCGCGGTAAACATCCCAACCTTCGTCAAATTTGCCTTTGTATGGTTCAACCCATTTTTCTGCTACCTGATGAGGTGCATGAACTGCTCCCGGTGCATAATATAAGAAAAATGGTTTTCCAGGTGCCGCTTTCTGCTGCTTCTGAATGTAGCTGATGGCTTTATCAGTAATTAATTCATTCAAATGGCGCCCATCTGGTTTTATATGAACTTGATCTTCTACCAAATCAGGATTGTATTGGTCGGTTTGAGAACCTAAAAATCCGTAGAAATGATCGAAACCTTTTCCAGTTGGCCATCTGTCAAACGGACCTGCATCTGTGGCATCTTCGTCTGGCGTAACGCCATATTTTCCAACGGCGAAAGTATTATAGCCATTGTCACGCAAAATCTCTGCAATGGTTCCTTTATCAGAAGGGATTCTACCGTCCCAACCTGGGAAACCTGCTGATAAAATGGTGTGCGAAAATCCGCTTACATGAACTCTTCCTGAATTTCTTCCTGTCAATAATGCTGCACGGGTAGGAGCGCAAATTGCAGTTGTATGGAAGTTTGTGTAACGTAAACCATTGTTTGCCAGATTATCAAAAGTAGGCGTGTTGATTAAACCTCCAAATGCGCTTGAAGCTCCAAATCCTACATCATCCAATAAAATCCAAACCACATTCGGAGCGCCTTTTGGTGCCGTAACGGGATCTGGCCAATATTCTTTGGAATCGGCCAAAGTTTTTCCTATGGTTCCTTTAAATTCTGTATTTTCTTGTGCAAATCCTAATTGAGCAATTAAGAAAGCGGTAAGCAAAAGCCCCTTCTTAGAGCCTTTGATTGAGATGCTATTTTTTAAATTTTTCATAGTGTATAATTTTTTTAGTTAAAAGGTTTTCAAATAATATTTTGTTTTTTTAGGAGCTAATCCCGCTATCCGTTGCAATCTTTTGTGGCGAACCCCGCCACAAAAGGATTTTCACTTCTATCGGGGCTAGGGTATTCATTGTCAGAAGATTGATTTCGTCTCTATTTGTCATTTCGACGAAGGAGAAATCTCTGTGAGTAGCTCCGTAAAGCTTAGCAAATCTTTGTCGAGTTTCTTGCGGAGATTTCTCCTTCGTCGAAATGACAAGATTATGTGTTTATATTTCATTGAATACTAATATCCAGGATTCTGAGGCAAGCCGTCAGGGTTAATATTTCTTTCGCTTTGCGGTATCGGGTACAGATTATTGCGCTCTGAAACCGAGTTTTTAGCCGTTACTTTTTTAACTTCGGTAACCAATGTTCCCCATCTTACCAAATCGTACCAGCGCTGTCCTTCCTGAACAAATTCTTTTTTGCGTTCTTCCTGAATTGCAGCTCTAAAACTGGTTTGGTTTAATCCAACCAAATCAACAGAGGCATCTGGTGTTGTAATGGCTTTTCCAAAAGCTCTTCTTCTTACTTGGTTAATCAATTCATACGATTCTGCAGTTGGTCCGCTTTGTTCATTTATCGCTTCCGCTAAAGACAAAAGGATGTCTGCATAGCGAATAACCGGAAAGTTGATGGCAACATTGGAAGGCGTTGCGAGATTGCTTAAATCCAAATATTTTTTGAAGATTGGCTTCGGAAAAGTATAAAGCGTTCCTGTTGCAGGATTTAGCAGTTGTTTGGCATAGCTTACATCTCTTCTCTTGTCTCCAGGGGCATAGATATCGTAAAACAAAGCAACGTCTGAGACAATATCTGCCGGTTCTGTTGCTGTAAATCCAGTAAAAGAAGTAGCTTGAAAAGTGCTTCCGCTAGAACCATTTCCAGCTTGATTTGGCTCAAATTGAACAGAGAAAATATGCTCTTTCCCGTTCTTTTTGGTTTTAGTGAATATATCCTGAAAATCTTCAAATAAGGCATATCCATAACCGCCGTTTATAACTTCTCTTGATTTTGCAATTGCATTTGGCCAGTCTTTTCTAGTCAGATATACTTTTGCCAAAATAGCTTTTGCAGCTCCCGAAGTAGCGCGTCCAGCATCTGCCGCTGTGTATGTTTTGGGTAAAGCTTCAGCATCAGTCAAGTCTTTAATGATTTGATTGTAAACTTCGTCAGCTGTGGAACGATTTGTTTTTAAATCTCCTAAATTGATAGAAGTCGCTTCATGCAGCACAATCGGAACTCCGCCCCAAAGACGAACTGCCTGAAAATATAGCAATGCTCTAATGAATTTTGCTTCATTGATCAATCTCGTCTTGATGACTTCTGAGCCAGATACTTTCGGAATATTGTCAATCGAAACGTTGGCTCGATTAATTCCATTGTAAATTTGTCTCCATGCTACCTGAACGCGGTCGTTAGTAGCATCGTGCGTCAAACTGCTCATTGCCCTAACTTGCGGGTTTGTAGCAGAAACTCCTGCAGCTGCGTAATCAGATCCCATGTCGGTTAAGAAATAGAGATTTCGGCCAAATAAACTCTGTTCGCCCGGATCAAGGCTTAAAGAGGCGTAAACAGCGGTTACACTTGCAGTAGCATCATCTTGAGTGACAAAATAATTGTCTTCTGTGACAAAAGAGGTAGGCGTTACCTCAAGATCGGTGCACGATGCCAATAGACCGGCACTTAAAAGGAATGTTATGATTATCTTTTTCATTTTGATATTTTTTTACTTAAAAAGTTACGTTCAAGCCCGAGATGAATGTTTTGGAGTTTGGATAAGAGCCAAAGTCAATTCCCGGATATAAGTTGTTTTGTTCGTATGAACTTACCTCTGGATCATAGCCAGTGTATTTGGTCCATGTAATTAGGTTTTCTGCTGAGATGTAGATTTTTACGCTTTTTGTTCCCAATTTTTTAGAAACGCTTTTTGGTAAAGTGTATCCTAAGGTGATTAATTTTAATCGTAAGAAAGAAGCATCTTCTACATAGCGTTCAGAAACGATTCCTAACGGAGAACTTGAAGCTCTCGGAATTTCATTACTTGGATTTGTTGGTGTCCAGCGGTCATTCAGAGTGGCTGCGGCATTAGTTCCAAGTGTAGAAATTTCTAACTGCTGATTTAAAGCATTGAATATTTTTCCGCCATAAGCTCCTTGAAAAGAGAAATTCAGATCAAAATCGTTGTACGAAACCGTGTTGCTAAAACTTCCGACAAATTTGGGTTGGGAAGTGCCTAAATTTCCTTTGTCGAGAGCGGTAATTACGCCATCTCCATTGGTATCTACATATTTTCTGTCTCCCACTTTCGTATTTGCCAAACTGTTGATTTTTGGCTGCGTGTTAACTTCTTCCTGAGTCTGGAAAATTCCGTTGGTTTTATATCCCCAGAAAGTTCCCAAAGGCAGTCCTACTTTTACAGTAACGGGCTGCTGCTGCAACAAAGAACCGTTTGGCACGACAGGGAAAAACTGATCTACGCCATTTCCAATTTCTGTAACTTTATTTCGGTTTAAAGAAAACACGATGTTGGAGTTCCAAGCGAAGTTTTCTGTTTTAATGTTTTCAGTTGTTAAACCAACCTCAAAACCTTTATTTTCAACGCCACCAATGTTTTGAAGCACTGTTGCATAACCTGAACTCAATGGCACAGGAACGTTGATCAATAAATCTTTTGTCTTTTTATAATACACATCAAAAACAAAATTGATTCTTCGGTCTAGTAAAGACAAATCCAATCCAACATTATACTGATTTGTTTTTTCCCATCTCAAATCAGGGTTTGCCAGTCGGGTAGGGGCCAGACCTGTGTACAATGTTCCTCCAAAAGAATAATTTACAGATCCCATTGAAGCCAGAGGAAGATAGTTTCCAATTTCTTGGTTTCCTGTTGTTCCTGCTGTAATTCTAAGTTTTGCTTCGGTTACGCCTTTAATGTTGTTGGCAAATTCTTCGTCTGTAATATTCCAAGAAAATCCAGCAGAAGGAAAGTAGCCCCAAAGTGATTCAGAACCAAATCTAGAAGAACCGTCTGCTCTTCCTGATAGGGTAAAATTGTATTTTCCTTTATACGAATAGTTTATTCTAGCCAGCCAAGATTTCAAAACACTTTCGTAAGCTTCACTATAAGGTTTTACCGCTACACCATCTTGAAGCGCATTGTAAGTATTGGCATCATTAACAAAAGTTTGAGCGCCAGCATTTACAACTTCGCCTTTTGTGTACTGTAGCGTGTAACCTCCCAAAGCTGAGAATTTATGGTTTTCGCCAAAATGTGTGTTGTAATTCAGTGTGTTTTCATTCAAAACAGAACTTACCTGTCTTTCTCCAATAGAAGCCAATCCTTTTGTTCCTGCGCCAGTAGTGGTGTTTGAAGGAGCATAATAATTTTGTTTCGTATTTAAAACATCCCCGCTTACAGCAACTTTGGCAGTCAGTTCTTTATTGAATTTGTACTCGCCAAATAAACTGGTTAGAGTTCGGTTTAGCTTCGTTTCGTTGATTGTATTTTCCAAATCGTTAATCGGATTTGGGACATAGCCATTTACAGAAGTCGCATAAGGATTATTGGTTACATTATAGGTTCCGTCTGCATTTTTGATAGGAACAACAGGAGCGGTCAAAACGACACTAACAAGCGGATTTGGATTTCTTCCGGCAGAAGCGCCTCCATTTGTGCCTACGCCATTTGCAATAGAATTGGTATAATTGGCATTTACGCCGAATTTGAATTTTTGAGAATAATTTCGTTCATAGTTTGCTCGAAGCGAAATACGTTTAAAATCAGAGCCTAAAACAATACCGTCTTGATCAAAATATCCAGCAGAAACAGCATATCTTGATTTCTCGTCTCCGCCAGAAAAAGATAGATTATGGTTTTGTACCGGAGCAGCAGTTACGAATGCTGCAGACTGCCAATCGTAGTTCCCAGAAGTTTTTAACGCTTCAATTTGTTGAGGAGAAAAAGAAGGAGCTTGGCCAATGCTTGCCTGAACGTCGTTTCTTAAACTTGCCCATTCGCTGGCATTCATCAGCTTAAGTTTTTTTGAAATATTTTGGAATCCGAAATAGCCTTGATATGAAATGTTATCTTGACCTTTTGTTCCTTTTTTAGTTGTAATAATGACCACCCCATTCGCACCGCGAGAACCATAAATTGCAGTTGCCGAAGCGTCTTTTAGAACCTCGATAGACTCAATATCGGCTGGATTTATAGTAGAAAGAACGTTTACAGTTGCACCCGCATAGGTCACGCCCGCGCCACTGTTGCTGTTGTCATTGTAAATTAAAATTCCGTCAACAACATACAGAGGCTCATTACCAGCAGTAATAGAGTTTCCTCCACGTATGCGGACACTCGAAGATGCACCCGGGCGACCTGAACTTTGCGTAACTACAACTCCTGCAACGGCACCTCTTAAAAGATTATCGGCAGAAGAAGTCACTTGAGATAAATTGGCTTTTGGAACTGAAGCTACAGAACCCGTAATGTCTTTTCTCTTTTGGGTTCCGTATCCCACAACTACCAATTCATCTAGTTCCTGACGCTCTTCTTTAAGATTAATGATAACTGGATTTTTCTCTACAATTACTTCCAGTTTTTTATATCCAATGTAGCTTACAATCAACGTATAAGGGAATTTTTGTCCTGTCTGAAAATAAAATTTTCCTTCAGCATCTGTAACTACACCGTGAGTTGTTCCTTTAATGGTAACTGAAGCTCCTATAACAGGTTGATTTGTAATAGCATCTACAACAGTTCCATCCAATTTTGACTGAATAAGCGGGGTAGTATTTTGGGCTTGTATTCCTGCCGTTATGAAGAGTAGAAACAGCAGTATGTATATGTTTAACTTTTTTTTCATTTCTTTGTATTGGTTTTAAGTAATTAACAAGACGCCCTGAGCACTGTTTATACAGCACTCTAAAAGTGTTCTTGATTTAGTGATAAATATTCTTTAAGCCTCGCCATTTCTGTTGCCGCAGAAATGGCTTTTTTTATTTACAGCAACACGTTTGCATTATTTTCATTTTTGATTTTTTTAGTTGTTAGTCATTTAATTTGTTGGATAATAGGTATCATTTCAAGAATCCGTCCAATGCACTTACGGGCATAGGAGAGATTTTTGGTTTAAATTCAGTAAAATATTTTTGGTGGTGTTTTCTTAGAAATTTACTTTGATGCAAAACCTCAAAGCAAAAAGAATAAAAGCAGAGTATTAACAACAGATACACATATAACAAAAAGTGTTATAAGTGTACTTTTTAGGAAGAATGAAATGTAATATGCTTTCTGTTGTTTTCACAATAATAGTTTTTATGGTTTGAAATATTATTTTAAACTCTACTAATCCTATAGACAAAGTTAAATTTTATATAATAAAAACCAAAAGTTTGTGAAGTTTTTTTTGAAAAATATGCTGCTGTGAGGACCGAAATAAATGGAGGATTTATGTTCATGCCTTATTTTCAGGCGTATCATAAGAAATTTAGGTTCTGTAAAAATGTTAAAAAGAATTTTATTTCCGAACCTAAATTGTAGTATTTTTACGTTTGTTTTGAAGCTTTAAAATAACTCTATAAAGATTTTTTAATGGTTTAAACGAGCCAAAAAAGCCTTAAATGAATGTTTTGCCTATTTATTTGTAAAATCTACGCTAAAATTTTAAAGTTGATTTTGAATAAATTAGAGTAATTTTATAGTACCAAAAGAAATAATAAATTTTTTAACCAACCTAACGATAAATACTTATATTTTTATCAAGTATTATTATTTAGTTTTATAATTAACAGAAATGATAGAAGTAAAAGAAGCTTTAGAAATTGTCGCTGCAAATAGTTCAACTTTGTCAACTCAAAAAATTTCTGTGCGTAAGGCACTGGGATATATTTTGGCAGAAACAATTTATTCGCCAATTTCGATGCCTCCGTTTCGCCAGTCAGCAATGGATGGTTATGCTTTTATCCATTCGCGAAGACATCAATTTGATGTAGTCGGAATTTCTCAGGCAGGAGATCATGCCAATATAAAATTAAAAGAAAATCAAGCTGTACGCATATTTACAGGCGCATACGTTCCAAACAGTGCAGATACGGTAGTAATGCAGGAAGACGTGATGGTAAACGGAGATTCGATTTTGATTGCAAAAATGCCAGAACCTTTTTCCAATGTAAGAGGTAAAGGGGAACAAATTAATGAGGAAGATGTTGTTTTTGACGCTAATACCTTAATTACTCCTGCCGCAATTGGCTTTTTAGCGTGTTTAGGAATAACAGAAATTACAGTTTATAAAAAGCCGAAAGTGGCAATTTTAGTCACAGGGAATGAATTGGTAAAGCTAGGAAAAAAACTTTCAAAAGGAAAAATATACGAAAGCAACTCCGTTATGCTGCAAGCTGCTTTGCAAACTATCGGAATTGATAAAATTAAAATTCATACAGTTAAAGACAATTTAAAAGCGACTAAGCAAGCATTGAAATCAATTCTTAAAAAGAATGATATTGTTTTGGTTTCTGGCGGCATTTCAGTTGGAGATTATGATTTTGTGAAAGAGGCATTGTTGAAAAATGGCGTAGAAGAGCTTTTTTACAAGATCAATCAGAAACCCGGAAAACCGATGTTTTTTGGCGCCAAAAAAGATACGCTGGTTTTTGCATTGCCAGGAAACCCAGCTTCGTCACTGACTAATTTTTATATTTACGTATATCCTGCAGTCAAAAACAAAATGGGGTTTTCTAATACGCATTTGCCAAAAATTGTTCGAAAATTAGATAATGCAATAGCAAATGATACGGGAAAAACTCTTTTCTTGAAAGCATTATACAATGAAACTAGCGTTGAAATCTTACAAGGACAGGGATCTTCAATGCTGAATTCTTTTGCTGTAGCAAATGGTTTGGTCATTGTCCCGCATGATACTGAAAGCATTAAAAAAGGTGCGTCAGTAACAATTTTACCAATTGATTAATGACTCTTAGAAATAAATTTAGATAAAAAATAAAGAGCGCTATATAAATAAAAACACACAGCGATAAACCTGAAACTTGATCCCGAAGCTTCGGGAGAAACTTGAAACCTGAAACCTGAAACTTGAAACTGAAACCTGAAACTTGAAACTGAAACTTGAAACCTGAAACTTGAAACAAATAAAACAAATAAAACAAAAAGCAAAATGAGCCTCCTAAATTCAGAAAATATACTATTGTTTAGTTTTGCCTTAATAGTCATTGCATTTTTATATTCAAGCGTTGGGCACGGAGGAGCTTCTGGATATTTGGCTTTGATGAGCATTTTTGCTTTTCCGGTTTCGATCATGAAACCATCGGCTTTGCTGCTGAATTTGTTTGTTTCGAGCATTTCGTTTCTGTTTTATTACAAGAATAATTATTTCAAACCCAAGCTGTTTTATCCGTTTGCCATTGCATCAATTCCGGCAGCGTTTATTGGTGGGTTTATAACTTTAGAGAATGCAGTTTATAAAATTGTTTTAGGAATTGTATTGGTTTTTGCAGCGCTGAGGTTGTTTGGAGTATTTAATTTTAAAGAAAAAGAAGAAGTAAAAATCAACCTTCCGTTTGCCCTAGCAATTGGATTTGTCATCGGATTATTATCAGGAATGTTAGGAATTGGAGGCGGAATTATTTTAAGTCCGATTCTGTTATTTTTAGGATGGGCCTCAGTCAAAGAATCGGCAGCGATTTCGAGTTTATTCATTTTTGTGAATTCATTTGCCGGAATGCTGGGATTCTTTTTAGGAGGAAAAACAATTCCGATGGAAAGTTTTTATTTAGTTCCAATTGCGGTTGTAGGAGGAATGTTAGGAGGGTTTTACGGCAGCGGTTCCTTCTCAAACAGAACATTAAAAATGGTTTTAGGAACAGTGATTTTAATGGCAAGCATTAAATTGATTTTTCCTTGAAAAATTGATTTGCTTATTGGGGTGCTCCAGAGGTTGAAACCTTGGGCTATATTTGAAGATCAAATGTTAAAGGAAGCCATATAAACATAGCCAGCGGTTTCAACCGCTGGAGACATAGATTGGCAAAACCTGAAACTTAAATAAAGATTGTCACCCTGAGCGAAGTCGAAGGGCGCTCCAATTGGAATGTGGGCTTCTCCCGAAGTTTCGGGACGCTCAGCCTGGCAAACCATGAAACCTGAAACAAAGAAAACTTGAAACCTGAAACAAAAAACGACCATGGAAACACTAACAGTATTTATTCTTTGCGGAGGAAAAAGCACCAGAATGCAATCAGAGAAAGGATTGGTTTTGTTTCAGGATAAACCATTTATAGAACACATCATTCAGGCGATTTTGCCAATAACAGATCAGATAAAACTGATTACGGCATCAAAAGAATATGATTATTTAGCATACGAAAAAATACCAGATTTAATTTTAGATAAAGGTCCGCTCGGTGGAATTTATACCGCATTATCGCATTCAGAAACCGAATTCAATCTGATTTTAAGCTGTGATATTCCGTTAATTTCAACCGAATTATTGCAGGAATTAATTTCAAAGCATACCCAAGAAGCTGGAATTACAGTTTTTGCCTCCGAAAGCAAAACGCATCCATTAATTGGGATCTATTCAAAAAATATCGTTTCGACTATAAAAGAAGCCATCGATGCTAATGAATTAAAAATAATGGATTTGCTGGCAAAACTGCCTCATCAGATTATCAATATAGAAGAAAGTGAAAATTTTCCTTTGACCAATATTAATTCTGCCGACGAATTAAACGATTTGAATATCAATTTAAGTTAAGGATTATGCGAAATTTAAAAACACCAAAATTGACCATTGTAGGCGCAGGTCCAGGCGACGCTGAATTGATTACAATGAAAGCAATAAAAGCATTAAAAAGCGCTGATGTGGTTTTATATGATGCCTTGGTCAACGAAGAACTATTAGAATATGCATCAAATGCAGAAATTGTTTTTGTTGGAAAGCGTTTAGGCTGTCATGCTTATACGCAAGATCAGATTAATGATTTAATTGTTTCTATGGCAAAAGCTCACGGACACGTGGTTCGTTTAAAAGGCGGCGATCCGTTTGTGTTTGGGAGAGGAAGCGAGGAAATCGAATTTGCAGAAGATTTCGGAATCGAAACCGCAATTGTCCCTGGAATTTCATCTGCTTTAGGAGTTCCTGCTTCAGTTGGAATCAGTTTGACCCAGCGCAAAGTAGCCGAAAGTTTTTGGGTAATTACAGGAACTACTTCAGACCATAAATTATCAAACGATATTCTGTTGGCATCAAAATCGGCGGCAACAGTTGTTATTTTAATGGGGATGCATAAATTGGACGAAATCATTTCGATCTATCAGCAAAACAGAAATGACGATCTGCCCATTGCCATTATCCAGAACGGAACGAAAAATTCAGAACAAAAAGTGATAGGAACTATCAATACAATCACTAAATTGGTAGCTGAAAAACAAATAGCATCGCCGGCAATAATTGTCATTGGCGAAGTAGTGAGAAATACATCAAGCTGGATCTCGTATTTTCAAGAACACTTTGATGACGAATTTATTTTTCAGAATTTAAATTTATAAAAATGATTGAGGTAAAATATTTTGGAGCTGTTGCTGAAAAAACAAAATGTGAATTCGAAAAATTGTCTTTTTCAGAAGAATTATCATTGCAAAAACTATTGCAGGATTTAAACAAAAAATATGAGTTTGAATCGCTGACTTTCAGTGTTGCGGTCAATCAAAAAATAGTTCCCAAAACTGCAGATTACACATTGCAGACACATGATATCGTAGCTTTATTGCCGCCGTTTGCAGGAGGCTAAAAAAATTAAAAGATGAGTGGAACTGCACGATATAATAGACAGATTTTGCTTCCTGAAATAGGAGAGGCGGGTCAGCAAAAATTATTGGAATCAAAAGTTTTGGTTATTGGCTCTGGAGGTTTGGGCGCTGCAATTCTGCCTTATCTCGCTGCAGCTGGAGTTGGCGAAATTGGAATTGTAGATGATGATCTTATCGAAATTTCGAATTTGCAGAGACAAGTTATCTACAAAACTGACGCTATAGGAAAATCTAAAGCAAAGCAAGCCAAGGCAATGATTTCTGACTTGAATCCCTTGGTTAAAGTAAAATCAATTTCTGAAAAATTATCTGGAAAAAATGCTATTTCTCTATTTGAAAAATATGACATTATAGTAGACGCAACAGATAACATTGCAATAAAATATTTAATAAATGATGCCTGCCTGGCGACAGAGAAGCCAATGGTTTACGGATCTATTTTCAGGTTTCAAGGACAAGTATCGGTTTTCAATTATCAAAACGGTCCAACATACAGATGTTTGTATCCAGATGAAAATTCGAATGCTGCAAATTGTGAAGATGCTGGCGTTCTTGGCGTTTCGGTTGGAATTATCGGGATGTTTCAAGCTAATGAAATCCTAAAAATGATTCTGGGAATTGGCAAGGTCCTGAGCGGAAAAATATTGGTTTATAATACTTTGAATAATGAACAGCAAAAGTATGATTTTGAAAAAAGCAATTTTGAAGCCATAACTAGAGAAGCATTCGAAGAAAAATACAATAAATGCGAAGTTGAAGAAATAAATTTTGAAGCTGCATTGAATGAAATAGATACTGAAGGAGCTCTTTTTCTAGATGTCCGAAATACTGACGAATCGCCAAAAATCAGTATAAAAAATCAAATTCAGATTCCGTTGATGCATTTGGAAAAAGAAATTGAAAAACTGGATAAAAACCAAAAAATCTATGTTTTTTGCCAATCTGGAATTAGAAGTAAAATTGCAGCCGAATTGCTTCAAAAGCATCGATTTAAAAATATAAAAAGCATTGCTGGCGGAGCTTTGGCAATGAAAAATGTACTAAGTAAAAAGAATAGCTACGACTCGAGTGAAAACGAACTGTCGAGGCAATTGACGAATTAAACAAATATTTTGCGTATAGATTTTAAAAATAAAATTCGTGAATTCGTGGCTGTTAAAAAAAAATAAAAAATGAGTAAAAATGTATTTGTAGAAGGACCAATTTCTCCTGAATTTATTGCAGAATCGATTGCCAAGCACCAATCCAAACATACTATTGGGGCGCATAACATCTTTTTAGGGCAAGTTCGCGCAGATGTTATTCACGAGAATACAGTCGTTGCAATTGATTATTCGGCATATAAAGATATGGCAAATGAAGCACTGTACGCCATTCGCGAAAAAGCGTTCGCTAAATTTGACTTAACCTGTATGCATATTTATCACAGCTTAGGCGTTGTAAAAGCGGGCGAAATCTGTCTGTTTGTTTTTGTTTCGGCAACACGTCGCAAGCAAGTTTACGAAGCGACAGAAGCTATTGTAAACTGGATTAAAACCGATGTGCCGATTTTTGGCAAAGAAATGTTTGAAAATGATACCTTCACTTGGAAACAAAATACCTAAGAAAATAAAATGGTAGATATTACGCATAAAATAAGCACTTTAAGAGTGGCAACTGCAACTGCAATCGTAAAAGTCAGCAAACAGGAAACGATTGATGCCGTTGTCAATAATTTGGTGCCTAAAGGAAATGTTTTAGAAATGGCCAAAACGGCTGGATTATTTGCGGTAAAAAACACGCATTTGTCTATTCCGGACTGCCATCCGCTTCCTATTGAATTTACTTCTGTTGAATATCATATCGAAGGTTTAGAAATTCAGATTATTTTTAAAGTAAAAACGGTCTACAAAACTGGAGTTGAGGTAGAAGCAATGCACGGCGCATCAATTGTAGCGCTTACCATGTACGATATGCTCAAGCCGATAGATAAGGAAATTGAGATTTCAACCATCAAATTAATCAATAAAGAAGGCGGAAAGTCATCTTTCAAAAATAAGTTTCCAAACACTATAAAAGCAGCGGTTTTTGTCTGTTCCGATTCGATTTTTGCAGGCGATAAAGAAGATCGCTCAGGAAAAGCAATTGTCGAAAAATTAGAATTGCACGGAGTGGAGACTTCTCATTACGAAATCATTCCGGATGAGCTGGATATTATTCAGGAGAAAACAAAAGCTCTTGCTAAAGAAAACCAGCTGGTGATTTTTACGGGAGGAACGGGTTTGTCGCCACGAGATGTTACGCCAGAAGCTTTAGAGCCAATTTTAGAAAGCAGAATTCCTGGTATCGAAGAAGCTATTCGCAGTTATGGACAGCAGAGAATGCCTTATGCAATGCTTTCGAGAAGTGTTGCGGGAACTTTGGGCAAAAGTCTGGTTTTGGCCTTGCCGGGTTCTACAAACGGGGCAAAAGAATCGATGGATGCCGTGTTTCCTCACGTTATGCACGTTTTTCATATTTTAAAAGGAAAAAACCATGACAGCCTCTAACACTATTTTGACGGATGGTTTTGGGCGCAAGCACAATTATCTGCGCATTTCACTGCTAGAAAAATGCAACCTGCGCTGTACGTACTGTATGCCTGCAGATGGAATTGCATTATCTCCAAAAGCCAGTTTGATGACGGCCGACGAGATTTTTGCCATTGCCCAGACTTTCGTAAAAAACGGTGTTGACAAAATAAGGTTAACAGGCGGAGAGCCTTTACTAAGAAAGGATTTTCCTGAAATTGTTTCTAAATTATCTGATTTAGAGATTTCACTTTCCTTAACGACAAACGGAATTTTAATTGACCGTCATATCGAGACTTTAAAGCGGTTTAAAGTTAGAAAAATCAATTTGAGTCTAGATACTCTGGTTTCGTCTAAATTTGCTTCTATAACGCTTCGAAATCAGTTTGAGAAAGTGATTGGCAATTTGCATCTGCTTCTCCAAAATGATTTTCAGGTAAAAGTAAATGTGGTTTTGATCAAAGGGTTTAATGACAACGAAATTGTCGATTTTGTAAAATTGACGCAATTTCTTCCAATTTCTGTCCGTTTCATCGAATTTATGCCCTTTGCAGGAAACGAGTGGGACAGGAGTAAAATGGTTTCGCAGAAAGAAATCTTAGCTGCAGCTGAAAGTGTTTTTTCTTCAGAAGAAATTCAAAAACTGGAAGATGAAAAAAACTTCACCGCCCGAAATTATAAAATCAAAGATTTTCAAGGCGATTTCGGAATCATTAGCTCCATAACAAATCCGTTTTGCGATAGCTGTAACCGAATCCGCTTGACGGCAAACGGAAAAATAAAAAACTGCCTATTCTCCAATTCAGAAACCGATTTGTTGACCGCTTTTAGAAATGGAGAATCTATTGCCAGCTTGATTGCCGCATCGATTCAGAACAAAAAGGAAGTTCGTGCCGGAATGTCTACAGTAAGCGAAATCAATGATCCGTCACTTCACTCAGATAATCGCAGCATGATTGCGATTGGGGGGTGATAGTTATGAATTATGAATTATGAATTATGAATTATGAATGATTCAACGTAATATCCCTTCGACTTCGCTCAGGGTGACACAACGTTTGTCAGGCTGAGCGTCCCGAAACTTCGGGAGAAGCCTAATCTGTAATGGACTCGCTGGAGCGAATAAAAAAAGGTTCAACTCTCAAAGTCAAACCTTTCTTGCAGTTATTTTTTCTTTTTAGCCTTAGCCTTTTTCTGTGCTTTCGCTTTCTTTTCAAGTTTCTTAGCTTTCGCTTTTTCTTTTGCTTTCTTAGCCTTTTCTTTTTTCTTTTCGGCAGCTTTTAATTTTGCTTTTTTAGCTTTTTCTAATTTTTTAATCACTGCCTTAATCGCTTTTTCCCTTTTCTTTTCTTTCTCTTTTTTGGCTTTAAGCTTAGCTTTCAGTTTTGATTTTATATCGTTTTTTTCTTTGCCAATTTTCTCGACAGTCACCACTGGCTTGTTTTCTTCAAAAGGAACTGGTATATCATCAGTTTTAATTTCTACAATTTCAGAAACAATAGGCGCTGTCTTAGCAGGTGTTGCTGCTGCTTTTTTTACAGTTGCGCTAGGCGTTGTTTTAGACGCGGCGCTCACTGGTGTTTTTGCAGTTGATTTAACGGTTGCCGCAGGTGCTTTGGCAGTTGTCGTTTTGGTCGCTGGAGCCTTTACTGTCGTAGGTTTTGCAGCAGTTTTGGTTGTTCTTCTAATTGTTGTTTTGGCTTCTGGCTGCGTCTGTGTTTCTGTAGTGCTTTCTACAGCTGTTTCTGCTGGAACATCAGTAGCTTTTTCAGCAGAAGATTGTGTTGTTCTTTTTATCATAACTGTATTTTTTATTGAATAAATAGATGTTAACCAAGCAGATTAAAGCTTTTGAAGTGTATTGCTTTGCTGTGAATTCTTAGTTAAGCTAAATATACGCAATTTTTGAATACATAAATAATAGAACGCATTAATTTTCAACGGTTTCCAAAAATCTAAAATTGCTTTTAGAAGCTTCACAAAGAGAACAGCAGTAGGTTTCTGAAAGATTCTCAAACAAAAGGCCTTTTGGAATTCCTTGTGTCTCGTCTCCGTATTCTGAATTTTAAAGCTTTGGAAATGAGTTTGTTTTGTCTGTATTTTTCTAAAAGCTCAGCAGTTGTTTTATACTGTCGTTACTATTTTTTCAAGTTTACAAATTATCTTCTAAAAGAATATTTTTTAAGAGATCTTTTGTAGAGTTGCACTGCAGTGTTTCTCCATTTTAACACATAGAAACATAGAATTTTGAATTCCTAAATAAAATGATTTTAGAAATCTAGATTTTCACATATAATCTATGTGTAAGTTTCTGTGTGTTAAAATGAATGGTGTGCAAATATTTATTTTTTCCTTCCCACAAATCGAATTACAGAACCCGTTCCGTTGTGGAATAAACCTTCGCTGAGTTCGATTTCTTTTTCTTCCAATTCGATGATTTCATAATTTGTAAAATCGGTTTTTATTTCTTCGATAGAGAATAAGGATTCAATATCTTTTGGTCCGCCGACTTTTTCGTTTTGGGTTACATACTCTAAATGCTTTTTGCTGAAAGCTTCAAAAATAATAATGCCGTTTTTGCGTACTAAAGCATTTAATCGTTGATGAATTTCAGATTTAATTTCAGCCGGAAAATGCGCATAAATCAATGCGACAGCATCAAATTGCTCTTCGTGAAAATCCAGTGTTTCTAGTTCGCCAACCTGATAATCAATCGAAACATTATTTGCTTCAGCAAGTTTTAAAGCTTTATTTCTTCCTTCTTCGCTAATATCGAAAGCCGAAACTTTCCATCCTAATTTTGCGGCAAAAACGGCATTTCGTCCTTCGCCTTCGGCAGGAAAAAGAATTGTACTTGGGTTTAATTTTTCCAGTTGTTCTTTTAAATAATTATTGGGTTCTTCGCCGTATGCAAATTCTTCGCTTTTATAACGGTCGTCCCAACGCTGAGTCCAGTTGTTCATGGTTTATATATTGAATTTAATTATTAAAGGATAATTCTAAGAAACCCATGTTTCTTCAATCTTATCGATAATCCACTTTTCATTCATTTTTTTTATATAAATTCTAAAACCTTGACCGCAAAGTCTCCCGCAAACAAAACCTCCATTTAAAACCCCCAATTTTTTATTTTGATCAAATTGTATTCTTGTAAAGAAAACAGTTCCTGAAAAATTAAAGTTATATTTAGTTTCCCAAATTTTGCCTCTTTCTTTAGGAAACTGATTTCTGTTTCTTAATTCAAATCTGTTATTAAGTTTGATCTTTGCAAAGTCAAAATTATATTCATTGTATACTTTCTCTTTTGGAACAAATGCTTTTGTATTTTTAAAATATTTTTTAAGATATTCTTTTAAATCTTCCCTGCTATATTTTATTATAGGATCAAATGCAATTATGATTTTTGATGTGTCTTTTTTTATTTTCTCTGTATTAATTTTCCACTCTAATAATTTTTGCTTTTGTTCTTTTGTTGCTTTTGTGCTATCTACACCTACGTAATGACCTGCTTTATTATATATTGGCTCACCATATTCAGGAGGAAAATTAATAAATAGCCTTGTATCCATACAGGTTGAATCTATTAGACTAGGAAAAATTTCTGTCATTACATTTTTTTCAAATTCTAAATCGGTCATTTTCTTTTCACAGCTTGAAAAGAGAATAATTAAGAGTATAATTGCAAAACTTTTATGTTTCTTCATACATCAAATGTATCAATTAAAAAATTAGAATAATTTACATTAAACAAAAAAAATACCCTTTCTCAAAATAGAAAAAGGGCAGTTTATATGTTTATTTTTTTTTAATCTTAACCAACAAATTTTGTCTCACCGCTATTAATGTCGATTTCAGCAAAATTATGTTTTCCGATAACGATAAGCAGTTTGTCTGAGTTATAACCAACATATCTAATCTCAGGTTCTCCTTTTTTTGGTTTTCCGCAGATTGAAATTACATTGGTCTGCCATTTCAGTTTTTTTCTTTTGTAGGCAGAAATGGTTTGCAAATCATTTTCTACATAATAGACAATGTTGTTTTTTTTGATTCCTCTTTTTTGCGTTTTTGCAAAATTGATTTCAGAGTTTTTCGAAATTAAGGCATCATCGTACTTTTGGGCAATACCTGTTTGCGTGACAATAAAAGTCAGCAAAGACAATTTTAGAAATGGTTTCATTAGGATAGAATTGGGGGTTCATAATCGATTCAAATATAAATAATTAAACATATAATCTACACTATTTTGCAATAAAAAAATACCCTTTTCCAGAAATAGGAAAAGGGTAAAATTTATAGGTTAATTTTGATGAAAAATTATTTTTTCCAGCTAAAAATTTTAGGATCAACAGAAATCATCAGCCAAGCCCAATTGTTGGTATGGCTTGCATCTCCGCTTTTAATAAATTCCATTGTTTTAGAACCAAACATTTGAGAATATCCGCCTGAAACCGTAATGTTTTTCTTGAAATTATAACCAAAAGTTGCGTCAATCTCAGTTCCTAAATACGAATCCAGTTTTTCATTTGCAGGCGTAACAACATCAGCAGCCGATAAAAACACATGAGGAATCAAAGCAAACTGCCATTTGTTTACATTGTAATTCAATTTGATAAAAGCATCTTGCAAACCGACACTATTTAAATGATTTCCAACATAAAAGTAATCCATGTAACCGTTAAGACCGTGATTGGTTCCAAATATCGGATTAAAAGATTTTATGACTGTGCTTCCGTCATTTGAAGCTTTTCCGGATAAAAATTCGTAACCTAAACCTGCTTTAAATGAGTCTGTTATGTTGTAATTGAAATTTGCGGCCACATTGTATGCGCTTACTTGAAGATCGGTGCTTTTTCCCGTTTGTCCGTACAGCCAGAAATTAGTGTCGATTTTGCCTTTTTTGTAAGTCAGATAGGGACCAAAGGTTTGCTTGTAATCTACCAATAACTTTGCATCTGCATTGGCATATTCATAGCCTGTATTAAGCAATAGGAAACTCAAACCCAAATCAGCGCTAAATTGATTGTGATACCAAGCATATTGCATGGCTTTATAATTGGCAACGGTATATGGAGTCTGCACGACGTTTTCTGCATTTGAATTATAGGCGCCTCCAAAGTCTAATTTTTGAGTTTCGGTATGAAAAGTTACGGTAAGAGCATCGTGGCTCTGACCTTGCTGAGCCCAGTCCATCTCTCCAAGAATACGCTGGTTGTCATAAGAAAGCACCTGGCGTCCGATTCTGGCGCTCCATTTTTCAGTAAAGTTGTATTGTGCCCAAGCTTCAAAAACCGCGACGCCATTTTTATCGGCAACCGTTGCTGGAGGAACATCACCCCAGGTTCTTGTATTTTGGAAAGTTAATTTTAAAATTAAATCATCTTGTTTAAAATTGATATTTAAACGTGAACGCTGCGAAATTTGAGAAGTCCCTTCTTGACCATAAGGCAATAGGGTTTTGTAGCCGTTTCTGTATTCAAAACGTGGCCTAATCTGCAGATTGACATCTAATTCCTGTGCCTGAATTTCAAAACTTAATCCTACGATAAGAATTAAAATTAGTTTAAGTTTTTTCATAAATTTTTTAAATTTTTTAACGGTGGTAAATTTATAAGAAAAAGCCGTGTTTTTTTACCGCTGTAATCATAATTTCGCTTTTTAACTCTATCTCTAATACGCGGGCTCTAGTTTTGTCTTGCTGATTTTATTTTGTTTTTCTTTAGATAATTGATTTATAGTATAATGCATCCAAACAAGGCAGATTTGTTGAGAAGAGAAGAATAAAAATCCATGAGCTTGACCAGATTCCGGTTGCGGTCAATAAATATCCGAAGATGATTGGACTAAAAAATCTTCCTAAACCTCCTGAACGAGGAAAAGCAGAATCGAGCAAAGTGGTAATAAAAGAGAAAAAACGTATTTGCCGCCAAATTTATCGGTCAAAATTCCTATTGTGATAGTTACGTATTTGTACGTATTTTTTAAATTAAAGAATACTCTGTTGCTTTGTTCGAAAGTTCCATTAGGTTTTTCACTTTCAGTTTTTTCATTAGGTTAAAACGGTGCACTTCCGCAGTTCTTTTGCTAATGTCCAGCGCTTCAGCAATTTCTTTGTTTCCTTTTCCTGATAATAAAAGAGCAAGTATTTCTTTTTCTCTTTTGGTAATCATCATTTCTTCGCCTAGTGTTTGTTTAGGTTCTAATGATGCAGATGAATTTGTCAATTGGCTAATTAAAATAGAAGAGATATCTCCGCTATAGTATTTTCCGCCACTGGCAACGCTATGTAATGCCTTTAAGAATTCTTCTTTTGATGAACCTTTCAATAAATAGCCGTCGGCACCAGCTTTGATAGATTTCAGTACGTATTCTTCAGATTCATGCATTGAAAGCATGATGGTTTTAATGCTGTTTTTTTCGTTTCTAAGTTTTTCTACTACCTCGATGCCGGTTAAATTTGGCATACGAATATCTACTATAAGTAAATCTGGATTTGTCGCAGCAACGACTTCCAGAGCATCAGCACCATCGATTGCTTCGCCTACAACCTCAATGTTTGCTTCATTTTCAAGTAAAGATTTGATTCCGTCTCTAACAAAAACATGGTCATCTGCCAGTACTACTCGAATAATATTGCTCATAGTTTACTTAATTTTGATTTTGGATTTTTACGTATATTCATCTAAAGGGAAGACGCTAATATACGTACTTTTTTGATTTTAAATTCCAATTTTTTGAAATTTCAAATTCTAATATTAAAAAATCATTAGAAAAATTAAATTACAATATCTAAATTCCAAATTCCAAAGCTTTGTATGGTCAACTTTGACAAAGTTTGAGCTTCAATTGCCTCCAGATTTAGTCGGAGGTTTTGTAGAAAACATAAAGGGCTTTAGCCAAATGAATAAGTTTGGCTAAAGCCCTTTTAGAACTTGTTTGCCTACCTCCAGCTAAAGCTGTAGGCAATTGATTTGTAATTCTTAAATAAAGTTAAAATCTTCTTTTGAAAACCTTTGCCCGCGAGAGGGATAGGAGCAATCCGCCACTGCGGAGCGGATAGCCCGACAGGATTAGGGAAAGTGGGCGAATTAAGACATAGATTGGTAGCCCACTTTTTCTAATACTGGCTCGCCATGATAATTCGATAATGAGTTAATGTGTCAATTAGATAATTTTTATGAATGTGTTAAATAATTATCTAATTTTTGAATTGGCATATTGCCACATTATTTTAAGATCGGAATGTCGAAGGTAATTCTTGTGCCTTCGCCTGGAATGGAGTTCATGAAAACGCGCCCGTTGATGTATTGGATTCTTTCTTTCATGAATAAAAGTCCCATTCCAGATTCGCTGTTGCGTTTTTTATCTACCGAATTGATGTCGAAACCTTTTCCGTTGTCGTCTACGATGATGGTTAAAAGTGTCTCGCTGTGCGAAAGCTGGACAATAATATGCGATGATTCGGCATACTTTATGGCGTTGTTTATCGCTTCTTGCGTAAGACGGTAAATATTGATTTCGATTAAGGAATCTAAGCGCTGGTCGAAATCGGTTTTATTGTAGAAAAGGATTTCTTTTCCGGTAAGTTTAGAGAGTTCCTGAGTTAATTTTGAAAGCGATGAAACTATGCCGTGACCGCTTAATTCTGGTGGCATCAGATTAAAGGTTGCGGTGCGGGCGCCTTTGATAATATCCAGAGAAAGTTTCTTTAAATGCTCAATTTTTTGTTCTGATTTTTCTCTATCATCCAGATTAATGCTTTCCAAACTGAACTTTAAGCCCGTAAGCATTTGACCGATTCCGTCATGAATTTCTTTGGCAATTCGGTTTTGCTCGTTTTCCTGATTTTCGACAATTTTGCTTGAAATAATCTTCTGCTGATTGATTTTTTCGGTTGTGTTTTCAAGGTTTAAACGCTCGACTTCTCGTTGCATTTTTTTGCGTTCGGTAATGTTGAAACTGGTTGCTTTGAAAATGAAGAAGAATTCTAAAAGCAGAACAAGCAGAGTGAAACCAAAAATCCAATATTCGATTTTGCGCTGTTCGGTTACTTTTTGGTGTGCTTCGAGATTGTATTGCGTTACAATCTGATTCATTTTTGAAAGGAAAATACCTTCGTTTTCTAGAATAATTTGAACTAGTTTCAGATTTTCTGAAGCTGTTTTTTGCTGCTGTAAATTCAATAAAAAAGAATCTGTAGTTTGTGCAATTTTATTGAAAATCGGATTGATTTCAAGATATAATTTAGAAAGTGTTTCTGATTTTTCTTTTGGAAAAGCCAAACTATCACTGCCATTTTCCAGTGCATTTTGGTTCTTTTTCCAAAGTTCTAAAACCTCTTTTAAGTGCGAGGTTTTTTTGGCAGTAGCCGAATCAGAAACGTAATGTAAAATCAGTACTTCTTTGACGATTTTTTGGCTCAGCATTTTTTGCTTGCCCGAAAAATTAATGATTTTAGAATCGCTTAACTGCTGATTCAGATTGTGTTGTGCTAAAAACTGACTGATGATTATGATTAAGGCAATAGTAAGAAGCGCAAAAAAATACAGCCGTCGTAAATTTTTGAAAGTGATTTTTTCTGCAGCTTCCTCATTGCTTTTCTTCATATCTTTTTTACAATCCCAAAGAAGCTTTTATCAGGTTTAAATTTTCTTCAGAATATTTGATTTTTAAGGCTTCCTCGTGTCCTTTGTCCGACATTTTATCCCAAGTTTTCTTGATGATGTTTTTCAGCTTTTCTTCATCGTGTTTGTGAACGAAAGGTTCTAAATAATATTCTAAGAAAACCAGACAGATAACATCTTCGAGTAATTGTGTTTCAGCATCTTTTTTCAGCAGTTTTTTTTCAATTAAGAAAGAAACGCGATCAATAAAAGTTTGATCGTACCCCGCTTTTTCTAATATCTCTGCAGTAGTTTTTGCGTGAAATTTTTTCAGTTCTTCTCTCCATTTTAAATAACCTACACGATCCATTGGGTACGATTCGCGAGCGACTTTCCAGCGACAGATGTGCTGTGCTTTTGAAGCAATCTGAATTTCTTCTGATGCATTAGGCTCAAATTCCATCAGTCTTTTGTACATCCTGTCAGAATACAGTAATTCTTTTGGGTATTCTTTGTTTTGGTCTAATTCGATGTTGGGATCTTGTGCATTTTCTGCATCAATCCATTCGCTTGCTTTTTGAAAAGGTGTAGTCATTTTTTGGTTTGATAATGGAATTTCAAAGATAGGGAATTAAGTAGAAAAGTCGAAAGTCAAAAGTCGAAAGTCAAAAGTCGAAAGTCAAAAGTCGAAAGTCAAAAGTCGAAAGTCAAAAGTCGAAAGTCGAAAGTGAGATGAAAGGAGCCAGACTATTTCTTGGTTCTTCTCCAAATACTGTGATTTGATACTTTTCCTGTCCTGATTTTGCAACGAACTTTTCGCAAAATTTATTACTTTAATTAAGTGTTATTACGTAAATGTAAGTATTTGTGCTTATAAAAACACGTAATTTGTTTATTTTTTGTTTCGTGATTTGGGTTTTAAATTAAGTATTTTGACTTAACCTTTTACGTACTCTGGGGTTGAAATAATTTTACAGCTGTCTTGCTTTTTTAAATTTGAAAAAATTCTAAATAGGCTTTTCGAAAAAATGTCGTAAATTCATAAGAATTTTATAGGCGTTTTAAAAATAGGAGCATTTTTTAAACTGAAATCTCATGAAAAATATACTTTCAATATTGTTTTTGTCATTTGTAATGATAGGCTGTAAAACAGCGGCAAACAAAGAATCTAGCGCAAACTCTTCTGTAAGTTCGACAGAAGAAGATTTAAAATACTATTTTAAAGGTACAGGGAATGAACCTTTTTGGGGAATCAAAATAGGAAATGATGAAATTGTTTTTACGTCTTTAATACCAGGGAAAGAAAAACTGATTTTTCCTGCGGTTGATGCAGTTAGAGCGATGGATGCGAATGTGAAAATGTATAGAGTAAGTAACGAGACTGCTTCTGCAACGATTACAATTCAGCAGTTAGATTGCCAGGATTCGATGTCGGGAGCGATTTCTCCTTATAGCGTAAAGGTTGAAATTAAAAACAGCTCAGAATTAGAAATGAAGAAATTAAGCGGCTGCGGAAAATATCTAACGGATTATCGACTTCATGATATTTGGGTTTTGGAAGAATTAAACGGTTATAAAGTTTTTGCTGCAGACTTTCAGAAAGAATTCCCAAGGATAGAGATTAATTCAGCTGAAAACCGATTCTCTGGCTTTGGAGGCTGCAATTCCATAACTGGACAAATCTTTTTCGAAAAAGATTTACTCCGCTTTACAAAAGTAGTATCTACATTAATGGCTTGTCCTCAAGGAAATAAAGAAGGCGATTTTTTGAAGGCGCTGCAAAGTACAACAACGTATGCTATTGGAAACAATCAATTGACTTTGTCTAATCCTTCTGGAAAATTGGCTGTTTTTAAGAAGGTGGATTAAAGGTTTTGTTTGTTTTGTTTCAAGTTTCAAGTTTCAAGTTTCTGTTGAGCATAATTAATAGAAACATAGCCCACGGTTTCAACCGTGGGAGAGTTGATAGGATTTATTCAAACAATTCCTTAGGTTCTTCGTCTTGCGGTTCTTCTTCGATAAAATCCAATTCTAAAGCTCGAACGCTCTGAACTGCATTTCCGGCTATGCCACGTATAGAACCGTACATTCCTAAAGTGTTGTGAACGACTTTTTCAATTTGTTTTTCACGCTGTTTCCAGATTCTCTGCATGGCTCTTTTTTCAGAATCTAAATCGCTTTGCATTTGAGTGAAACCTTCTACAATTCCTTCAATCTGCAAACGGAATTCATTGCTCGTCAAGAAATCGTATAGCATTGACATTTTATCTCCTTTGTTTTCCTGCGCTTGAACCGCTTGATTGATCTGAATTAGCGACTGGCGCAAAACAGCGCTCAAACCTTTAAATTCTTCGTAAGTGCAAATCCATATTCCGTCGCGCATACCCATTCGTTCCATTCCCGAAGGCATTACTTCAGTCACTAAAACTCCGATATTGGCCCTTTTGGTTCTAATATCATTTTTGAATTTCTCGATCCATGAAGGCTGAAAAGCTTTGGTTCTTTTGCTTTCGTAATAAATTGATCCGCAGTTTTGATGTTCGCGCGTGTTGACAATTTGAAGGCAGTCAGCACCGTTGGCGCCTTTCTTAATTTCGTCAATACTGTCAAGCGGGAAATTGTTGGCCAGCCATTCTTCAATCGCCAATTCCATTACTTCGCCCTGCAATTGCATCGAACCTTGTTCTTGTTTGCGCTTCATTTCTTCGGTCAGCTTTTTTTGTTCTTCCAGCTGTTTCTGAAGTTCCTTAAATTTCAGTTCGTTTTTATCGTCCTCCTGTTTTCTGATTTTTTCGCGTTCCAAAGCCAATTGCGCATTCAATTGCTTTTCGGCTTCGGCTTGAATCGCTTCTTTCATTTCCAGTTTTTCGCGCTGCAATTTGGCGATTTCACCTTCCATTTTATTTAATTCTCTGATTTTTTCCGATTTTTCAGAGAGTTCTTTTTCCATCAAAAGCAAACGGTCTTTATTTTCTTCTTCGAGTTTTGCTTTCAGCTTTTCAGAAATTTCTTTTTCGGCTGTTTTTTTCTCGCGCTCTAGGCGTTCAGCAAAAAGTTCATTTTCCTGTTTTTTCTTCGCTTCAAATTCGGCTTTCGATTTTTCCAATTGTTCGCTTTTAAGCTCTAATTCACGGTTTTGAATATTGGCTTTTTGCTGAAACTCTTTACGAATGCTATCTTCCAATTGATGTTTTAAGACATCATTTACATCGATAGGAGTTCCGCAGTTTGGACACTGAATTGAAGATTGCTCGGCCATTTTTATTGAAATTTATTGTAGAATTTGAATTTGCTAAGATATTTAAAACTTCTCTTTTTATAATGTGGATTTCTGTACTAATTTGTAACGATTTTTTTTTATAGCTACGAAGGCGCTAAGACGCAAAGTTTTTTTTAGCTACAGATTAAGGATTTTTTGAATTGCCTCCAGCTTTAGCTGGAGGTGTAAAAGTTGAATTGGAAAAGGCTTTAGCCAAACCCGTATTTGTTGGTTAAAGCCTTTTAAACTTAATTATTTTTCCATCCAGCTAAAGCTGGACGCAACTTATAAATAAAAACGTTGCACCTCTGCGTCTTTGCGAGATTAATTTCACCACGAAACTTAGCTTTTATTCAATAAAAAATGAACAGCAGTTTTCGTGATCTCAGAATCATCTTCTTTTGAAATTATAATTGACACATTTGTCTGAAGATTCACTTTTTTCAATTCAATAAAACCAATCTCCGGATCCTGATTGTTTTTGGCAATGTTTGACGAAACAATCGAAATTCCCAATCCGTTTTTGACTAATTGTACGATGGAGTTAATATTATTGGCTTCGTGAATAATCTTCGGCGTAAAGCCATAAAACGCACAAAGTTCTAATAAAACTTCATGATAATGCGGTGCATAGTCTTTGTTGAAGAAAATGAATGTTTCATCTTTTAGGGATGTAATTTCACTTTCAGATTTTATCTGAATAAATTTTTTATTGTAAACCAATGAAAATCCATCTTTAAACCATAAATGCGATTTTATTTTAGGCGAATGAATGGGCGATCTGATAATTCCCATTTCTATTTTTCCTTGCTCTAAAGCATTGATTTGTTTAGTGGTGGAAACTTCAAACAGTTTGAAATTCACATACGGAAACTGTGTTTTCAGATGTTTGATTAAATCTGAAATAATAGAAGAATATATCGAGCTGATGTAAGCGATCCTAAATTCGCCAGAAACGTTTTCTGCAATCTTTTTTGTTTTCGCCGCAACGTGCTCAAGATGCTGGAAAAGTTCTTTTATTTCTTTTTCAAAATACTTTCCCGCTTCTGTAAGTTCTACTTTTTTATTATTTCTGATGAAAAGCTTGGCCTGAAGCTCTTCTTCCAGTTCAGCAATCTGTCGGCTTAATGGAGGCTGCGAAATAAAGAGTTTTTCGGATGCTTTGGTAAAGTTGAGTTCTTCGGCTACAGCCAAAAAATATTTTAAGTGTCGTAATTCCATGATACTTTAAAAGTATTATTAATTGATAAAAATAGTATTTTTAAAGTATTTATGAAAAGGATAGTTTTGAAATAAATAAACCTCTCGCAGATTGAGCAGATTATTAATTTAGATAAAAATCGTCTAAACCATAATATTTCCAATCCATAATAGCAAAAAGATTCGCGAAATCTGCGAGAGATTACAAAAACAAAAGACCATGAAAAAATCAACTATTGCAGAAATCAAAGAACGATTTGACAATGATGTCGAACGATTTTCAAATTTAGAAACGGGGCAAGTGGCGACAATCGATGCTACTATTTCTTTAGAATTGATAACTGAAGCTTCAAAACGTATTGTACCGAATGCCAAAAATGTTTTGGATGTGGGCTGCGGAGCTGGAAATTATACTTTAAAAATGTTGTCTAAAGTGCCGGATTTAAACTGTATCTTGGTCGATTTGAGTCTGCCTATGTTAGATCGTGCTTTTGAAAGGGTTTCGGCAGAAACAAAAGGAAAGGTTGAAATTAAACAAGGTGATATTCGTGAGGCAGATTTAGAAGAAAACAGCTTTGATATTATTTTAGCGGGTGCCGTTTTGCATCATTTGCGTGATGATAAGGACTGGGAGACAACTTTTGCAAAATTATTCAGATTGTTAAAACCGGGAGGCTGTTTGATGATTTCGGATTTAATTACTCAAGATACCGAATTATTGAACGAATACACTTGGCAGCGTTATGGCGAATATTTGGAAGGAATAGGAGGGAGTGAATATCGACAGAAAGTTTTGGATTACATTGAGAAAGAAGATTCTCCGAGATCGATGAATTATCAATTGGATCTGATGAAAAAAGTAGGTTTTTCTAAAGTTGAAATTTTACACAAAAATATGTGCTTCGGGGCTTTTGGAGGAATAAAATAAGATTTGAAAGAGACTCAAATGCATAAATGCATTTAAGAGAAACTGCCCTTGGAGGCAGTTTTTTTGTTTTATAGAAATAGTTTAGGAACTTAACGGAACTAGTTAATATACAATTGTTTTACAATAAGATAATATCATTTTCTTGCATTCCATTTAAATATTTTTATCAAAAAAAATAATAAACAAAACAATTAAGAGGCGAAGTGAGGATGCTTTTTTAATTGGTTTTTGTAGGAGCTAACCAGTACTACTAACCTAAACAACACTATTTTGAAAAAACACTACTTTTTTGCAGCAGCTTTTCTGCTTCAATTTTTTGTGTCCTTTGGACAAAACCCAACTCGATGCGGAACCCAATTATCTCAAAAGGAAGAAGCCGCTTTCGTAAAATCGCTATCAAAAATTAAAACATGGAAAAAAGGAAGTACGGCCAAGATGACCGCAGCGCCCTATATCGTTCCTGTTGTATTTCATATTTTGACGGATGGAACCAATGTTAGCAGCGGTTTTACCAAAGAGCAGATGAAATGCAGGATTGATGATGCATTGCTTACCATAAATAAAGATTTTAATGGTTTGTTTCCTGAATATGCCATGACAGATCCGCGTTTTGACGGAGTTAAAAGTAAGATGAATATCCAGTTTGTTTTAGCTACTGTTGATCCAGAGGGCAATCCATTGGAGATACCTGGCGTAGACTGGCACCCGGAAGCGCATATAAGCGATGGATACGATTCTAGAATTTACGATTACATTTGGTATGGCAAAAACAGCAGGTATTATCTGGATGTTTTGGTTGTTAATGAGCCGAATACAGGTCAAGGATCTGTTGGTTCTGGGCACGCATTTTTGCCCATTCAAGATGCTATTCCTCGCGTGACCTACAATCACAGGTATATTGGAAGCACGTGCGGATCTGATGCCAGCGCTACTTTCGCAAAGGTAATGACACATGAGTTTGGCCACTATTTTGGATTAAAACACACTTTTCAAGATGATTGCGATCCTATTAACGATGGTATGGCCGATACTCCGCCTACAAAAGTAGGGGAAGGCTGCACTAGAAATGTGCTCAATAGCTGCGGAGTTTACGCCAATGCTGAGAATCATATGGATTACAATACAGATTGCCAAAATATGTTTACCAGAGATCAGACAAATGCAATGACTTATTGGCTAGACGATACTTCGGTGGCAAAATACCCAAGAGGGTTTTTATGGCAGGAAAACAATCTTAGATCGGTTGGGGTGATAGAAGCGGTTCCTGTAGCAAATTTCAGCAGCAGTACAACTGCGGTTTGTTCTGGAAAAGCAATTGTTTTTAAAGATCGTTCTCTAGGTTTGCCTGTTTCGAGGTTATGGACTTTTGAAGGAGGAACGCCTTCGACCTCTACAGAATCGAATCCGACGGTTGTTTACAATGCTTCTGGAGTATACAAAGTGAAATTGGAGGTTACAAATTCTTTGGGAACAAACGCAAAAGAAATACCAAATTATATTGAAGTAGACCAAAAATCGGCTGTGAATTTAGCGGAGAGTTTTTCTGGCGCTTTTCCTCCTTTAGGATGGGAAGTTTCTAATCCTGATAATGGATTGACATGGGAAAAACGCAATGGAATAGGGCACAACGACAGTTCTTGTATGATTATGAACAATGCCGATAATGCAGTTGTTGGCGCATTAGATTATATCAGACTGCCTTATTTTGATTTTACCGCAGGACAAAACAGCCAAATGTTTTTTGATGTGGCTTACACAAAATTTGATGATGTGAGCCCAGATGTTTTGAAAGTGCAGGTTTCGACTGACTGCGGACAGACATGGAATGACGTGTACTCCAAAACACATACGCTTTTGCAGACCACTGAGGTGCCTACTGCTTTGGCAAATAATTGGATCCCTACAGGAGATGCCAATTGGAGAAAAGAAGTTGTAGACCTGAGTGCTTATCAAGGAAATGGAAATGTTTCTATTCGATTTGTCAATATATCAGGATACGGAACGAGAATTTGGATTGATAATGTAAATGTAGCAGTAACACAAGCAGCTACTCCAGTGTCTGATTTTACTTCCAATACCAGAAGCACGAGATGTACAAATCTTACTGTTCCGTTTGTAGATGTTTCAACAGGAAATCCTACATCTTGGGAGTGGTCTTTCCCAGGAGGTACGCCAGCAAGTTCGACAGATAAAAATCCTTTGGTAACTTATAATGTGCCAGGTTCTTATGCGGTTACACTTTCTACAAAAAACAGCAATGGAACAGGAACAACTTTAACCAAATCTAATTTTATTAAGATTGTTGATCCAGACCGAATTTCTTATACAGAGGATTTTGAAAATTCTTTTCCTCCAGCAGAATGGGAAATTGTTAATCCAGACAATAAACTGACTTGGGAAAAACGAGCAGATGCAGGACATAATTCTTCGTCATGTATGGTCATGAATAATGCAGATAATGATAAAGTGGGCGCTATTGACGAAATTATCCTTAAACCTGTTGATATGTCTGTAGGAATAACTGATTTTTCATTTGATATTGCTTATGCGAAATTTGATGCTGAAAGTCCGGATGTTTTAGAAATTTTAGCTTCTACAGACTGTGGTGCAACTTGGAAAACTATTTATGCAAAGACGCATACCGAATTGGAGACTTTTATAAGTACAGATCCTAATAATTGGATTCCGACGGCAGATTCTCATTGGAGAACAGAAAGAGTGTTGCTGACCGAATTTAAAGGTACTTCGAATGTTTTATTTAAATTTAAAAATACTTCAGGATATGGATCGAGAATATGGATTGACAATGTTAAATTCACTTTTGACAGTAAAGAAAGTCCGTTTTCAGAATTTACTATAGAAAGCGATAAAATCTGCAGCGATTTGCCAGTTGTATTTAAGGATATTTCAACAGGAGAGCCTACTTCTTGGCTATGGTCGTTTCCAGGCGGTTCTCCGTCTACTTCTACAAGCAAGACGCCAGCTGTTATTTATGAAAACCCAGGTACTTACGACGTTACATTAACGGCCACCAATTCTTATGGAGTTGGAACCGTAATGCATAAAACAGGGGTAGTGGTTGTAAAAGGAAAAAATAGTCTTCCGTATTTTGAGAATTTTGAATCGAATTTTCCTATTCAGGATTGGGAAATTATTAACCTAGACAAAGATGCTATAACTTGGGAAAAACGTTCAGATGCTGGAAAAGGAGATTTGTCTTGTCTAGTAATTAATAATGCCGACAATCCAGCCGATTTGGTAGATGAGCTGATATTAAAACCATTTGATTTTTCTGCCGCTTCAAGTCCATTTTTATATTTCGATTTGGCTTATACGCAATATATAAATGCTTTTGATCCAACGCCTGCTCCCGATAAAATAGAGATATTCGCGTCTTCAGATTGTGGAGCAACATGGACTTCTGTTTATTCAAAGAATCAGACACAGCTGCAGACTGTTACGCCTAGAATTGAGGACGATCCTGCCACTACAATGACAAATGAAACCAATGATTGGATTCCGACCAAAAATTCGGATTGGAGAGAAGAAAAAATTAATTTAGAGATTGTAAAAAATCAAAAGAATGTGCTGCTTAAAATAAAAAATACTTCGGGCTACGGGACAAGAATCTGGTTCGATAATTTGAAAGTGGATAATGGTCCGAATTTGGCCGTGGCAAAACCTAAGAAGCCAATTGATTTAGAGGGCGTTCAAATATATCCAAATCCGTCGAGCGATGTGTTTTACCTAACAGCACCGTCTTCTGGAGATGATTATACTGTTACCGTTCATAACGTGGCTGGACAAGTGATTTACAGCGAAAAATTCCAAACAAAAAACAATAACACTAAAGCGATTAATTTAGCAAAACAATCAAAAGGAGTGTACTTTTTAAACGTGACTTCTTCGACCCAAAAGATTTTTAATCAGAAAATAATAAAACAATAGATTAAAAATCAATAAAAAAGAAAAGACTGCATCTGTAAATAGATTGCAGTCTTTTTTTTGTTTTATGAGATAAGATTTTAGAAAAATGCCTATTCTATTTCTGAAGTGTTTTTTGCTCTCGGTGCTGGAAACTTAGTTCTAAAATCAAAAACCAATTCTGAAGCTCCATTTTGCTGCAGATAATCTAATTTTCCAACAGCTTCTTCGAGACTTGGAATATGCCCTTTTGGAATCCACCACATAGCAGTATGCGCTTTTCCGAATTTTTGAAACCATTCTTTTCGGCGTCTTAAAAAGTCACTGTGAAAAGTTTTGTACATATAATGTTCTAAAGTTTCGATGCTTTCCCAAACAGAAACATTGATAATAATTTGTTCATCATTGTACGGATTAAGATTTGTAGCATTGTCGGTTTCGTCTTTTAAACGCCAGACAAAACCTTCGCTTTCTTCAGCTAAAGTATTTATAGCATCCAAATTATCTACAAATTCTTTCATAATTGGGTCGTTAATATCGACACCTTTCATTTTGGCAATATTAATTTCGGCAAGATGATATTTGCTCATATTAAATTATTTGTGATTTTGCAGACAAGTTAAGCTTTTTCTGAATTATTATTTTAAAGAAATAAGTTATGTATGCCACCCATATTAATCCTGCAAGATTTTTAAAACATTGTAGGTATTTTTTTGAAAGGTTTTAAAAACCTTGCGGGAGGAGAATTATAAAATCTGCGCAGTTTTGTAAACCTGAATTGGGCTTGAAACCAAGTTTTCGGTTTTTTTGATGAACTCTTGCAAATAGGACTGATTGTTGTGCAGCTCCAATCCCGGTTGATCTTTCCATTCTTCCCAAAGAATAAAAACATTTTCGGAAGTGTGTAAATCGTAACGAATACAGGCAGCCTCTTTTCTAGTTTCGGTTACTAGATGCGTCAGCAGGTTTTGAACTTCAATTAAATGCTCTGGTTTACTTTTTAAAATTGCTGTAATCGAAATCATAATTATAAGTTTTTAAAAGTTTGCTCTAAATGTTTCGTATAATTCTCTTTAAAGATAACAATATTTTCTGGTGTTGCGCCTTTTTCCACATCGTGAAAATGGAATCCGTTTATTTTTTCCATTCCTGTAAATTTGTTCATTTTATGGAAGCCAAACATTACGCCATCATCAACAGAAGTTTCTTCGAAGAATTCTCCCGGAAGGGTAAAAGCCGTTGCGGGCGCGTTCCAGCTTGTGGTGAGCATATATTTGCGTCCATGTAAAAGTCCGCCAGTTCCGTAATTAATGTCTGGGTTTACGCGACTTCTGCCGTCACTTTTATAGATTCCATTGTCGTGCCCTTGTGTGAAAACATCATCAATATATTTCTTGAAAAGGTTTGGCAGTTGAAACCACCAAACAGGCGTGTGATAGATGATTAAATCTGCCCAAACAAATTTTTCTACTTCTTCCTGCAGATCAATCTCGTCTTCAATATGTGTAGTTTTTATTTCGTAATTGCTGTTTTTTGAAAGAAATTCTACTGTCCAGTCTTGAACGGTTTTGTTGAATTGTCCTCCTGAATGTGCGAACTTTTGCCCGCCATTAATTATAAATATCTTTTTCATTTTTACTGTTGTTTCTTTTGAAAATGGATGCGTGAGGGATAGTAGTGGAAATTCTTTTGTGTCTCGTTTTTTAACGAGTCGCAAAAGATTGTAACGGATAGCCCGATTCGCCGCGGCGAAACACGCCCAAATCTTAATTATTTAATTTTTATGATTTTTTAAACACATAGAAACATAGAGTTTTTCTTTCTGGAAAAGAGAATAGAAAGAAACTAGTTTCTAAAACATAGCTCACAAAGTTTGTCATTTCGAATGGCGAGGTTGTGCATACTATGTGTGTTTATGCAAGTGAAACGCCTTTGCAGACAAAGCAAAACCTATGTTTCTATGTGTTAAAAAAAAAGAATTATTTTATTTTAGCAATTGCCTGATTGATAAATTCCAATTCAGAAGCTGATAAGTCAAAATCCATTGTTTTGGCGTTTGAAATGGCTTGTTCTGCATTTCTCGCTCCTGCAAGAACAATTGAAATTCCTTTTTGTAAAGTCGTCCAGCGCAAAACCAATTGAGAAATAGAAATATGTTTTGAATGCGCTAAAGCACTTAATTCTTCGATTAAAGTTTTTACCTGCTGCAAATCGAATTTTCCAAAATAACCGTTTCTATGGTCGTTTTCTTTTAATTTGCTGTCAGTGAAATATTTTCCAGTCAATAAACCTCTTTCCATTGGACTGTAAGCAATGATTCCGATGTTTTCTGCTACTGTAAATGGAACTAAATCTGTTTCAATTCCGCGGTTTAGCATACTGTACGCCACTTGGTTTGAAGCCACTTGAATTGTTTTTTGAGCTTCTTGAATTTGCGCTACATTGTAATTGCTCACCCCAAAAGCTCTAATTTTTCCCTGTTGGATAAGGGTTTCAACAGCTTCCATTGTTTCAGAAATTGGCGTTGTTGAGTCTGGCCAGTGAATCTGCATTAAATCGATATAATCGGTTTGAAGACGTTTTAGGCTTTCTTCAACTTCCTTAATTACGTTTTCTTTTGATGAAAATTTGTAAATCGGAACTTTTTTGCCATTATCATCTGCATCAAAAAAGTAATCGCCTTTTCCATTATTGCTTCCGTCCCAAACCAGACCGAATTTAGTAAGCAATTGAATTTTAGAACGGTCGTAAGATTTTATCGCCTCGCCGATCATTTCTTCACTTAAACCAAATCCGTAAAAAGGAGCGGTGTCAATTGTAGTAACGCCGTGGTCGATTGAAGCTTGAACAGATTCTATTGAATCTTTCTTTTCTGTTCCGCCCCACATCGTCCCGCCAATGGCAAATGCACCGTATGTAATTGCTGATAATTCAAGTTCTGAGTTGCCTAGTTTTCTATATTCCATGATTGTGATTTTTTATATTTAAAATTGATGAGGCAAAATTATACCGTTTTTGTGATTCTTATTTGGTATATATTTGTCTTTTTTAGGTATATTTGCATCTTCAAATAAATTGAATCATGAAAAAAGAAAACTTATACGAACCCTTTACAGTCTCTTTTGAAACCCTGAATGAATATCCAGACGTTGGAGATCGTCATAATTTTTTTGAACTCGTTTATATTTTAGAAGGAACGGGGAGGCAATGTATCAATAAGAATATTTTCGAGTATGATCCAGGGCATTTGTTCTTATTGACGCCTGAGGACTGCCATAATTTTACAATTGAAACTAAAACGAAATTTTTCTTTTTGAGGTTTAATGATATCTATTTGAAAAATTCTAGTCTGCAGAACGAAAACATTCAACGATTGGAATATATTCTTCAAAATGCCAATCATCAGCCGGGCTGTATTCTTAAAAATGACCCTGATAAATGCTTGGTGAAAGTAATGATTGAAGCCATTTGCCGTGAACATCAGGACAAAGATGTTTACAATCAGGAATTGATTCAGCAGTTGGTAAACACCCTAATTATCATCGTAGCGAGAAATATTGCGAAATATCTTCCAGAACAGGTAACAATAAATACTGAGGCTAAAGCGATGGATATTCTGCAGTATATTCAGAACAATATTTATTATCCAGAAAAAATCAAAGCAGAATCAATCAGCGATTATTTCGGAATTTCGAATACCTATTTAGGCCGTTATTTTAAAAAACACGCCAGCGAAACCATGCAGCAGTATATCAGTAACTACAAAACCAAACTGATTGAACATCGTTTGCAATTCAGCGAAAAGCGCATTAATGAAATCGCATATGAATTTGGTTTTACGGATGAAAGCCACTTTAATAAGTTCTTTAGAAAACAAAAGGGATATAGTCCGTCTGAGTTTAGAAAAACAATTCGACTAAGCGCATAGGTTTTTTAGCCACGAATTTCCCGAATTTGCACTAAATTTATTTTTGCCACAGATTTTGTGGATTAAAAATGATTTTTTAGCTTATTAATTTTCTCTCGCAGATTTAGCAGATTATGCGAATTTATTTTTTTTAAATCTGTTTAAATCCGCTCAATCTGCGAGAGAGAAAAAACAGATCCGTACAAATCCGCGTCTTCGCAAAGCAAATCCGTTTTATCCGCGTACTTTAATTCTCTTTTCAATAATAAAAATTAAAACTAGATAATCTTCTTAATTACACGAAGTTTATGAGTGTGCTTGTTTAATTCAGGATTGTAAATTCCGGTATGATCCAAGCGGTCAATGCGAACTTTACCACTTGCGTGAATGATGTAGTTATTTTCCATTATGATGCCAACATGGGTAATATTGCCTTCGTCATTATCAAAAAAAGCCAAATCACCGGCTTCACATTCTTCAATAAAACTCAAAGGATCGCCTTCGAGCGCCTGTTGAGAAGCATCACGATGAATTTTATAACCGTTTAATTTGTAAACCATTTGGGTAAAACCAGAACAGTCAATGCCGAAAGGAGTTTTTCCGCCCCACAAGTACGGAGCATTCAAATACATAAAAGCAGTTTTAATTAAAGCGCTTTTAGGCTTTATGCCGCTAGTTTTGGTTCCTTCAAAATCAAAGTTCGAAATATTGATTTCGCTGTTGTTTAAAAAAGATAGTGAGGCTCCAAGCGGAATTGGCAGTAAAAGATTGTTTGGAGCTGTAATATAATCAACTAAATCAGCATTTAAAATAATTGCCTCTTGGCTCAACTGATCAAATTGTTCTTTTGTAATTACCTGATATTGTTTAGAATCTACCCAGCCTTCATAATTATCAAACTGAATTCTTATTTTAGCCCATTGATTATGGCGTTCTAAAATTTCGATGTGTTCGCCAAACAAAAGCTGTGTAACGATTTCACTTCTGTCGCTTGGTTCAGATCGAACAGGTACTATGGCTAAATTGCAAATTCCAAACATTTAAGGAAATTTATAAAGTTGAAAAAATCAGGAGCTGTATTTATAACTCCTGATTTTTTGTGATATTGTTTTAAGCTCTTTCGATAACAATTGCCGATGCGCCACCACCACCGTTGCAAATTGCAGCAGCTCCAGTTTTTGCATTGTTTTGTTCTAAAACGTTTAGTAAAGTTACAATAATACGTGCTCCCGAAGCTCCAAGAGGATGTCCTAAAGAAACAGCACCACCGTTTACGTTTACTTTGTCGTTATCTAAATTTAAAATTTTTGCATTAGCTAATCCTACTACAGAGAAAGCTTCATTGAATTCGAAGAAATCAACATCTGAAATTGAGATTCCTGCTTTGTCTAAAGCTTTTGGTAAAGCCTTTGCAGGACTTGTTGTAAACCATTTTGGCTCTTGAGCAGCATCTGCATACCCTTTTATGTAAGCTAAAGGTTTTAAACCTAATGCATTTGCCTTTTCTTCAGACATTAAAACCAAAGCAGCAGCGCCGTCATTGATTGTTGAAGCATTTGCAGCAGTTACAGTTCCGTCTTTTGTGAAAACTGGAGCTAAAGATGGAATCTTATCTAATTTCACATTAGTATATTCTTCGTCTTTAGAAAATATAATAGGTTCGCCACGTCTTTGCGGAACTTCAACAGGAACAACTTCATTGTCAAATTTTCCAGCGTCCCAAGCCTTTGCGCTTCTTTCATACGATTGGATAGCGAAAGCATCTTGCTCTTCACGAGTAATTTTATATTCAGATGCACATAAATCAGCGCAAACTCCCATTGCGTTGTTGTCGTAAGCATCTGTCAAACCATCTTTCTGCATACCGTCAAGCATAGTTGCAGGACCAAATTTGTTTCCAGCACGCATTTGCACATAGTGAGGAATCAAGCTCATGCTTTCCATTCCGCCCGCAACTACGATTTCAGCATCTCCACAGGCGATAGCCTGAGTGGCAAACATTACGGCTTTCATTCCAGAAGCGCATACTTTGTTTACTGTTGTTGCGGCAACTTCTTCAGACAGGCCGGCAAAAAGTGCTGCTTGGCGTGCAGGAGCTTGTCCAACACCTGCCTGAATTACATTCCCCATGAAAACTTCATCGACTAATTTTGGGTCAAGGTTAATTTTTGAAAGGGCTCCTTTTATAGCAGCAGCGCCTAATTTTGGTGCAGGTACAGTAGATAACCCGCCCATGAAACTTCCGATAGGTGTTCTAACGGCAGAAACGATAACAACTCTTTTGTTCATTTTCTGTTTAATAATAGTTAGTAAGCAAATTTACTGTTTATTTGAATAAATTCAAATTTTGTATTGAATAGGGTTAATTTTAAATTTAAGGTGAAATTTTTGTTAATTCTATTTGTTTGATTGTGAAGTGGTTTTGAAAAAAGATGAAAAAAAACTAAAAAAAACTCAAAAAAAAGCTTGTGAGAAAAGGAATGTTGTTATACATTTGCACTCGCAAAACGGAAGCAATTCCACTAGCAAGGAGAGGTGCCAGAGCGGTAATGGAGCAGATTGCTAATCTGTCGACGGGTAACCGTCGCCAGGGTTCGAGTCCCTGTCTCTCCGCTTAAATTTTGCATCGGGGTGTAGCGTAGCCCGGTTATCGCGCCTGCTTTGGGAGCAGGAGGCCGCAGGTTCGAATCCTGCCACCCCGACTACAATTGAAATAATGGACGCATAGCTCAGCTGGATAGAGCACCTGCCTTCTAAGCAGGCGGTCGAAGGTTCGAATCCTTCTGCGTTCACAAAAAGTCACTCAAATAGAGTGGCTTTTTTGTTTTATATCCTTTCGAAAGCATAAAATGTTGTGCATTATCTTTTTGTTTTTTCATTTGTTTGCATATAGTTTGCACATAAGAACCATAATTTACCCTTTATTATGGCAAATTTAAAAGTTCTCCTTGATAAAAGAAGACAAAAGAATGATGGCAACTATAATGTTATTTTTAGGATTACTCACAATCGAAAAGTTTACACTTTAAACTCTGGAATATCAACTACAGAAATGTATTGGAATGAACAAAGAAAAGAATTGGATAAATCTCATCCCAATTCAAAACTGTTGAATATTAAGTTGTCAAAAGAATATTTCAAGATACAACAATTGATCTTAGAGCTTGATGAAACTTTTTCTATTACTGATTTGAAGAATAAATTGGAAGGAAAAGCAAATGTTTCAGAAGCGGTAACTTTTAAATCATTTTCAGATAAGTTAATAGTTCAAATGTTTGAAGTGAAAAAGACTGGTAATGCTTTGGTTTATCAAACTGCGGTTAATCAGTTTGTTTCTTTTGCTTCTGAATCAAGTTTGTTGTTTAGTGATATTGATTATACTTTATTGGAGCGGTTTGTTCATCATCTTCAAATAAAAGGATTGAAGCAAAATAGTATTTCGAATTATTTACGAACTATTAGGGCAATTTATAATAAAGCTATAAAAGCTAAAATAGTGGAACGTTCTTTTTATCCTTTTAATGATTTAATTATAAAGTCTGAAAAAACAGGGAATAGAGCTGTTTTAAGGAAGGATATTCTAAAGTTTGAGCAAATGGCCCTTGTTGAAAATTCAGGCTCATGGAAGGCTGTAAATTGTTTTCTTTTAAGTTTTTATCTTGTCGGTATGTCGTTCACTGATTTGGCCTATTTAAAGACTGAGAATATCATTAATGGGAGAATAATATTTAAAAGGAGAAAAACTCATAAAAACTATTCAATTAAACTTTTTGCAAAGTCAGAAAGTATTATTAATAAGTTCAATTCAGCTACTAGTAAGTATTTGATTCCTGTTTTAAATGAAAATATTCCTGAGGATAGTCAAGAAGCTAAGAAAATTATCAAGCAGTGGATTAAAACCACAAATAAGTATTTAAAGCGTCTAGGAAGGCAAGAAGATATGAGTGTTCAGATAACTACCTATGTGGCAAGGCACACTTTCGCAACAACAGCAAAAAGACTAGGTTATTCAAATGAAATTATTGCGGAGGCTTTAGGACATGAGTATGGAAATCGGACAACTAATATTTATTTGCATTCATTTAATCAAAATATTGTTGATGAAATGCATTTTTCGGTAATTTGTTAAAAGTATTTGGATTGTATTTTTTTGATAGGATATGCCTTGGCGATATCCTGTCAAAAAAAGATTTTTTTACTTTTATCAATTTATTTGTGTTTAGTTATAGTTTCAAAAAAACTTATTAATATTTCATGTTAGATTATTAGAGTTTTTTTGTAATATGCTAACAGATGTTATTTCAGGTAACAAATTAAATAAACAAAAGACAAAATATGTTAACAACAGAAATAAAAAACAAAATACAACTTTTATGGGATAGACTATGGGCTGGAGGATTGTCGAATCCCATAACAGCCATTGAACAAATTTCGTATTTACTTTTTATGAAAAGATTGGAAAAATTTTCTCCAAATCTAGAAAAGAATTTAAAATGGAGTACCTATAACACTTTTGAAAATGAAAAATTAGTCCGTCACATAAAGGAGGTTGTTTTTGAGTATATTAAAAATAATTTAGCGAGTGAAGAAGAACCTTTTGCTAAAGCGCTTAGAGATTCTTCTTTCATTGTTAATAATCCATCACTTTTAAAAGATTGTATAGTTTTTATAGATTCGATTTATGAAGATATTGAAAAACAAGAAAAGGAAAATAATCAATATTTTCATGATATTCAGGGAGATGTTTATGAGTATTTGTTAAAGCATACTAGTGAGGCAGGAAAAAATGGACAATTTAGAACACCAAGGCATATTATTCAAATGATGACAGAGATATTAGATCCTGATGTTGATGGTAAAATTTGCGATCTAGCATGTGGATCTGGAGGTTTTTTAATAGGTGCGTATCAGTATATTGTTACAAAGTACTCTGCAAAAAAAATAAAAGATGAAAATGGTTTGTGGAAAGGGTTAGATGGCAAAGAATTTCAAAAAGCAGAAAATAATGGGAAGGATATATTGTTGAGGGAAAATACATTTTACGGATTTGATATTGATCAAACAATGGTTCGTATAGGCATGATGAATTTAATGATGCATGGAATTACTAAGCCGAATATTGAGCATATTGATACTCTTTCATTAGATTATGAGAAGTTAGAAGCTAAAAGGATTAATGAATCATTTGATTCAAGTGATAGGATTAAAATCGAAAATAAAAAGTTGCAAGGTCAGTATAAATATATTCTTGCAAACCCTCCTTTTACAGGCAAGATTAATAGTGAAACTGTTTCAGAAAACTTAGATAGAATCTATCCAATCGTACACAATAAGAAAAGTGATAAAAAGGAAAGGCAAAAAACAGTACAGTCGGAATTGTTATTTTTGGAAAGGATGATCTATATGCTTGAAGATGGTGGTAAAGCCTGCGTCGTTGTTCCTGAAGGCTTACTTTTTAATACTTCATCAGCACATGTTTCTACTCGTAAAATATTAATGCATGATTGTGATCTTCAGGGAGTTATTTCGCTTCCTAGTGGTGTTTTTCAGCCATACACAGGAGTGAAAACTTCTATATTGATTTTTGAAAAGAAAAAATATAGAAAAACTACACCACAAGAAGTTGATGTGTGGTTTTATGAAATGAAATCAGATGGGTACACTTTAGATACAAATAGGAAAAAATTAAAAGAGAATCCCTTACCTGAATCAATTAAAAAATGGAATAATCGACATAAGGAAGAACAGTCTGATAGGAAATTGCAATATTTTGCCATACCATTCGCTGAAATTCAAAAAAACAAATATGAATTAAACCTTAATAGATATAAAGATTTTGAATACCAAGCAGAAGAATATAGGTTGCCTAAATATATTTTAGATGAGTTGTTTGTTTTGGAAGAAGAAATATTTAAGGGGTTATCCCAATTAAAAGAAAGTGGAGAATAAAAAAGTAAAATTAAAAGAAGTTGTCAAATTAGTTAATGGTTATCCTTTTAAGCCTGTTGATTGGGGGGAAAAAGGAATTGAAATTATTCGAATCCAAAATTTGAATAATCCACTGGCAATTTTTAATAAAACGGCTATAGAAATTGACGATAAGTATCTTGTGAGGGAAGGTGATATTCTTATATCTTGGTCTGCCTCATTAGGAGTGTATGAATGGAAAAAAGAAAGTGCTTATCTTAATCAGCATATTTTTAAAGTTGAATTTATTACCAATAAAATTTCAAAAGATTACTTCAGATATGTTATTCAATTAGCTATCGAAGAATTAACTTACAAAATGAGAGGGGTCGGTTTAAAACATTTGACAAAAGCTCAATTTGATGAGTATGAATTTGTTTTGCCTGATTTAGTAAAGCAAACAGAAATTATAAATAAACTCAATAATATTGAATCTTTAATTGTAAAGAGAAAAAGAACAATAGAATTACTTAAAGAGTATATTAGTTCAACATTTTATAATATGTTTGGACCTCCTATTTCAAGTAATAAAAAATTTAAATTTAAAAAATTATCAGAATTAGTTTTAAATAAAAGGAATGCTATTAAAGCTGGCCCGTTTGGTTCAGAATTGAAAAAAGAATTCTATGTAGATAATGGTTATAAAGTTTATGGGCAGGAGCAGGTTATTAGAAATGATTTTAATTATGGAGATTATTTTATTGATGATGAAAGATATGAAAAATTAAAAAGTTGTAAGATAGAATCTGGAGATATTTTAATTAGTTTAGTAGGCACGTTAGGGAAAGTTGCAATTGTTCCTGAAAATTTTCAAGAGGGTATTATAAATCCACGTTTAATTAAAATTTCAATAAATAATAATTTGGTAAATCCTTTTTATATTAAGTCTTTATTTGAAACAAATTATTTTGAAGCATACCTTAAGGATATAGCTAAGGGTGGCGCTGTTCAATCATTAAATGTAAGTGTGTTGAAAGGAATTGATTTTCCAATTCCTAGAATTGACCTCCAGAATAAATATTGTGAAACATTAAAAAAAGTTGAAATACAAATACAGAAATGTCTAAAGTCATTGAGTCTTTTAGAAGAGATTTTTCAATCAATTTTGTATAATTCTTTTAATAATGAAAAGGTCGATGAGGATGAAGTAGATAAAATAATGAATGATGATTTAGAAGTTGAAACTATTATAGGGACAATTTTAGCATCCGATTTTGAATCTTTAGCGCAATACAATGTTTATAAAAATATATTATTTAAAATTTTAGACAGAACTGAAAAGAACATTGAAATTTCTAAAGATGATTTATCTTATAGTAAAGGGATTGTACAAGTTTATTCTAATAATAAAATATCTATAAAGACACTTAGGGAACATAAATTGGATGATAATGAAGTTATTACGTTTTAAATTAAATACTAAATTTAGGAGTTTACCGAAAGGTTTTGAATTAATTTTTAGAAAAAATAGTTCTTTAGATCGTGATAAATTAAATCAATTTCATCCTTTTTGCTTTGCTGGTCTTAATGGGAGCGGTAAATCTAATATTCTGGAGGCTTTATCGCTAATTTTTTTTTATTTAGAATGTTCTTTTTCAAAATATCTGCCAGATGATTTTAATGAAGCGTTTGAAAAAAGCAATATTCCATTTTCATTTGAATTAGAATATCTTATTTATAAACAAGATAACGATTCGATTATTCCAATAAAAATTATTAAGCCTGACAATAAACCAGTTGAATTTTATCGTTTTTCGGAAGATGGCGAAATTATTAGAGTTAGTACAGTGCCAGTAAGGGAAGGGATTATTAAAAGTAATGCTGTTGCAAAACAGTATCTTCCAGAAATTGTGATAGGTTATTCATCAGGAGAGAATGAAATATTAAGTTTACCGTTTTTAAAAACAAGATTAATTCACAGTGATAATTATAAACAATCTTTACTTGAAGATGAAAAGTATGAAAAGAAACCATTAACAAGTTTAGTTTATATAGATTATAGTATGAGTCAAGCGGTACTATTATCTAATTTTTTGATGCAAAAAGAATTTGAAGATGAAAAATTAGATTTATTACAACCGATAAAAGAAATATTGGAGATTGAGAAGTTACAGAGCTTTCGATTGGTAATTAAAGATTTTTTAATTAGAAAGGAAGAAAGTTCGAAATCAAAGAATCGAAAACTATTATCTCAATTGAAAGAAAAAGGGGAACTATCAATTATTGATAAATTAAAGTTGTGCTCAACTTCATCATATTTAACTGCTGATGGAGAATTAGTATTAGATTATTTTGTAAATAGAGAAACAAAAACGGCATTTCAAAAAAATTTTGATTCTCCATATGATTTATTTCAAGATTTGCAAACATTATTAGAGCTTAATCTTCATTCCATAAACGAAACTTTAAAGAAAACAATTTATACATCTAATAGTATGTATGTTTCTGAAAAAATGCCAAAGCCAGAAGGGAAGGATTTAGTCTTTTATTTTAATGATTTTTTAATAAAAAAGAAAAATGATGATCAACCAGTTTTAGTAAAAAATTTGTCTGATGGCGAGCATCAATTTTTGCACAGTATGGGAATTTGTTTAATGTTGAAAAACAAAACAGCTTTATTGTTGTTAGACGAGCCTGAAACTCATTTTAATCCAGACTGGCGGTCAAAATTTATAAGTGTTTTAAAGGATAGCTTAGAACGAGGAGAGAGTAATAATCTTGTTAGGGATATTTTAATTACGTCACATTCTCCATTTATAATATCAGATTGTTTTCCTGATAAAGTGGTAGTCTTTAAAAAAGGTCATCAACCAGTTAATGCATGGGATATGAATTTTAATACTTTTGGAACTTCTGTAAATATTGTGTTGGAAGAAATATTTAGAAAAGAAGAAAGTATACCTAATTATTCTTTGTCTGAATTAAATAAAATAAAAAATAGAAAGTTCGATTCAATTGAAGATATTCAGAAAGCTAAGGAGGATTCTAGATTGTTGGGAGATTCTCCTGAAAAGGTATTTCTTTTTAGAGATTTATTGCTAAAAGAAGAAGAATTTAAAGAAGAGAATTAGATGCTTAGATCATATAAATACATAGAGACTTCACACCGTTTTTTAAACGAGAATATAATTGGTTTTTTTAATCGCATTGAATTTGAAACAGATGATTATTCAACAAATTTTTTTGATCCCGATTTTTATAATAATATTGTTAGTCATCATAAAAAAATATTAGAAGAGCCTCTGATTGCGATCTATGATATTATTAAAAAATGGGATCAAATTAAAAGGACAAATTTTTGTAATGAGATAAGGATAAGTAATGATATAGAAAGAATCTGTAAAAGGGAAGTTTTTCCTTTGAAGATAACAGAGATTGATGAAGAAATAACGAATGCAGTTGATATTAAAAAATTATTTGCCGATCTATATAAGCAAGTTTTGTATGGGAGTCATTGTAAAGGAATTTATGGAGATATGCAGGAGCATTTTAAATTATTTAAGATTGATGAGAATGAGATTTTTAAATGCCCAGTATGTGGACTAATACCACAAAATTCTAGAGAAGAAAAAAAAGAGGATTATGATCATTTGTTACCATATACTATTTATCCTTTTTCAGCTGTAAATTTTAAAAATCTTGCACCAATTTGTGTTGATTGTAATTCCGATTACAAAGAAAATAAAGATGTATTAAATAATGGAGGCAGGAAAATATTCTGGTATTATGATCAATTGCATCAAGGCATTACAATAAATGCCAAACTAGAAAATGAAGCAGATTATACATTTACATTTGATTATGGTACTTTGGATGACAGAGTTGACGAAATCGAGTCATGGAATGATATTTTTTGTATTACTACAAGATACATAAAAAGAGCAAAAGGGAAAGCAGATAACTGGTTTAGGAATTACTGGGAATTTTTAGAGGATCCGACATTTAAGCATGTAGATCTTGATACAAAGAAAAATATGTATGCCACGATTATGAAAAAAGATCTGGATATTGAATCTATTAAAGCACCTGTAATACTTGCTATGGAGAATTCTAAACTGTCGATAGCTTATCAGGAAACAGCAAGATACAAAATGAACTTTTAAGTAATACTGTAATAAGGTTAGCAACAGGGCATAGCTATCCCCTTAATTATTTGTTATACTTTTTAAAGTATTTACTTTTCTTTATTCCTTGATAGAACTAAGAAGTATGAGAGATTCTTTCAAGGGAGTGTTTGAAAAGAGTTGATTAAAAAAATGAAGTGTTAATTGTAAAGGAACTCTACCAAGTTCCTTAGTGTTCAGCAAAGTTCGACTATTTTTTGGACAATTTCAAGGGTTTGATTGATAAAATTGATGTTTTACTGTAAAGTTTTATAATTAAAAAAGTTATAACATCTCAAATCTTAGCATTTGTTATTTGGAAAGGAAATACAAGCCGTCTTCTCATTAGTTGAGAATTTATCTTTTCAAGAATTATTTAATAATTAGATCCCAAAATATAATAATATAGCTTTATAACTTTTTTAATTAGATAATCTAAAAAATTATTTTGCTTTTATAAAATTGAACAACTCCTCTATAGAAACGTCTAAAGATTTAAGAATCTTGAGCATTGTTGTAATTTTCATTTCTTGTTTCCCTTTCATGTATTTTCGTAGATTTTCTACATCTAAATCAGCATCATGTGCTACAATTCTAGTCTTTAACCCTTTTTCTTTAATAATTTCAGTAATACGTGTTCCTAAAAGAACAACTTCTTCGTTGATTGCTGATTTTCTACCTTTCTTTTCCATTTAGGAAAATTACTTTCAAGAGATTAAAATAAAGTGATTGATGTAGTCGTATTGTTTTCAACCGTTTTTTTTATAAGTTTGTAAATAAATTGAATTTAAAGAATTTGATTTGCCCATTGAATAAACAAGCTTTAAATAACCTTAATCAACTAAAATATAAATAATGAAAAAAGTTAGTCTTTTAATTACAATCCTTTTTTTTGTTCTCCAATCTTGTTCATCAGATGATGATAAATCTGTTGTAAATGAAAATATTAAACAGCCCTTTGATGTAAAGTATGAGGTAATCTTTTCAGAAGGTCTAAAAGAAAAAAGGAATTATACAGTTATTGAATACGGAAGTGAAAGTTCTTCCGAAAATTATTTTTTACATAATAGAGTAAAAATAGGTGATTTAAGTAAAACGTGGACTCATAGTTTTACTTCTAGAGTTGCAAAAATGCCTATGTTTTTAGTTGTTAACACTAATATAGAGCCTGTGAGCGAAGGAAATGTGAGATTTAAAATATATGTTAATAATAAGCTCGTTCAAGATAAAACTACCACTGTTAGTCCAAGGACAGATATTTTGATTGAGAAATTCTTTGGGGCTTCTTATTGGGTAAACAATACTAAATAAAATCTATTAAATAGTCTTAATAATCATTTGCCACAGAAATGAAAAAAATAGCCAAACTCATCTTTGTTTTATTCTGTTTTAGCATAAATGCACAGGTTAGTAATCAAAATAATAAAGGGCTTCAGTCTAAGAACAAAATAAGTAATAATAATGTTTCTTATGTCTATTATACTTTTTTGGAAATGGGAAATAGTGTTTCGAAGAAAGATTTCTTTGGGGATATTATTCCGCCTGAATATTCTAAGATGTACTCTATATCAAATTATACAAATGAATTAGAAAAAAGCTTACAATTCTGTTTAATCAAGAATTATAAGGAGATGAATGGCAAAATTGTAGTTTTAATTCCTCATTTGTTTTTTGATAGGCATTCATTATTACAAAGTTGGCAAAAAGAGAAAGGAAATGTTTTTAATTCTTATAAATGCTCCAATTTGAGTGAATTTGGAATAAATGAGCAATAGCACTTTCAATGCGTAAAGTGTCTGTAGATAGGCTTATTTTGCTTGTTAGAAGTATAATTTTTAATTTGAAATATGGTTGATAAAGAAGTTTTAGAAGATAGTTTTATGACCGACAGTTTTTTAAAAGTCATTTTTATGAGTTCTCTTTTGATAGCTGTTTTAATTTTTCTTTTCAAAGGAAAAGATGAATCAAAGACTTTTTTGTCAGTCATTACAGTAGTAGTAATTACAATCTTTATTTTTAGTATGATTTTCATAGGTCTAAGAAGCTTGTTTTAGAATTAAATACTTTTTAATATCAGGGATTAATTTTGCCATTTCTCCTGCCTACGCACAAGGAAAGTTTAGTTGGGGTAATCTTCCATTTCCCCAAGCCCCTATGGATGCTCTTTTTTAAAGAATTTAAAAATTACAATGTGAGTAGAATTCTTTAAAAAGAGAGCCATTGTATATTCATAATTATTTTTTTTGATTTTTTTTAATGATTTGTGTTGGAAAAGACAGGGTACTCCTGATAAGACACCCCCTTAAGATTTAGTAAATTGAGTGTTCCCCCCTTGGAAGCATCAATTAAAAGCAATATTAATCAGGTTTTTGTTTGCACACTATTTGCACAAACGATTAGAATAATAAAAGAACTCAATAGTTTCAATAGCTCAGCTGGATAGAGCACCTGCCTTCTAAGCAGGCGGTCGAAGGTTCGAATCCTTCTGCGTTCACTTTTAAGGATGATCAAGAAATGATCATCCTTTTTTGTTTTATACCTATTTTGTTTATTTTAATTGTTCATGATAAAAAAAATATTCAGAATATGAAAATAGCAATATTAGGAGCTCATAGGGTTGGCAAAACTACTTTGGCTGAAAAACTGCATGAATCTTTTCCTAATTATGAGTTTTATCCGGAGCCTTTTTTTGAATTGCAGGAAATGGGTTTTGATTTTTCTGAAACACCGACTACAGATGATTATATGATGCAGCTTGAACATTCATTAAAGCAAATCTTGAGAAGCGGCAGAAATGCTATTTTCGATCGCTGTCCGATTGATCTTTTAGCATACGCTATGGCAGCGGACAATACATTAGATTTTTCGGCACTATTTAATAAAATTCAAAATGCAATTCAAGAAATTGATGTTTTTGTATTTGTCCCTATTGAAGAGCCCGACCGATTTTCATGTGCAGACTCCGATTTGCCTGATCTTAGAAATGAAGTAAATGATAGTATTGTCGAATTAATTGATGATTTTGATTTGAAGGTAATTAAAGTCAGAGGAAGTTTATCTGAAAGACTAGATCAAATTCTACGCAAATTATAAAATAGCCATTCAATTGAGCGGCTATTTTATCAGTTCTAAATGCAGAATCGGGTAGGGTTTTCCACAGCCGTCTACATCAGATGTTGATTTTGTCTCAAAACCAAAATGTTTGTAAAATGCTGAGGCTGTTAGGTTTTCTTTATTTACATCAACTTTCGTGATCTTAAGCTCTTCAATTGCGTACAATAATAATTTTTTGCCAATTCCTTTTCCTATTTGGTCTGCCGTTACAAATAGCATTTCTAAGTTTCCATCATGGGTTCCGATAAAACCAATAATCTGCTGTTGGTCATTTTTTATGCAGTGCAATGAAACATTATCAAAAAAGTTTGGGATAAGTTCTTTGTAAAATATAAAATCTTCGGGTTTTAAGAAGTCGTGTGTTGCTTTTACAGAAGACTCCCAAACCGAAATAAGTTCAGGATACTCTGTTTTATTTACTTTTTGAATCACAGTTTAAATTTGTTTATTTTTTGATGAATGGCAAAAATAGCAATTATGTCCAATATTGACTTTATCTTTTGCCAGCTGCCCAGAAAATTGAATTTCGAAGCAGGGTAGTATAGGCGCCATTTTCGAATAATTCTGGCGAATGTCCCATAAAGATGTAAACATTTCGAGATTTAAAATGATCGTTTGTCCATACTACAGGGTGATCCCCCATTTTTATTTTTGAATCTGGCTGATAAGTAGATTCGTCAACCGAAGCCAAAATATGAACATTTGGCCTAGGGCTTTTATCATACGTGTACCATTCTTCTTTTTTAATCAGGAAATCAAAAGGAACTCCTTTAGTTACTGGATGTGATTTATCTTCTACATTTACTTTTCCGCTCGCAAAATCTGGTATGTAATTCGCAAACCTAATGCCGCCCATAAAATCAGAAAACCATTTCCACATTTGAAATCCATCAAATTCACCGAGCAGGGTAGCGTGATGCAAGCCAACCCATCCGCCTTTGCCGCTGTTCATGTATTTCTGAAAGGCCTGCATCGATTCTTCGCTCCAGGTATAAGGAGGATAATCCAATTGGATGAAAACTTGATATTGCTTTAAAAGTGCTTCATTGATTGTTTTAGTGTTCTCGATATAGTCAATTGTAAAACTGCTATCGATGGCAAGTTTATTGAGCCACGGTTTTGCTGCTTTGGTAAATGGAAGGTGATGCCCGCCATTTTCATATAAAACCAAAGCTTTAAAACGTGATTTTTTTTGTTTTTGAGCCTGACAGTCCTGCTGAAAGAAACAGCTTAAAAGAAGTAAAATAAATACTATTGCGTTTTTCATGAAAGTAATTTAGTAAATCGAATTAATTTACGGTTCAACCATTGCAGTTATTGCTTGTAAAAACCATGCTGAGTGCGGAATCCATTGTTCGGTCCAGCGCCATTCGTTTCCCTTATCTTCCATTTTAAAATCAATGCCAGAACCATCTCCATTTCCGTCTTTACCGGTAATTCCGTTAGAAATACCGCCTTTTTCAGATCCATGACCGTAATTGGAATGCATATAAGGCACATTGTTTTCTCCAAATTTGTACAAAAAGCACATGGAATACGGATTGCATCCTAAAATCCAAGATAATTGCTGAGAAGCATACAAATCGAGTGATTTTTTTGTACTGTTATTTTTTTGAAACGAAATGTTTTTTCCGCCTTCTATTGCCGCAGTTGCCAATGAGGCCAATCTGGCATTTTCGCCTTGCCACCACCAGCCAGTTTCGTTATCATGCGGAATAAAAAATCCGTCTTGAACTTTGTCATTAAATAAAAAGCTTTGTCGTGCATAACCAAACGGATTAGCTACACTGTTTGTAACGGCTAGATTGTATTCTAAGGCCTTTTTGATGACATTTTCTGCAGCAGCTTTTTCTTTATTGTCAGATTCTTTTTTTAGATATCGAGTTAGCGCTACAATTGGTAAACCTGCATCGGCTGCGTGCCAAAACGGACGATTCGTGTCATTGCTTCTAAACCATCCTTTATCCGTCATTCGGTTTTCAAGTTTATGAGCCCATTTTCTGGCTTCGCTTTTATAAAAATCATCATTGGTTGCAATCCACAATTCTGTCGCAGCCATCAAAGCGCAATAATCATCTATAATATTTTCTTTTCCGTCATCATCATATTTTGTGTTGTTGATTAGGAGATGGGCGTAGGCTCGTTTGGCGCCCTCTAGATATTGTTTTGAAGTAAAATCGCCTCTCTTTTTCCATTTTGAAATTCTCGCAAGTGATGCTATAGCCATTCCTGCGCCTTCGCGAAAAGCAGATTGATATTCATCTGTTGTAACACTATTAGCCTTTAATCCGACAATTCTTCTCGCTGATGGATTTTTGTCAAAATAGCTAAAGACAATCATGTAAAAATAGTCTTCATCAGAAAGGCAGCGCATCATATAATCGGCTCCCCAAATGGCTTCATTATCCAAAGAATCTTTTATTTTCCATTCTGTAAGCTTTTTTGGAATGGTTTCGGAGGTATTAATAAGCGACCAAGTGACCAAAGGTGTCTGCTGAGGCGATACAAAATTAGCGTAGGCTAAATGCGAAAAATACTTGCTCACGTCGCCAGACGCATCACACCATCCGCCATGTACATCTACTTTTTTAGTGCTTCCAAACAATAGCATATTTTTGTCTGCCTCAAGTTCTTCGGGAGTGTTGGCTCTTTGTTTATTGTAATAATGTACAATGGAAGAAATGGTTTTTTTGGCTAATATGTTTTCTTCAATTGAAAAACGTGCGGAACTATAAGTTTGATCTCCAATTTTGAATGCAACTTGATAATTCCCCGGTTTTTGGAAAGACGAAAAATCAGCTTTGTAATAATATTTGCCTAGTTTCCAATCTTCAACAGTTTCTGCTTTTCCAATTTTAGAAGTGAAAACTGTTTTTCCTGTTTCGGCATCTATGATATCAAAAGTTGAATTCAAGAGATTGCTGGAATATTCGATTATAGCAATTTTTGGACTTTTGGGATCAAAGCCAACTTGATTTACAAAAATGATAGTTTTGCTGTAAGCCGAAATGGAAAGGAGCAAAACTAATACAACACATCTTAATTGTTTTCTGATTTTTAGCATGGTTTTTTTGTTTTTTAGCCCGTAGAAAGGGCAAATTACAAAAAAGGTAAAATTTACCTAAACCAAATGTTTTTCCACTAAAAATTCGAAAATTGCAATATCGAATTAATTTTAGCGGGATTTATGCTTTAATTAAAAAATCAATGATGTGTATTTGATGTGATTTTTATTGGCTGTCGGACAATTTTAATTCATTATTTGTTTTATTTTTTTCATCTGATTAAAGTATTGTGAGTGAATTTCAAGTCCTTCTTTATATTCTTCAAGGCTCATTCCGTATAAATAAGGTATATTTTCAAAGTCGATCTTGTGTGAAGACGTAACTTCAAATTTTTGAATAGAATCTGACTGGTTGTTTTCTTTTTTATTGCTATTGTGGGCGGTCATAAAATTGATGCTTTTGTTAAAATAGTTAACGGTACTTTTTAGACTTGAGAAGTTAAAAGCTTTATTTTTTCGATGGCTTGTTTATTTTCATATGCGACTTCTACTAATGCGAGTAGGATGTCATTTCTCAAAATGGTTTTGTTTCTCACGTTTCTGACTAGTGCTTTGCTTGGAGCAGGCAGTCCTTTTTTTACGATGCAGTTTATAGTAAGGTCTACATAAGTTACAGGTAAATGCTTATCTATAAATTCGTAAGCTTTCGTATTGTGAGAATTATCTTCTTTAAAATTGCTATTATTGATTAATTTTGACATATCTTTGCTAATTATTATTAATAGGTTAATTGGTCTGTGTAAATGTAAGAATATTATTATATTTATTATTCTTTTTAATGTTAAAAAATATATTTTGGCTATATTTTACATGAATTTTTAGAAGATGTATCATGAGAAACTAAGTAAATTCTTTAGGGATAAAGGATTAAAGCAAAAGGAAGTAGGGGCAATTTTAGGATTTAGCCCTGCGATGATTGGAAGATACTTACATGGGACTGCCAGTATTGGCTCAGATTTTATTATCAGTCTAAGTAAAAATTTTCCAGATGTGGATTTGAATGATCTTTTTGCTCCCGATGAGCAAGATATGGTCAATGAAATTGGTGCAGTTTATGAAAAACAGAATATTTTGAATGACTTGCAAGAAATTGAAGTGCGCATTCATAATATCAGGCTGCGTTTAGCAGATAAAAATTTTGAGGAATAATTGCAGTAAGGAGTTTTCTAAAATTATAGCTGACAATTTTAGCAATTACAGCATTGGTTAAACCACTCTAAAAGGAGTGGTTTTTTTGTTTTAAAATACTTCATTTTTAATTAAGTACAGCTTAACTGTTTAAGTTTTTTTTTATTAAATTTGATTAACAATTTCTAGCAGTAACCAATATGGAAAAATTAAAACGACCGGTTTATGTTAAACCTGGAGCAGATGATTTTTTTAAAAAGATGCGTTTAGAAGTGAATGAAACGGTCTTAAAAAACTCGTCTTTGTATGTATTGAATGTCGTGAAGTCTTTAGGGCTTCTGGCAGTATTTTTTTTGTTCTACGCCTGTATTTTAATTTTTGGCAACCAGACGCCTTTGTTATTTCTTTTTTACATTTTGTCTGGCATTACAATGATCGTTTTATTTATAAATGCTTTTCATGATGCTGCACACGGAGCTTTGTTTAGAAAGCCAAAGCACAATGAATGGTTTTTATATGTTTTAGAACTCTTCGGGAGTAATCATTGGCTTTGGATGCGACGCCATATAAGCCTGCATCATGCCTATCCAAACGTGCCAGATTGGGATGTTGACATTAAGCAGAGTGATATTATTAGGATATTTCCAAATAGCCCATTGTTTAATTACCACAAGTATCAGCATATTTATATGTGGTTCATCTATCCTCTTTATAGCTTGAACTGGCTTTACATAAGAGATTTTAAAGACTTTTTTGGAACAAAGGATAATTATGTAAAGAAAGTTGTAGACAAAATTCCGAGACAAGAAGTTTACAGATTATTTGCGGCTAAGATTATTAACCTTATTTATTTGCTTTTTATTCCAATGATGCTTTTAAGCCAGCCTTGGTATATGGTGCTTTTTGCTTGGCTGTCTATGCATTTGTGCGGTAGCGCAATTGGTGTCGTGGCATTGGTTTCCACTCACGTTGATGAAGATGCCCACTTTCCGCATACTGATGAAGACGGAAATCTTTCGGATACATGGGTTATGCATCAAATGATCGTGACTAAAGATTTTAGCACAGAGAGCAAATTGGCTAATTTTCTTTACGGCGGATTTACACATCATGTAGCGCATCATCTTTTTCCAGCGGTTGGACACACTTACTATCCGTATATTACGCCAATTATCAAGCGTTATGCAGAAGAATATAACTTGCCTTATACTTCATATCCGTTTTATCACGCTGTTCGATCTCATTTCAGAATGTTGAAAGACAAAGGTGTAAAAGAAAATATTTTAGTGACAGGAGAAATCTAATGCTAAAAAATAGTAAATGGAAAAGCGGTTCATTTGAACCGCTTTTTTTATGATTGCGCTTATTTTTTAACTGCTGTATTTTCTTTTTTAATATTTAAATCTTTCAAGAAGTTGCCTTTTATTTCAATATCAAAATTATCTTCTTTAAAAATCGTCAGTTTGGACTCAGAGAATTTATAGACATTGATTTTGTTGTTTTTTACATCAATATACAAATCATACGAATACGTGCTGCAGTCATGCTGTTTGCATCCCCAAGCGTGCAGTACATTGTCTTGCTTTTCAAAAGGGGTCTCAGTATTCCAGTATTTTACCATCTGATCGTAATCGGGGCCTAATAATTTTTTCAATCTTGGCGCTAAACTGCTTTTGGTTAAAAATTGTGTTCCAATGACGCTTTTGTCTACAAGACCATACAAAGAATCATTCGGGTTCAAAACAGTGCTGTCTGCTTGTAAAGCTTCAGTTTTTATTGAAGTTGAATCTGTTTTGGGCACTTCTTTTATAATTTCTTTTTTGCATGACAACAAGACTAAACTGCTAACAATGGCTGCTGAAATGTATTTGGCTCTGTAATTCATAATATAACTGATTTTAGAATTAATAATTTTAGTTTACAAAGTCGTAATGATCTAATTTTCATAAAGATATTAAAATTATTCTTTGTTTTGAAAGTAATTTATGACGGTTTTTAATCCCAAAAAGTAAATTTTTAAGTTTAAGTAATAATGCCAAAAATCAATTTTTAAGATTTTTTGTTTAACTTCAATTTTTTAAAATCTTCTTACAATGAATCATACTTTCAAAATTTTAAGCTTTTTTCTTTTAGGAATTGGCTTTTTGCAAGCGCAGAATGAAACTTACGCTTCTCCAGCAGAAGTTAAAATTTCTGATACTACATTTGTAAATCTAAGAGATTATAGCAACGATTTTGTTTATGATATGAAATATGCTACCGAAGACAATTTCTTGAAAACAAAAGTTTACGATTGTGCCGAATGTATGCTTCGCCTAAAGACTGTAAAAGCATTGATTGCGGCCAATAAAGATTTTTTGAAAAAAGGCTACAGAATCAAATTGTATGATTGTTATAGACCTTTGGACATTCAGAAAAAAATGTGGGAGATTGTATCGGATCCAATTTATGTTGCAGATCCAAAAAAAGGCTCCATCCATAATAGAGGAGGAGCCGTTGATATTTCTTTGGTAGATATTACAGGAAAAGAAGTTGATATGGGAACTTCTTTTGACTTTTTTGGCATTATGGCAAGTCATAATTTTAAACAGCTTTCTAAAGAAATTCTTTCCAATAGGGCTTATCTAAAAAAGACCATGATAAAAAATGGTTTCAACTCTTTTGAGTCGGAGTGGTGGCATTACAATTTAAAAACAGGTTTAAAAGATAAAGTGGCCAACCAAAAATGGAAGTGCAATTAATTACTCCACACACCTAATATTATCCATGAAGTAGGTATTCGGATTAGTCACTTTTCCAGTTAACTCAGAAGTAAGTTCTCGTTTTACAATATAATCTTCTATATTGGTTAGATATTTAATTCGCATTATTGAAATTGGAGATTTTTTCAGTTCCTCATAATTATCTTTCATAAACATAAAAATCCCAGTATTGATTCGGTTGTCGAAACCTTTTTCGTCACGAACCAATGTGCCGCAATTTTCTTGATTGATATGCATAAGCGTTACAATCTTCCCGTTTTCTAACTGCAAAAAGATTTTTGAATTTTTATCAAAACAGTTAGCCTTAATAAAATCCTTGCTTTTTTGGATAGATTGCAGGTTTAATGTCGGCAAACCATCTGTTTGAGCCAAAGAGAAGAAAATATAATTAAAGCTTCCGCCAAAATATTTTTCACTCATCAAGTATTCGTTTGTCACTTTGTATGATCCGATAGAGTCATTTACATTGACGCTATATTCGCAAGGTTTTTGGGCAAATGCGGTAAAGGTTAATAAAAAAAGAGCTAGTGTAATTAGTTGTTTCATTGTATTAGATTATTTTGGTGCAAATTAAAACTATTTTGTTATCTTTTACATCTGTCGTAAAAAAACAATACAAATCACCGCCATTTTTTATTTTCCACTTTTTTCGAATGTTATCTACAGTCTCAGGAAAATTACGAGTGGTAATATTGGCCTGCTGATTGGATAATTCGTTTTTCATCTCATTTTTGTTATATGAAATCACTTTTTGAACCTCAAATTTTCTTCCCGGAAAATCAATTAAATTTTCTGAAGTATACAAATGCGAGTGTTTATGGAGTTTGTTAATTTGAAAACTGGCGCTAACTTCATCAAAACCGCCAGATTTCATTATTGCCGCATTGGGTTCGTAAAGATATTGTTGAGGTAAGCCGTAAGAAAGCGATGGTGTTTCATGGCCTAAAGAAAACTCAAAAGTTTCTATTTTTTCTTTTAAAAGGTTAGCTGTTTTTAGTGTTATTTCGCCAGAATAGCCTTTTTGAATTTCGAAGAGCAGTTCTTTGACTTCGTTTTCAAGGGCAATGATATGAATGTTCTTTACATTTTTTAATTCGGATAATCCTGCTGAAATGTCTAATAAGGGTGCAGTCTTAATTAAAATGCAGTCCGATTTTTCGAAATAGAAATCAAGGAGTTCAGGAACATTTGGAAGACAGTCTTTTAGCATAAAAACTTTGCCTTTGCTGTCATTTCTTCGCGAAGGATCAATATAAATCCAATCGTATTTTAGTTCAGATTCATGTAAAATATTGATTGAATCGGTTGGGTAACAAAAGCAATTTTTTATTTCTAATTGTTGAAAATTATGTTTGACAATCGAAGATAATTCTTCATTAATTTCACAATGCGCAACAACTTTAAATTTCTTTGAAAAATAATAATCATCAACACCAAAACCTCCTGTAAGATCAATTAAAGTTTTGCCAGAAATTAAAGAAGCTTTGTAAGCAGCTGTTTTTTCTGATGAGGTTTGTTCTACAGAGACTTTGCTAGGATAAATGATATTTTCGGCATCAAACCAAGTCGGCAGTTTATCCTTTGCTTTGCTCCGTGCTTCAATTTGATTCAAAATTAAAATCCAATCCGTTTCTGGGAATGGATTTTTTTGCAGCGCCAATTTCGTTATATCTGCACCCGTATTTTCAATAATAAATTTCTGAATATCTGAATGCAAAAGGGAAGTGTTCAAAGCTAAATTCTTTCGGTTAATACGGAGACAATTTTATTGTCAGGGAAAAATTCTTTTAAAATTACTTTAATCATCGTAAATGCAGGAATGGCTATTATCATACCTACAATTCCAAACGTAATGCCGCTGATTAATATTACCAAGAATATCTCTAACGGATGCGAATTTACACTTTTTGACGAAATTATGGGCTGGCTAATATTGTTGTCAATTGCCTGTACCAATAAAAAACCAATAATGACATAAATTGTTGTTGGCAGAATTTCTGATTGAAAATCCTTTCCAATCATACTAATCATGGTTAATAGTCCTGCCAAAGTAGTTCCGATAATTGGACCCAAATACGGTATTATGTTTAGAATTGCACATAAGAAGGCAATTACAAATGCATTTTTATTTCCAAATATCAGTAACACGATTAAGTAAAGAATAAAAACAACTATCAATTGTAATAATAAACCAATAAAATAGCGGGTTAAAAGATGATTTATTTTGGTAATAGAATTTAATATTTTGTCTTCATTTGAATCTGGTAATATTCTTCTAGCCTGATCTTTAAAAATGTCCTGGTCTTTAATAAAAAAGAAAGTAATAAAAAATACAGAAACAAGTCCCATTCCCATATTAGCCATAAAATTGATTATCGAATTGATAAATCCTGTAAAATAACTGAAATCTAAAACAGAAGTAAGTTTAGAATCTTTTATCACTTTATTTAAATCAATATGCTGAATATTAAAGTAGTCTTCTAGATGTCTTTCTGCCTCTATAAAATTGGTTTGGAGATGTGCAGTATCTAGTAATGCTAAATTATTGGCTTGAGAAATAATTAAAGGAACAAACAAAAGGATGAAACCCACAATTAGAAATATAAAAAAGATGATGGTGGTGGTGGCAGCCATTGAATTGCTGAATTTCAGTTTGTTTTTTAGAAATAAAACTAACGGATTTGCAATTAAACACAATATTAAAGAAATGCATAAATAGACAATAACAGTTTGTATTTCATAGAGAAAATATAAAACAATGCCGATAATTAAAATTGTTGCTAAAGCTCTTAAAATTCCGTTAGAAATAGTTTTTGATGTGATCATGCTTAAAATTTAGACCATAAATATAGGAAAAAGCATTGTAAAATTCAGGGATAAACAAAAAAAGGCGAGATGAAATCATCTCGCCTTTTTTTAAATTTCTTTTTTATTATGGTTGTGCAAAAGAAGCTCTAGCGCCTCCAGTTGTAAAAATAGCCGATATTCTGTTTTTCTGTCCTGTTGAGAACATATACATTGCAGCATCATCAACATAATCCATGTAGTTCATTGTCATTTCTACAGGTGTGCCTGTACAAGTGCTGTAATGAGGGTAAGCAGGAACTCCGTAGTTTGCTGTGTTATGAGTAGGAGTATCTGCAACTAAGTCGCTTCCGCAAGTTGCATCTCCCCAGATGTGACGTAAATTCATCCAGTGACCTACTTCGTGAGTAGCTGTTCTTCCTAAATTATATGGTGCATTTGCAGAACCAGATAATCCGAAGTATTTAGGATCAATTACCACTCCATCAGTAGCAGAAGCGCCGCCAGGAAATTGTGCATAACCTAAAATTCCGCCACCAATAACACATGACCACAAGTTTAATTTTGTAGTTGGGCTAGTTGGAGCAAGTCCGCCTTGAGCTGTTTTTTTCATCGCATCATTTGTTCCCCAAGAAGTTTTAGTTGTTGATTTTCTAATAACTTGGTCTAAAACAAAAGAAATTCCGATGTTTGCTTTAACTCCTGCAAATAATGCTGGCACATTATTGTAATCTGAGTTTAAAGCATTGAAATCTTTGTTTAGCACATCAATCTGTGATTGGATTTGTGCATTTGAAATATTTTCAGCTGTAGTTCTATAAAGAACATTCACTACAACTGGAATTTCAATTTTTCCATTTACCAGACGGCCTGTGAAATTTTTACCTTCGTGTTGTATAGTAAAAGTTTCGATTTCATTCATTCTGATTGCCAATGAAGGATCAGCTTTCAATTGAGCTTCTAAAACTTCTTGCGTTGCGCATCCTCTTCTAGATGGAACACTTGCATCAGCGTTAGCAGATTCAGCCGATTGATCATTTTGACAAGCAAACAGCATTAATGCTGCGAATGTGGTAATAATAACTTTTTTCATAATAATTTAGGTTTTTGTTATAAAATAGTTGATTAGTTGAATAATGTGGCAATTTTATAACAAAATACCTTTCTTGCAAAATATTAGAACAGAAATTTTGTGAGAAATTTTACAACCCCTTACAAACATTGATTCCTACAAAAATTAGTCTTTAAAAATTATGCAGTATTTTCTTTCTTTTGTATTTTTTAACGCATTTTGTCGTGATTATCTGTCGTTTAACGATAATATAAAAAGTTAAATTGCTGTTAAGTCAGAATATTGCTTCAAAAATAAATTTCAAGAATTCAATTTTTTACAAAGAAGTAATTTCGTAAAGCGCTATGCTTGCCGCTTGCACAACATTCATGCTGCTATTTTTTCCGAACATATTAATGTGCACAATTTGATCAGAAAGTTTTAGGAGTTCCTCAGAGATTCCATTAATCTCGCTTCCGATCAAAAGCGCGATTTTTTTGTCAAAAGGAATCATGACTTCTTTCAAAGGTTTGCTGTTTGAAGTGATTTCTAAGGCAATAATTTCAAAATTATTGTCAGTCAAATAGGATTCAAGCTCATTATAGTCTTCAATGGTAGAATGAGGCACATGAAGATGCGTGCTGCGTGAAGTTTTATTGATTTTGCGTGGTGTCAGCGGAATGTCTTTTCCAAAAAAAATAATGTTTTCAACTCCGAAAGCTTCAGAAATTCGGAACAAAGAACCAATATTTTGCTGAAAGTAAATATGATCACATACCAAAGTAATGGGAAATGTTTTTCTTTCAAATTGATTTTCTTCGTGAGTCAGCTGCACTTTTTAAAATTTAATTGGTAAAAATATAATTGATAATGTTAGCACCCATTTTAAGCGCTTTGTCCCTTACGTTTGCTGGATCGTTATGCACTTCGGGATCTTCCCAGCCATCGCCCAAATCACATTCGTAAGTATAAAGTAAAACCAGTTTGTTGTCTATGAAAATTCCAAAAGCTTGAGGACGGGTTCCGTCGTGTTCGTGAATTTTTGGCAATCCGTTCGGGAAAGGAAATGGTTTCTGAAAAATCGGATGATTTGCCGGAAGTTCTACCAAATTATTATTTGGAAATATTTTTTTGATTTCTTTCCTAATAAACTGATCCATTCCGTAATTATCGTCGATATGCAGAAAACCTCCAGCTGTTAGATAATTTCTTAGATTGGCTACGTCAGCGTCGCTAAAAACAACATTTCCGTGCCCCGTCATGTGTACAAACGGGTACGAAAGTAAATCTGGATTGCTTGGCTCTACAGTCGAAGGCTTGCTTTTGATGCGGGTATTGATATTAGCATTGCAAAAACTGATTAAGTTAGGCAAAGAAGTTGGATTTGCATACCAATCGCCACCGCCACTGTATTTAAGCAAAGCGATTTCCTGTGAAAAAGAAGAAATTGAAAAAAGTAATAATAAATAGAATATTTTTTTCATGTGAGTTTTAAATATCTCGTTCCTCGGAATGAAAAACTTAGCGTTTTAATTTATGTATAAATAAGCTTTGTCAAAGTTTTAGACTTTGGCAAAGCTGACTTGAATTATTCATTAAAAAAAACAACGCTATGGCAAGCCACGACTGCTGCTGTTTCTGTTCTTAAACGCGTGTTTCCTAGAGTTACCGGTTTGTAATTGTTTTCTAATGCCAATGCAATTTCTTTTTCAGAAAAATCGCCTTCTGGGCCAATTAAGATCGTTACGTCTTCATTGGGTTTTAAAACCTCTTTTAGCGACTTTTTATCGGTTTCTTCGCAGTGCGCAATTAATTGCAGTCCATTTTGCTGTTGTTTAATGAATTCTTTAAACGAAATAGCTTCATTCAATTTCGGAAGAAAGGTCTCATTGCATTGCTTCATTGCCGAAAGAATGATTTTCTCAAAACGATCACGATTAATTACTTTTCGTTCAGAACGGTCACAGAAGATCGGAGTGATTTCCTGAATTCCAATTTCTGTAGCTTTTTCCAGAAACCATTCAAAACGATCGTTCATTTTGGTTGGAGCTACAGCCAGATGCAGGTTAAATTTTGGTTTTTCGGCATTTTTTATCGAAAGAACTTCAACCGTGCATTTATTGTCAGAAGCCAATGTAATCTGGGTTTCAAATAATAGTCCTGAGCCATTTGTAACGTGCAGGATATCTGAATCTTTCTTTCTGAGCACTTTTATGATATGACGGCTTTCTTCTTTGTCAAAAGAAAAACTTTGTGTTGTCTCGTCTATATTCGGATTAAAAAATAACTGCATGGTTTAAAATTCGATTCTGGCTTTAGAAACCACAGAAGAAGTTTCAAAACGATTAGATAAGTATTTTTGGTAGCCTACAATTCCAATCATTGCAGCATTGTCTGTTGTATATTCAAATTTCGGAATAAAAGTTTTCCAGCCGTATTTGCTTTCGGTTTCCTTCAATGTATTTCTGATTCCTGAATTTGCAGAAACACCTCCGCCTATGGCAATTTGCGTAATTCCAGTTTCTTTAACGGCTAGTTTAATCTTATCCATCAGAATTTCGATAATCGTATGTTGGATGGAAGCGCAAATATCATTGAGGTTTTCTTCTATAAAATTCGGATTCTGCTGTTTATTTTTTTGAATGAAATATAAAATGGCGGTTTTTAGTCCAGAGAAACTGAAATCTAATCCTGGAACTTTTGGTTTTGTAAAAGGAAACGCTTTCGGATTTCCTTCTTTTGCATATTTGTCTATCAAAGGTCCTCCGGGATAAGGAAGTCCAAGAATTTTGGCACTTTTGTCAAATGCTTCACCCACAGCATCATCGGTAGTTTCTCCGATAATTTCCATATCAAAAAAGCTATTCACTTTTACAATTTGGGTGTGTCCTCCGCTAATTGTTAAAGCTAGAAAAGGAAATTCGGGTTTATCGTAACCTTCTTCGTCAATAAAATGAGCCAATATATGTGCGTGCATATGATTTACAGCAATTAACGGAATATTTAAGGCCAATGACAATGATTTGCTGAAAGAAGTTCCCACCAATAAAGAGCCCATTAATCCCGGTCCTTGCGTAAATGCGATTGCGCTTAACTGTTCTTTTTGTACATTTGCTTTACGAAGTGCAGCATCTATCACTGGGACAATATTCTGCTGGTGCGCTCGGGAAGCCAATTCGGGAACAACACCTCCGTATTGATTATGAATTAATTGATTGGCTACAACATTTGACAATACTTTGTCGTTATGTAAAACCGCGGCAGCAGTATCATCGCATGAACTTTCGATGGCTAGAATAAAAACCTCTGGATTTTGCATATAAAGGCACAAATTTTGAATTATATTTGACAAATCAAATGATTATATTTCTTTGATTTAAGCAGTGCCCCAAAATTAAAGAATTTTTATCAAAAACAGCCGTTCTTTGTCTGTTCAAAATAAATTAAAAGAAAAACTAAAATTAAAGAAGCTATCAAAAAAGTAAAGAAAATAATATCTAGAACCCTAATTGGGTTGATTTTACTTTTGTTAGCGCTTGCTATCATATTATCTCTTCCTGTCGTTCAGACACAGATTGCCAATTATGTTACCAACTCATTAAATGAAGATTATAAGGTTAATATTAATGTAGAAAAAACCGCAATCAATATTTTTGGCGGAGTCAAATTGAAGAAAGTAACGATCTTGGATCATCATAAAAAAACGATGATTTATTCGGACATCATTACTACAGATATTGCCAGTTTCAGCAGATTGCTAGACGGAGATTTGATTTTTGGAGATTTGCGTCTGACCGGTTTGATTTTTAATCTGAAAACCTACAAAGGCGAAGATGAAAATAATATCAATAAGTTTATTCAAGCTTTTGAGGTAGAGAATACGCCTAAGAAAAAATCGACAAAACATTTTCTTTTAACGGCCAAAAACGCTTACATAGAAAAAGGAAGATTTTCTGTTGTTGATGAAAATAAAACTACTCCAAAATTTCTCGATTTCACAAAATTAAATGCGTACATCAGCGAGTTCAAGTTGTACGGGCCAGATGTAAATACAAACATTCACCGATTTTCGTTTATGGATCATCGCGGTTTGTATGTTTCTAATTTCGCTGGAAAATTCAGTTATACCAAAAAACAGATTAAGGTTGAAAATCTGGCTATTAAAACCAAAAGATCTTCTATTTATGGCGTAGCAATTTTAAATTATAAGCCATCAGATTTTATTGATTTTACAGACAAAGTCCGATTTGATGTGTTGATAGATTCATCTTCTATTGCAACCAATGATATTCGCCATTTTTATGATGGCTTAGGTAAAAATCAGCATTTTAAATTGAAAACCAAATTAGACGGTCCGTTGAATAATATGACGCTTACAGGATTGAGGCTGAGCGATACAAACGGATCGAAAATTAATGGAACAATTAATTTCAGAAATCTTTTGGGAAGTAAATCTCAGAAGTTTTCTATGGATGGAAAGTTTAGCAAACTGCTTTCTAGTTATGACGATTTAGTGGTTTTGCTTCCAGGAGTTTTAGGTAAAAGCCTTCCGAAAGAAATGAAGCGAATTGGCAAATTTAATATTGTCGGAAAAGCTAAAGTTTCGACCACAGCATTAGAAACCGTTTTTAAAGTTGCAACAGATCTAGGAAATGGAGAAGTCGATCTTCATTTGAATAATATGGATTTTATTGACAAGGCTTCGTATGCGGGAAATATTATTCTGAATAATTTTGACGTAGGCGCTGTTTTAAATCGTAAGGATATTGGCAAAACAACTTTAAACCTTGATGTCGATGGAGTTGGTTTTACTGAAAAATATCTGAATACCGTTATTAAAGGAGATATTTCAAAACTAGATTACAATAAATACACCTATAATAATATTGTAGTAAACGGAAATTTTAAACTTCCTTATTATAAAGGGCAAATTGCAATAAATGATCCGAATTTAAATTTAAATTTTGATGGTTTATTGGATTTGAGCAAAAGAGAAAACCGTTATGACTTTCATATTAATATTGAAAACTCAGATTTAAGAAAACTTAAGTTTATTAGCGATTCTATTTCACATTTTAGAGGAGATGTCGTAGTTCAATTATCTGGAAATTCTATTGAAAATCTGCAGGGAGATATTTTTATAAACGATGCAGAATATCAAAATCCAAAAGCTACTTACGTTTTTGACCAAGTAAACTTAAACTCAAGTTTTGATGCAGATCGATTAAGAACCATTACAGTAAGTTCGAATGATGTTGTAGACGGAAAAATTGTAGGTAAATTTAGATTTGATCAATTAGATAAATTGGTCATGAACTCAGTTGGTAGTTTATATACCAATTACAAACCTTATAAAGTTAGAAAAGGGCAGTTTCTGAATTTCAATTTCCGCGTCTACGATAAAGTGGTCGAAATGCTTTATCCAGAAATAAATATTGATTCTTCGACGGTTGTGCGAGGAAAAATAGATTCAGATTTGCAGGAATTTAAATTCCGTTTCAGATCCAAAAAAATTACGGCAGACAAAAATACATTTGACAACATACGCATTAACATCGATAACAAAAATCCGCTTTATAATGCTTATGTTGAGTTAGACAGCATCAAAACGCCTTATTACAAAATACGTGATTTTAACTTGATCAATGTTACTGCAAACGATACTCTTTTTGTTCGTTCAGAATTTAAAGGCGGAGATAAAGGCGAAGATTATTTTAATCTGGATTTGTATCATACAATTGACAAAAGCAAAAATAATATTGTCGGAATCAAGAAATCTGAAATGAAGTTTAAAGACTATATCTGGTATTTAAACGAAGATGCAGAAAAAGACAATCAGATTGTTATTGATCAATATTTTAAAAATTTCAATTTTGATAATATTGTTTTATCTCATGAAAACCAGAAAATCGATTTAAACGGAGTTATAAAAGGAAAAGATTATAAAGATCTCGTGCTGAGCTTTGAGGATGTGGATATCAATAAGATTACGCCAGTAAATTCCAAATTCGTATTTAATGGTAATTTGAACGGAAATGTCAATTATAAGCAAAATAAAAATGTTTATCAGCCCACGGCATCCATAAAAATTGACCATCTTATCATGAACAAGACGGAGCTCGGGACGCTTAATTTTGATATTTCGGGAGATGAATCCTTTAGGAAATTTACGGTCAATTCGTCAATTCAAAATGGTTTTACCGAGTCGTTTAGAGCAAACGGAACATTTGCTGTAGAGAATAAAGAAACGATTATGGATATGAGCCTGAAATTGGAAGGTTTCAATCTGGCGACTTTAGGAACTATTGGCGGAGATGTTCTGTCAAATGTGCGCGGATCTGTTTCTGGAAATGCCGCTGTTATCGGAAATTTGAAAAAGCCTGAAATCAACGGGCGTCTTTATGTTGAAAAAGCAGGAATGACAATTCCGTATCTAAATACCGATTATGAATTAAGCGATCGAACGGTTATTGATTTGACTAATGAAAAATTCCTGTTTAGAAATAATCAGTTAACCGATACTAAATATGGTACAAAAGGTTTGCTGAACGGTAGCATCGAACATCATAACTTTGGCGATTGGAAATTAGATTTAAATATTACTTCTAAACGATTGGTGGCTTTAGATACAAAAGATAGTGATGATGCCGCTTATTTCGGAACCGCGTTTATAAACGGAACGGCAAGCATAAAAGGCCCAGTAGAAAGTCTCTTTATTAAGGTGGATGCAAAATCTGAAAAAGGAACAGAAGTTAAGATCCCGATTAATAATGCGCAAAGTGTTGGGGAAAGCAACTGGATTCATTTTGTAACCCCAAAAGAAAAGTATAATCTTGAAAACGGAATTGTTGAAAAAACAAGAGATTATAACGGACTTGAACTTGAATTTGATTTTGATATTACCCCAGATGCCGAAGTAGAAGTTATTCTAGATCGAAATTCGGGACATGGTATGAAAGGAAAAGGATACGGATCGCTTTTGTTTAAAATCAATACATTAGGTAAGTTTAATATGTGGGGAGATTTCCAGGCATACGAAGGAACTTACAATTTTAAATACGGCGGACTTATCGATAAAAAGTTTACCGTGAAAAAAGGAGGCTCGATTATTTGGGAAGGAAACCCAATGCGTGCCCAATTGAATTTGGAAGCAGTTTATAAAACACAGGCCAATCCAGCAGTGCTTTTAGATAATACTTCTTCATTCAATAAAAAAGTTCCGGTAGAAGTGGTTATTGGATTGAGAGGAGATTTGGCTAGCCCAGAACCTAATTTTGATATCCAGTTTCCATCGGTAAGTAATGTTTTAAAATCGGAGATACAATATAAGCTGGACGATAAAGATATTCGCCAGACACAGGCGTTGTACTTATTGTCGACAGGCTCATTTATGAGTACGGACGGATTTAGCCAAGGAGATTTTTCTGGAACATTGACAGAAACAGCTTCAAGTTTATTGGGTGGCATTATTAAGTCAGATAATGATAAAGTGAACATCGACTTAAATTACATCGCAGCAGACAGAAGAACAGGGCAGGAGGTTGATGGTCAGTTTGTGGCTAATATATCTTCTCAGATTAATGAAAGAATTACGATCAACGGAAAGTTAGGAGTTCCGGTTGGAGGTGTAAATGAATCTGCAATTGTTGGAGATATCGAAATTTTGTATCGTGTAAATGAAGACGGTACAATGAACCTTCGTCTGTTTAATAAAGAAAATGACATTAATTATATAGGACAAGGAATCGGTTATACGCAAGGTGTCGGTATTTCGTACGAAGTAGATTTTGATACCTTTAGCGAGCTTGTAAACAAACTGTTTAAAAACCATAAAATTGAAAAAGCCGTAAAAGGTTCTTCACATGATGATCTTCAAGATTCGTATCTTCCTGAATATATGAATTTCTCAAGCAAGAAAGATTCAGAAAAAAACAAAAAGAAAGCAAAAGAAGAGGAAGAGAAAAAGAAAAAGGAGGAAGAAAAGAAGAAAAAAGAACAGGAACATACACCAAGCAATAATCAAGGGTTAATTCCTGACAACGATTATTAACACTTTGTTAAAAATAGCCTTTTATAAAACCATTATTCTCATAATGGTTTTTTTTGTGCTAAATTTAAGCACTCTTTTAAAATTTTCCATGTGAGCGGGAAATTCTGATTTTTATAACACTTCATCAGGGTATTGTTAATTTTGACGATTTAATTAAAAAATTAGCGTTTTATTATTTTTAATGAAATTTTTTCCTAGAAAAAACTTATTAACGAAAACGTTTGAATTTAACAGATTTTATTAATTTATGATAATCGTAACCCGAAAAGTGCTGAATGTTTGCTAATTTTACACTTTAATACTTAAATAATGCCAAAAACAATAAAAAAAGTAGGTGTTCTTACCTCAGGAGGAGATTCACCTGGAATGAATGCTGCAATACGATCAGTTGTTCGAACTTGCGCATATCATAATATAGAATGCATCGGAATTTATAGAGGGTACCAGGGAATGATTGAGGGTGACTTCAAAGAGATGGGACCACGTAGCGTAAATAATATTGTAAACAAAGGTGGAACGATCTTAAAATCGGCTCGTTCAGTTGAGTTTAGAACGCCAGAAGGTAGAAAAAAAGCACACGAGAATCTTGTTAAGGCTGGTGTTGATGCTTTGGTTGTTATTGGTGGTGACGGAAGTTTTACCGGAGGATTAATTTTTAATTCAGAATTTGGTTTTCCAGTAATGGGAATTCCAGGTACAATTGATAATGATATTTATGGTACAAGTTTTACTTTAGGGTATGATACAGCTTTAAATACTGTTGTAGACTGTATCGATAAAATTAGAGACACAGCGAGTTCTCATAACCGTCTTTTCTTTGTAGAGGTTATGGGTAGAGATGCTGGTCATATTGCTCTTAATGCAGGTATTGGTGCAGGAGCAGAAGAAATCCTTATTCCTGAAGAAGATTTAGGTTTAGATCGTCTTTTAGATTCGCTTCAAAAAAGTAAAGCGTCAGGAAAATCATCTAGTATAGTTGTTATTGCTGAGGGAGATAAGATAGGTAAAAACGTATTCGAATTAAAAGATTATGTTGAAGCCAACCTTCCAGAATACGATGTACGAGTTTCTGTTTTAGGACATATGCAGCGTGGTGGTTCTCCGTCTTGTTTTGACCGTGTTTTAGCAAGCCGTTTGGGAGTAAAAGCAGTAGAATCTTTAATAGAAGGAAAATCCAATTATATGGTTGGACTTCGTGAAGATAAAGTGGTTTTAACTCCGCTTGAGCAAGCTATCAAAGGAAAATCAGAAATTGATAGAGAATTGTTAAGAGTGTCAGACATTATGTCTACATAGACAATATAAAAAGTTTAAAAAAGAAAAGAAGTTTATTGTGAGGAAATTAGACTTTGAAATAGTGTAATAAAAACAAAAGCAAAAAATTTAGTAAAATGTCAAAAGTAAAATTAGGAATAAACGGATTTGGACGTATCGGAAGAATCGTTTTTAGAGAGTCTTTCAATAGAGATAATGTAGAAGTTGTTGCAATCAACGACTTGTTAGACGTAGATCACTTAGCTTATTTATTAAAATATGATTCAGTTCACGGTCGTTTCAACGGAACTGTAGAAGTTAAAGAAGGAAAACTTTATGTAAACGGAAGAAACATCCGTATCTCTGCAGAAAGAAATCCAGCTGATTTAAAATGGAACGAAGTAGATGTAGATGTTGTTGCTGAATGTACTGGTATCTTCACTACTGTCGAAACTGCAAGCGAGCACTTAAAAGGTGGTGCAAAAAAAGTAATCATTTCTGCTCCTTCTGCAGATGCTCCAATGTTTGTAATGGGAGTTAACCACGAAACTGCAAAAGCTTCTGATTTAGTTGTTTCTAACGCTTCTTGTACTACAAACTGTTTAGCTCCTTTAGCTAAAGTTATTCACGATAATTTCGAAATCGTTGAAGGTTTAATGACAACTGTTCACGCAACTACTTCAACTCAAATGACAGCTGACGGACCTTCTAGAAAAGACTGGAGAGGTGGACGTGCTGCTGCAATCAACATCATTCCTTCTTCAACAGGTGCTGCTAAAGCGGTTGGAAAAGTTATCCCATCTTTGAATGGTAAATTAACTGGAATGTCTTTCCGTGTTCCTACTGCTGACGTTTCTGTAGTAGATTTAACAGTAAAAGTTGCAAAAGAAACTACTTACGAAGAAATCTTAGCTGTATTGAAAAAAGCTTCAGAAAATGAAATGAAAGGTATCTTAGGATACACTGAAGATGCTGTTGTTTCTCAAGATTTTATCTCAGATAAAAGAACTTCAATTGTTGATGCTGGTGCAGGAATTGGATTAAATTCTACTTTCTTCAAATTGGTATCTTGGTATGACAATGAGTACGGATACTCAAGCAAATTAATTGATTTATCTGTACATATTGCAGGTTTAAAATAATAATATATTTTTGCAAAATCCCGTTACCTTACAATAACGGGATTTTCTTATTTTGTTACCTCTATGATTAATGTAAAAAACACACTTTTGAATTAAAAATAGAAAAACCTAATTCCAAAAACGAAACAAATGAAATTAATAGTTGACAGTGGATCTACTAAAGCCGATTGGATTGCAATAGATGATAATGGAAAAGTATTATTCACAACACAAACTTTAGGATTAAATCCTGAAATTCTAGACGAGCCAGAAATCATCGAAAGATTAAATGACCGTTTTGACATCTTACAAAATAAAAAAAATGCTACGCATTTATTCTTTTATGGTGCCGGCTGCGGTACTGACAGAATGAAAGAGTGGTTGAAACAAATTTTTCAAGAATATTTTTCTAACGCAATTGTAGACGTTCAAGAAGACACTTATGCTGCTGTTTATGCAACAACTCCAAAAGGAGAAGAAGCAATCGTTAGCATCTTAGGAACAGGTTCTAACTGCAGTTATTTTGATGGAAAAACATTGCATCAAAAAGTGCAATCATTAGGATACATTGTTATGGATGATTGCAGTGGAAATGTTTTTGGAAAAGAATTAATTAGAAAATACTATTTTAATAAAATGCCTAAAGAATTGGCTGTTGAACTTGAAAAAGAGTACGACGTTGATCCGGATTTTATTAAAAATAAATTATATAAAGAGCCAAACCCAAATGCTTATTTGGCAACTTACGCTAAGTTTTTAATTAAGCATAAAGACACAGAGTTCTGCAGAAAAATCATTTTCAAAGGAATGAAGTCTTTCGTTAAGAATTACATCAAACAATTTGACAATTGCAAAGAAGTTCCTGTACATTTTGTTGGTTCTATTGCATTTTATTTGAAAGATGAGTTGCAAGAGACATTTAATAAATATGAACTTCAATTGGGTAACGTTTTAAGAAGACCAATTGACGGATTAATTGCTTATCATGTCGCTAATCAATAGTTCTGGTTTTATGGAAATTGCCATTATTGCTCATGATGGCAAAAAAGCTGATTTGATTGATTTCTTAATCAAAAATGAGGCTGTTTTGCACAATGAAAAAATAAGGCTTATTGGTACTGGTACTACGGGAGGAAAAGCTGAAGCTGCTGGATTTAAAACTCAGAGAATGCTTTCTGGACCTCTTGGAGGCGATGCGCAAATTGCGGGAAGAGTTGCAGAAGGAATTACGCAGATGGTTTTCTTTTTTAAAGATCCTTTGTCAAGCCATCCGCATGAAGCAGATATCAATATGCTAATCCGTGTTTGTGATGTGCATAATGTGCCGCTGGCAACCAATGAAGCAACGGCACAATTATTATTAGATGCTATTGAACAGCAATTATAGAAATTTCTACATTAACATTTTTTGGCAGACAAGCCACTTGAACCGTTTCACGAGCTGGAGCGGTTTTTTCGTTAAAATAAGAACCGTAAACGGTATTTATTGCACCAAAGTTATTCATGTCCATGATGAAAATAGTTGACTTTACAACGTTCTCAAATGTCATCCCTGCAGCTTCAAGAATAGCAGCAATGTTTTTCATCACTTGAGTAGTCTCATCATTAATGTTGTCTGTAATCAATTCTCCTGATTCAGGATCGATTGCAATCTGCCCAGAAGCATAAAGTGTGTTTCCAGATAATACGGCTTGATTATAAGGTCCGATTGGAGCCGGAGCTTTCTCGGTAAAAATTATTTTTTTCATAATGAAATTATTTTGATTCGAAAGTAGTTTATCTATTTGAAACGCTGCGTTTGTTCCATTTGATGTCACTAAGCATACCAGATTTAATTCCGATGAAGAAGTTCCAGTTCGAATTTGTTCCTAATGGCTGCCAGTTGAAAGCCATTCTCCAGCTCAATAAATCTCTTTCAAAACGGAATTGAGTAAAGGTGACTCCTTTTTGCACAAAATCGTAACCCGTTGAAACCCCTGCTTTCCATTTTGGAGTAAGGTCAGTGTTAATAGAAACCATGATAGAGTTTCCAGAAATAGTATTCTCTCGTTTGACATTTGAATACGTTAACGAATAGGCGAGAGTCATATCCCACGGAACTTTAGAATTAAAAAATTCCGTAATGGCATCCTCTCTTTCAGGTTCATTGGCAAATTGGCTATTTCGGCTGTCGTTTAAGTCTGTATTGGTACCAAACAAGTCATCGTTTCGCCCTCCGTTCCGCTGACTTTGGGTGTTCTTTTCCTTTTCTTTTCCAGTTCCTTTATTCGAAAATGAGTAATTCACTGTCACGTTTGCACTTGTCATTCTAAATAAACTTCCGCCGTTGTCAATGTTGAATTTGTCAATTTTGTTACCGCCATTATCAATCGCATATGGATCTAATGTTGCGCCAAAGTTCATATTCATTTTATTGTCAAAAAACTGCGTTCCACCGCTAACTAATACAGGCTGCCATCCAAACGTCGATTTACCGTCAGCATTGAAATTGTAGCTCGTGCTGAAGTTTAAGTTGTTTAGCAGCATTATTTTTTTAGGCTCTGTTTTTGTGCTGTCGCGGTCTCTAACTTTTGCTTCAAATGTGTTGCTCAAAGCAAAACCTACAATGTTGGAATTTTCTTTTCCAGGAGCGCCATATAATCCGTTTTCGAATCTCGTGTATTCAGAAGTGATTCTTCCAGATGCATCTACTGCATAAGTATCATAGTACTTTTCAAAACTTGGCGTATAAGCATACGTTATGCTTGGACGCATGACGTGTCGGATAGATTGAATTTTTTTGTCATCTCCAAAATTGAAAGTCCCGTAGATGGTCGTTCCTAGATTGGTGCTGAAATTGTAAGTTCTGAAAGCGTCAAAACCATTTACTGTTTTGTTGATGGTTTGGGCCGTAGTAGGGTCGTAAACTTTCTGAATGGTCTTATTAACCCATGTTTCCTGATAAGTTGTAGATGCTCCAGCACTAAAATACTTGAAAATCTTAAAGTTAGTGCTCAATGGAATTGTCTGCTGTAATCCTAATTGCGCATCGTCAAACATCTGAGGTTTGAAGAACAACGAATCTTTTGTTTTGAAATAGTTTTTACCGCTGACGTTATATTGCAAGTTGATATTCTTTATTAATCCCTTCTTTACGCCATCTTTTCCAACAAAAGGATAAACACGGTCAATACTTCCCTGTAAAGACGGAAGTGTCATAATGATGTCTTCTGTCTGCGTATTCTGGCTATGGGTTGCAGATAACGAAATACGGGACCCAGGAATGGTATTAAAAGTTTTATTGTATGAAATAGAAGAACTTAATGTGTTATTTAAGTTCGATCCAATATTAGCTTGGTTGATAGACTGTTTGAAATACTTACTGCTACCCATGTTTACAGAAGCAGAGAAAGTAGAGTTCGGATTTGATTTTGTGTCTTTAGAATGTGACCATTGAATATTGTAAATGCTTTGTTTTGAGTAATCAGGATAACCGCGTTCGCTGCTGATTAAGTTCTCAAAACGAACGTTTACATTTCCTCTGTATTTATATCGTTTTGCATAAGCCGACTCGAATCGCATGGCGTAACTTCCATTGGTATAATAATCTCCCAGTACAGTCAAGTCGTAATTATCGCTTAGCGCAAAGTAATAACCTCCGTTTTGAAGCGAAAATCCTCGCGTATTAGAGTCGTTGTAGCTTGGAATGATAATACCTGAAACACTCTTTTCCTGACTCATTGGAAAGTAAGCGAAAGGCAACGCCAGTGGAGTAGGAACATCAGCAATTACCATATTGGTCAAACCGGTAATTACTTTTTTGCCAGGTATAAATTTAACTTTACTAGTCTGAAAATAGTATTCAGGATGATCGACATCTGTTGAAGTTGTAAAACGTGCGCCTTTCAAAAAGTAAACCGAATCGTTTTCCTTTTTGGTGACAGCGGCTTTAATTTTAAATTCGCCTTGTTCTGTTCTAGAGTTGTAGATTAAGGCTTTTTTAGTTTTAAAGTTAAATCGGATAGAGTCTGGCTGTACCTCGCTTGCCCCTTGTTTAAAGTTAGGATATTGCGTTAAAACTCCAGCAGAATCTTTAATCCTTCCAGCATAAACTTCATCTTTTTCGTAATTAAGTACAATTATACCCGATTTTAATTCTACGTCTTTATAGTATAATTCAGCTTCATTATATAAAGTGATCAGCTTTTTTTTCTGGTCAATTTTAGCATAATCTTTGGCTTTATATCTAACTTTTCCGTCCAAAAAAGTCTTTTTGGGTTTTACAGTATCTAGTTTTATGGTATCTGTAATCGCAGTATTTTCTTTATCTGTTTGTTTTACAGCAGGTAAAGGCTTTTTTTTGTTTTTTATTTCTTGCGAATATAAATTACCACAACCTATAGTTAGGAAAAATGATATTAAAACGATATTAAATAAGTTTGTATGCAAAGGTTTAAATGCTATTTTTGTAAAATTATGGCTTGTTTTTTGACACGTCAAACTTACATATAATTTTTTGGCAAAAATAATCAATTCTAAAAATTATAACAGCCGTGTTTTATTAAAATTAACTTTTAGATTTATGAATAGAATTAACAAATTTAAAGTAATATTTGCTTTATTTCTAATGATATCGTCCTTTTGTGCTCATAGCCAGTCAAATGTGTTTAAGGTAACACTAGATGCTGGACATGGAGATCATGACTTTGGAGCTGTTTATAGTGGGCGGATAGAAAAAAATATTGCTTTAGCTATTGTTTTGAAAGTAGGGAAAATTTTAGAGCTAAATCCAAATGTTAATGTAATCTATACTCGTAAAACAGATGTTTTTGTTGATTTGGTCGAAAGAGCCAATATTGCAAACAGAGCGAATTCAAATATTTTTGTCTCAATTCACTGTAACGCCAATAAAAATACTGCAGCCGACGGAACCGAAACTTATGTAATGGGTTTAAGTAAAGTAGCATCAAACCTTGAAGCTGCGAAAAAAGAGAACTCTGTAATTACATTAGAGAAAGACTATAAACGCAAATATGAAGGTTACGATCCAAATTCTCCAGAATCGATGATTGGTATGACCTTGATGCAGGAAGAATATTTAGATAACAGCATCACACTTGCTACCAAAATTGAAGAAAACTTTGAGAAGTTAGGAAAAAAACTTCGTCATGGAGGTGTAAAACAAGCCCCTTTTATGGTACTTCATAAAGCCTATATGCCTCGCGTTTTGGTTGAAACAGGATTTGTTTCTAATCCAACAGAAGGAAATATTCTAAATTCAGAAGAAGGTCAGGATGATATTGCAAGAGCAATTGCAGAGGCTATTTTAAGCTATAAAAGAGAATACTTTGGTTCAGGAACTGAATCAGAGGATAGTCGGCCCATAAGAGATACTTCAACTAAGGCAAAACCAAAAACAACTGCTCCAGTTGCTGTTGTGAAAAATGCGCCAAAAGGAACTTTTTTTAAAGTGCAGCTTATTGCAAGCATCAAGAAAACACCTTTAGAGCCTAAAAACTTTAAAGGACTTAAAAATGTAACTATGGCATATGAAAATAATATTTACAAATATTTCTATGAAGAAACGCCAAGTTACGAAACCGCACAAAAATACCTGCAAGAAGCTAAAAGCAAAGGATATGGCGCTGCCTTTTTAGTGGCTACTAAAGATGGCGAAAAAATCAGTATTCAGGACGCGATTAAATAATAAGCGCAAGTTCGAATATTTATATTAATTTTGTACAAACACTTAGAATTTTGAAACTAACAAGAGAAATTAAAACGGCTATTTTAGTCATCGCATCCATTCTACTATTTATCTGGGGATATAGTTTTTTAAAGGGAAGAGACCTTTTTACTAATTATACAATATTATATGCCGAATATGATAATGTTGAAGATTTATCACCATCAGCGCCAGTAACGCTTAACGGGCTTGCGATTGGTAAAGTAAATAAAATTACAATTGATGAAGTTACAGGAAAATTATTAGTTGAGCTTCAGCTTAAAACAGATTTTCCAATCTCAAAAACGAGCACAGCTTCTATTTATTCTCCAAGTTTGATTGGAGGGAAACAAATTAAAATTATTCCAAATTTTGCTGATAAGGAATTGGCAGAAGACGGACAAAAATTAGTTTCGACTGTAGAATTAGGATTGACAGAATCGTTAGGTGGAAAAATTGAGCCAATCCAGCAGAAGCTTGAAAAAATGCTTTTGAACATTGATGTTTTAGTTAGCGGATTGAATAATACTTTAGACAAAAATACTCAAGAAAATCTAAAGAAAACAATTGCTGAGTTAAGCCAGACAATGTCACAGTTTCATAAAGCTTCTGGAAGTCTAAACAATATTTTGGATACCAATAAAGGACAGATTAATGGAGTTGTATCAAACTTTAATAAAATGTCTAGCAATTTCAACAAAATTTCAGATTCATTAAACAAAGCAGATTTAGGTAAAACAGTTCGTAACTTGAACCAGACTTTGGCTAAAGTAGATGTTTTAATGTCTAATTTGAATTCTGGAAAAGGAACAGCAGGAAAAATATTAAATGATGAAGCATTATACAATAACTTGACTAAAACTTCAAAAGAGCTAGAATTGTTATTGCAGGATCTTCGTCTTTACCCAACTCGTTACGTAAACGTTTCTCTTTTTGGAAAGAAAAATAAACCATACGTAGCACCAACTGAAGAAACAAACTCAACTGATAAAAAATAATTGTAAATGAGTTATTTAGATAATATTTTATTCGCGGTACTTCTTATAGCAGGTTTCGGTTTTTTTGCAGCGAGCGTAAAAAAAATCATCCGAAATATTAATTTGGGAGTCGATGTAGATCGAAAAGATAACCCTAAAGCTCGTTGGAAAAACATGGCATTGATTGCTCTTGGGCAGTCAAAAATGGTGAGACGCCCTGTTGCAGGAATCCTTCATATTATCGTATATGTTGGTTTCATTATTATTAACATTGAATTGCTGGAAATCATCATCGATGGTTTATTTGGGACTCATAGAATCTTTGCGCCTTACTTAGGAGTAGTTTATGATGTTCTAATTGCCTCATTCGAAATTTTAGCTATTCTTGTAATCTTTGCAGTTACTGTTTTTTGGCTTAGAAGAAACTTTATTCGATTGAAACGTTTTATCCATTCAGATTTAACTGGTTTCCCAAAAAGCGATGCCAATTACATTTTGTATTTTGAAACTGTTTTAATGATTTTTTTCTTGTTGATGAATGCTTCTGATTTTCATTTGCAAAATGTGCCAGGAGGATATTCTCATTTTCACAAAGCAGGAAGTTACCCAATAAGCCAGTTTATAGCGCCAATTTTTAATGGAACTTCTAATGAGGTTGTTGGATTATTATTTGAAGTTTTCTGGTGGCTGCATATCGCTGGGATTTTAGTTTTTATGAACTATTTATATTTCTCAAAACATTTGCATATTCTTTTAGCATTTCCAAATACGTATTTTGCTAACTTAAAACCAGAAGGTCAGTTTGATAATTTAGCTTCGGTTACAAAAGAAGTGAAATTAATGATGGACCCAAATGCAGATCCGTTTGCAACAGCTCCAGCTGATGAAAATGCGCATCCGGCTAAATTTGGTGCAAGTGATGTTCAGGATTTAAACTGGGTTCAGTTGTTAAATGCTTATACTTGCACAGAGTGCGGGCGTTGTACTTCTTCATGTCCTGCAAATCAGACGGGTAAAAAGTTGTCTCCACGTAAAATTATGATGGATACAAGAGATCGTTTGACAGAAGTTGGTAAAAATATCGACGCTAACAAAGGTGTTTTTGTTCCAGATAACAAAACGCTTTTAAACGATTACATTACACCAGAAGAACTATGGGCTTGTACGTCTTGTAACGCTTGCGTAGAAGAGTGTCCTGTTAATATCAGTCCGTTGTCTATCATTATGGATATGCGCCGTTATTTGGTAATGGAACAAAGTGCTGCTCCAATGTCGTTGAACGCGATGATGACTAATATTGAGAATAATGGTGCGCCTTGGCAGTACAGCCAGCAAGACCGTTTAAATTGGAAAAACGAGAATTAAGATTTATTGTTTAATCGGTTAGTTGTTTAACCGTTTAATCGATTTTAAAATAATATTTCGGTTTTTATAGAATTGTAATTTTGCTTTTAGCGATTAAACAATTTCACAATTAACCGATTAAACAAAAGTGAGAGAAATGTCAGAAAGTTTAGTAGTGCCAACAATGGCAGAAATGCTTGCCCAAGGAAAACAGCCAGAGGTTCTGTTTTGGGTAGGTTGCGCAGGAAGTTTTGATGATAGAGCAAAAAAAATTACTAAAGCGTTTGTACGAATTTTAAACCGTACGAATGTTTCTTTTGCAGTTTTAGGTACAGAAGAGAGCTGTACTGGCGATCCTGCAAAGAGAGCTGGAAATGAGTTTTTGTTTCAAATGCAAGCCATGATGAATATCGAGGTTTTGAATGCTTATGAGGCAAAAAAAATCGTTACAGCTTGTCCGCACTGTTTTAATACTTTAAAAAATGAATATCCTGAATTAGGAGGCAATTACGAAGTTATTCACCATACAGAATTTTTGAAATCATTAATTGATGATGGAAGATTAACTGTTGAAGGCGGTCAATTTAAAGGAAAGAAAATTACTTTCCACGATCCATGCTATTTAGGAAGAGCAAATAAAGTTTACGAAGCGCCAAGAGATTTAATTCAGAAATTAGATGTTGAATTAGTTGAAATGAAGCGTTCTAAAGCAAACGGATTGTGCTGTGGAGCAGGAGGAGCGCAAATGTTTAAAGATGCTGAACCTGGAAATAAAGAAGTAAACGTTCTTCGTACGGAAGATGCTTTAGAAACTCAGCCTGATATTATTGCAGCGGGCTGCCCGTTCTGTAATACGATGCTGACAGACGGAATTAAGAATAAAGAAAAAGAAGGTCAGGTTAAAGTTTTAGATGTCGCTGAATTAATTGCGAATGCACAAGATCTTTAGTTTTTAAGGGACAAAGTAACAAAGGGACAAAGGTTTTAATCTGAAACTTGAAACTTGAAGCTTGAAACTTTAAAAAAAAAAATCTAAAATCAACAATTTAAAATCTAAAGTTAAAATGTATATACCTTTTGAAAATTTACCAGGTGAATCTAGAGTTTGGATTTACCAGTCTAACAGAAAATTTTCTGAGGAAGAGTTTTCTGAAATAGAAGCCGATTTAAAAGCTTTTGTAGAACAATGGGCTGCACATGGCACAAGTTTGGAAGCTTCATTTTTATTAAAGTACAATCGATTTATTATATTGGCAGTAAATCAAGAAGTGCAGGCTGCTACAGGCTGTTCTATTGATAGCTCTGTCGAATTTATTCAAGGATTAGAGAAAAAATACGACGTTGATTTATTAGATAAAATGAACGTTACTTTTAAACTTGGAGAACACATTGCGCACAAACCGTTAATTGATTTCAAGAAGATGGTCAAAGACAAAGCGGTTACTGCAAATACAATTGTGTTTAATAATTTGGTTAACAATATCGAAGAGTTTAATGATGCTTGGGAAGTTCCTGCCGCTGACAGTTGGCACAGCAGATTTTTCTAAAAGTATTTAAAGTATATTTTAAAGGCATGAAATTATAGATTTTGTGCCTTTTTTTATGGTTTCAAGTTTCAGGTTTCAAGTTTGAATCGCGACAGTTTTTAAAAACTTGTCGGGTTTCGTTGTAAAGAACTTTGTCAAAGTTTAAAACTTTGACAAAGTTGGAGTAGAGTTTTTATGAAGGTAAAGTTTTCAGATTAACCCGACAGGTTTCAAAAACCTGTCGGGTTTCGTTGTGTAAAGAGCTTTCTCAAAGTTTAAAGCTTTGACAAAGTTGGGATAGAGTTTTTATGAAGGTAAAATTTTCAAATTAACCTGACAGGTCTCAAAAACCTGTCGGGTTTCGTTGTGTAAAGAGCTTTGTCAAAGTTTTAACTTTGACAAAGTTAGGATAGAGTTTTTATGAAGGTAAAAGTTTTCAAATTAACCCGACAGGTTTTAAAAACCTGTCGGGTTTCGTTGCGTAGATAGGTTCTTATGAAAATAAAAACGTCTAATCTAGCCCCGATGGGAGCGGTATCTCCCGATTTAGAAAAACAAGGCTTTTTAGCCGTAGTTTTTGTTGATCGGGAATTTAGCGGACAGCGGGACTGCAAGTTGTTTTGAATGATATTGTTCTGCTTCTAAAAAATATTTATCAACCAGAGTTAATCTAATTTTGTCAAAAATCTAACAATTTAAACGGTTAATTAAACGCTATTTTTGAGTATTTTCGTAGAATTAAATTTAATCCATGAAAATAGCAATAGTTTGTTATCCTACTTTTGGAGGTAGTGGTGTAGTAGCCACAGAGTTAGGTCTAGAATTAGCCAGAAGAGGACACGAAATACATTTTATCACATACAGCCAGCCAGTTAGATTGGCTCTTTTAAATCCGAATGTACATTATCACGAAGTAAATGTGCCGGAATATCCTTTATTTCATTATCAGCCTTACGAATTAGCGTTATCGAGCAAGTTGGTCGATATGGTTAAATTGTACAAAATAGAGCTGCTTCATGTGCATTATGCCATTCCTCATGCTTATGCGGGTTATATGGCAAAGCAAATGTTGAAAAATGAAGGAATTAATCTTCCGATGATTACAACGCTTCACGGAACCGATATTACGCTTGTTGGAAATCATCCGTTTTATAAACCTGCGGTAACCTTCAGTATCAATAAATCGGATTATGTGACTTCGGTTTCTCAGAGTTTGAAAGATGATACTTTAAAATTATTCAAGATTAAGAATAAAATTAAGGTGATTCCGAATTTTATAGAATTGGATAAAGTCAAAAAAGACCCAAGCGCGCCTTGCCATCGTTATGTGATGGCCAATGCAGACGAGCGCATTATTACGCATATCAGTAACTTTAGAAAAGTAAAGCGCATTCCAGATATCATTAAGATTTTCTACAACGTTCAGAAAGAGATTCCGGCAAAACTGATGATGGTTGGAGACGGACCTGAGAAAGAAAAGGCAGAAATTTTATGTCAGGAATTGGGTATTTTAGACAAAGTTATTTTCTTTGGAAATAGCCATGAAATTGATAAAATCTTATGTATGACCGATTTGTTTTTGCTTCCTTCTGAAACTGAAAGTTTTGGCTTGGCGGCATTAGAAGCTATGGCTTGTGGGGTTCCGGTGATTTCGAGTAATTCTGGAGGTTTGCCTGAAGTTAATTTTGATGGTTTCTCAGGATACTTGAGTAATGTTGGCAATGTGGAAGAAATGGCGCAAAACGCTGTGAAAATCTTAAAAGATGATGCCGTTTTGAATCAATTTAAAGCAAATGCGCTTGAAGTGGCAAGAAAGTTTGATATTAAAAACATCCTGCCTAAATATGAAGCTTTATATCAAAAAGCGATTGATGATTATAAGCATGAAAACTCTAATTTGTAAAAGCTATATAATGAAAAAAGTAATTTCTGTTTTAATCGTTTTTGTTATGATTTCGTGCGGAGTAAAGAAGGTTGAAAATTCAAATGCACTGTATGAGGTTTTGACAAAACAATCTGATGGCGGTGGGAATATTAAATTTTTTGAAATCCTGACCGAGCCAAATGAAATTAAAATGCTTGAAAATGACCCGAATCTGGCTCATAAGATGAAAGACCCAGATGTTCAAGACTATAATTATGTGATTCTGAATATGGGCGAGAAAAATACGAGCGGCTATACCATTGATGTAGAAAAGGTTGAAGAAACAGATAAAAATATTATTATAACTGTAAAAGAAAACAATCCTCCCAAAGATGCAATGTCCCTACAGGTGATTTCCTATCCTTATACGGTTGTAAAAATACATTCTAAGAAAGAAATTATTATTAAATAAAATTATTTAAAGACTGGGCTTCTCCCGAAATCTCGGGATCGCTCAGTCTGACATTGATTGTTTTTTAGGAAGTGATTTCGAAGATTGTCAGTCTGAGCGGAGTCGAAGCCCTTTTTTATATCAAAGCTCTTCTCCTGAAGCCTCGGAATCGATCAGGGAAGCAATCAAAAGAAATCCATAAAAAAAGCCTGTCGCTTTAAACGACAGGCTTCTTCTTACAATTATTTTTTAATTTTATTTTAGAATCTAAATTTGACACCTAAACCAACGTCAAATCCAAAATTATCATCGTCATAATATCCAGAACCAATTTCAGGTCTTGCGTCTAATGATAAAGTAAGCGGCACTTCTTTAAATCTATATTCTATACCGATATCTCCAGCTGCAAAAACATAAGTTCCGCTGTCTTTATATCTGTAATCGTTGTGATAGTAGTCGTAATCCCAAGCAGCTAATCCTCCTCCGACACCAGCATACCAGTTAAAGCCTCCATCGATGTTCCAAACCCATTGGTACAGAGCAACTCCTTTTACTGCGTCTACATCATGGCTGTTTCTCCATCCTAAATCAAATTCTAATCTGTTTTTTTGATTTAATCCTAGTTGGTATGATATTTCTCCTCCAAATCCGTTGTTGTCTCCTAGACGTAATCCTAAAGCGTGCTTCGAAATTTCTTGCGATTGAGCCGTAAATGCTAAACCAACAAACATAAGGGCTGATAAAAGTATCTTTTTCATAAAAATGGTAAATTAATTTTTTTTTCAAATGTATTATTACAGTCAGATACAGAACGTATAAAATTTTTGAAAATTGTTACATAATTTACATTTTCAAGATTTTAGCGTGTTAAAAACCTTAAAAAACTGCTTCTGAGGTGTTTATTTTAGGATTATCGAAGAAATAAGCTGAGAGGTAAGGAGGTCTTCCATTTCTAAAAGGTTTTCCTCTTCTGCAAAATTACTGGCTTTATAAGAAAATAATTTCCAGCGTTTTTTGTGGTATTCTAAAGCGGTTAAATTTTCTACCCAATCGCCAGAATTGAGATATAGCGTAGAACCGTGTTTATTCTCTTTAGTCATTATTTTAGGTTCGTGTATATGCCCGCAGATTACATAATCGTATTTTTTTTCTATAGCCAGATCGGTTGCCGTGGTTTCGAAGTCAGAAATAAATTTTACAGCTTTCTTAACGCTCGCTTTTATTTTCTTTGAAAAAGAATAAGGCTCGCGCCCTAATTTTGCCAGACACCAGTTTGCAAAACGATTCATTAATATTAAATAATCGTAACCCAAGCCACCGAGTTTTGCAATCCATTTTGAGTGCTGAACAGAAGCGTCAAAAACATCTCCGTGAAAAATCCAGGCTTTTTTATCGTCTAATTCTAAAACCAATTTATCAACAAGAGCAAAATTTCCCATATTCATGTCACTGAATTTTCGAAGTATCTCATCGTGATTTCCAGTAATATAATACACTTTTGTTCCTTTAGAAGCCATTCCGATAATGCGTTGGATAACACGTAAATGTGCTTTCGGAAAATAAGATTTACGAAACTGCCAAGCATCAATTATATCGCCGTTTAAGACTAATATTTTTGGTTTAATGCTTGAAAGATAGTTGTTTAGTTCTTTAGCGTGACTTCCGTAAGTTCCTAAATGGACATCAGAAAGGATGACCAATTCGACATTTCTTTTTTTCAATTTTTCTTGATTTGAAGTTTTACAAATGAAAGAAAGTTTGTGAAATTTGACTTTATTAAATGGTTATTAAAAAGAGGATAATTTTACCAAATTGTGATTTTTACACCATTTAATGTTTCGTTAATAATACCAGTTTTAAATTTTTTAATTTAATTCATAAAACTTACATTTGCTCAAAACAAAACACAATGGCAGGAAACAGCTTCGGCACATTATATAAAGTTACAACATTTGGGGAATCTCACGGTGAAGCATTAGGCGGCATTATTGACGGATGCCCTCCTGGAATACAATTAGATTTTGAAGCGATTGAAGTTGATATGGCTCGCAGAAAGCCAGGTCAGTCAGCAATTGTTACCCAAAGAAAAGAACCAGACAGCGTTCAATTCTTATCAGGAATATTTGAAGGAAAAACAACTGGAACCCCAATAGGATTCATTATTCCAAATACCAATCAAAAATCAGACGATTACTCTCATATAAAGGATAATTACAGACCAAGCCATGCTGATTATGTTTACGATCAGAAGTATGGTTTTCGCGATTATCGAGGCGGCGGAAGAAGTTCTGCAAGAGAAACAGCAAGCAGAGTTGTTGCTGGTGCAATTGCTAAACAAATGCTGCCAGCAATTAAGATTAATGCTTATGTTTCTTCTGTTGGGCCAATTCATTTAGAGACACCTTATCAGGAATTGGATTTTTCTAAAATTGAAAGCAATCCAGTGCGTTGTCCAGATGAAAAATCAGCGGCAATTATGGAAGAATATATTCGTGATATCCGTAAGCAGGGAGATACTGTTGGCGGCGTTGTAACTTGCGTAATTCAGAATGTGCCAGTTGGTTTGGGAGAACCAGTCTTTGATAAGCTTCATGCAGAATTAGGAAAAGCGATGCTTTCTATTAATGCAGTGAAAGGTTTTGAATATGGAAGCGGTTTCTCTGGTTCTGAAATGAAAGGAAGTGAGCATAACGATCTATACAACCCAGACGGAACAACAAAAACAAATCTCTCAGGCGGAATCCAAGGGGGTATAAGCAACGGAATGGATATTTATTTCAGAGTTGCTTTTAAACCAGTTGCAACTATCATGCAGACTCAAGATTCGTTAGATAATAAAGGTAACATTACACCAATGACAGGGAAAGGACGCCATGATCCGTGTGTAGTGCCTCGCGCAGTGCCAATCGTAGAAGCGATGGCAGCAATTGTTTTGGCTGATTTTTATTTAATCAACAAAACATATTAATAAAAGGTAAGACAGTGAGGGTCTTATATTTTAATAATCAAAAAATAAATTAATGCAAGAAGTTACAGAAACTAAAAAAACATCATTCCTTTCGGGATTAACAGGGCAGATTATAATTGCGATGGTTCTTGGAGCCATTTTGGGAATTATTTTGCACAATAGTATTTCACCCGAAGCAGCGCAGGCATTTAGCAGTAAAATAAAAATGCTTGCCACTATCTTTATTCGTTTGGTGCAGATGATTATTTCTCCATTGGTTTTTACTACTCTGGTAGTAGGAATTGCAAAATTGGGAGATATTAAAACAGTGGGAAGAATTGGAGGAAAAGCTCTTGGATGGTTTTTTACAGCTTCTTTTATTTCTCTTTTAATTGGATTGTTTTATGTAAATATTTTGCAGCCTGGAGTTGGTTTAAAACTAGACCATGTTGACATGGCAGCGGCTACTGAAGTTACCGGTAAAACACAAAACCTGTCTTTCGATAATTTCGTTGAGCATATCGTGCCAAAAAGTATCATTGAAGCAATGGCAACCAATGAGATCTTACAGATCGTAGTTTTCTCCATTTTCTTCGGATTAGCAGCGGCTTCTTTAGGAGAGACTGTAAAACCAATTATTGGTGCTTTCGATAAGTTATCGCACGTGGTTTTAAAAATGGTAAACTATGTAATGAAATTTGCGCCAATTGGAGTTTTTGGAGCAATTGCAGGCGTATTTGCTATTCGAGATGCAGAAGAGCTGGTGATTACTTACTTTAAATTTTTCGGCTCGTTTTTAATCGGTATCGGGACATTGTGGGCTATTTTAATCCTTATCGGATATATTTTCCTTAAAGGCAGAATGACTGAGCTGTTAAGACGTATTACAGGACCTTTGGCGATTGCCTTTGGAACAACAAGCAGTGAAGCTGTATTTCCAAAATTGACTGAAGAATTAGAAGGTTTTGGAGTAAAAGATAAAATCGTTTCTTTCATGCTGCCACTTGGATATTCATTTAACCTTGACGGAAGCATGATGTACATGACATTTGCCAGCATCTTTATTGCTCAGTTTTATAATGTGCATTTAGATTTAGGAACGCAAATGGCGATGCTTTTGGTTTTGATGCTTACTAGTAAAGGTATTGCAGGTGTGCCAAGGGCAAGTTTGGTTGTCGTTGCTGCAACTTGCGGTATGTTTGATATTCCGATTGAAGGAATTGCATTAATCCTTCCGATTGACCATTTCTGCGATATGTTTAGAAGTGCTACTAATGTATTAGGAAATGCATTAGCTACTTCTGTTGTAGGACAATGGGAGAACAACAAAGAATAAATAATAGCACTGAGATTTTAATTTTTTCTTAGGTTATTGAAATAATATTTGACAAGCTGTATTTTTTTATAAAATACAGCTTTTTTTTATTTTAAAGTGTATATTTGATCAAATTAGCCGATTAATGCCCCACAAACGGATTTTTTTACTTTTTCTATTGGTTCTGAATTGCTTTGCCAATTCGGCAATCGCGCAATCTAATTGTAACCTCGATCCTAAAATTGATAAGAATGTAAAGAAAGCGCTTTTAAATTTTAGAGAATCCAATTTCGAAAAATCACTCATCTATTCTAGAGTTGCCCTAAATGCTGCGACAGCAATAAAAGATTATTGCCTTACGGCTCGCTCGTATAATATTATAGCTGCCAATTATAACGAATTGGAAGAGTATGATAAAGCCATTTTTTTCTATAAAAAAGGGTTGTATTATGCTAATAAAACTAATAACGATTCCTTAAAATGCAACCTTTATAACAATTTGGGGAATATGTATTGTTTTGGAAAGGAACAATTTGATGAAGGAATTCGGAGCTATAAAAAAGCAGTAGCTTACGCTTTGAAAATAAATGATTTAAAAGAAGTCTATTTTACAAACGTAAACATTGCATGGGCTTATTTTGATATTGGAAATTACAATCAGGGATATCTCTTTTTAAAGTATGTAAACAGTACCAAAATAAAGTACAATGACGAGTCGACTGAGGTTATTGTTGCTATGTTGAATGGTATCTACTCGAGCTATAAAAATGAAAATAAGGAAGCCAATGCTTATTTTTTGAGTGCTATTGAATCAGGCAAAAAATGTCAGGAGAAAATAGATCTGGCACGTGCTTATTTAGAATATTCGCATTTTTTAAGAAAAACGAATAGAGATAAAGAAGCGTACGATGCACTTGTTAAATATTATGATCTTTCAGCTAAACTATACGATGTTAAGAAAATTAAAAAGGCTTCTCAAGCTGGTTTAAGTCTAGAATTGGACGAATACAAAAGACAGATTGATAAAGTTGAGGGAGAAAAAGTAGAACAATCTCAAAGTTTAAGAAAATCGAAAATCATTGTAATTCTTTTTATTCTGATTTCGCTGATTCTTTTAATTTTAATTATCACGCTGATAAAGAACATTCGATACAAGAAAAAACACAATTTGGAGCTTCTTAAAGCGAAAGAAATTGCAGAAGAAGCCTCTTTGCTCAAAACACAATTTATATCGACTATAAGCCACGAATTGCGTACTCCTCTTTATGGTGTGGTCGGAATTACCAATATGCTGCTCGAAGAGCATAAAGAAATTTCAAGAAGCCAGCATTTAAGTTCCCTTAAGTTTTCCGCCAGATATTTATTATCCTTGGTAAATGATATTCTGCAGATTAATAAAATTGAAGAAAACAAAATCGTACTTGAAAACCTAACTTTCAATATTTCTGATGAAATTACGGTAATCAAAAACTCGCTTTCTTTTCTTTCCCAGAAAAATAACAATAGCATTTCTATTGATATAGATCCTAATATTCCTGAATATTTAATTGGAGATAAGCTGCGTCTGGCTCAGATTTTAATGAATTTAGTTAGTAATGCTTTGAAGTTCACCAAAGATGGACAGGTTGAAATTGTCGTAAAAGTAAACAAAGTTGAAGGAAAGCTGCATTATTTGGATTTCTTGATTAAAGACAATGGAATAGGGATTGCGGCTGTAGATCAAAACAAAATATTTGAAAAGTTTGTTCAGGTTGGAAGAAAAGACGAAGATTATCAGGGTACAGGTTTAGGGCTCAGCATTGTAAAAAGATTGTTAGGACTTTTTGGCAGCTCTATTACGCTCGATAGCGATCTCGGAAAAGGAACGGCATTCTCGTTTACAATTGCCTTTGAGCACGATTTGGCCAAAACTAAAAGCATTATCGATGAGATTGAAGTTGATTTGACTTCAAGCGAGGTCTATAAAATTTTAGTGGTCGAAGATAACTTGATTAACCAGCTGGTGACGAAAAAGATTATCGAAAAGAATAATTATTCCTGTAAAGTAGTAGACGATGGCTTTGCAGCGCTTAAAATTCTAGAAGACGAAACGTTTGATTTGATTTTAATGGATATCAATATGCCGTTAATGAATGGCTTTGAAACCACAAAAAGAATCCGTCTTCAAGGAATTGAAACTCCAATTGTTGCCTTGACTGCTTTTGATAAGGATGAAATAACAGATGAAGCGATTTCGTCTGGAATGAACGATATTATAATCAAACCTTTTGAACCGGTTAAATTATTTAAAATAATCAATTTCCTGATAAACGAAAAAAACGCTGTTTAGTACCAGCGTTTTTTGTTTTTCTTAGCATTATTTGATTTTCTCGACTTATGAGCGCCACCGCTTCTGTTCGAGTTTTTAGGTTTTTCTCCAGCTTCTGGACTTCCAGAATGCCATTGATACGGGTGGTCTGCAATTGTTTTTACGTCAACTTTAATCAGTTTCTGGATGTCTTTCCAATAAGGAAGTTCATCTTTTCCGCAGAAAGAAATCGCTATTCCGCCATTTCCTGCACGGCCCGTACGGCCAATACGGTGCACATAAGTTTCAGGAATATTCGGCAAATCAAAATTGATTACATACGGAAGCTGCTCAATGTCAATCCCACGCGCAGCAATATCGGTTGCGACCAAAACGCCGACTTCTTTGTTTTTAAAGGCGTCCAAAACTCGTTGTCTTGCATTTTGCGATTTATCTCCGTGAATTGCTTCTGCTGGAATATCTTTTTTGCGAAGCGCTTTTACAACATTGTCAGCGCCATGTTTTGTTCTCGAAAAAACAAGTACGTTTGATAAGTTTTCTTCTTTAATCAAACTATACAGTAAATTTCTTTTTTCGGTTTTATCTACAAAATAAATGCGTTGTTCTACATTTTCGGCAGTAGATGAAACTGGAGAAACTTCAACTTTTTCTGGGTCTTGTAAAAACATTTCTGCCAGTTCGCGAATGGCAATTGGCATTGTCGCAGAGAAAAGTAAAGTCTGTCTGTTTTTTGGCGTCAGCTTTACAATTTTCTTCACATCGTTTATAAAACCCATATCTAGCATCTGATCGGCTTCATCAAGCACCAAAGTGTGCAGATGGTTGAAATCAAGAAAACCTTGCTTGTGAAGATCCAATAAACGGCCTGGAGTGGCAATTAAAATATCGACGCCATTCTTTAAAGCATCAACTTGAGGGTTTTGAGAAACTCCTCCAAAAATAGTCAGTTGCGTTAAATTGGTGTATTTTGCATACGTGTCAAAACTTTGTCCAATTTGCACGGCCAATTCGCGAGTAGGCGTAACCACAAGCGCACGAATTTGTTTGGCTTTTTTTGACGAACCTACAATTCGGTGTAATTGATGTATGATTGGGATAGCAAATGCTGCTGTTTTTCCTGTTCCGGTCTGCGCACAGCCAATTAAATCACGCCCCTGTAAAACAATTGGAATGGATTTTTCCTGAATTGGGGTCGGATTTAAATAGCCTTCTTCAAATACGGCTTTTTGTATACTTTTTGAAAGTGATAAATCTTCGAATAACATATCTTTGGTATTAAGTATTTTAGCTTTAATTGCCAAAATGCTGTGCAAAGATATGTTTATTCGTTCAAAGGTTTGTTTGAATTTGGTTTTATTTGGCAAACTGGCCTTGCATCAAGATCAAATATGGCGGTTAAAATCAAGCAGGTTCAAGATTTGCTTTGATGAAATCGGTGACCAGATAGCCAATTAGTTTGCCTATTAAATTGTTGTTTGGAGAATTGTCTAAATCTGGCGCGCCTTCGCAAATATGAAGGTAAGCGGCATTTTTATGTTCGCCAAAGAAAGAAATAAACTGTCTCAGTTCCTCCACAGAAAACCCGCTAATTGTCATGGCGCTGCTTGCAATATTTGGAATGGCGTCAAGATCGATTTCGATTCCGAAAGCGTCATTTTTAATAAAATCCAAAGCAGTAATCATTTCACGATTAAAATCTTTTTCTTTTCGGATATTGACGCTATCATACGTATTGTATCGAACACGGTCTTCTAACTTTTTTATAATATCTAAAACGCTTTTTGAAGTGTAGTTTTCGTGAAGGCCAAAAATGAAGTATTTCTTTAGAAAACCTTCTTCGTAAGCGTACGAAAATCCGTTTCCGCTATGACGGCCTTCTAAAATTCTAAAGTCAGAGTGCGCATCAAAATTGATTGCATTTACCGGCTTTCCTTTCGCAAGGGCGGCGCCTTTAATATTTCCGTAGGCATTATTATGGCCTCCACCGATAATAATTGGCGTTTTACCGGCTTTAATAATCGTAAAAATGATATGAGAAACTTCTTTGTCTATTTTTTCAACCAGCTGGCTTAATTTAGAACGATCGTCAATGTCATTAAAATCAAGGTTTTCTACTTCACGCATTTCAGCGCTAACATTAATTTGCCCTAAAATAATGATGTTGCTTCCTTTGCAAAAACGATTATGCTGTATGTTGGCAATGCTTTTTATGGCAGACTGCCATGCCGAAGCAGCCCCAGGCCTGCCGTAATTGGCGCGCACACCAATATCTTCAGGAATTCCTAAAAGAACATATTTTGCTTCGCTTTCTTTGAGAAAATTAACTTTGTCAACTCCTGAGGGAATGACAATCATTTTTTCTCCGAACTTTAATTCACCACTTCTATGATTTGTAACTTTTGCTAAATCATTTATAGTGAAAGGGATTAATTTTTCCATGAAAAAAATTTATTTTCCAAAAATAATATAATTGTAGAAACTTACGTTATTACCTTATATTAATTCTTAAATTTGTTATTAAAGAAAATTATTTAAATATGGAAAACCCAAAGAACAACAATTCAAGTCTAAAGGCGGTAATCGCAGTTTTAGCAGTCCTACTGATCGGTAGTTTAGTGTATATTTTTAAATTATCTTCTGATACAGAAGTAGTTAAAACCGAGCTTACAACAACTTTGACTGAAAAAGAATCTGTAATGAAAGACTTACAGGAGTTAAAAGCAACTTACGATGCTGCAATTGCTGAAAATACTTCGATGTCTGACGAATTGATCCAAGAGAGAGATAAGGTAGTCGCTTTAATGGATGATTTGAACAAGTCTAAAGGAGATGTTTCTAAATATAGATCTCAAGTTCAGGCAATGCAGAGCAAAATGAAAACTTTAGTTGCTGAAAACGATGAGTTGAAAAAACAAAATGGTGTTTTAACTACTCAGAGAGATAGTACTATTGTAGTTTTAGGAGAATCTAAAAAATATAACGAAGTTTTGGTTGGCCAAAATGAGGAATTAGCTAAAACTGTAGAAAAAGGTTCTAAATTATCTATATTGAATACTAAAACTTCAGCTTACAAATTAAAAAGCTCTGGTAAACAAATCGAAACGGATAAAGCAAGCCGTGCTGATGTTTTGAAAGTTAGTTTTACAATTGCAGAAAATCAAATTGCTAAATCTGGAGATAAAACATATTACGTTCAAGTTATCGATGCTAAAAACAATGTTTTAGGAGAAAAGAAAACAGAAAGCTTTGGAGATAATACATTAACTTACAGCTTTAAAACTACAGTTAAATACGAGAATAAAACTGTACAAGTTAGTGAAGATCTTCCTGGAAAAGATTTTGCAAAAGGAACATACTTCATCAATATTTTTGATAACGATGAATTAGTTTCTAAAACTAGTTTCAGTTTAAGATAATTGCCAAAAGGAAAAATACCACTTAAGATATTAAAGGTCTGTGAAAATCACAGACCTTTTTTTATGGAGAAATTTGAATGTTTTATTGTTTGAAAACAATACGTTTCCCGTAATTGAAACCACGAGCTGTATTTAATTTATTTGAATAAATAGTTATTCTAGAATTCTTCCTTCTATAAAAACAGATTCAATTAAATTGCTTCCAAAAGCATATGGAATTTGGTAGTAGGAAGAAATTGGTTTTGTCAAGATTAAATTGGCTTTTTTGCCTTTTGTAATACTTCCGTGAGTTTCAGAAAGACCCATTGCATATGCGCCATTTATTGTCGCGGCGTTTATCGCTTCTTCTGGAGTCATTTTCATTTTGATGCAAGCTGTTGCCACCACAAAATTCATATTTCCTGATGGAGTAGAACCGGGGTTGAAATCTGTAGCCAATGCTAAAGGCAATCCGGCTTTTATCATTTCGCGTGCTGGCGTATATGGAATGCTTAAAAAGTAAGAGCACGAAGGCAAAGCCACAGGCATCGTTTCTGTGTTTTTTAATGCCTGAATATCTTCTGAATTCATAATTTCTAAATGATCCACAGAAAGCGCATTAAATTTAACTCCAGACTGAATTCCGCCAATAGAATTGAATTGGTTTACGTGAATTTTCGGTTTTAAGCCAAATGCTAAACCTGCTTCCATAATTTTTTCTGTTTCTTCTACAGAAAAATAGCCGCTTTCGCAGAAAACATCAACATAATCGGCAAGCTTGTCTTTTGATATTTCGGGCAGCATTTCGTTGATAATTTCGTCTAGATAACCTGCTTTATCGTCTTTGTAATGTAAAGGAAAAGCATGGGCGCCCAAGAACGTAGCTTTTATTGCAATAGGATAGTTTTCGGCCAATTTTTTAATGACGCGAAGCATTTTTAATTCTCCATCAACTGTCAAACCGTAACCCGATTTAATTTCGACAGCTCCTGTTCCTAAATGCATTACTTCTTCGAGACGAATCTTAGATTGTTCGTAAATTTCCTCTTCTGACGTCTCGTTTAGTTTTTTAGCCGAATTTAAAATTCCGCCGCCGCGATTGGCGATTTCTTCATAAGAAAGTCCGTTGATTCTGTCTACGAATTCCTGCTCGCGATTTCCTGCGTACACAATGTGCGTATGGCTGTCGCACCAAGATGGAAGAATAACTTTTCCTGTCGCATCAATTATTTTGTCGGCATTTATTTTTGGAAGATTATCCATTGAGCCGAAATCTTCAATCAGATTGTCTTTTATTATTAAAAATGCGTTCTTTATAGTTGGGAGTTCGGCCATTTCGGCACCTGAAACTTTAGCAATCGGAGTCTCGCGAACCTGTAATAACTCTTGTATGTTTGTGATTAAAGTGATCATTAATGTGAATTGTTATAAAACACAAATTTCACAAATTTTCACGTATAAATGTGTGAAAACTTGTGAAATTCGTAAAATTCTTTTTTGACTGTAATTATTCAGAAACTGTTATTTCAAACATTTTGCTCCAATTTTTACCCGTTACAAAAATGGTTTTAGTTTTAGGATTGTATGCAATTCCGTTTAATACATCTTCAGTTGTAATGTCGTTCATAGATTTGCGTAAATCAGAAAGATTTAAAATTCCTTCAACAGCTCCGTTTTCTGGATTTACAACTGCAATAGCGTCTTTAAACCACACGTTTGTATAGATTTTTCCGTTAATCCATTCTAACTCATTAACGGCTTTGATTTTTGAGTTTCCAGAATAAACATTCACATAATCGATCATTTTTTGAGTATTTGGGTCAACTTTCCAAATCTTTTCTGTTCCGTCAGTCTGATAGATATATTTTCCGTCATTCGTCATTCCCCAACCTTCAATATCTTTTTCGTAATCAAAAGTTTTTTCCAGTTTTAAAGTTTTAGCATCGTAGATAAAACCTTTTTTGTTTTTATACGTTAGCTGAAATAATTTGCCATTTATGAAAGTGATCCCTTCTCCAAAATATTGCTGATCGAGATCAATTTGTTTAAAAACTTTACCCGTTTTATAATCGTATTTTTTTATAAACGAAGCGCCTTCTTGTCCAGTGCTTTCATACAAAGTGTCGTTGTAAAACTCAAAACCTTCTGTAAAGGCTTTTTTATCGTGCGGATAAGTGTTTACAACTTTATACTTTAATAATTTTGGTTCAATATCAGAAACAACTTCTATTCTTTTGGTTGCATCAGAAGAGTCTCCTCCAAAATAAACAGTAGCTTTTAGGTATTGATAGCCTAATTTTTGATCTATTAATTCAAATCTAAAATCTTTAGCGCCTTTTGTGCCTCCAATTCTTTTGTCGTTTAAGAAGTAGGCAACGCTGTCGATTTCCTTCGAATTTGGATTTAAAATTCCAATATTTAACACTTCTTTTTGCGTAAAATGGGCTGGAAAAGCAGAATCATCGATAGTAAATAAAGAATTTTCACCTTTTTTTGTATCTCCACATCCAATTAATGTGATTCCTAATAAAATGACAGCTAGGAAGTTATATTTTTTCATAGTTTAAAATTTCAATATGCCAATATACGACGTTATTTTTATAGCAACAAAGGTCTTGCAAAAATATAAAAAGGTTGTATATTTGCACCGGCAAGTCCTACACGACCAGCTCCTGCAGACTCCCCCAGGATGGGAACATAGCAAGGGTACGCGGTTGAGCGGTGCGATGTAGGTCGCTTGCCATTTTTTTTTTTTTTTTTTTGAATTTTAATTAGTTTGCAATCTTCCTTTCAGGAGGATTTTTTTATTTTTGGCCCTATCTGAAGTTAAATGTTATTGGATAGAAGTTTTAAAATAAAGGCCAATTCCGAAAACTTATAACTCTTAATTTATAACTTATAACTAAAAAAATGAGCAAAGTCGTTTTAATTACCGGAGGATCATCAGGAATTGGTAGATCTATTGGTGAGTTTTTACATCAAAAAGGTTTTGTTGTATACGGAACAAGCAGAAATCCTGAGAAAGTTTTAAATTCTATTTTTCCTTTGGTGGCTTTAGATGTTCGAAATTCTGATTCTATTAAAACTGCTGTAAACAGAATTATTGAAACTTCCGGAAGATTAGACATTGTGATTAATAATGCTGGAGTTGGAATTACAGGGCCATTGGAAGAAATTCCTACTGAAGAAATTCGAAATAATTTTGAAACAAATTTTTTTGGGCCTATTGAAGTTATGAAGGCCGCGCTTCCGCAAATGCGCAAGCAGAATTCTGGGCTTATCATTAATATTACTTCTATTGCTGGATATATGGGACTTCCGTATAGAAGCGTTTATTCGGCTTCAAAAGGGGCTTTGGAATTAATTACAGAAGCTTTAAGGATGGAAGTGAAATCTTTTGGCATCGAGATCACCAATGTGGCTCCAGGGGATTTTGCCACTAATATTGCGGCAGGACGTTATCATGCGCCAGTCATTAAAGATTCGGCTTATGAAAAGGTTTATGGTGAAGTTCTAGCAACGATGAACGATCATGTTGATGCAGGAAGCAATCCGAATGAAATGGCAGAGGCGGTTTATAAAATCATTCAGACCAAGAAGCCAAACGTGCATTATAAAGTCGGGGCTTTTATGCAGAAGTTTTCGATTGTGCTAAAACGAGCTCTTCCAGATAAAATGTACGAGAAAATGTTAATGAACCATTATAAGTTATAAAACGGAATTAATTGCCTGATTTTAGATTTAAATCACAAATTGATTTGATTTTTGAAATTGTTATTGGTATTGATTTCGTAATTTTGCAGCTGCGTTTGCGTGAGGGATAGGAGTGAACTACCAAAGTAGTACGGATAGCCCGACCGGATTTGAAAAAGGCGCTTGTAAGCGGTTTGATTGGTGCGCCTTTTGCAAATATGGTCACGCCCTAATAAATCAACACAATTTAAATAATATAAATTATGAAATTTTTTATTGACACAGCTAATTTAGCTCAAATTAAAGAAGCACAAGCTTTAGGTGTTTTGGATGGTGTAACGACTAATCCGTCATTAATGGCAAAAGAAGGAATCACTGGAAAAAACAATATTCTTAAGCATTATGTTGACATCTGTAATCTTGTTGATGGTGATGTAAGTGCTGAGGTTAATGCTCTTGACTTTGAAGGTATGGTTAAGGAAGGCGAGGAGCTGGCTGAATTGCACGAGCAGATTGTTGTAAAGCTACCTATGACTAAGGAAGGGGTTATGGCAGCTAAATATTTTTCTGATAAAGGAATTAAAACTAATGTAACGCTTGTTTTCTCTGTTGGGCAAGCTATTTTGGCTGCAAAAGCTGGAGCTACTTATGTTTCTCCATTTGTTGGACGTTTGGATGATATTTCTACTGATGGATTGAATTTGATTCAGGAAATTAGAGAAGTTTATGATAATTACGGGTACGAAACTCAAATTTTAGCAGCTTCTGTACGTCACACGATGCATATTGTAAACTGTGCTAAAATTGGTGCTGATGTTATGACTGGACCTCTTTCTGCAATTTACGGTTTATTGAAACACCCATTGACAGATATCGGTTTAGCGCAGTTCGTTGCTGACTTCGAAAAAGGAAATAAGTAGTCCTTAAGATATTTATAAAATTAAAATCGTCTTTTTTCTTATGAGAAAGGGCGATTTTTTTTACTTTTATATTGAATCTTAAATAGTTAAATATGAAAGTTATCTTATTTATGTTGTCGTTTTTTGTAGCGAGTTTTTCTATAAATGCTCAAGCTGCTAAGGTTATCACTTCGGTAAATGATGCGGGAGATGTTGCTACTTATGAGTTGGATTGTTCGGTTAAATTTCAAACTCTCGCTAAAGGTCTTCGATATAATATTACGAGACACGAGTTTAAAGGTCCGGAATTAAAAAATACTTATCGTCTTTTGCTGGTAATGGACGGTTTTTACTCTAAAACATTAAATAGCGAAATGACAATTTCGGCGGTTTTAAGTGATGGCACCAAAATAGAAGCTAGAAAAACAATAGAGGATGACGGTTATTTTGATGGAGCTTGCACGCTAAAAATAAAAGATCCGCAAGCGCTTTTAAATGCTGATATTGATAAGATAATTGTTCATGCAGATAAAGATGTAGTTTATCCTTTAACGGCGCAGAATAAAGCTATTTTCAAGAAAAATTTGAGCAATATTATTAACGCGAAGTAAAGATTCTAAGTTTCTAAGCTTCTAAGTTTCTAAGATGCTGAGGCGCTAAGTTTTTTTCTTTTGAAATAAAAAAAATCCAAATTTCAAGTAAAACTGGAATTTGGATTTTTTATATATTGGAGTTTTTTTAATTTTTAGTGTCCTCCGCCAGCACTTTCGATATGGCTGATTCCTTGTCTTTTTAAGATTTTCGGGCAGTAGAAGCCGTAGAATCCTAAATAAGCAAAACCGATAAGCGGTACAATGTAAGAGAAGTGTGTATAAGTAATGCCGAAAATTCCGTTTGGATTTGTAGCATCTAAATCACAGATGCTTCCTTGCAATAATGGAATTACTCCACCTCCAAGAATCATCATGATTAAGAAAGATGATGCTTTTCCTGTGTTTTTTCCTAGTCCTGCAATCGCCAAATCGAAGATTGATGGCCACATGATAGATAAGAACAATCCTCCAGAAATGAAGAAGAATTTAGCAATTTCTGGGTTAGGCCAAGCTAGTCCTAAAACCATCATTGTTAATCCTGAGATTCCGAAAAGCATTAATGTTTTTCCAGCGTTTTTACCGCCAACAAAACTTACGGCAATAAATAATAAAATCCAGATTGGGTAGATATAGAATGAAGAAACATCGTGAGCGGCAAAGATGTTTGCTCCGATAATTACTCCAAATGCCGCAGCAGGAACGATAAATTTAAGTGCTGTATTTACTAAGTTTGAAGTGTTGAATACGTTAACACCGCCATTCCAACGGCCAATCATTAAACTTCCCCAGTAAAGGGCAATAAATGGTGCAACAGCGTCTTCTAGAATGTTTCCGAACTCGTGTGTGTGCAATAAGGCAGGCAGGTTACTGATGATCGTTACCTCAGTTCCAACATAAATAAAAATTCCTAACATACCCAGGTATAATTGAGGATAGTCAAGAATGTTGAAATTACTGTGTTTGTCCTTGATGATTGCTTCTTCCTCTTTTACAGGATCTTCAATTTTAGAGAAGTTCATGAAAACAGCAACAGCAATAAATGCAAGACCTAGAATGATGAATGGCAATTTAATGTCTTCTAATGAAAGAGCTGTTTTTTTGTTGTCTCCCATTCCGAATAAAGCGATACCTAATAAAATAGCTCCGATCGTTGTTCCGAAAGAGTTAATTCCGCCTGCAAGTGTCAAACGGTGTGCTCCAGTTTCTGGGCTCCCCATTTTAATGGCTAACGGATTTGCAACAATTTGCTGAATTGAGAATCCTAATCCTACTGTAAATAAAGCTGTTAGGAAGAAAGGGAAACTTTGGATTGTAGCTGCAGGAACGAATAGAAATGAACCTACTGCTGATAAAACTAATCCTGCTGAAAGTGTTCTTTTGTAGCCATATTTTTGCAAAACATCTACTTTTAAAGAAACGATAAAGAATATAATTGATCCAACAAAATAAGCAGCGTAAAAAGCCCATGCCACTAATTGAGATTGTACTTGCGATAACGTAAATACTTTTTTGAATACTGGAATCAGGATGTCATTGGCTGAACCAACAAAACCCCAAAAGAAGAAGACGATTATCAAAGAGATAAATTGCCCCCATTTGGTTTGCACATTTTCTGAACTCATAATAATAAGGTTAATTTTTTATTTTATTGTTTTTTGAAGACCGTAAATATATTTGTTAGGATTATCAAAAAAAAATAAAAAGGTATAAATAATGTTAAATTTAAACCAACGACTATGTTTTTTCAACAAAGTGTTAATTTTAACCTGTTTAGAAAATGTGATTCGCAATTAGGTTTTATTCCAATATCTTGTTTTTAACTTCTTTACTGTAGTTTCGGCCTATCGGAATGTTGTAAGATTGAATTTGAACTCGGTTTCCTTCTATAGATTTTACTTTATTTAGGGCGATTACATAGGATTTATGTATTCTAAGAAAGCGATCTGCAGGTAATTCTTCCGATAGAGATGTAAGAGATTTATGGGTAATATAGGTTTTGTCTGGAGTGACAACTTTTATATATTCTTTCATTCCTTCAACAAATAGAATTTCTTCAATATTAATTTTCATCATTTTTTTATCGACTTTGATGAAAATATGAGAATCTCCTTTTGAGGTTTCAACTTTAATATTGTTTTTAAGATTGTATTCGGTTGTGATTTTGTTGATGCATTTAATAAATCGTGGCAACGGAATTGGTTTTACCAAATAATCTAAAACATCCAAGTCATAACTTTCTGCGGCAAATTCTCTAAAGGCAGTGGTGATGATAACTTTGGTTTTGCTTTCGATTAGACTAATAAGTTCAAAACCAGTCATCATTGGCATATTAATATCCAAAAAGACGGCATCTATAGGTGTGCTGTTAATAAAATCTAGCGCCTCCAAAGAGTTAGTAAATGTTGCTACAACCTCAAAGTCTGTAAAATTGGCAAAATAATTTTCCAGGACTTTAATAGCTAAAGGCTCATCATCAATTAACACACATTTAATCTTCATTCTGGGTAGGTATTTGTAATCTGATTATGTAGAAATTAAGTTTGGTTTGGTGTTTAAGGCTAAAATTGCTTTTGTAAATCAGCTTCAGTCTTTTTTTTGTATTTACCAAACCAATCCCCCTTTTCGGATTATGATTTTGTGAAATTACAAAATTATTTAAGATTTCAAAATCGAGTGTTTTGTTGTCGATAACTTTGCAATTGATTTTTATTTTTAAATTTTTGTTATTCAGACCACCGTGTTTGAATGCATTTTCGACTAAAGAAATAAAAATTAGCGGGGGTACAACTACATCTTCAATATTTGATTCTAAGTTTATGGTTACTTCGACATTTTCAAATCGGAGCTTTTCTATCTCGATATAATTCTGGATATAATCGATTTCTTTTATAAGAGGTACAAATTTGGTTCCTTTAACATCATACAAAACGTATTCCATTAAATTGGAAAGTTTTATAATTACATCTGGAACTTTTTTTGAAGATTCCAGCGACAATGCATACAGATTGTTTAAGGTATTGAAGAAAAAATGCGGCTGAATCTGATTTTCGAGATACTTGAGTTTTATCTTAAACTGATTCTCTCGCAAAGATCTGTTTCTTTCTCTCTCTTTTAGCCAGGTTAAGGTGAGATAAACGGACGATGCCATTGCGAGAACATACAATTCGCCAATGCAAACGGCAACAATGTGATTGATTTCGAAAGGATGGTATTCTCTATTGGCTTCTGGCCAGATATTTTCGGATATAATATAATAGGTAAGAGCAGTTTTGGCCAAATAAATCGCAAATAGGCTCAGAAGCAATAAAAATGTATACATAATATATTTTTGCTTCAATACATATCTCGGAACTAAAACAAATAAATTCAAATATACTAAAGGTATAACCAGTGAAAATTCGATTAGGTTAGATTTGAATGAATAAGGGTAATCATTAAAGTAGGCACCCCATCTTAAGAAGTTTAAAGTAAAGTATACTCCCCAGAACCAGATATGATTTTGCAGTTTAATGTCAAATTTAACTTTTCGTATTTCTTTCAACTGGTTTAAAGTTCTTTATGAGGTTTTTAGATTTTCTTAACAATATTGAAATATAGTGCAACTTTAAACAATTAACTGCAAAATGCCAATTTTTTTAAATAAAATTTCGCAAAAAAAGGATATTGGTGTTTAATTTTTCTATTAGAACGTTTTCGTAAAGCGTATTATTGAATGATTTATGTCGTTCGTTTAAATTTTATTGCTGTTGGTTTAATTTATTTTTTTTAACAATGCCTTAAGAATAATTTTACTTCATAACTAACAAAATAAATTAAACATGAAAAAAATTTTCTTAATCTTTATGATTGTTTTTACTGCGCAAGTTTCGCTTGCACAAGTAAAAAATGTCAAAGGTGTGATTACAGATTCTGAAGGTATGCCATTACCAGGAGCTTCTGTTTTGGTACAGGGAAGTCAAAAAGGAACAACTACCGATTTTGACGGATTGTACACTATTGAAGTTCAAAAAGGACAAACATTAGTTTTTAGTTATGTAGGTCTTGGAACACAGAACATAGTTGTAGGCGATGCTTCTACAATAAATGTAAAAATGGTACAGGCTGCATCAAACGCATTAAATGAAGTAGTGGTAACTTCATTAGGACTTAAAAGATCAAAAAAGACTTTAACGTACGCAGCTCAGGAAGTTAAAGGAGATGAGGTTACAAGAGTTAAGGATGCCAACTTAATGAACAGTTTATCTGGTAAAGTTGCAGGTCTTATCGTTGGAAAAAGTTCTGCTGGAGCTGGTGGAGCTGCAAAAGTGACAATACGTGGTAACTCATCTGCGACAAATAACCAGCCTTTATATGTTATTGACGGGATTCCAATGTTGAACTCTAATTCAGCTCAAGCAAATCAGGTTTTTGGTGATACAGCTGGAGGAAACAGAGATGGTGGAGATGCAATCTCTATGATGAACCCTGATGATATTGAATCGATGACAGTTCTTAAAGGAGCTTCTGCAGCTGCTTTATATGGTTCTCAAGGAGCAAATGGTGTTATCGTAATTACAACTAAAAAAGGAAAAGAAGGAAACGTAACAGCAGCTTACAACGCGAGTGTATTTGTTGATAATGTAGTTTCATTGCCAAAATTTCAAACTAGTTATGGAGCAGATCCAACATCTGACAAAACTTGGGGAGCTGCTAAAAATTCTCCTGACCATGTAAAAGATTTTTACAATACAGGTCTTACTATGATCAACTCTGTATCTGTAAATGGAGGATCTGATAAAATGTCAACTAGTCTTACTTATGCAAATACTAAAGTTGACGGAGTAATTCCAACAAACGAGTTCAAGAAAAATAATATTGCACTTCGTCAAAGCGTTAAATTATTTAATGATAAAGTAACTATTGATGGTGCTATATCTTATGCAGAGCAAAAAATTATAAACAAACCAACAAACGGATTGTACTTCAACCCATTGACAGGAGTTTATTTGTTCCCAAGAGGAAATGATTTTAACGATTACTATAAAAACTTTGAAGTATTCGATCCAGCAAGAAACTTAATGACTCAAAGATGGCCTTCTCAGACATCTGATATTATTCAAAACCCAGGTTGGATTTTAAACAGAAATCAATCAATCGATAAAAACCAATCTTTAATCACTTCTGCTGCTATTACATATAAAGCAACTGATTGGTTGAGCATTAAAGCAAGAGGAGGTTATAATAAATTTGATAACATTTTTGACAAAAGAATGTATGCTGGTACAAACGAAACTTTGGCACCATCTACAGGTAGATATATCTATTCAGATAGTGAAAGTAATCAATTATATGGTGATTTAATTGCTACTATCAATACAAAATTCAGTGATGATTTCTCATTCAGCGCTAACCTTGGTACAAGTATTACAAAATCTACAATCAATGATGCTTACATCAGCGATTCAGGTCAAAAGAATGGACTTGTAAATGCAAACTGGTTTAATACAGGAAACTTTGTATCTGCAGAAAGAAATGCTCATACTATTGGTGGTAAAAAAGAAGTTCAGTCACTTTTTGCAAGTGCAACGATTGGTTACAAAGACATGGTTTATCTTGATTTGACTGGAAGAAACGACTGGTCATCAACTTTGGTAAATACAGATAATTTAAGTTTCTTTTATCCTTCAGTAGGTTTATCAGCTGTCTTAAGCCAAATGGTATCATTGCCTGAAGCAATTAGTTATGCAAAAGTTAGAGCTTCATTTGCTCAAGTAGGTAATGATATTTCTCCTTTTTTAACTTCACCAGTAAATACTTTAGTTGGTGGTATCGTTACAGCACCAATAGTTGGTCCTCAGCCAGGAACTTCTTTGAAGCCAGAAATGCAAAATTCATATGAATTTGGTACAGAATGGAGATTCTTAAATAACAGAATTGGATTTGATTTTACATACTACAGAAATGAAACAAAAAATCAATTAATTACTTCTCCGGCGCCAATTCCAAATACTACAGGATATACTAATTATGCGTTCAATGCTGGTAGTATCGAAAATAAAGGTTTTGAGATTACAGTAACTGGTAAAGCAATTCAAAATGAGAATTTCTCTTGGGATCTTGGATTGAATTATGCTTCAAATAAAAACACGGTTCTTAGCTTAGGTACAGGTGCAAATGGCGAAGTTAATACAGTTATTTTGACTAACGGAGATCCAAATAGTTACAGATATGTTATGAAAGTTGGACAACCATTCGGGACAATTCAGGGGAAAGATATTTTGAGAAACGCACAAGGTCAAATGTTGCTTGCTGGTGTTGGAGATCAGGCTTTAGTTCAAAAAACGGACTGGGTAGACATGGGAAGTTCAAACCCTGATTTTATGTTAGGTTTTTCAAACTCATTCAAATACAAAAAAGTATTCTTAAATATTCTTATTGACGGTAGATTTGGAGGTAATGTAATGAGTATGACAGAAGCAATGCTTGATTCTTATGGTGTATCTAAAGCTAGTGGCGATGCAAGAGCTGCTGGTGGAGTTAAAGTAAATGCTATAGATGAAAACGGAACTCCAGTTACAACAATGTCTGCACAAAATTACTATAGCTCAGTTGGAGATAGAGCTGGTGCTACTGGAGAATATATGTACAAAGCAACAAATGTTAAATTAGGCGAGCTTTCTCTAGGATATACTTTTGATTTCAGTAAAACTACAATCTTCAAAGCAGTGAATGTTTCTCTTGTTGGTAAAAACTTATTTTTCTTCTACAAAGATGCTCCATTTGATCCAAACGTAACATTAAGTTCAGGAGAAGGATTGCAAGGTGTTGATATTTTCGGATTGCCTTCAACAAGAAGTATAGGTGTTAATTTGAATTTAACTTTCTAAAATAATTAATAAAGGACAAAACCTTCTGGTTGTTGTAAGACTCTTGTTTATTGATTGAATGTAGAAATAATGTAAAATAATAAACAAGTAACTCTTTAATGGGTTGGCTTATAAATCAATAAAAATGATTTTAATTAACGATAAAAATTCACAGATGAAAAATAAATTATTAATATTAGGTTCAGTTTTAGCTCTTTCATTAAGTAGCTGTACGGGAGACTTTGAAGACATAAATACCAATGAGACTGGCTTTAGCAACGAACAATTAGAACAAGATTTTAATCAGGTTAAAGCGCCTCTTAAGACAATGCAGAGAGGAATGTATATCTTGGTTGCTGATGATTGGCAGGGAGATATTCAGTTTAACTTAAATGCAGATATCTTTTCAGGATACATGGGAACTCCTCACGATTTTGCGGGTAACAGTAATAACTCTACTTATGCTCTTGTTGATGGATGGAACGGTGCTGAATGGGTTCAGAAGTACCAAAAGGAGATGGTAAATGCCTATAATCTTGAGAAATTAACAAAAGAGAAATATCCTCAGTTTTATGCTTGGTCTTTGATCTTAAAAGTATATGCAATGCATAAAACAACAGATTATTACGGACCAATCGTATATTCAGGTTTTGGAAACCCTGATGGAACAACTCCTTACGATTCTCAGAAAGCAGTTTACGATCAGTTTTTTACAGAGTTAAAAACGGCGATTGACATTTTAACTCCAAAAGCGGCAGATGCTTCTGCAACTTTCTTTGCAGCAGGTGACGCAACAGACGGAACTACTGCATCTGGAAATATTCAGAAATGGGTAAAATTTGCTAACTCTTTAAGATTACGTTTAGCATTGCGTATTTCTAATGTTGATCCTGTAAAAGCAAAAGCTGAAGGAGAAGCTGCATTGGCTGGTTTAGGAGTAATTACTTCTAATGCTGATAACATGGCTTATATCGCTGAGCATCCTGTTAAAACTTATACAGGTCCTTGGGCAGATATTAATGCAGGGGGAGCCATTACATCTATCATGAACGGTTATAATGATCCAAGAAGAGCTGTATTCTTCCATCAAGCAACTGGAGGTGTTTATCAAGGTATTAGAATGGGAACTTTAGTTGATGCTAATTATAGAACTGCAAAAGCAGATTTATTCTCTAAAGTTGGTCCAATCGTAGAAAATAACTTGATTCCTTGGTTTAATGCATCTGAATCTTATTTCTTAAAAGCTGAGGCAGCATTAAAAGGATGGAATGTTGGCGGATCTGCTCAATCATTTTACGAAGCGGGAATTGCAGTTTCATTTGCTCAGTTAGCAGCAGGAGATGCATCTGCTTATATTAATGACGATACTTCAATGCCAGCAAACTTTACTGATCCGTTAAATGCAGCGAATAATATTGCAGCGCAAAATTTAGTGACAGTAAAATGGTCTGAATCGGCTTCTAATGAAGTTAAACTGCAAAAAATTATTACTCAAAAATGGATCGCTGGTTTCCCTGATGGTCAAGAAGCTTGGGCAGAGACAAGAAGAACTGGATATCCAAAATTATTCTTGCCAGCAAATAACTTCTCTGGAGGAAAAATTCCTAACGGAACGTTTGTAAGAAGATTGAATTTCTATGTAAATGAGAAAACTTCTAATCCAACAGGTTATGCTCAAGGGGTTCAGCTTTTAGGAGGTCCTGATACTGGAGCGACAAGACTTTGGTGGGATACTGGAGTAAACAAGTTCTAAGAAAAAGAATATTAAGTTTGGTTAGTGGTATGGTATAGATGGCGAAAGTTGTCTATACCATTCTTAAAACCAAAAATGGTAATACTACAAAAAAGAAAAGAAATGAAAAGTGCTTTAGAAATAAAACCTGATATTAGTTACAAAAGCGCGGGAAAATTTGAAGAAACTCGATTTGAAAAAATTCATAACGAAATCTTCAAAAGTTCTATTGAAGCTTCTGTAATTGTAGCACAGGAAATTGCGCAGCTAATTAGATCTAAGCAAGAAAGAAATAAAGCTTGCGTTTTAGGTCTGGCAACAGGTTCTTCTCCTATCAAAGTTTATGAGGAACTAGTGAGAATGCACAGAGAAGAAGGACTTAGTTTTAGCAATGTAATCACCTTTAATCTGGATGAATATTATCCGATGACTAAGGAGAACAATCAGAGCTATCATTATTTCATGCATGAGCATCTTTTTAATCATATTGATATCAAACCTGAAAATATTAATATTCCTGATGGTACTGTAGCAATCGATGAAATTAATCAATACTGCATCGATTATGAAATGAATATTAAAAATGCGGGCGGTCTCGATTTTCAACTATTAGGAATTGGCCGTACTGGACACGTTGGGTTTAACGAGCCAGGTTCGCATATTAATTCAGGAACTAGAATTATTACTTTAGATCATATCACAAGAGTCGATGCATCATCAGCTTTTAATGGTATTGATAATGTGCCGAAACGTGCCATAACAATGGGAGTTTCGACTATCATGAGATCAAAGCGTATTGTTTTGATGGCTTGGGGACAAAACAAAGCAGATATTATCAAGAGAACTATTCAAGGAGATATCAGCTCAGAAGTTCCAGCTACATTTTTACAGAATCACCCAAATGCAACTTTCGTTTTAGATCAATCTGCAGCTTCAGAACTCACCCGTTTCAAAACACCTTGGTTAGTTGGCGAATGTCTTTGGACACCTGAATTGAAAAGTAAAGCGATTGTTTGGCTATGTCAAAAAACAAAGCAATCTATCTTAAAATTGACTGACCGTGATTATAACAATAACGGAATGTCTGACCTTTTGGCTCAGGAAGGTTCTGCTTACGATATGAACATTAATATGTTTAATATCTTACAGCATACCATTACCGGATGGCCAGGAGGAAAACCAAACACAGATGATTCATTTCGTCCAGAAAGGGCAAATCCGGCAAAAAAGAGAGTCATACTTTTTAGTCCGCACCCAGACGATGATGTGATTTCTATGGGAGGAACATTTTCAAAATTAATCAAACAAGGACACGATGTTCATGTGGTTTACCAGACTTCGGGAAATATTGCGGTTTCAGATGATGAGGCGTTAAAATTTGCAGAAGTAGCCAGTGATTTTATTGGAGAAGGCCAAGCAGACATCAATTTCAAATCGGTTATCAAATTTCTAAATAACAAATCTGAAAACCAGATCGATTCCTTAGAAGTTAGAAAGCTAAAAGGACTTATCAGAAGAAGAGAATCTTACGGAGCAACACGATATATCGGATTGAAAGATGAGAATACGCACTTTTTGGATCTCCCATTTTATGAAACAGGACAAGTAAAAAAGAATCCGTTAGGGCCAGAAGATATTGCGATCGTAAAAGATATCATTGCAAAAATAAAACCGCATCAGGTTTTTGCTGCTGGAGATCTTGCAGACCCGCACGGAACGCATGAAGTTTGTTTAAATGCCATTTTTGCGGCACTAAAAGAACTGAAATCAGAACCGTACATGGACGATTGTTGGTTATGGCTTTATAGAGGCGCTTGGCACGAATGGGACATTCATGAAATAGATATGGCAGTTCCTTTGAGCCCATCCGAGGTTTTATTGAAACGCCATGCCATTTTACACCATCAGTCTCAAAAAGACAGGGTAATGTTTCAAGGAAATGATTCTCGTGAATTCTGGGTTAGAGCAGAAGATCGAAATAAAAACACAGCCGTATTGTACGATGAGTTAGGTTTGGCTGAATATGAAGCAATTGAAGCCTTTAAACGTTTTGATTACTAAAAAAAAACGATTTGTTTTCTAATGAATCAAATAGCAAAATTCAGATTGGTCTCCTAGCAGTGAGGTAAAGCTGAAATCATTCTGAGTTTTGTTTTTTTATAAATTATGGATGCTTAAAACTATCCGCCAAAAAAAAAGAAAAATGAAATATTTATTTGTACTATTATTTGCAGGTATATCGGCAGGTGCTCAAGTCCAGAAAGAGCAGCTAAATCTTATGCCTTGGCCTCAGAGTGTTGCTATTAATGACGGTAATTTTAATTTAAGTAAAAACTTTAAAGTAAACATTACAGGAAATCCAAATCCAAGAATTTTTGGAGGAGTAACTCGTTTTTTGCGCCGTTTAGATGGTAGAACAGGTATATTTTTCGAACAAGGTTTTATTGAAAAATTAAATGAAGTGCCTAATGCAGAATTACAGATCAATTGCACCAAAAGCGGTAAAATTGGTTTGTATGAAGATGAGAGCTATCATTTAGACATTACTTCAAACAAAATTACTCTAAATGCTTCGAGCGATTTAGGGGCTTTGCATGGTTTGGAGACTTTATTGCAAATGCTTCAGAACAACTCAAAATCTTTTTATTTTCCAGTTTCAAAAATTTCAGATTTTCCAAGATTTACATGGAGAGGTTTAATGATGGATGTTTCAAGACATTTTCAGCCTATTGATGTGGTTAAAAGAAATATTGATGCTTTGGCAGCAATGAAAATGAATGTTTTTCATTGGCATCTAGTTGATGATCAAGGATGGAGAATTGAAATGAAAAAACATCCAAGATTTACTCAAGTAGCTTCGGATGGAATGTATTACACACAAGAGGAAATTAAAAATATCGTAAAATATGCCGATGAGCGCGGTATTTTGATTGTTCCAGAAATAGATGTTCCAGGTCACGCATCTGCAATCTTAACTGCTTATCCGGAAATTGGAAGCAAAGTGATAACGCTGACAGGAGGAACATCCGAAAAAAATATTCAAGGTACAGCAATTGCTACCTATGGAATTGAAAGAAATGCGGGAATTTTTTCTCCAACATTAGATCCTTCAAATCCTAAAACATACCAACTTTTAAGCGAAGTTTTTGATGAGGTTTGCCCATTATTTCCAGGTGCCTATTTCCATATTGGAGGAGATGAAAATGAAGGAAAGGACTGGGATGCAAATCCAAAAATTCAAGAGTTCAAAAAGAAACATAATTTAAAAAACAACCACGAACTGCAAACGTATTTCACAATGCAATTGGCTCCGATGTTAAAGAAACACGGAAAACAATTAATGGGGTGGGAAGAAATTTTGACAAAAGATTTATCTAAAGAAGCGATTGTGCATTCTTGGAGAGGTCCAAATGAAGGAATGCCGGCAGGACAATCTTTGATTGATGCTGTTAAAAAAGGATACAAAACAGTTTTATCAAACGGGTATTATATCGATTTGATGTATCCAGTTGCAAGTCATTACTTAAATGATCCGATGCCAAAAGGGGCTAATTTAACAAGCGACGAAAAAGCAAGAATTCTTGGTGGAGAAGCAACAATGTGGTCAGAATTGGCTACACCAACAACTATCGATTCTAGAATTTGGCCAAGAACCGCTGCAATAGCAGAAAGATTATGGTCTGCAGAAGATGTTGTAGATGTAGAAAATATGCGCAAACGTTTGGAAACAATTTCTTTTAGATTAGAAGAATTAGGCATTACCCATATTCGCAATAAAGATGTGATTTTAAGAAATATTGCAAATAATCAGGATATCAAATCATTGGAAGATTTTTCAAATGTAAGCGAACCATTAAAAGGTTATACTCGTAATAAAGGCGGAACAGAATATCAAATGTATTCTCCGTTTACCTTATTTGCAGATGCTTGCGGACCAGACGCAAAAGATGCATTAGCTTTTGACGCAGCTGTAAATCAGTATTTAGCCAATAAATCGGCAGATAATAAAGCCAAAGTAGCTGCATTTTTCGCTAAGTGGATTGCAGTTCACAAAGGATTAACAGAAATAAGCAATAACGCGCCATTGGTGCAGCCAATATTACCATTGTCTAAAAAACTGAATGATGCTTCTCAGGAATTGTTATTGGTTTTGGATAATAAATCAACTTTAGCACCGGCAGATCTGAAAAAATTGATAGAACAATGCAATACAAAAGATCATGCAGATGTAGAACTATCTGTTTATGAGAGTTTAAAGAAATTAATTTAGAGTTGGATTTGAATTAGTATTTAGTACGTTTTTGAGCTGCTAATGTTTTTTTAGAGTGTTGATTATCTCTGCCATACTTATGGCAGGGGTAATTACAATTTTGAAGTCTTTTTTTTAGAACGATTATCAGATATAATCAATAATAATTTAATATAAACAATAACCAATAACGAAGTATTAACCTTTAAAAAACCAAATAGAAAGAATACACTAAAACATGACAATATAAAGAGTATAGATTGATGAGTCGTCCCAAATTTATCATTTGTATTTAACATTAATTTTTTTAAAAATTATAAATAAATATCAATCACTACTATTGGCTAATGATTATGTATGAATCAGTAATAGTAATATTTATCTATAGAATTTAATTTGAGTTTATTTCCAATCGACAGCAGCCTTCCAACCTGCAGTTGAGCGAAACCCAGAAGCGTAACGCTGCTGTGGCCCAATTATTTATTTTCTATTAACTAATATTTATTAATTATGAAACATTATTACAGATTGCTCTTTTTGTTACTGTTTCCCTTACTTGCGTTGGCACAACCGGCCCACGGAAAAAAAGTAGTAGGGTATTATGCACAATGGTCTATTTATGCCCGGGATTTCAATGTTCCGAAAATTGATGGAAGTAAATTGACGCATTTAAATTATTCTTTTTATGGCACCACTTATGATCCTGCGCATCCTGAGAATACAAAATTAAAATGTTTAGACACGTATGCTGATTTTGAGCATATGGAAGGTGGAATTCCGTGGGATGCACCAGTAAAAGGAAACTTTTATGATTTAATGAAATTGAAAGAAAAGTATCCGCATTTAAAAGTTTTAATCTCTGTAGGGGGCTGGACAAAAGGTCAAGATCTTTCTCCAATTGCTGCAAGTCCTGTAGCAAGAGCAGCTTTAGCAGCAGATATGGCAAACTTCATTACTACATATCCATTTATTGATGGTTTCGATATTGACTGGGAGTATCCTCTTTCAGGCGGAACTGACGGTACAGAAATAGTAAATGGCGCGCCTGTTCCTCCACAAAAATACAGCCCTGACGATAATAAAAATTTAGTGCTTCTGTTGAAAGCCATGCGTCAGGCAATGCCAAATAAACTTATTACAATAGCTGCAGGAAACAACGTTAGAAATGTTTCAAAACAGTATTTGGGACCAAACAATAGATCACAATACGGAATGACAGAAGATATTTCGACTTACTGTGATTATATTACGTATTTCGGATATGATTTTGGCGGTAACTGGTACGATAAAACTTGTTACAATGCACCTTTATATGCTAGTGGAAATCCAAACGATCCGTTGTATGGCGCAACGCAATCTGAATCATTAGACGAATTAACCAATCAATATTTAAATGTAATTGGTTTCCCTGCCAATAAATTGATCATGGGACTGCCTTTTTACGGAAAGAAATTTGATAACGTTGCTGCAAATTCAACAAACGGATTATTTGTTGCAGCGCCAAGATATACGGTTCCAGGATGTACAAATCCGCAGAACCCAACAGGAACATGGGATGGTTCTGGAGCTTGCGAAAAATCTGGAAGTATCGAAATCTGTGATTTAGTCGGAAACCCTGTTACGAATTCTCATGCCTATTTAGATCCTAATACAATGATGGTAACACCATCTGCAGCTTCGGCAGGGTGGGTTCGCTATTTTGATAATACTACTAAAGTTCCTTACTTATATAATGCTACTACAAAAGAATTTATTTCTTATGAAGATAAGCAGTCAATGGATTTAAAAGTTCAGTATATAAAATCAAGAAACTTAGCTGGAGGTATGATTTGGGAATTATCTCAAGATACTAGAGGTTCAATTCCAAATTCATTATTAAACCAAGTTGACACTTCTTTTGGAAGCGTTGTTCCTGGAACGGTTAGCATTTCTGGTTCTGTAAAAAACGGATCAGCTTTGGTTACCAATGTTACGGTTGAATTGCGTAATGCAAGCAATGCGGTAATTCAGACGGTAGTTTCTGCTACAGGGAATTTTGCATTCAATAATTTAACTTCAGGGCAAAACTATTCGCTTACAGCAGTAAAAGCAAGTTATACATTTACTCCAGTAACGTTAACAAATGTTACAGTTAACCAAACAGCGGTTGTAATTAACGGAACTCAACCAACTTACACAGTAAGCGGAACCGTTCTAGACGGAACAACAGGAGTTTCTGGTGTTACAGTTTCGGCAGTTTCTGGAAGCACAACTTTAACAGCAGTTTCAAGCACAAGCGGAACTTACAGTGTTGCAGGTTTAACAGCAGGATTAAATTTTACCGTTACAGCTGCAAAATCTGGATTTTCTTATACACCAGCTTCAACAGTTTATAATGCAATTGATGCTAACAAAACGCTTAATTTTACTCAAGGACCAGCAGTAGTAACGTACACGGTAAGCGGAACAGTTCTTAACGGAACAACTCCAGTTTCTGGCGTAACAGTAACTGCATCATCTACAGCAGGAAATGTTACAGCAACAACCAATTCAAGCGGAGCATATTCATTGACTTTAGCTTCCGGCGGAAATTATACTGTAACAGCTGCTTTAACAGGTCAAACATTTACACCAGCATCTACAGTTTATTCTAACTTGAATGCTAATAAAACATTGAATTTTACTCAAGATGCTGCAACAACTACGAGCAAAATCAGTGGAACAGTTAAAAACGGAACAACTCCAGTAGCTGGCGCAAAAGTAGAAATCGTTTTGCCATGGACAGATAATGCACATCCGTGGAAAAGTGTCCTAGCAACAACAGATGCACAAGGAAAATACAGTTTTGATAATGCTGTTACAGATGGTTATACCACTGTTACAAGTTTGAAGTTAAATACCTGGTCAAACGGAGAAGTAAATTATTACCCAAATAATTTGGCAAACTTTCCAGTTCCATCAACTCCAACGGTTTATAATTTTAATACAAGTTCAACGGCCAAAGCAGCATTGGCGGCAGCTGCAAATTTAATCAGCGGAACTGTGAAAAATGGTTCAACGCCAGTAGCCAATGCAAAAGTAGAATTGGTTGTGCCATGGACAGATAACACGCACAACTGGAAAAGTGTTCTAGCAACAACAGACGCATCAGGAAATTATGCTTTCGATAATTCAGTTGTAGCAGGTTATACGCAAATTTTGAGTTTGAAATTAAACTCTTGGCAAAACGGAGAAGTAGCTTATTACCCAAATAATCTGGCAAACTTTGCTGTTCCAACAACGCCAACAGTTTATAATTTTAATACGCAAACAACGGTTGTAACTAAGCCAGTGGTTGCCATTACAGCACCAACAGCTTCGGCGATTGCTATAAATTTAGGATCATCGATTAATTTTGTTGCAAGTGTTGGCTTGAGTGCTGCCGATGCCACTACAATCTCTTCTGTGGTATTTAGTTTAGACGGCCAAACTATAAGCGCTACCAATTCTTCTGGAACTTATACAGCGACTTGGACACCAGTGGCAAATCAGTTCTCGCAAAGTCATACCTTAACGGTTACGGCTACTGCATCAAACGGAACTACAGATTCAAAATCGTATAGTTTTACATTAACTTGTTCGGGTGCAAATTGCCCAAATGCATTGCCTGTAATTATTTGGAATTCACCATCAAATACTACGGTATATCAAAGCTCTTTCCAAGCCGTTCCAATTTCAGTTACAGCTGTTGATAGCGACGGAACTGTTTCAGGCGTTACCATTACCATAAACGGAGGCACATTTAATATGACAGCAGGTACAAATAATACTTATACGTATAATTTTACGCCAACTGCTTATCAGGATTATCCGGTTGTAATCAAAGCAACCGATAATAAAGCTGCTGTAACGACATTAAACAACACTATTAAAATTGCAACAATAAGTGGCAATAGATTCATACCGCTTCCTTCTAAAATTATTTTAGGGTATGCGCATTCTTGGGAAAACACTTCAGCCCCATTCCTATATTTTTCTCAAATAAAGGGAAGTAAGTTTAACGTAGTCGATTATGCTTTCGTAGAAACCGTTAATCGTGACGGTTATACGCCAATCTTGACTACAAACGATGCAAGATATTTGACTAATGGTGTTTTCGACAAGCAATTGCTGAAAAATGATATCAAAACTTTAAGAGACAGCGGAGTTCCTGTTATTGTTTCTATTGGAGGTCAAAATGGTCACGTTGTTTTAGAAAATGTAACTCAGAAAAATATTTTCGTTAATGGTTTAAAAGCCATTATTGACGAGTACCAATTTGATGGGGTTGATATTGATTTTGAAGGCGGATCGATGAATTTTAGCGCAGGAAGTTTAAGAGATATTTCTTATGCAGGTATTTCTGCTTATCCAAGATTGAAAAACGTAGTAGATGCATTTAAAGAATTAAAAGCATACTATGGCCCAGGATTCTTGTTAACTGCAGCTCCAGAAACACAATACGTACAAGGAGGATATACTACTTATACAGACACTTTCGGTTCGTTCTTGCCAATCATTCAAAACTTGCGTAACGAGTTAGATCTGTTGGCGGTGCAATTGTACAATACAGGAGGAGAAAACGGATTGGATGGCCAGTATTATGGTTCGGCTAAGAAAGCAAACATGGTTACAGCCTTAACTGATATGGTGATCAAAGGATATAACATTGGTTCAACAGGAATGCATTTTGACGGCTTGCCAGCTTCAAAAGTCCTTATTGCCTTGCCAGCTTGTCCAAGTGCAGCAGGTAGCGGCTATCTGACTCCAACAGAAGGAATAAATGCTATGGATTATTTAAGAAACGGAACCAATTTCTCAGGAAGAACATACACGATGCAGCCAGGCGGACCATATCCTTCGTTAAGAGGTTTAATGACTTGGTCTGTAAACTGGGACGCATCTTCTTGCGGGAACTCATCTGAATTGTCTAAAGCGTACGCAGCTTATTTCGCATCGCAAGCAACAGCAAAAACACTGGCTGTAGAAGATATAACGGCTGAAAGCAATACCACTGTAGCTTATTTTAGAAACAATACATTATCTGTGTCTAACGAGACAGAAGAAATTGCTCAGGTTGATGTATTCAATACGATAGGACAGAATGTTACAAGCCATAGAAATATTCAAAACAACAAAGAAGTACTGCTTAACAGCCCAAGTTTTGCTAGCAAACAGATTTTTGTTGTGATAGTGACAGATAAATCAGGACACAAAAAGTCATTGAAAGTAATGAACTTTTTAAACTAAAATAAAATGATTGAAAATTTAGAAATAAGAAAATTGGGACGGTTAAAATTGAGTTTGGTTATTTGTTTTTTAACCTAATTTTTATTTCGCTTAAATGCTGTGAATTGAGGTAATTTGTTATTTGGTTTTTGCCTCAAGTAGCGCATTATGAACCTGGCAATTTTTGTTGCCAGGTTTTTTTTGTTTTCACAGTAATAAAAAAACAGAAACTATAATAGATGTAATTTTTTTAGAAGTATTTTGCATTAAAATTTAATTCTTAAAAAATGAAAAACAGCTTTTTTAGTTTAAAATATATTTTCTGCATAATGGGTTTGATGATATGGGCGCAAACCTTTTATATTTATCACAAGAATAGGGAGGGTATAGAAAAAGCAAATCTTGTATCGGGTATCGTTTTAAGTGACTCGGCAAATGATAGAACTGTTGTGTCTTTTGTCACTAAAGAGGGGAAACGAATTAAATTTTCATCTAATACGAGTAATAATCCATCAGGTTTCACCAAAGGTGAAAGAGTTGAAGTTTTGTATAATCCCTCGAACCCTAATGATGCTAGCATCAATGATTTTTATACCCTGTATTTAGGAGTAACAATTTTAGGACTTATAGGCGCAGTTTTCTTTTTTACAGGTTTCTCGTTTTTTCGATCTGATCGTTCCAAACAAAAGAAAACAGATTTTTTACAACAAGGCGGTAAAAGTATTATCACAAAGTTTATCGATGTTCAGGTCGATTTAGGCGTATCATTTAATGACAGTAATCCTTATTTTATTTGCACAGAATGGCTGGATCCAAAAACTAATAAAATCCTTTTTTTTGAAAGCGACAATATTTGGTTTGACCCAACAGAATATATAAAAACTGATGAAATAAAAGTGGTAATAGATTCAAAAAATCCTGATAACTATTATATGGATATTTCTTTTTTACCAAAAAACAAAAAGTAAATTTTAGCGATATTATTTTTTGAAAAAGCATAATTAAAAATGGTTTGTCGAAACTGATTAACCATTTTTTTTCTCAACAAAACAAACAAAAATCCGCGTTTTCGCGATAGCGAATCCGTATCATCTGCGAACCATTTTTTTACAATTGATCCTAATTGCAAACTATTTTAAGTACTTTTGATTTTACAATTATCGCATAAAACTTCATGAAGAAATCATTCGCTATTCTAATCGCACTTTTAATTTTTGCCACTTCTTTCAGTCAAAATAAATTCGGAAATCCAGAAGTTGATCCCGTTCAAATTCAAAAAACATATACAGATTGGTCCGTTTATCAAAGTAAGAAAATCATGCTTTCGAGAGATTTTACCGCTTTAGATGCTGCTTCAAAAGAAATTTCAAAAGAAGCTTTCTTAGATCAGTTGGCAAACGGGAACTTTATTCCAATCCGATTAAAATCTGAAGAAAGCGTATATGTTTACAAGCTTTTTAAAATCTTGCCCAAAACAGATACAAGCATAAAAGCCACCATCAATCAAATAGGTTTTGATGCTTACAAAAATTATAAAATGGAAGGAACAGCTTTTCCTAAATTCTCTTTTAAAGATTTAGACGGAAATCTGGTAACCAACGAATCCATGAAAGGAAAAATCATTGTCATAAAATGCTGGTACATTCACTGCACACCATGCATTAGAGAATTCCCGCAAGTCAATAAATTGGTTTCAGAGTACAAAGACAGAAAAGATATTGTTTTCATGAGTCTAGCCGAAGATTCAGCAGAACAATTAAAAACATTCTTAGCAAGAAAACCATTATCGTATTCGGTTATTCCAGATATGAAAGAATATATGAATACTGCTTTACAGCTAAATTCCTTCCCAACACATTTCATTATCAATAAAGAAGGAGTGATTTCGAAAGTATTGCCAAACTTTGAAAGCCTAGAAGTTGCTTTAGTAAAAGCAAGCAAGTTGTAACATAAATTAATCTCGCGAAGGCGCAAAGACGCAAAGTTTTTTTTAAACCAATAAGTAACGATCCAGTTTGTCATTTCAACGCACGCTTGTCAGGCTGAGCGGAGTCGAAGCCCACGCAAGTAACTCCGCAACAAAAATCCAAACTTTGAAAGCCTAGAAGGAGCTTTCACCAAAGCAAGCAAGTTGTAGTTTATTGAACCATATAAGTTCATATGAGAGATTATAAGTTTAGTTTAAATGAACTTATATTGCTTATATGGTTTTATTTTCAGCACAAAGTTCTTTTCTTGCGTCTTTGCGCCTCTGCGAGAACCCCTCACAAGCATAAAAAACTTAGAACCTTTGCCTCTTTGCAACTCTGAACCTTTTTCCGTACTTTTGCACCAAATTAATAAAAAAGACATTCATGTTAACAGTCAATAATTTATCAGTTCAGTTTGGTAAAAGAGTTTTATTTGATGAAGTAAATACAACCTTCACTCATGGAAATATTTACGGAGTTATCGGAGCAAATGGTGCTGGGAAATCTACTTTCTTAAAAGTTATTTCGGGCGATATCGACCCAACTTCAGGGCACATTCATTTAGAACCGGGAAAACGTATGTCGGTTTTAAACCAGAACCACAATATGTTCGACGAGCATACGGTTTTAGAAACTGTTTTGATGGGGAATAAAGTGCTGTACGCTGTTAAAAAAGAAATGGATGAGCTTTATTTAGATTATAATGATGCTAATGCTGATAGAATAGGGGAGCTTCAAGTTCAGTTTGAAGAAATGAACGGATGGAACGCCGATTCTGATGCAGCTGCGATGTTGTCTAACTTAGGAATCACAGAAGCAGATCATTATACTTTAATGAGTGATATGGAAGGAAAAATGAAAGTACGTGTGCTTTTGGCGCAGGCACTTTTCGGAAATCCTGACTTGCTGATTATGGATGAGCCTACCAACGATTTGGATTTCGAGACAATCGCTTGGTTAGAAAACTTCTTGGCAAACTACGAAAACACTGTAATTGTTGTATCTCACGACCGTCACTTTTTAGATGCGGTTTGTACACATATTTCTGATATTGATTTCGGAAAAATCAATCACTACTCAGGAAACTATACATTCTGGTACGAGTCTAGCCAATTAGCGGCAAAACAGCGTGCTCAGCAAAACAAAAAAGCAGAAGAGAAGAAACAAGAGCTGGAAGAATTTATTCGTCGTTTTAGTGCAAACGTGGCAAAATCTAAACAAGCAACTTCTCGTAAAAAAATGATTTCGAAATTGAATATTGCCGAAATCAAACCATCTAGCCGTCGTTACCCTGCGATTATCTTCGATCAGGATCGTGAAGCTGGAGATCAAATCTTGAATGTGCAAAACTTATCTGCTTCTGTAGAAGGAGAAGTTTTATTCAAAGATGTTGATTTGAATATGGCAAAAGGCGATAAAATTGTTCTTTTCTCTAAAGATTCGCGTGCAACAACTGCTTTCTACGAAATCTTAAACGGTGAGCAAAAAGCAGACGCTGGAACTTTTGACTGGGGAATTACAACCAACCAAGCGTATTTGCCAGCTGAAAACCATAAATACTTCGAAAACGATTTGACTTTAGTTGACTGGTTACGTCAGTACGCTAAAACTGAAGAAGAGCGTGATGAGGTATTCATTAGAGGTTTCTTAGGAAAAATGATTTTCTCAGGAGAAGAAGCTCTTAAAACATCTAGAGTTTTATCTGGAGGAGAAAAAGTGCGTTGTATGCTGTCTAGAATGATGATGGAGCGTGCAAACGTTTTAATGCTTGATGAGCCAACAAACCACTTAGATTTGGAGTCTATTACAGCTTTCAACAACTCATTGAAAAACTTCAAAGGTTCTGTAATCTTCACAACGCATGACCACGAGTTCGCGCAAACAGTTGGTAACAGAATCGTAGAATTGACACCAAACGGAGTCATCGACCGTTACATGACATTTGACGAATATCTTGATGATGAAAAAATTCAAGAACAAAGAAAGAAGATGTACAATCTTTAATTTTTAAATTCCAATAATTTAAATTCCAAATTCCAATCGTTGACTTTGCAACTTTGTCAAAGTTTGGCACCCATAAAAAAATCCCAAACTTCAATTTAACTTGGAGTTTGGGATTTTTTGTGTTTAAAAATATAGCCACTAATTGCACGAATTTCCACGAATTAAATTTGTGCTAATTTGTGTAATTTGTGGCAAAAAAACAATCCGGCTATAAAAATTGGAATTTGGGATTTTTTTTTATTGATAATTGATAACTATTTGCTTCCGAACATTTTGGCGAAAATCCAGATAATAATCGCAATGATAAAAATTACGATAAATATCCCGAATCCCATTCCGGCTTTAAAAATGTCTCCAATAACTTCACAGCTTGAAAATGAAAACAGTATTACAAATACCATTAACAATCTTAGTATTTTATTTTGCATGATTCTGATGTTTTAAATTGATACTTAAAATTACTTCACGAATCAGGAAAATGTGTTATAGAATTTTTTGGAAATGTTTTAGGATTTTGATTTTATAATTTTCATTTCTAAAATGACAAGTCCAATAATTACAGCTATTTCTGCTAGAAAGTAAATTGTTCCATAAATAGAAATAGTTTTATAGTTATATAATATAACTCCAAATGTGAGAAGGCAATACAAGATATTAGCCACACAGATTATTTTTAAAAACGATTTCCAATTTTGTTTGACTAAAAAATAACAGCTAATTGAATAAGCGAAAAATATGAATGCTATAATTGAAAGTCGTTCAAAAATGTCTTTAGATAAACCAAAAAAATCGTTGAAATTTCTAAAAATAAAATAGAGTAGAATGGAAGTAAGCAAAGCTCCAAAGGCATCTAACAAAAACACGTTTTTTGGTATTTTAATAAACTCTTCCATAAGTTTTATTTAATAATATTCTTTTCTTTCAAATAATAGTATTCTTTTCGTTTCATTCTCAATTGATTCTAAATAATCGTTTTCATTAAAACAGACATAATAATTTAAATCCCAAGGAGAGATTTTAGCTGAATTAGAATCTAAATAGGTTTTAATTCTGTTTAGCAAAATTTCTCTATTAGTAATTAAACCATTAAAATTTTCTATACGTACATTTTCTTCTCTATTGACTAATATGTTATGAAGTTTTAGAAGATTATTTTTGAAATTATTTTTACCCAGGACTTCGATTGTGTATTCAAGATCAGATAGTTTAGGATCAATAGATAGATTGAAAATAGGTGTTATATCTTCGTATGGTTCTCCCCATTCAAATTTTTTCTCTTCTACATAGCAAAATGGGAATGTATTTTTATTAATGTAAATCATTTTTGATGTCTAGTGGGTTTGAGTCTAATGGTGTTTTTTTTGTTAAAAATAGCTTTTTTAAATATAAACATTTTTAAGTCAAAAAATATTTCCAACCCCAACACCCCAACAAATAAAATCAGATTCCGTATATTTGCGCAACCAAACATTACAATCACTTATGAGTCAAAAAGTATTACTTAATTCGAAAGAAGTTACTATCATACTGCATCGTTTGGCTTGTCAGTTAATCGAAAAACATCTTGATTTCTCTGAAACTATTTTAGTTGGAATTCAGCCAAGAGGCGTTTTTTTAGCTGAACGTTTAAAACAAATATTAGAAAACGAATACAAGGTTCCTGAAATTTCTTTAGGATATCTGGACATCACTTTTTTTAGAGATGATTTCCGTCGTACTGATAAACCGCTTGAAGCCAATAAAACCCAAATCAATTTTATAGTCGAAGACAAAAAAGTCATTTTTATCGATGACGTTTTGTTTACAGGAAGAAGCATTCGTTCTGCCTTAACTGCCATTCAATCTTTCGGAAGACCTTCAGAAATTGAATTGTTAGTTTTAATAGACAGACGTTTCAGCCGTCATTTGCCAATTCAGCCCGATTATAGAGGCCGTCAGGTAGATGCTATCAATGGCGAAAAAGTAATTGTAAGCTGGAAAGAAAACGATGGTGAAGATGTTGTTCACCTAGTGACAAATTAGTTTAATCGGTTAACCGGTTAATTGTTTAATCGGTAGTAACGATTAAACGATTAAACGATTTAACAAATAAACGATTAAACAGTAAAAAAAC